>DATJJP010000062.1:0-13356 GCA_035492075.1 Cyclobacteriaceae bacterium | reverse complement strand
GAAAACTTCGAAAGGCTTATCGGCACATTGATCAATGAATCTGCTTCCTACGCCCCCAATGAAAATGAAATGAAGGTAACCACGCTTCAAACACTGCTCAATACCATGAAGACAAAGAATGATGCCGTGACAACCGCCCGCATCGCCACAAAGAGCGACAACAGCAATCGCGATAAAGTGTTGTATGCGCAGGGCACCGGCATGGTAGACACCGCACAGGCAGTAAAGGCTTACGTTCACTCCGTCTTCGGCAGTGACAGCCGTGAATACAAAAATATAGTTAAGCTGAAATTCACGAGATAAGTCTTCAGCGTTCCTTTCAAAAAGCAGGCAACCACATTCGCCTGCTTTTTTTTTGCCGAGCAGTAGCGGACGTGCGCAGGCGTCCTGACATCCCAACCAGCGAAAACACGTTTCCAATCTATTGGCCCCTATCGGCTAGGTCTCGCAAAGCTCACGGATACAACCTAAAACAGTAAACTTCACGTTCATGACGTTGTCAGTCCAAATCAAATCTAGCTGTACTTAAGTTCTAGTTTACAACACGAAAACCATTCACGAATGTCCACGTGCGAGATCTGATCGTTACATAGTTCGACCTGATCATTACAAAGTCAATAACGACTGTGCACAAGTACTAGTCGACTGTCCAAAAGTCATACACAATTGTACATATGTCAGACATGATCGATACATAGTTCGACCTGATCACTACAAAGTTTGATCTGATCGTCACATAGTTCGATCTGATCGTTAGAAAGTCTAGTTTGACTGTGCATAAGTTCTAGTCGACTGTCCAAAAGTCATACACCAATGTCCATGTGTCAGACCTGATCGTAAATAAGTTCAATCTGATTGTTACATAGTTCGTCCTTCCGTGAGGTCAGGTTTTTCAACCTGACACCCTCAGCTTCATTAGATGATGCTGTCGTTTCCGTGAGGACAGGTTTTTCAACCTGACACCCCTCAGATTCATTAGATTTTCCGTGAGGTCAGGTTTTTCAACCTGACACCCTCAGATTCATTAGATGATGCGGTCGTTTCCGTGAGGACAGGTTTTTCAACCTGACCCCTCAGCTTCATTAGATGATTTCCGTGAGGTCAGGTTTTTCAACCTGACACCCCCAGCTTCATTAGATTTTCCGTGAGGACAGGTTTTTCAACCTGACACCCTCAGATTCATTAGATGATGCGGTCGTTTTCCGTGAGGTCACGTTTTTTTCCGTGGTGTCAGGTTTTTCAACCTGACACCCTCAGCTTCATTAGATGATGCTGTCGTTATAAAACCACGACACACCACAACAAACCTTCAAGCTAATACGACGCATAGTTCGGATACCCGCTCTCCAGCGAAGAAAACGTATGAAACAACGTTTGGCCTTTCTTCACATTGTAAGTGAACGTGTGGTCCACTGCCTTTCCATCATTCCCTCGCAATGTAAAACGCACGGTGTTCTCCCCTTCCCTCAAAGGCACACGACAATAATAGATGTTGTGGGGAAGTGTTTGCCAGTTTCTGGTGTCTGCTTTTTCCGTCATTGCGTTGATCGCTCCCAAAATAGAGCCGAGTGTCTTGTCCTGCTTGCGCACTTCATATTCTTCGGCCTTCTTCAAAGCCACGCGCAGCAATGCTTTACTGAACTCATGGCCCATGCGTTCCTGAAGGCATTTAAATGCAATCTTGTCCACGTCTTCCAGTTGCTGCAGCGGCATTTCACTATCGCCCACGGTGATAGCAGCTTGCGAAAAGTAAGGCGGCCGCTCCACGTATTTTGGAAATGCCACACGAAAGATTTCCATGTTCGAAAGAGCATTGCGGTCTTGACTGCTGCGGTCACCAACGTTGAAAGGAAACGTCATCCCCAATTGCTGGTTTGAAAAGTAAACCCAATTGCCCTGTCGACTGATCACAAAATCAACGCCCCATTCCGCCTTGATCGGACTTAATCCGTTATGCCAAAAGAAAATAAGTTCACCGCCATCGCTCGGCGTATATTTATACGACGGCATCCGCAGTGAATCTTTGTAGAACGTAAACTCGTCCTTCAGTCCACTAAGCCAGGCCGTCCTTAAAAGATCTTGCTTCAATTGATCCGGCGCCACAACGCCAAACATCGGTTGGTAATCGTCTTTGTAAATCCGAAGTGCGTTTCGGTAGGCGATGAATGCATTGTTGAAGTCTTTGTCCACTTCGTAGGTGATTCCCATCAGTACGTGGATGAACGCATCTTCCTCGTATTTGTCTTTCGATTTATAGCGGTCGGAAAGCTGCTGCAGCCGAATGTTCAACCTCCTGCACTCCACCAGCGCGTCATCTGTATTTCCAAGTTTTAGATAATTGATTGCTTTGTAATAGAGCAACAGCAGGTGTTCATGATCCTCGCCCTTGTAGGCCGTGAAATTGGGGTTCGTGAGATACGATGCAGCTTCGTTTAAGTAATTCGTTCGATAGTCTTCGCCAAACAGATACGCTTTTTCAAAATACCCGTTGCTGTTTTCATACTGGCTCATCATCGAGAGCACCAATCCGTTGTTGACGAAATACAAGAATTCTTTTTTGCCGTGTGCTTGTGATGAGTGCTGTTGTAAGGTTTTATATGCCTTGTCGATTTGGCCGCTCTCAAATTCTTGGTTGAACGTAAAGTTCGCCTGATAGTAAGTAGCACAGGAACTAACCATGCAAACACCGGCGATGAAAAAGAATTTTTTCAATCTGAGGGATCTAGTGACCTAATTCTTGATGTACTTTTTTATTTCCTCTTGGCCATACCACACGCGTTTGTTGGTTTCCATGTCAGTGAGAAAAAGAGTGGTGACGTAGTTGACCACTTTGCGTTTGTTGTAAACGTCAGTCTCAGATGTCATCTCGCCAAACAGCATCAGGTTCGCCCCTTGCTCCTTGCCCCACTTGGAGGCCGTGGTGCTGCTCGCAAAATCCTGTTGTTCGGCACGCTCTTCCCGAAGTTTTTCGCGAAAGGAATCAGACTCAACCAAGTCGGCCGCATTTGAATTGTAGATCGCCAGCTCAATTTTTTTGATGTAATTGTCGGCGTCAATGTGTTCACTGGTTTTGTTCCGGATCAGGCCCACGATGATGGAAGGTTTCTTATTCAGCTGTTTCGAATATTCTTTGAACTTATCGCTGCCCAGGAGGTCATTGATCATTTTTTGCGCCACCATGCGCGAGTCGCTGTCGTTCCACCTACCGCTGAGGTCAATGGGTGTTCCCGGATCAACCCGAGATACCGTTCGGGCACACGAAGCCAGAAGAAAAACACAAGAGATAAGAATAATGCGAATCATTCTGAAATGAAGCTAGACTGTTAAAAGCAAAGCCCTTGCCATTTTATACCAATTCCTTTAAACGCTGAATCACTTCTTTCGGGTTGGCCGCAGAAAAGACAAAATTGCCAGCTACCAGCACATCCGCCCCTGCGTCCATCAATGGTTTTGCATTTTGCTGATTCACCCCACCGTCTATCTCGATGAGTGTCTTTGTATTCCGGTCGTTGATAAGGGCCTTCAGCGTTCGGATTTTTTCGTACGTGCGCTCAATGAATTTCTGGCCCCCGAAACCTGGATTCACCGACATCAAACAGACTAAATCAATGTCCTGAATCACGTCTTCCAAACTCGAAATCGGTGTGTGAGGGTTGACGGCCACACCCGCTTTGCAACCAAGCGATTTTATCTGCTGGAGGTTCCTATGAAGATGCGGGCAAGCTTCAATATGAACTGAAATTGTTTCGGCCCCCGCCTTCTGAAACGCTTCTACGTACTTTTCCGGTCGCACAATCATCAAATGAACATCCAAGGGTTTCTTCGCGTGCCTCTTCACCGCCTCCACCACAGGAACACCCATTGAAATGTTGGGCACAAAAACGCCATCCATGATATCAATATGAATCCAATCAGCCTGGCTAGTGTTGATCATTTCGATCTCCCGCTGAAGGTTTGCAAAATCAGAAGCTAAAATGGACGGAGCGACGATGGGTTTCATTTAATTCGCAACAGTTACAGGTTGCAAGTTGCAGGTTTTTGTGAAATAAATTACATAAATCTGCCACCGGCGATAGCAAGCCTTCGTCTTTAAACCGCAACACACAACCCGACACCTCGAAAGCTCGTAACTCGTAGCTCAAAACTCGAAACTCTGAACCCGAAACTTGTGACCCGGAACCTGAATCTCGTAACTTGCACCCCGAAATTTGGATGACGTGAACTATTTATCAGCAGAAAATCTCTCGAAGTCGTATAATGATCGCTGGCTGTTTCAGGACCTGACCATCGGCATAGCCCAAGGCGAAAAAGTTGCGCTGGTGGGCGAAAATGGCGTGGGCAAGTCCACCTTGCTCAAGATTCTAATTGGACAGGTGCCGCCCGACAGTGGTAAAATCAGCGTGCGTGACGGTATAAAAATGGGACACCTCGTGCAACAGCCAAATGCACCCGGGCACCTCACCGTCGACGATATTTTATTTGACGAGAAGAACAAAATCGCGGCCGTGGTCAAAGAATACGAGCACTGCATCCACGATCCGCACGTCTCACCCGAACGCATGCAAAACGCTCTCGAACAAATGGAGGAATTCCACGCGTGGGAGTACGACGCCAAAGTTCACGAAATCACCAGCAAGCTCGGCATCGTCAACCTCGAACAAAAATTCGAAGAGCTATCCGGCGGCCAACGCAAGCGGACTTTTCTCGCACAGATGCTGCTCGCTTCACCCGACTTGCTCATCCTGGACGAACCCACCAATCACCTAGATTTGGAGGCCATTGAATGGCTGGAAAATTACCTCTCCGGGCAGAACATCACTTTGCTGATGGTAACCCACGACCGCTACTTCCTCGACAATGTAGCCAACCTGATTGTCGAGATCGACCGACAAAAACTCTATACCTATAAAGGCAACTACGCTTACTTCTTGGAGAAAAAATCCGAAAGGGAAGAGATGCTGAAAACGGAAGTAGCAAAGGCTCGGAACTTAATGAAGAAAGAATTGGAGTGGATGCGAAAACAACCCAGGGCACGGGGCACAAAAGCAAAATATAGAGTGGATGCTTTTTACGAGCTGCAAGAGAAAGCATCCGTCAACTTGAAACGGGATAAGCTTGAACTCGACATCGCCGAACGTAGGCAAGGTGGAAAAATTTTGGAACTGCACAATGTCTCGAAGGCGTATGGCAACCAAAAGATGGTCGACCATTTTTCGTTTGTCTTCAAAAAGAAAGACAGAATCGGCATCGTGGGGAAAAACGGGGTGGGCAAATCCACTTTTCTCAATCTCCTGAACGGAAATACCCAAGTGGATTCCGGAGAAATCATTCCCGGCGTCACCACGAAAATCGGATACTTCACCCAAGAAACAGAGAGTCTAAACTTGACGCATCGGGTGATCGAAGAAGTGAAGGAGATCGCGGAGTTCATCACGTTAGCAGACGGATCGCAGGTGTCGGCCTCTAAATTCTTGGACCTTTTCCTATTCCCACCCGAAAAACAATACACATTTGTTGAGAAACTGAGCGGCGGTGAAAAGAAAAGATTGCAACTATTGAAAGTACTGGTCACCAATCCAAACTTTTTGATCCTGGATGAGCCCACCAATGATTTTGATATCGACACCCTAAATGTGCTGGAGGATTTTTTGGAAAAATTTAATGGTTGCCTGATGCTGGTTTCGCACGATCGCTATTTCATGGATCACCTCGTCGATCAACTCTTCGTGTTTGAAGGGGATGGCAAGATCACGCCCTTCAACGGAAATTATTCCGATTACAGAAGTTGGCTCGATGAGAAGGAGAACGAGACAGCGGCGCCTCAAATAGAAAAACCGAAGCCTCCTTCGACAAATGTGCCTGAGAAAAAGTCGAAAATGTCCTTCAAAGAGAAGCAAGAGTACGATCGACTGGCACAAGAGATTGAACAACTGGAATCTCAAAAAAGTGAATTGACACTCGAAATCAATTCGGGCAATTCCGACCATCAAAAATTGATTGACCTGTCCAGGCAAATCGAGGCACTGTCGCAATCGATTGAAGCAAAAACCAGCCGCTGGATGGAACTGGCCGAGATCGAAGGGCAATAAGATTCACCAATTAATTAAACTAAAACGACCTGATTTGCGTCTAATAGATCAAAATCAAAGGTCATGGTCAATTTTACTGTGAAAAAAGATCATCGCTTGCCATTGAAAGCCGATTGGTCTAATTATTACCGGAAGAACTTTGCGGTTGCTCTTTTGAATTGGGAGATCAATCGACAGGAGGAGCGCCTGGAAGCTCCTAAGTCCGAGAGAATTAAAAAATAATCAGTTCGATTTCTTCACCGAGCCCCCACTGCTGGAGTGGGTGTTGGTACGAGAAGGGTTTCCGTGATATCTAATGTCCGCACCGCTGCTGGCATGAGCCTCCAAGTCTTTCGAAACTGAAATTTTTGCATCGCCTCCACTGTGGGCACTTGCCTTCACCGTTTCACTTTCCAACTTGTAAGCGTCTACCTCGCCCCCGCTGCTCACTTCTACTTCAAGCTTCGCAGATTTTCCTTCCAACCGAACCTCACCCGCACTGGCAACGTCTACCATCGCCGAACTAGACTCCAAGGAAATCTCAACCGTGGCCGCACTGGAAGCACCTATATCCATCGAGTTGGTCTTTATTACCCCTTCGGAAAAAACACTCGCAGCAGAACTTGCTGATATTCTCTCGATGTTCACATACGTCACGTAGGCCTTCACGTCTGCTTTCGAGAAAAAGCCGCCAATATTGTCTCTCATTTTCACCCGCAAAGTGGTTCCCTCCACGTCGGTAACCACATCAGAAAGATCGGCGCCATTTACTACTACCTTCACGCTTTCTTTGTCGCCCTTTTTCAAGTAGACATCAATGGCCTGAGACACTTTGACCCCCTTGAATGCCCCCACATTTCGGGTCTCATTCTTCTGAGCGACCGAAACCACCGAAGAGATCACCATGAAACCCAAGAACAAATTCTTCATAAACAATATTTTGGCTTAATGACGGACGGGCAATGGCAAGGTTGCATATGTATTCCGAATACTCGAAAATTTTTTCTGTACGGTGTAAGAAATCATTCGATTTTACGCTAAATTCGTTACCCTTAAAAATTTAATTTCGCACAAATATTAAAACAACATGATAAAAGAGCAACTGAACGTTCTAATCAACCTAGCCGCCAGCGATAACTCCGTTGCCGAAAAAGAAGCGAAGACCATACACACTATAGGCAGAGCAAATGGCATCTCCAAAGACGAAATTGATGCCATGTTAAAAAAGCCTCAACCCATTGGAGACCTTTCTGCCTTTACGGAAGACCAAAAATTTGAAAACCTATATCACCTTATTCAACTGATGAAGAGTGATGGCCAGGTATTTAAGAGCGAAATCCATTTCTGCGAACAAATTGCCGACAAATTGGGATACAAAAAAGGCGTTGTTGCAGAACTATCGTCCAGAATTTATAGCGACCCTACCATCACCGCCGATCGTAAATTGTTGATGGAGCGCGCACATAAGTTTCTAAAGTAATTTAGCCCTGAAAATCTTCGGATAAATGCCCCGACTACTCGGGGCATTTATTGTTTTAGCACCTTCTTGATCTGGCTGCCCTCTGACGTAAGGTTATTTTCTACCATTCGATTGTTGTACTGCTGAATAAATGCCTTCAAGGAAAGGCTCATGCTCTGCACCGTGTCTGGCAACTCATCGACCAGGTTGTTTTTTAGGAATCTGTCCTGCTTAAATTGATAAAGGGACACGACGTTTTTCCCATCAAATTGCAAAAGATAATTGCCTCGAAAAATTTGATAGAGGTTGTTTAGGTAGTTGAAGGCAAATGGTCTCGATCGATCGTTGAAAATATCTCGTCCGAAAGCGACATAGGGTTTGTTGTAGTGAAGTCGGCCCAACAGCGTTGGCATAATATCAATCTGTTGGATGATTTCGGGTTTTAAGCCACCTCCTTTTTCTTCAGGTTGATAGAAGAAAACAGGAATGGAAAAATAACCCCACGCCGTATTGTACTCAGGCACATTGATCTCGGCGGACGCATGGTCGGCCGTGATCACAAATAGGGTATTCTTAAACCAGGGCATGCTGCTCGCCAACTTGAAGAACCGCCGAAGCGCGTAGTCCGTATAACCGATCGTTTGATGAACGGGATGCGGCCCCGTCTTGAATTTATTTTCATACCCCTCTGGCAAATGATAGGGGTGATGTGAGGATACCGTGAAAAGAGTGGTATAAAACGGCTGCCTGAAAGTGTTCATCTGATGGGCAAAATACTGTAAGAACGGTTCGTCCCAAATTCCCCAGATGCCATCGAAGTCGGCGTCATTGTTGTATTCCGTCTTTCCGAAATAATTCTCAAAACCGGCCAGGTTGGCGAACGCATCAAAACCCATTGAGCCATTGGGTGCCCCATGAAAGAACGCGGTGTAATAGTTTTGCTCTCTCAACAAATTGGCAAGGCTATTGACTTTGTTTCCCGAAAAATGAGACAGCACATAAGGCACCTCAATGGACGGAATACTTGAGATCACGGACGGCATCGCATCAATCGATTTGCGCCCGTTGGCCAAAGAGTATTGGTAAGCATAGCTAACCTCGATCAATGAATCAAGAAATGGTGTATAGCCTTTGTAATTTCCGCCGTCGAGGTCCTTGTTGTAGGCGCCAATAAACTCCTTGGAAAAACTTTCGAGGATGAGAACGACCACGTTCTTTGGTTGAAACGAGGTGGTGTCTTTGGGTGTTCGCAGCGGTGTGAATACTTCATCCAATTCCTGCTCGGACGGGAAGTAATTTACTTTCTCTATGACGTTGGCCTTGGCTGTGCGCATCAGTGCAAATGGTGTATTCAAAACGATATTCACATCGTTCGGAACTTGGGCATAAGCGGCAGCATTGCTGAGCGTGATGGGCCGTGTGCTGCTTCGGAACCCTCCTCTTGCTCCACCCACAAATAAGTAGACGCTCACTAATAGAGCCAACACTCCAGAAATGTAAAACACGGCTTTGTTTGCGACTTGCGGGCCGCTGAACTTTATTCGCCGAAATACGAAATACAATGCGGCTACAATGAGAAGCCAAAACAAAAACGCATACCAATAGTCCCACAAAAATCGTACGGACAAGCGCCCCAGGTTATCTTCATTCTTGAATTGACTGAACACGCTCACCGTGGTTCGTCGGAGAGTAAACCGATAGTAAATAAAATCCGCCGTGTTGATGGCAAAAGCTATGGCGTTGACGGTAATGAATATCCAGAAGATCGCTTTTTGGTACACCCTGTGAAATCTAAACGTGATTGGCAGGATCATCAGCAAGATAAAAAGCGAATTTGAATACAAGGTTGCCGAAAGGTCGAACCGAAGGCCTCCCCACATCAACCTGCCCATCCTTGCCAGTGTCATCTCGGGAAAATAAGACGTGTTGAAAAGATAAAACGCCACTCGTTCTGCCGAATACAACGCCATCACCAACAACAAACTCAGGGCAAGTGCAGCATAAATGTTGCCTCCCCATCGCAGACCTGAAAAATACTTTTTGAACATGAAGTGTTTACCCGAAGATTTCGGCAAAATTTACCTACGATTATTCATTGGAAAAAATTTTTCTCTCCTTGTAACGGGCAGGGCAAGTCCTTTGAAAACAATTATTCACCTGACTACCACATGGATTTGGATGCGGAATTTGTATCCACTGGTTTTGTGCAAGCATAAAAAATCAAGATCAACGATCGGTGAGGCGGTAAACTAATTTCAGTCCAGACCAGACATCGTTTACGGAACAAACCTTCACATCGACGAGTCCATTTTTCAATGCAAAATCCCGGATGAGGTTTTCGTTTAAATCTGTTTCCACTTTGGATGCCTTCTTTGGCCATGATATCCACATCATCCCGTCTTTCTTCAAGAGTGCTTTTTTCTTTAAAAATTCTTTTTCAAAAACTTTGTTCTCTTTCACAAACCAATGAACAAAATCAACGCCTTTGCCTTTCGTCTTTATGGCCATATTCTCTGGCAACGGTATTAGCCAGTCCCAATAACCCTCAGGTTCTTTGAACACAATCACTGAATGCCCTGGCTTTATCCCAAGTTTTTTGACGAGCTCTGTTGATGAATAGGCGGACATAGCAATAAAAAAAATCCCGACCTATAAGATCGGGATTTTCGCTTTAATTTTTTCAGGAATTAATTGCCTCCATTTTTCTGTGCGGCCATTTTATCCATTTCCTTGTTGAAGGTGTCTTTGAATTTTTCGTAGTCATAGTCCACTTTCAATTTTTCATCTGCAGTGATGCGGCTGTTGTACTGCTTCACCAAATCATCGGCTGATAACTCGAGAGCAACGTAGAACTTATAGTTTCCGTCTTTAGTGACGAAATTCTTTTCGCAAATAGTGCGAACGCCTTGAAGGGTCTGGTCCACAACTTCACGATTGAGGCTCTCAAATTTTTGTTCGAGTTGCTCTCTCTTGTCAACTGAAGTAGAGTTGGTGTAATTGTCGGTAACAGTCTTAACTGTGGTCTGAATAGCTTGAGCTAAATCATTGCGCGCATTGGTCAGCGCTTTCTTTTTAGCTGTAACGAGGTCCATACTCTCGCCCAGAGAATTCGCCCTGAACGTCTTGTTGTCGGTCCAGAAGCCTGGGCCAGAACAAGGAACCGCTACTTCGGTCTCGCCAGCAGGAGCTTTACCTGCTTTATTGCTTTTGCAGCCACCGATTATTGCAGCGGCAATGGCTACAGCCATTATTGATAAACTTCCTATTCTTTTCATATGCATTGGGTATTAAAAGGTTAAGCAATTTAAGACAAAGCAACTTTAAGGCCAGTCTTTATTTCAAATTTTAATGTTTGATATAAGTAATGGTTTTTGGTTTAATGTCATTGAAGAATTGCGTTGAGCATTTCCGGCAATGTCTGACTGTCTAAGTTCTCCAATAGCTTATTATAGGCATCTTGACTGCTTCGTTCATAGTCAAGACTGAAACCTTTCACGCGATCTAGCGTAGTGGCGTAGATCTCCTTATCATCTTTTACGGACGATACTCGAATCACCGACGTTGCATAGGTAATAAAGATGCTTCCTGATACCGCCCCTTTTTCAGAATTGGAACTCACGTCCAACGCCAGTTCGGCCTTCTTTTTATCACTTGTAAATTCAAAGCCCGCAGTGGCTAAATAATTTTTGATCTTGTTCGCTACCTGTTGATTCACTTTGTCAGCACCTAGATTTTTCTCGACGGAAGTAAGGTACACCAACGGCCGCTGCACACTCATCACCACGAGTCCTTTGGGCGCAACAATTTTCTGTGATACCAAAGAATAAATGGCCGACGGGTTGTCACCTGCGAATTTCAAGAGGTTCGCTTTCACTGCCACTGTTTGCTCTAAATCACGAGAGCTGATTTTGGTGAGCAGAATTTTGACCAAGCCGGTGTCATCCGTTTTATAATCGGGGAACACATCGCCAGCGCCTTTTTCGAAAGTAGCGACCAATGGAAGTCCCCCAATTGGTTTTTGGTCTGCCTTCGTCACCACTTTCGCGGTTACGGTTTGTCCGCTCTGTGCCACAATTCGATTCACCATGATTTGCGATGGGCTCACCGTTAATTGCATCTTATCCAAGAGCAATTGCATGCTGGCAATGATTTCGTTGGTCAACAAGATATCGTGCCCTTGAAATTGAACCTGAAGTGGCTCTGCAAGATATTTCTCTACCGCTCTAAATCCTTGATAATAAAACCCAAGTGCGGTAACCGGGTCATTGCTTTTTTCGGCGTCGCGCGCTTTCGTGAAAAAATCCAAACCCAGAGTGACGGCGTCCCGCTTTTGTTGATCCTTGATTTCCTTGTAGCGCTGTTTTGACAATCGATAATAAATCCAATAGTTCCGTACATCTTGCCATACATCCACCTGCTCAAATTCTTCAATATCATCAGCGGCAGTAGTTTTGATCATCTGCTCATATTTCTCTTGAAACTCTTTGCCGTTGTCCAATTGATTGAGGACGGAAGTAGACGACACGTTCACTTTGATATCGGAGACCAGGTCTTCTAGCGCGCTTTTCTTAGCTTCTTGAATATAGTTGTTTGAGCCGTCTTTGGTGGCGTGGCCAATGCCAATATAGTACAGGCCTTCGTCGGGCTTTACACTCAGCCACGTGGGTTGTGGATTTTCATCCTTTTTGCCTTTCTTCTTTGCTTTGCTTTGAGTTGCTGCTGGCGAACAACTCACCAAAATGACGAGAGCTAAAAATACAAGTCGTTTCACAATAATGGGGCCTTGGTGAGTTCAAAGATAGCGATAACTGTGCCGAAATTGGAAGGTTGGCATTCGAGATTGGAAGTTTGCGCCTATCGAAAACGGCGAAAAAGGCAGAAAAAAGGCTGTCTTTTCAGACAGCCTTCACTTATTCGAATAAAATTTCCGAATGAACTACTTCAACTTCTTCACTACCGCCTCAAATGCTTGAGGGTGGTTGGTGGCCAGGTCGGCCAATGCTTTGCGGTTCAATTCGATTCCTGCAGTTTTGATTTTGCCCATAAACTGGGAATAGGACATTCCAAATGGGCGAACTCCCGCATTGATACGCGCAATCCAAAGCGCGCGGAAATCGCGCTTCTTAGCTTTGCGGTCGCGGTAGGCATAGCCCATCCCCTTCTCGACCTTGTTTTTGGCTACAGTCCAAACGTTTTTACCGCGGCCAAAATAACCTTTGGCTTGCTCTAGGACTCTTTTGCGTCTCTTGCGTGAGGCGACATTGTTTACTGAACGTGGCATATTACTTTACATTTTTGACCGTAGGCGTCCCGATACTTCGGAATCTTTTGTGCCATCGGCCGGGTTGAACATAAAACCTCCTGACGCTACGGTCAGGGTCACCCGAAATCCGGGATTTATACTAAATAAGGCAGCATCGGTTTGATGTTGCTCTCATCTACTTTCTTTACAGTTACTTTTCTACCAAGATTTCTTTTCTGCTTGGTCTCTTTTTTAGTCAGAATGTGTCTTGCATACGCTTTCTTACGCTTGATTTTACCTGTACCGGTAACTTTGAATCGCTTCTTTGCTCCTGACTTGGTCTTTAACTTGGGCATGGTATCAACAATTAAAATCTATTTTCCTTTTCCTTTTGGGGTCATCATCAAATACATCCTTTTCCCTTCCAACTGCGGCATTTGCTCTACTTTTCCAAGCTCTTCCAATTGCTGAGCAAACTTCAACAACAAAATCTCTCCCCGTTCTTTATACACGATTGAACGGCCTGCAAAATGGACATAGGCTTTCACCTTTGCTCCTTCTTTGAGGAAGTTCTCCGCGTGCTTCAC
>DATJJP010000061.1:0-15213 GCA_035492075.1 Cyclobacteriaceae bacterium | reverse complement strand
TTTTCCAAGCTCTTCCAATTGCTGAGCAAACTTCAACAACAAAATCTCTCCCCGTTCTTTATACACGATTGAACGGCCTGCAAAATGGACATAGGCTTTCACCTTTGCTCCTTCTTTGAGGAAGTTCTCCGCGTGCTTCACTTTAAAATTGAAATCATGGTCATCCGTATTGGGTCCAAATCTGATCTCTTTCAAGATCGACTTTTGGGCATTGGCCTTGATTTCCTTCTGTTTCTTCTTCTGTTCATACTTAAATTTCGAGTAGTCAACCACCTTGCACACAGGCGGTTCAGCCTTTGGTGATATTTCAACTAGATCCAGGCCTTGTTCTTGGGCCAGTTTCAATGCCACTGAAATAGGGTAAACATCCACTTTGATGTTTTCACCCACCACTCGCACACGTTGGGCGGTTATTCTTTCATTTACGCGATAAGGTTCTTCTACTACTCGCGGCCGGAATCCCCTATTATAGGGCCGGTTATTCGTTGGTTTTAATGCCACTCGTTGGGTTTAAGTACTACAAATAAAAAAAACAGCCCGCCTGGATGGCAGACGGGGCTGCAAATATCGCTATTATTTCGGTTTTTCAAAATGACGGTACAAGTCTTGGGCCGTAATGTAAGTGCAAAATAAAGCCACTTCAATAATCGATGATCCCTTGGGTTAACTGGGCATTCTAAAGTCCGCCTTGAACTGTTCTACGAAATCATTCAAGCCCATAGCTCCTTTGTCGCCTTCGCCATGCTTACGGACCGCCACTTTGCCGTCGCTGGCTTCTTTTTCACCGACGATGAGCATGAATGGCACCTTCTTGATCTCCGCATCTCGAATTTTACGACCGATTTTTTCATCGCGATCATCCAAGAATCCTCTGATGTCAATTTCCTTCAACCTATCTACCACCGATTGGGCATAGTCATTGAATTTTTCTGAAATAGGGAGCACCGCAAATTGCTCGGGTGCCAACCACAATGGGAAGTTGCCCGCGCAGTGCTCTATCAATACGGCGACGAAGCGCTCCATTGATCCGAAAGGCGCTCGGTGAATCATCACCGGTGTGTGCTTTTGATTGTCGGAGCCAACGTACTCCAATTCAAATCGCTGCGGTAATTGATAGTCCACTTGAATGGTACCCAACTGCCAGCTCCTGCCGAGAGCATCACGCACCATGAAGTCGAGTTTCGGGCCGTAAAACGCCGCTTCGCCTTTTACAGCAACTGTCTTCAAGCCGCGCTCGTCTGCCGCCTCCTGGATTTCTCGTTCTGCCCTATCCCACAACTCATCCTCGCCAATGTATTTCTGCTTGTTTTCAGGATCGCGTAGGGAAAGTTGTGCCGTGTAACTATCAAATTGCAGCGCCTTGAAAATCATAAGCACTAGATCAATCACCTTCACAAATTCTTCTTTGACTTGATCTGGTCTGCAAAAAATATGTGCATCATCCTGAGTAAATCCTCGTACACGAGTGAGTCCATGAAGCTCTCCGCTTTGTTCGTACCGGTAAACCGTTCCAAATTCTGCATAGCGAATCGGCAACTCTTTGTATGAGCGAGGCTTTACTTTATAAATCTCGCAGTGATGCGGGCAGTTCATTGGCTTAAGCAAGAACTCTTCACTTTCATCCGGAGTGTGAATCGGCTGAAAAGAGTCCTTACCATATTTCTCGTAGTGTCCCGATGTAACATAGAGTTGTTTGCTTCCGATATGCGGAGTCACCACGGGATCATAACCTGCTTTGATCTGGGCCTTGCGCATAAACTGCTCCAGTCGCTCGCGAAGGATCGTTCCTTTTGGCAACCACAATGGCAATCCCATCCCCACTTTCTCGGAAAATGCAAACAGCTCGAGTTCTTTTCCAAGCTTGCGATGATCACGCTTTTTCGCTTCTTCAAGCATGTGCAAGTACTCGTCGAGCTCCTTTTGTTTTGGGAAAGTGATCCCATACACACGAGTGAGCATCTTATTTTTTTCGTCACCTCGCCAATAAGCACCTGCTACACTTAGAAGCTTGACGGCTTTAATGGGTCCGGTTGATGGAATGTGCGGTCCGCGGCAGAGATCTACAAAATTTCCCTGCTGATAAAATGTGATTTGGCCGTCCTGCAATCCATCGATCAATTCGAGTTTGTATTGATCTCCTTTCTTCTTGAAATAATCGATTGCGTTTGCCTTGGGCACGTCACTGCGTACAAACGGATTGTTTTGCTTGGCGAGCTCCGTCATTTTTTTCTCGACGGCGGCCAAATCTTCTTCGCCAAAGTTTTTGTCGCCCAAGTCTACGTCGTAGTAAAACCCGTTTTCGATGGGCGGACCTATCCCAAACTTCACTCCCTGATAAAGAGCTTCCAATGCCTCGGCAAACAAATGAGCCGATGAGTGCCAAAACGCGTACTTCCCTCCTTTGTCATTCCAAGTGAATATCTTAATTGAAGAATCCTTGGTAATCGGCCGCGACAGATCCCAAATTTCTCCATTTACTTCTATTGAAAGCGCATTACGAGCAAGCCCTTCGCTGATGCTCTGCGCGATCTCCATCCCTTTGATGCCCGACGCAAATTCTTTTATAGAACCATCAGGTAATGTAATCTTAACGTTCATGATAAATTTTTCGAACTGCAAATATAAATGGCTGTAGGCTATTAGCTACTAGCTATTAGTTAAATGCACGGTTTCCTTAATTAACTGATTTTTGATCCTGGAGCCACGGCCTCGGAAGGTTGGAGCAACCTCAACTTTCCATCCTTGTCTGCGGCGGTCAGAATCATGCCTTGTGATTCGAAGCCCATGATTTTACGAGGAGCCAAATTAACCAACAGAGTGACTTGCTTTCCAACCATTTCTTCCGGGGTAAAGTGCTCAGCAATCCCGCTAAGAATGGTGCGCGTATCAATGCCTGTATCCACTTGGAATTTCAATAGTTTCTTGGATTTCTCTACGCGTTCGGCAGTCACCACTTTCCCTATTCGAATATCCATTTTCGCAAAATCGTCAAATGACACTTCAGGTTTTGCGGGTTCGGCAGGAGTGGCGGCAAGTTCCATGGATTTCTTTTTGTCGTTTAGTTTTTTGATCTGCGTCTCGATAACGCTGTCTTCTATTTTTTCGAAAAGTAATTTTGGTTCTGCTAATTGATGACCTTCGACTAGCAGAGTGGCGCTGCCTGTTTTCGACCAATCCGTACCCGTAAAAGTCAGCATCTCTGATAATTTTTTGGCAGAGAAAGGCAAGAACGGTTCACATACCACAGCAAGGTTTGCGGCAATCTGCAATGACAAATTCAAAATCGTGCCTACACGGGTCAAATCTGTTTTGGCAATTTTCCATGGTTCGGTTTCTGCGAGGTACTTATTTCCTAGCCGTGCCAAATCCATCAATGATGCTGTTGCTTCGCGGAATCGATATCCTTCTATTGAAGAAGCTATTCGTGAAGGGAATTCTCTTAGCTCGTTAATTACTCTTTGATCAATTTCTGTAAACGCGCCAACCGGAGGAACTTTATTATCAAAATATTTTTGTGTGAGTACGAGCGCTCTGTTTATGAAATTTCCAAAAATAGCAACGAGTTCATTGTTGTTCTTTGCCTGAAAGTCCTTCCAAGTAAATTCGCTGTCCTTTGTCTCGGGTAGATTGGTGAGTAACGTGTACCTAAGCACATCCGGCTTGTCTGGAAAATCTTCGAGGTACTCGTGCATTTCAATTGACCACCCGCGGCTGGTACTCATTTTGTCGCCTTCCAAGTTCATGAATTCATTGGCGGGCACATTGTCCGGTACAATGTACTCTCCTTCCGCGTGAAGCATGATCGGGAAGATGATGCAATGAAAGACAATGTTATCCTTGCCAATAAAATGAACCAGTTTGGTGTCTTTCGCTTGCCAATATTTCCTCCAATCATCGACAGCAATTTTTCCAAAATCTCTTCGTGGCGTAGCGTACTTTTTTTTCTTCTCCACCATTTCCTGAAACAGGGCGCGTGTTGCGGATATATAGCCAATGGGTGCGTCAAACCATACGTACAAAACTTTACCTTCGGCATTGGGCAACGGCACTTTGATGCCCCAATCCAAATCACGAGTCATGGCGCGGGGTTGCAAGCCGGCATCAATCCATGATTTGCATTGGCCGTAGACGTTTGCTTTCCAGTCCTCCTTATGTGATTCCAGAATCCAGCTCTTCAACCAATCTTCATATTGTTGCAAGGGTAAATACCAATGTTTCGTTGGTCTCAATACAGGCGTTTTTCCCGACAATGTCGACCTTGGATTGATCAATTCATTTGGACTGAGTGACGAACCGCACTTCTCACATTGGTCACCATAGGCATTCGGGTGGCCACATTTAGGGCAAGTACCAACGATATACCGATCGGCCAAAAAGACTTTCGCTTCATCATCATAATATTGCTCAGACGTTTCCTCCGTGAGCAATCCTTTTTTGTGCATCTCGAGGAAGAATTCTTGAGAAGTTTGATGATGAATTTGTTCACTGGTGCGATGATAGATGTCAAACGACATTCCCAACTTGTCAAAGCACGTGCGTATGAGGGCATCGTACTTGTCGATAATCGCTTTGGGCGTAGTGTTCTCTTTCAGCGCCTGATTTGGGATGGCCGTTCCGTGCTCATCGCTCCCACTCACAAAAACGACGTCGCGATTGTTCAATCGCAAATAGCGTACATACACATCGGCGGGAATGTAAGCACCAGCCAAGTGTCCAATGTGTTTTGGGCCATTGGCATAAGGCAGGGCGGCCGTTACCATGTATCGCTGATAGTTCTTACTCATTAGTTGTAGATGATTCTGAAAAACTGAAAATTACTGGGCCAGATTGCAAAGATGAAAAAAAAATTAGCTCACCGGTGTGGTTGGTTGTTCCCTTTGCTTCATCATCATGTCAACCAATTTCTTCTCGTTTTTGTTTCGGGCATCAATAACTTCATTGATGTCGAGTGGGAAAAGGACTTGGAAAGTGGAGCCTTCGGGGCCAGATTGGATCAGGCTAACATCGCCCCCCGCTTTATCGATGGCTAGTTTAATGAGATAGAGCCCGACGCCGCCGATTTCTGATTGCTCAGAAGCGCGGACAAACATTTTGAACAAATCGTGCGCGTATTCGCTGCCGATGCCTATACCGTTGTCTTGTACGAGCACTTTGACAAGGCCGCCTTCTCTCGTGAGCTTTATGTTCACATGGGGCCGTATACGGTCGGAGGCTTTTCTAAATTTAACGGCATTGTCAATCAAGTTTTCGACAATGGTTCTAACTAAAAATTCGTCCGAAATAATTTCGCAGCCAGGCTCGATTTCGTGATGGAATGAAAAATGCTCGATAGCATCTTTCCGTTTTTCGAATTCGATCGTTTCCTCAACGATGGTTTTAAAATCGATGGGTTCCGGCTTCAAACGAGAGTGAGTTACATAATTCACCATCTGCAGGCGGGTGAGGATCACGTTCAATTTGTCGGTGGTGATATCAAATTTTTTGAAATAGTTGAGCGCCACGGGATCTTTCAAATCCATCAACGCGATGTTACACATTCCTTTCAGCGTGGCGAGCGGTCCGCGGATATCGTGGGAGCTTTTGTAGATGAAGTAGTCGAGCTCGTCATTTAATTTTTGAAGGGCATTGTTGGAAAGAAGTAGATCACCTGTTCTGTCCTTCACTTTGTCTTCCAATTGTCGGTTGTGGCTTTCGAGACGTTCATTCTGTTCTTGAATGAGGTTCTTCGCTTTAGAGATTTCTTTATTAGCTCGTTGCTGTCTTCGGCTATAATAGAAGGAAATCGATGCCAACGCTACAATCAAGCAGGCAATTGCCACAATGAAGAAGTATTGGCGTTGTTGGCGAACGATGACTTCCTTTTGCAAGGCAAGAACCTGATCTTTTTCTGCTATGGTTTTAATGTTTTCGCGTTGGTCGTAGTTGGTCTGTACTTTTGTTATGTTTTTAATCAGTTTGTCGCTGTAGATACTGTCTTTAAATGACGTGTATTTATTCTGATACCGAAGAGATTTCTTATAGTCGTTTCGTTGCCCGTAATAGTTGGCAAGCTCTTTATAGACAGAGAGTTTTCCTTCTGCAAGATTAGCTGCCTCGACCAGGGATTCCGCTTCATTTAAATAGATCAAACCCTGTTTTTCATTCCCCAATTCAATCTCAATTTTCCCTAACGAAAACAGATTTTCGGACGAGTATCTCGAGTCGTTCTGTCTTCGCGAAATAGTAAGCGATTTAAGGAAATTTTCCTTGGCCTTTTCGTAATTGCGATTCGCTTGATAGGCATAACCCAAGCCTTCAAGCCCCTCCTTTATAATGTTGTCGTCACAATTGTCCTTGCAAATTTTGAAACCTTCATTAAAAAAATCGATGGCCTCATTGTATTTACCTAACTGATTTTCAGCCAGTCCCAAATTGATATACACTCTTTCTTGGTGGGTAAAATCTTTAAGTTCCTCACTTGTCTTAATGGCCTTCAAATAATATTGGATAGATCGATCGTAGTCTTTAAGATTAAAAAAAACCAAACCGATGTTGTTGAGTGCCGTTCGTATTGCTTTCCGATCGCCTTCCTCCTCCCTGATAGTCAATGATTGATAATGCAAGTCCAGCGCTTTGTCGTAGTTGCCCAAGTACATGTTGGCCAAACCAGCGTTATTAAGTATGAACTTAATTTGTTTTTTAAGCTCAGGGTATTTGTTCTGGTTTCTTCTGGCAATTCCTAAGACATCTGTGAGTACCACTACCGCCTCCTCGTTGTGTCCCAAATCCATGAGTGAATATGCGCGCATCCTCCCACCTTGAACCATTTTTACGCTGTCGCCTGAACTTTGAGCCAAATCGTTGAATTGCTTCGCGTAGTCTAGTGCTTGATTAAAGTTGTATGAATTCGTCTCCTTAAAAAGCTCGTTCAGTACGACGAACCGTGGTTCACCGCTGGTTGATGGTAGCACTCTCAATAAGGAGTCTATCCTGCCTTGCTTTTGAGCGAACGTGGACGAACAGGCGAAGCAAAGGCAAAGAATGTAAAACTTAAAAAAGTGGTACTTAGGCAAGGTTCAAAAAGTAAACTACGAAACTAAAAAAAAAAATGATGAGATTTTTGTATTGCCAACGAGGCACAAAATAATCCAATTAAACAATTTAACCTAACCAACCAACAAATGAAAAAGTTACTCTACATCCTCGTCCTTACCGTAGTTGTGTGTTTCTCTCTTTCTTCATGCACGGAAGAAGTGATCAAGCCCAAAGACACAAGTGCTGGTTCTGGAATGAAAGAATAAACAACCGTATAAAATTATAGGCTATGAAAACAAGATTAATAGTCATCGCTCTAGTAGCTGTGTCCCTGCTTTCTTTTAAGTTGATTTCTTCCTCAAAGAATCACAAAGAAGCTGCAAAGCAAGAAGAAAAAGCGCATAGCGGTTTTGCCATGCAAGACAGCAATCAGTTCTGAGCAAACGATTCTCAGAATTGAATCCCTCTATGCTTAAAGGCAGACCTGATTGAGTTCTGCTTTTAAGCATGTGAGGTAAAAATCGTGCATTCTACCTCTCCGCCTTATCTCCTGGTTTTTCCAAAAAGCCAGGTTAATGGATGACGTAATTTTATAGACGAAATCGAGCGGTTACTTTAGTGGTTTACCCATGCAATCATAGGGGACTATACCTTGGGTCACCGATAAAATGCATGTACTCTTACTGGCAAAACGGCAGTAATCAGCTGTAAATATTGAGCATCTCCACAAGAACTTACATCGTTTTTACCCCACTTTTGGTCATTTTTATTGCAATGGTGGCACACCTTTTTTGCAAAAGCCAGCTTGTTTTTTGCCAAAGAAGGCGGCCGTTCCAGTCGGTCAAAACACCGACGGCAACAGCAGAAAAACTTGAAATGAACTCGTTCTTGGAGGGTTACAAAACGGGCAGAATTCTCTCCAAGTCCTTGTACGACTTTCGAGGTTTCAAATTCAAAAGTTGAAACATCTCTTTGTCCTGCACCACATTAGGGTTGGGCGTAGTCAGAAGTTTATCGCCCGCAAAAATACTATTCGCCCCTGCTAAAAAACAGAGCGCTTGCTCCTCGAGAGTCATTCTCACACGGCCAGCCGACAACCGGACCATCGCCCTTGGCATAATGATGCGTGCGGTCGCAATCATTCGAAGCATTTCCCATACGGAAACTTTCTCTTGATCTTCCAGTGGCGTTCCCTCGACAGGAACCAGAGCATTCACCGGCACTGATTCC
Source organism: Cyclobacteriaceae bacterium (assembly GCA_035492075.1). GTDB lineage: Bacteria > Bacteroidota > Bacteroidia > Cytophagales > Cyclobacteriaceae > ELB16-189. The sequence continues at coordinate 6,969 of DATJJP010000061.1, read as the reverse complement.
GGATGTTGAGGCAGCGTAGCGAGTGTATGCAGCATGCCTATCCGATCATGTTCCTTTTCCCCCATCCCAATGATGCCTCCGGAGCACACTGATATTTTTGCTTTGCGAACATGCTCCAATGTGTCAAGTCGGTCTTTGTAGGTGCGAGTGGTGATGATGTCACTGTAAAATTCTTCGCTCGTGTCCAAATTGTGATTATAAGCGTACAATCCGGCTTCCTTTAGCTTTTCAGCTTGTTCGTGCGTGAGCATTCCAAGAGTGCAGCACACTTCCATATCCAATTGGCTAACCCCTTTCACCATGGACAGCACTTTGTCAAAATCACGGTTGTCTCTTACTTCTCGCCACGCAGCTCCCATGCAGAAACGGGTACTCCCCGCTTCCTTTGCTTCGATCGCCTTTTGCATGACCTCGTCTACTTCCATTAACTTGTGCACTTTCACATCTGTATGGTAACGTGCTGCCTGCGGACAGTAGGCACAATCTTCAGGGCAGCCTCCCGTCTTTACCGACAACAGCGTACAAACCTGAACTTCTTGCGCGTCGTGATGCTGACGATGCACACTTGCAGCGCGAAAAATTAAATCGAGAACGGGCGTATTGTAAATTTCAGTGATCTCCTCACGAGTCCAATTATTTCTGATCATAGGTTTAATTTGAAAAATTTGGCTGATTAAAAATTTAAAGATTGGACCTCAAGCATCTGCAGCGATGAAAATGCTTCGTCATCAAAATTTTCAACTTATTTACTTCTCTTGAATATCAAATGGAAGCCTCGCTTGCGTTCCTTGCAGCAACTGTACCTTTTTCAATTGTTGGTAAGTAGCAAAGCCCTCCTCCCCCAGTTCCCCTTTTAGGGTGCTCATCTTTGAATTTTCTTCCATTCCCTGAAGCCACTGGGCAAAGAAATTTTTCTGCTTAGGGTAAAATCTCAGCTTATAGTCGTCTTCAATGCCCGCTTTCTTTGCGGCGATTTTCACGGCATCGTCAAAACCTCCAAGTACATCTACCAATCCTTTTTCTTTGGCTTGAGTACCCGTCCAGACACGACCCGAAGCCACTTTGCGGAGCAACTCAACATCCATGTGTCTCCCCTCTGCGGCTTTCGACGTAAAGCCCTCGTAGATCTTATCGGTTCTCTTTTGCCAAACTGATTTCTCAAAGGCAGTCAGTGGCCGTGTGACGGTGACCAGTTCTCCTACCTCGCCTGTCTTTACTTCATCGAAGGTGATTCCGATTTTCTTGTCAAGAAAACTGCTCAAATCAAACAAAACGCTAAACACACCAATGGAGCCCGTGATCGTACTTGGCTCAGCGACGATTGAATCGCAGCCCATAGCAATGTAGTATCCGCCGGATGCGGCCAAGTGCGACATCGATGCAATGATCGGTTTTTCTTTCGCGGCCAATCGTACTTCACGCCACATCACATCCGAAGCCAATGCGCTGCCTCCCGGTGAATTGATGCGTAGAACAATGGCTTTTACTTTATCGTTGGTCCTTGCTTTTCTGAGTTCCTCCGCAAATGTTTCCGAACCAATCAATCCTTCCTTCGCTTTGCCGGAAACAATGTCGCCTTCTGCAACGATCACAGCTATTTCATTTTTCGAAGTCGATGAAGTAGTGAAACTTTTTTTGTATTTACTGTATTTAATGAAGCTGATCTTTTTTTCTTTTTCTACTCCTAATCGCGACCGAAGTTCATTCAACACTTGATCGTAATAGACGAGGGAGTCAACAAGCCTGTGCTTTTGTGCCTCTTGGGGGTTGGTCACCAGCATTTGATCTGAAATCTTTTTGATTTCGTCCGCATTGATTTTTCTGCTCTCCGCGACCTCCATCTTGGTAGACGAATTAATGCCTTCAATCAGCTCTTTCAACTGCAACCGATTGGCTTCACTCATCTTGTCCAAGAAGAATGGTTCCACCGCGCTTTTGAAATCTCCGACTCTAAATATCTCGGGCTTTATTTCGAGTTTGTCCAACATCTTTTTGAAAAAACTTACCTCTATGGCTAGTCCATTGAATTCAATTTCGCCTTCGGGGTTCAAATAGATTTTGTCTGCCACAGAAGCCAAGTAATAGGAGGCTTCAGAGTACATCTCACTGTATGCCACTACCCACTTTCCCGATTTCTTAAAATCGGTTAATGATTCCCTGATTTCCCTGGCCATTGCATAGCCACCTTGAAAGGAACTTACTTCAAGATAAATCCCTTGAATGGCGGCATCCGTCTTCGCATTAGCAATTGCGCTTTTCAAAGGTAACAGTCCGATCCCCACCTCCTCGGCACCCGGTAATGGGAGTCCTTCGAAGGGGTTTTCAGTTTCAATTTCGGTGATTGGTACATTGAGCTTCAAATGAAGCACGGAGTTATCCGCGACTTCTACCATTTTATCGTCGGTCGAAAAGCTGGAAATAGCGGCTGAGAAAAAACCTATCATCAAAAGGAATAGCACCACCAGCGCAATCAGCGACCCCAGGCAAGAAGCAAGAAACGTTTTAAAGAAATTCATTTAGTCAAAAATTTAAGGCTCAAAAGTAAGTAAACCTAAACGCTTAATAAAGCACAAGAGTTACCTTTATGCCGTTGGTTTTTCACGTTAACTGCAAAGGATGCTCAGCCAAAATATATTTTTATTGACGGGAAGTAACCTGGGCGATCGGCTGCAAAATTTGAATACTTGCTCGGCACTGATCGAAGCACAAGTGGGCCCTGTTTCAAGACGATCGTCGATTTATGAAACGGCGCCTTGGGGAAAAACCGATCAAGGGAATTTCCTGAATCAGGCATTGCAAATTGAATCTGCGCTGCTGCCTACAGAATTATTGGCTGCCTGTTTGGCTATCGAAGAGAAAATTGGTCGAGTTCGGTATGAACCGTGGGGAGCGCGCACCATCGACCTTGACATTATCTACTACGATCAAAAATCAATCGACAGCAATGAGTTGAAAATTCCGCATCCCCGAATCAGGGAGCGGAGATTTGTGCTGGTGCCGCTCAGCGAACTTGCTCCTGAATTTATTCATCCCGTTCTTAAAAAAACCAATTTCAAGTTATTGCAGGAATGTACGGATTCTTTGGAGGTTAAAATCTTCGATACTACAGGTTCAAGGAAATCTTAAAGGCTCGCGGCCTCCACGGTAGGCGCTATTTTTTTTACCAGTCCTTGCAACACTTTTCCTGGCCCACATTCAATAAATGACAAGCCTCCATCCTTCACCATGTTTTGGACGGATTGAGTCCAGCGAACCGGTGCCGTCAACTGGTCGATCAAGTTCTTTTTTATTGCGGCCACGTTTTTGAATGGCAACGCGTTTACATTTTGATAGACAGAGCAAAAGGGCTCGTTGAAGTGGGTTGCTTCAATGGCTGATGCGAGCTGTTCTCGTGCGGGCTGCATGAGCGGCGAGTGAAAAGCGCCGCCTACTTGCAGCGGAAGCGCCCTCTTAGCACCTGCTGCTTTCATCTTTTCGCAAGCGATGTCAATACCTTTGATGGATCCGGAGATGACCAATTGGCCAGGGCAATTATAGTTAGCAGCGACAACCACTTCTTCCTTAATCGATGCACAGATGTCTTCCACGATTTTGTCTTCCAAGCCGAGAATAGCCGCCATTGTTGATGGGTTCTGTTCGCATGCCTTCTGCATCGCCATGGCGCGCTTAGACACCAACTTCAATCCGTCTTCAAAAGACAATGCACCGTTAACCACCAACGCGGAAAATTCACCTAAAGAGTGCCCCGCTACCATCGACGGTTTCTGCTGATCTTGGCAAAGCGCAACCAACGCCGAATGAATGAACACAGCGGGTTGAGTGACTTTCGTTTGCTTCAACTCGTCAGTGGAGCCACTGAACATGATATCGGTGATGCTGAAACCAAGGATTTTGTTGGCTGCTTCGAACAACGATTTTGCTTTCGAATTTGAGTCGAATAAATCTTTGCCCATGCCAGTAAATTGTGCGCCTTGTCCAGGAAAAATAAATGCCTTCATCGTGTTTTTGGTTCGTTTAAAAAATTCTGCTTAGGCAAAAATAGCACTAAGAAATGAATCTACTTTGCAACTCAGGGGTCGGCAACCAGCACTGATCTTTCTTACCAAACCACTGGTAGCGACGGCGCGCCACAAAATTGTAAATCCAGTCGCGGAGAGGTAGCGGTATGATCTTGAAAAACGTAAGCAGGGGATAAAGTCGATTTAGTTCTTTGCAGATTTCCAATACCGCGCTGCTCTTGGTAAAGTACTGTTCCCCTTTAATCAAAACAATTGTTCGAACCTCTATGGGCAACTGGTATTTTTGCAGCTGACTTTGTCCAAAAGCGGATTGCAACGAGGCAAACTTTATGTTTTTTTTTGAGTTATGGGAAATGATAAACCGCACCGAAGAGCTGCAGAGATTGCAGACACCGTCAAAGAGAACAATTTTTTCTAACGAATCAGTTGAACCCATCCTTTGATCGTGCGGTTCCTTCGCTTGGGATCGACTACGTCGAACACTACCGCTGCCGAATAGTAATATACTCCCGCATCAAGGTCTCGCCCCTGACTATCTTTCCCATCCCAGTCAATGTAAATGGTACTGACGTCATCGTCGGCCCTGCCCTCGTATTTGTAAACCTCACGACCCCATCGATTGTAGACCGTGAATGTCACTGCCAAAACGAAGCGGGCACATTTTGATTTTACGTTCGCATAATGAATCGAATCCGACTGAACCTCAGGGTTGCTGCCACAAGGCCAGCCTTTCTCAGTATAATAGCGCACATTGTAGGCGCTAAACTTATCATTGCATGCATCTCCGTTGGGAGTGAAAACATTGGGCAGCTCATAATATGGGCAATTATCAAAGCAAAACTGATCGCTGAGGTCGCTTTCAATTCCTGCGCGATTCACTGCCGACACCTTGTAGCACTGCGCAAACGACGTGAGGCCGCTGTGCACGTAAAAGGTGTCTGTCACCATGGTTGCGAGCAACGTAAAGGTATCTCCCATCGAATTTGATGAATAGACGTTATACCCTTTGATATCCTTTTGGCAATTAACATCCGTAGGTTTCACCCACCGGATCGTGTTACTATAGGCCGAACCTTGCACCGGGCATGAGTTGAAGTTATTACAATCGATGCCCGTCAATGTCACGGGAAATGAAGGCTTACAAGGAGGCTCGCTAGCAGTAAGGTTGATACAAGTTATTTCTGAGAAATTTTTCAATGGCGCTTTGATCTTTGGATTTCCATAAGAGCCTTTCGTCATCACGGCATAGCAATAGTCTTGCGTCTTGACCAGAGGGGTTTTGTTGTATTGCCCAGAATCAAGGTAGCTGAACACATGCTGACTTACATTGACACTATCGATCGCCGTGAGGTCTGAAATCAATTTACTACCGGTATTGGTCGATCGATAAATCCAATGCATTGGGTAATTGGCGTCTGTGTTGGTCCATGGCACGATGGCATTCCAAGTCAGTTCAATCTGCGTAGTTAATGGCTTCAGTTCCAACCTGACCGTAGAGGCGACGGCAGAAGTGTCCACGAAGCCTCCCGTTTTGTCGTAGCAGAATATTCTATAGTTGTACACGTTGTTGGTCGTGTTCAAACCTGTGTCAGTGAAAGTGGTATCCGTTAACTGGCCGGGGTGCGCCGTCTTGAGGTTGATGATGCCGCTGAAGCCGTCGGCTCTTTTCACGACATACGTGTACGGTGGTGGAAATTGTGTCTTATCTACATCAAAGGGTGGTGTCCATCTTACAGTCACTTGCCCTACTTGCGTATCAGTCACATCAATAGTCACGTTGGTCACCACAGGTGCATCCGCAAGGATCGGCGGCAAACATATTTCATCGGAAACGTAACTCTCGCCCCCCGCATTGGGGAAGACGGCGACCAACCGATAGCAATATTTTGCTCCGATCGCCAAACTTTGGTCCACGTACGACGACTTGTTGATGGCCACGGTGTTGATTAAAGTATATCCGAGGTAGTCGGGCATTCCTGTAACGCATTGCGGAGGCGTGAACGGTGTGCTGTCCACTTTGCGCCATACCTGCATGACCAACGCATTGCTGCAAGTATAAGGTTTCCAAGTAAGTGTCGCCGCCCGCTGGTTTGCGTTGAGTGTTGCCGAATTCCAGATCGGTGCGGGTGCTACCACCCTGATCTTCCAACTTTCAAAGGATGCCAACGGAGGGGCGCCATTGTCGGTGGCTTTGAACACCACTTCATAGGGTTGTTCCTTTACATGGCTGCATGTGGTTTGCCAATTGAACTGCACATGAGCTTGCTGGGTATCGCCTATCGTCACTTGCCAAACCGAAGGGCCAGGAGTAATCGTCGCCAAGGGGGCTATCGTATTGAATACATCGGAGAAGCCTTCAATTTTTGTGCTGTCTCCATCTTGATTTGTTCTTTTGCCTGCAACTACGGCCGGATCGACCGCAAAAATATCCGCCGTCACTTTGGTGCCCGCAGTGACGCACACGTCGGGCGGCACAGTCAGTTTGGGTCGGTTGTTTTTGCAATCTTGAATTACGATCTGCATGTCTCGCTCTACATAGCCCAAGGATACCCATGTGGATGTGCCGGGTATTCGACGCCATTCTTTAATAATGAAGGCAATGTTGTATTCACCCGCCCTTCCTGGAGCATCCCATGTGATCGTCCCTGTTAGTGGGTCTATTTTGAAAATTGGTGGGCCATTGCCTAGTTCATTCGCCGTAGAATAAGGGATACCATTTGAACTATAAAATTGTTGTGCGTTTGGATCGTTGTATCCGCCGACATCTATCCCAGATACGAACAGCCCATCGGCATTGTAAACCCCGCCTTGTTTGGGAATATATAGTGAATAGGAAAGGCTATCCCCATCAGGATCCCAGGCTCCTGGATTGTGTGTCCATCTTACACCAGTACAGCCTTGATCGATGGGAGGCACCAACAGCTGCGGAGTGTTATTGCAGCCACCAACA
>DATJJP010000060.1:0-74626 GCA_035492075.1 Cyclobacteriaceae bacterium | reverse complement strand
AGGTGCGCGACGGCATATTCGCATTTTATGATTGTAGTGTAGGCGCGCACTACAGGCGCAGATGCCGCTTCGCGGCATCTGCTGGGTCAATGTTCTGCGGCCTAAGGCCGCAGAACCGAAAGAGCGCGGCCTGCGTCTTTACAAAATGCACGCACGGATTGGCCGCGCGTTTGGCACGAGATGTCAGGGCTATGCTCGTCGCTGCAACGCAGGTGTGTCGTATTGCCGCGACCGTGCGCGACGGAGCGTTCGCATTTCATAACTACCTCGCAGGCGCGCACTACGGTAGCAGATGTCGCTTCGCGGCATCTGCGGAGTCAAATGTTCTGCAGCCGATGGCTGCAGAACCCTTAAATGCGCGGCCTGCGTGTTTACAAAATGTGCTAACTGGTTGGCCGCGCGTCGGGCACCAGCTGGCAGAGAGTGGCTCTCCACTCCAACACGCATGTTTTCACCTTATGCGGACAGCGCGCAAAAGTCAACACCAGTCACCTCCAACGAGATCGCATAAAAAAAGCCTCGCAGTCTCGCGAGGCTTTGTGCTCCCCTCTATTCAATCCGCACTAAAAGTTATATACCTGCCCATGGATTTTCGCCGTCTTGAGAATTTGCCCAAAACACCATGCGTCGCTATATTCTTTCACGAACCCTATTCCCGGAGCAAGGACGATCGTATTTTCTTCATCTGCCCAGTTAACCACATCGTAGTAATAGCTCTTGCAATTTGATACTTGTGTATTGCCGATCTTCAATGACTCTGTAGCCACTGTTATTTTTGCGGTGCTGTGGTCATCCACTGGATAGGTCCATGTGCCTCCATCATTTGCATTTAGCCTAAATCTATTGTCTAAGGAAGTGGTCTGGTATTTCCGAAGGATGTAAACATATCCATTGTCGTCAATTCGATAGAAGGCGCTGTCGGGGCGAATTGGAAGTGCAGGAGGGCGGGCATTGGAAGTGGTCACTAAAAGATAATAAGTGTAGCCGTCGGTTTGCCTATTAAGGATATCCACTACTTCGCGATGAATTGACGCTTCGGGCGATCCACCCAAAGGTTGGAAGTCCCACGAGTTGCCGATCTCTAACGGCAGGTAACTCCAGCCGTTAGGTGTTTTGGGAGCTACGTTGTTGTGGTAGTAACAACTCGATAAAAGGAAACTCATAAAAATGACCTTTCTCATAATCTGCTTTTTCTGTTAGACAACGGTTCGGGCGTAAAGGTTGGACTGCCCCTAAATTCCCTCGAATATCAATTTTCTCCCTTTATTTCTGGCAGTGTCTCCCTTTTAAGTGCGAACTCGAGAATTCATCGTGCGGAGCACACAGATGTATGTGGGCTTGACGTCTCGCGGCGACGGTGCGCGACGGAGCGTTCGCATTTCATAACTATGTTGCAGGCGCGCACTACAGGAGCAGATGCCGCTTCGCGGCATCTGCGGGGTCAAACGTTCTGCAGCCGATGGCTGCAGAACCCTTAATGCTCGGCCTGCGTCTTTACAAAATGTGCTAACTGGTCGGCCGCGCATTGGGCACGAGATGTCAAAGGGGAAGGTTGCCGGAGCAGTCATTGTCATGAAGCGACTAGTCCACAATAATTGCGATATTTAGAAAGGAAAATTGTGCAACCATATGCCTCTTTGGATTTTTTACGCGATCATCTCCATGTTCTTTGCGGGTCTCACTGCAGTGATCGCCAAGTTTGGATTAAAAAACGTAAGCGGCGACACCGGTTTGGCGGTGCGCACCACTTTTGTTTTCGCGCTCGTGTGGCTCAATGTAATTGCCTTCCGCCCAATGCGTGACTTTGGTAATCTCACTTCAAAAGATGTGTTGTTCCTTGGAATCTCCGGCCTCACAACCACGCTGTCGTGGATATTCTATTACCGCGCAATAAAGATGGGTGATGTTTCTGTCGTGGCTGTCATTGATAAAGCCAGCATCGTCATCACACTGCTACTTTCGTTTTGGCTTTTGAAAGAACCTTTTACCTGGCGCATAGCGATCGCCGCAGCCTTGATCATCTCCGGCTTGCTTGTGCTTACCCTAAAATAAATCGCTTAGAAGATCGCCCTGAACAAAAGGAACAATGATCCACCCATGATCATCACTACCGGCAGCGTGAGGAACCACGCGATCAAGATGTTCCTGATCGTATCGGGTTGAAGATTTTTCACACCCTTGCTCGCTACCATACTTCCGGCAATACCCGACGACAACACGTGTGTTGTGCTCACTGGCCATCCGTAGCTAGAAGACAAGCCAATGGTCATCGAAGCTACCAATTCAGCGCTGGCCCCTTGCGCGTAGGTTAGATGTTCCTTCCCTATTTTTTCGCCCACCGTTTTTACAATGCGCTTCCACCCGATCATTGTCCCCAAACCCAACGACACGGAGATGAGAATGATAACCCATCGAGGGGAGTAGTCTGTTACTTTTCTGACTTTCTTCAGCTCATTGGTCAATTCCACTTTGTCCTTATCACTAACGCGCACTTCATCTTTTCCGATCAATGACTTGAGGTTACGGTCCATCAACATGATGTCTTTGCGCACTTCAAATTTTTTTTCCTTCCCGATATTTTCAATGAGTGTGGCTGATGAAAATATAGCCGCAAGTCGCGTGTTCATTTCTTTTGTGTCGGCCAATTTTTTCCGGTCAGGAGCGGAGAGGCTCGTGGAATCGATAGTGGAAACCAGTTGTTCGATTTTTTGCAGTGAAGGAGGAAGTTTGTGTACATCAAACTTTGAGTCGAGAGCGAAATAGGAGGGAACAATTCCAATGAGGATAAGCATGATCAATCCGACGCCTTTTTGTCCGTCGTTTTGGCCATGAAAAAAACTGACTAAAGTACAGGTCAGGAACAGCACCGCGCGCACTGCAATTGGGGGCGGCTGATTTTTCTTTGGTTCTTTAAATAAGAGGTCTTCTGTTGGTGTCTTTCGTGTAGACACTCTGATGAAGTACATCAAAATGATGGTTGCCGAAAAACCGAACAGCGGTGATATCAAAAGAGACATCCCAATTTCCTTTGCCTTGCTCCAGTTGACAGCCTCGCCGATGGCTTCAGGCAAAATGGAATAGGCCAAACCAACGCCGAGGATAGATCCAATCAGCGTATGGGAACTCGAGCAAGGGATGCCTAAGTACCAGGTGAGCAAATTCCAAAATATGGCGGTACACAGGAGCGCCAAAATCATGGCCAAACTATGTGCGATGTTTTGATCGACCAATGTTTCCACGGGCAACAGGTTCACAATACCCATAGCAACAGCAATCCCGCCGAACAATACGCCCATGAAATTCCAGGTGCCCGACCAGATAACGGCCACCCAAGGCTTGAGGGTGTTGGTATAGATGACCGTGGCTACGGCATTGGCGGTATCATGGAAACCGTTTACAAATTCGAAGGCACAGGCGGCAAAAAGGCAGAGTATTAAAAGAGCAGAGTAGCTAGCGTCTAGTTCAAACATAAATCAAGGTTAGGGCAAATGTAGCTTTACGGCCAGTGGGCAATGTTAAGCCAATGTTACCATTTTTCAACGTAAAAAAAGGCGTGTCATTTCGATTTTTTGCCTTGCAAATTTCGAAAAAGACTTACCAAAGACACCGCCGTCCAGGCCCCTTCCAGAATAATGAAAGGAACATAATTGATCAGCACTGAAGCGAGGCAAGCAAGACCTGCCCCCACGCAGTTCAGCGAGATGTAGGTGAGGCTTTTAGCTGATATTTTATTTAGAAGGTTGAGAAGAAAAGCTACGAGAAGGATAGTCACCCCTATAAATCCAATCCAATCAGACGCATTCATTCTTCAAAAATAGCTTTTTGCGAGGTGACCTCACCAAATCACAAAGTCAAACTCAAGATTCTCCCGACGCGAGGTGGGTTTTTGCGCACCATCCGTGAGGCGTTCTACTTCTTTGCTCACAAAATCCTTCAACTCCGTCACGGTCACCTTTCCGTCTTTGTTTTGATCGGCGGTTTCGTTTTTCAAACCGGAGAGGATGGTGTAAGTGAACACACCATTGCGCCACTCATCGGATTCGAGTGCATAACTATTTCCTGCGGCCGCAGAGATCACCACTGAGCCTGACCCTTTGCTCACGTTGGCAAAGAGTTCTTGCATCAGCTCAAACGAACTTTTGATTCCGATCTGGTACTGCTCGTCCGCGGCGTCCACGGCGGTGTACGTGTAGGTCTTCACGGTGCCCTTCTGTCCGTTACTCAGCGTGGCCGACTGGTCGGGCGACACACGAAGGCGGGACTTATCCACTTCCCCCGAATGGCAGGCATCTATCAGCAACAGTTTTTTTCGTGCGGGGATGCCGTCCAGGAGATTCTCTAGGTCATCGTATTTTAATCCGCGTATGGAAGGATTATTGAAGTCGATATCATGCGTGGCAAAATAGAAATCAAGGTTTTCATCGAGGAGACCATGCCCCGAGACAAATACGATCACGTCGTCGTCTACGTCCGAACTGTTGAACTTCTTTTTCAAATCAGTAATTTTTTCTTTTGTTGCATTTTGGTTGAGGAGCGTGTCGATGGTAATGGTGTTGTAGCGTTCGTTCTTTTTACCGAAAAGACGGGCGAGGTCACGTCCATCCTTGGCAGCGTATTTTAAATTCATGGCGGCATTGGCATACGTAGAGACGGAAATGATGGCCAAGTGCAGATTGGGCTTTTTCATATCACCCGTCAAATCAACTTCAAAAGTTTCGAGGAGCGATTCCACTCCTTTCTCATTCAAGCACGAAACCTGGATCTTATTTTTCCCGACGGAAAGGGTCGTCTCAATTCGCTTGGTGAGCTCTTGCACTTTTTGCTTGGTCAAGTCGATGCCATTGTGTCCGTAGATCGGAATATTGTTGACAAATACATTGATCCTGTCCAAGGAATATTTTGAGTCTCCGGCTTTCACCTCAAAGAAGAAGCTTTTTTGTGCGGTGTTGAGGGGAATAGCCGAGGCGATTTGGATAAAAGGTAAGTGAATCTCTTCGCTCAGCATCTGCTCGGTGAAATTCATTTTTTGCAGACGCTTTTGATACGCCCGCTGATAGGATTTGATAATGGTAGCGGGAGCAAAGCCAATCCGCGTCAAGACAATGTCGGGGCGATTGAATCGCAAATCATACTGCTCTGGCGAAATGAATTGCTTGCCGTACTTGAATCCAATTCCCTTCAGTGAATTTTTCGTACCGAAATAATAATTATCGGGCGTAACGATGATATGGTCGTCTTTGCCTATTGCAATAATTGTTGCAATCAGATCGCCGGTGTTGCTGTTCCAAAGCTTGATGGTGGCATCCCAACTTGCAGTGGCAATCACAGGACGCGTAGGGCTGACCGTGATGGACGTGATTTTGTCGGTGTGGGCATTGGCGATGGACCTCTGCGCCTGCGATTTGATGTTCCGAATCACCAAGTCGTTGCCCGACGAATAAGCGACGATTCCCGACTTTCCGTTCACACCAACGCTGTTGATCTCATTCGTGGAGGGATAGGAAAAAATCTGTTTCTCATTCTTAAGGTCATACCCGATCAAACGACCACCGGCATTCACAATGACCGTATCCTGAGACACTGCCACCAGCGACTTGATGTTGCTCACATCAGCGAGTTGATTTTTCTTGAAGTAGAATTGCGCGTCGGCGGTATTGTAAAACCATTCAAAGAGTTCATTTCCCGAGGCACTCACGAAAGTCAAGTTGCTCGTGAAAGCAAGGCTGTTGATAGAACCTTGATGGGTTCGTATTCTCTTTGCAGCGCCGGTATTCAAATCTCGGAGCAAAAGTTGTTGAGGTTGTTGGCGGGCAACGCCTTCACGCCAACTTCCACCGGTAACCAGGAAGTGATCGTTGGGACTTACACTTAGGGTGTTCAACCACGCATAGGGCTCGCGATACACCTTGAGGTCTTTCAGTAAGAAGTCACCCGGGTTGAAATAGTTTAAATACTTTTCGGTTCGCGTGATTTTCTCTTTTTGCAAATCAAACGCGACAAGTTTGTTGTCGAAGCCGGCAGAGTAGATCGTGCGATTGTCGTGGCTGAATTTGATGTCGCTGATTTTTTTGTCGTGCCATTGGAATGCCGACACATTTAAACGACTGGACTGCAGATTAATGATGCGGCCTTTCCCGAATTCATCGCCCACGGCAAGCAAACCACCGGTTTGATCGAACACCAAACTTTCAAATCGATACGATTTGCCAAACAAGCGCTTTACAAGTTTAAACGTTTTGGCATCCCATATAATAATAGAGCGGTCGTCACTGGCCGTCGCAAAGAAATCGCCCGCCGGAGAGAGGGTTACTGAATTTACTGACGAGAGATGGTCGCCGAGTGTCTTTAGGTTTTTTCCTTTCTGCAAATCATAGACGTAGATTTTTCCATCTTGACAGGCGGCCATGATCGCCTGCGACTTTTCCGAAACCGCCACCGAAGTAAAATTTTGAGAGATGTCTATCGGTACTTTCGTGAAGACGGTTTTACCTGTGCTTCTGTTTTGCTTCTTCAAATAAAATCTATCGACAAAAACTGAAATAGAGGAGTCGCTGGATTTGAATTTTTTCGAGTCAGTAAATCCGATGGATGAGGCAGGTCTTTCAGTAGACTTCAAAGACGAAGCTGCGACATCCCATGTGTGAATGGAATTGTCGTTATAAAGAACGTAGAGAAAATCATCTCCTTTGCTGAAGCGAATTGATTTTACGGGATGAGTGGATGCGCTGATAAAACTAGCCATCTCTTTTCCTGTGGGCACATGCCATAGCTTGATGAGGTTGTCTTTGCCATAGCTCGCAAGCAGCTTCCCGTCTTCGTTGAAAGCAACATAAACGATTTCGGCCGAATGTCCTTTCTGCACGGCGATCTCTATTTTTTGTGCAACAAGAGGCATGCAAGAGAAGATAATGATCGATAGGGTAGCAATTGGTCTCATTTGGTCTTAGGGTACTTTCACATAAGCGACGATTGGATTGTAATCGATTTTGTACAAAGGGTCTCGCACTTGGATCGCAACCGAGAACTCCTGGCCTGACGATACTCCACCCGCCGGCTTGAAATTCACTCGAAACCGCCAAAGGTTGGCTGCACCACTGAGCACTGAATAGAGATTTTCAAAAGCGCACATCAACTCTTTTATAGACGGACACGAAACGTAAAGCCCGCCGGTGCTTTCTGCCAGTTTGGGTAGGCTGTTGTTAACCGCAGGCGTACCCAAGAAAAGCACATGCACCTGAATCTGATTCGCTGTCGCCTTTGCAATGATCGCGTTGAGGGAGCTTGAGCTTACTTCATCGTTCGTTCGCGCCAAAACGATGATCGACTTATTGGAGTTTAGCACCGAGAACTTATCAATTGCGCCATTCACGGCATCATACAAGTTAGACTTCCCACCTATTTTACCGGTAAGTTTGAAAATCAACGGCATTTGATCTTGGCTGTACGGTGTTAAATTAGATTGAATGAAATCGGCAGGTTGATTATTCACATTTCCGTTTTTAGAAAACCCCCCTAACATATATTGTGAAGGGGTGATGAAGTCTTGACAAAGTTTAACAATGCCTTGTGTTCGGCTGTTGAATTGATCGAGTGTATCATAACTACCACTTTCATCCACCAAAATAACAGCAGAAGAGGGTGTTGTAGAATTAGCTTTGGCGGTCGCTGCACTTACGAACTTGAACTGCCCATTTGCCGAAAAAGTGAAAAAAGTGGAGTCCAGGTAGTCGTTAAAAAAATAAGAGGACGATACGATATGCCCGTAATCATACCCGCGCAAGTGATAAAGGTCTAACTCGAAAGTGACATCTGTCGAATTGTTGTCGATGTATCGCGCTTGGCGAACCACAATTGCGTCTTTTGTTTCGGGAAACGAGTTGTACTCTTTGTCGACGGGAAGTCCCGCGCACCCCAAAACGACGAACAAGAAAATGATCGAGCTATTCTTCATAGTAGATTTTTTTCTTGAACAAGTGCAATGGAAGGAAGAACGTCAGGCCGGCGCCCACGGTATTGAATGTAGTCTGGTAAGTTGGCCCTACCGAATTCATCCGATGCGTATACCGAATGTCCAATCGACCGAGGCTCGCGTAGTGAATAGCAAAGCCGACCACTGAATTCACATACGGTTTCGTGCTGTATACAATGTGCTGCAGGTCACTATCGTCAAAGTTGTCTGCCGATCCTTGATCGACTTTTACAGAAGTCTCCAAATGATAAGGTATCACGGGGCTCGCCCCAGCGTAAACGGAATAACGAAATAAGTTGGATGACTTGAACATATAGCCTACATAGGTTGGCACATCCACCTGCAAGAAGAGCGTGTGAAATCGCACCGTTTGCTGTGACGAAGAAGACGTCGGGTAGCCCACAAGATATTCGTAGGTATTCAGTTCAAAAGAGGGCTCGATTCCAAAATAGAATTTTTTGAAATCCACCTGTGCAATAGTGCCTACTACCAGTGACTGCCCCGCAGTGAAGAATTTCCATCGATTGTCTATTACTTTGTACAGGCTATAGGAGTGAGCGGCGATGATCTGATCGTTTTTTACTTCCACTTGCTTTAAAATATGATATTGAAAAGTGAAGCCGAGGTTGAAATGCTGAGCTTGCAACTGTGCGCACCAGAAAATGAAGCATGGTATAAGTACTCTTTTCATTTTTCTTTTCGGTCGTAAATAGGGATGATCGCCATGATCTCGCCCGCATTTGTATAGCGAGTCTCGGTGTTGGGGTGATAGCCCCAAATAGGAGAATACGCTTTGTAAAGTTCACCACATAAAAACAACGAGATGTCCCTTACCTCGATGCCAATTCCCCAGCGACTGCTGAATCCTTGAAGGCCGTACCCACGGGCATAGATCAAGTCGGCCTTGAACGCAATCGGTAAGAAATTTTGTACGCGTGCCCAAGCTGATATATATGTCTTACTGTATTGCTGTGGATAGTATTCGTAAGCCACGGCAGTATAAATGCCTTTCAATTTAAGGCCACCGAGTTTGTCGTTGGCAGAGTAGCTTTCCCAAATTCTAAAGCGCGACCCGGCGGCAATAGCGTATGTACTTTTTCCACCCAAGGCCAAGGGGTCTACCGTAACCACAGGGGATAAGAACAGGGTATAGAAAATTCCACGATGAGGCTTGAAGTATTTGGGCTGGTAGCGGGTGAACGTTTTGCCGTCGGCGGTGAGGGTGTTTTGTGCAGGCAGCAAATGGCAGGTAAATAAGAGCAGTGCAAGCGCACACCATCTCAGAGATGTAGACCAACAACGTAGACGCAGGAAGCTCATTCACCGGTAATGACAATTAAATTTAGCAAAATCATCCGATAGTAAACCGATCGTTGAAAATGTTGATTAATACACCTACTTTGGCGCGCGTTACCTAACCATCAAACTTTGCATGAGTTTTTTTTCTGACCGGCTGGCGGTGCTGCGTACTGGATTTACGCCGACATTCTGGATTGCCAATTCACTGGAGCTTTTTGAGCGTTTGGCGTTCTATGGAACGAAGGCTGTGCTCGCTTTTTATCTCGCCAATAAAGTTGGACTGAGCGATGAAGCCTCCACCATTACGGGCTGGTTCACCACGTTGATTTTTTCGCTGCCTGTCATCGCCGGTGTGTTCGTGGATCGCTATGGATTCAAGAAAACGTTGATGGCATGTTTTGGAATTTTCTCTGTCGGGTATTTTAGCATCGGGCTGGCGGGGATGGAATGGGGCGCATTTATTTCCGATGCCATTGGAAAAAGGACATATGTGATCATCGCCATATTGGTGACTGCGATGGGTGGCTCTCTCATTAAGCCATGCATTGTTGGCACGGTTGCAAAGACCTCCACTCCCGAGTCAAAACCGCTCGGGTTTTCTATTTATTATACGCTGGTGAACTTGGGCGGTGCACTTGGACCGTTGGTAGCACTGAGTATCCGAGAGAACATAGGAATTGAGTATGTCCTGATCATGTCGTCGATCACGTCGGCAATCCTTTTTGTGTGCACTTTTTTCTTTTTTAACGAGATCGAAAATACCGATGAGAACAAGCGCACGTTCGGGCGGGTTTTTCAAGACATGGTGCTGGTCTTTAAAAACTTCAAGTTCATTAGCTTCTTGTTCATCTTCGCTATTTTCTGGCTCATATTTTGGCAGATCTTTTTTCTGCTGCCTTTCTATGCAGACGAAGTGTTGGCGTTCAAGCGATTCGAACTGCTTGAATCTCTTGATGCATTAGCCGTCATCCTCCTTACCGTGCCCATGGGAGCGTTACTTAAAAATTGGAAACCCATCTATCCGATGGTCATTGGTTTCGTGGTTGGCAGCCTCTCTTGGTTTCTTGTTGGAGTAGCCACCACTTCCACATGGGTTGGCATTGGCGTGTTTCTTTTCGGCCTCGCGGATGCCACTCAAACACCTCGCTTTTATGATTACGTAAGTTCACTGGCCCCTAGCCATCAGGTGGGCACTTTTATGGGCTTTGCTTTTTTGCCCGTGGCGATTGGGGCTTTTGCAGGTGGCTATTTGGCCGATTGGCTTAGACTTACTTTTATCGCCACTAATCCTGCGATGATGTGGTACATCCTCTCTGGAATAGGAGTAGTGGGCACAATTTGTATGTTGGTGCATCACTTTGCATATAGTAAAAAGGATTAACCCTCCAAATCATGAGTAAATATGATTGGACCAAATTTGTGCTGAGGCTTCCAGTGAAGGCAGAGGTTCACGTCATTTACAACGCGTGGTCTACAAAGCAGGGTTTGGAGAAATGGTTTCTGCGCCAAGCTGAATTTTTTTTATCGAATGGAAACCCTAGCCTGATCCCGTCCACTGGCGACACTTACAAATGGTTTTGGCACGGGCATCCCGATACCGTCTTTGAAAACAGAAAAGTGCTTGAAGCTAACGGAAAAGATTTTTTTCAGTTCGAATTCTCTGGAGGTAGCATTGTATCAGTTCGTTTAAAAAAAGAAGGTAAGCTGACGATGGTTGAACTCACCCAAGAAAATATCCCGGCCGATGAGAACCCAGAAACTCATTTGTATATTCAGTGCCAGACAGGCTGGACCTTTTATATGGCCAACCTAAAATCAGTGTATGAATATGGCGCGGACCTGCGAAACAAAGACGAGAACCTCAAAAATGTAATTACCGCATAATATGTCGAATCCCTTCAAACCGTATGTCGCTGCAGAACAGAATGTGGCCGAGTTGACGATCAAATCCATTTTGCTTGGATGTTTTTTTGGAATAGTATTCGGCTGCTCCACCACGTATCTCGCCATCAAAGCAGGGTTGACGGTGACTGCTTCGATACCGATCGCGGTAATTGCGATCACGCTTGGAAGAAAGCTGTTGAAGACTACTATTCTCGAGAACAACATCATTCAAACGACGGGCTCGGCAGGCGAATCTATCGCAGGAGGTGTCGCCTTTACACTTCCCGGGTTCTTATTCTTATCCACGGATGAAAGCGGAAACTTCAACAGCGCCGATTACTTTAATTACTTCACTATTTTTTCTTTGGCGGCGATCGGAGGGATGCTCGGCACGATGATGATGATCCCGTTGAGGAGGTCGTTGATCGTGAAAGAACATGGTGTGCTTCCCTACCCCGAAGGAACCGCGTGTGCGTCGGTGTTGCAGGCGGGAGAGAAAGGCGGCGTATTTGCGCAGACTGCCTTTGTGGGTATGGGTGTTGCGTTTGTGTATGCGATGCTCCAGAAAGTTTTTCATGTGATCTCTGAAACACCGGCGTTTGTCACAAAGCAGGCAAACAAATTCTGGCCTTCAGCCACCATCAACGGCGAAATTACGCCAGAGTACCTAGGCGTAGGATACATAATCGGTCCAAGAATTTCCGGTGTACTTGTAGCGGGATCCGTGCTCGCATGGTGGGCAATCATTCCATTGTTGGCGACACTCGTCCCCGCAGAAACAGTGGCACATCAGCTGGTGACGCTTGGTTATTTAAAGGACATGACCGTTGCCGGTGGCCGCGGGAACTGGGACCCCGTGACTAAGACCTTCGCCAACCAAGCCACGGCTTTGTACTTTGCATACATCAGACAAATCGGTGCGGGGGCGGTGGCTGCGGGTGGATTCATCACGCTCATGAAAACCATTCCTACGATCGTCAGCTCATTCAGGGAAAGCATGGGGTCGCTGAAAGAGAAAGGCGAGGCCGGAGTTTCTCGAACGGAAAGAGATTTGTCGTTCAAAGTGGTACTTATTGGAAGCCTGTTGCTTGTGGTATTGATTTCTGTTCTCCCTAAAATTCCTGGGGACAGTATCCCGCAAAAAGTCTTGCTGGGTGTTTTGATCATCACCTTCGGCTTTTTCTTCGTGACGGTTGGAAGCCGTATTGTTGGCTTGGTGGGAACAAGCAATAGCCCGATCAGCGGAATGACGATTGCCACCTTGATGGGAACATGTCTGATATTCACGGCGGTAGGTTGGACGGGAAAATTCTATGAGCCGATGGCCCTGGTAGTCGGTGGAATCATTTGTATTGCCGCTGCAAATGCAGGAGGGACGTCACAGGATTTGAAAACGGGTTATCTCATTGGCGCCACCCCACGACATCAGCAGATAGCATTGTTTATCGGAGCCCTTGTTTCATCTGTCGCCATCGGGATCATCATCAAAGTTTTGGATACACCAACGCAAGACTTGATCGCACAGGGATACACTCATGCGATTGGCAGTACAAAATATCCCGCACCGCAAGCCACGCTGATGGCAACACTTATCAAAGGGATTCTGTCGTTCAACTTGGATTGGCAATACGTAATGGTGGGAATATTTATTTCCATTACCCTGGAGCTTTGCGGAATCAAGGCGCTGGCGTTTGCTATTGGCTTATACCTGCCACTTGCTACGACTCTTCCAATCTTCATCGGCGGAGCTTTGAAAGCGTTAGTTGACTGGCGCAAGGATAGCAAAAACGAAAAGAAGGAGGAAGATGATCTAGGGAGAGGAAACCTGTTTGCCACCGGTTTGATTGCTGGAGGAGCAATCTCGGGTGTTGTGGTGGCGGTGCTTTCCGTATTTTATTTTGAGGCGTTGCAATCCATCAGTATCGAGCAGCAGCTGAGTGAACTAATTGGAGAAAATGGCTATCAGATTCTCGGAGCGCTCTGTTTTGTTGCGATGGCGATCATCCTCGCAAGAGTGGCAATGAAGAAAACCGAAGCGTAACTTGACCACTAGCCAGCAATCTCTTTTCCGATGACATTAATTTTGTCACCGAGTGACTTGTCGGCCACAGAAAATTCCGAAACGCTCTTGAGTTTGGTTTTCACGCTGATGTAGAACTTGATCTTCGGTTCCGTGCCCGAGGGCCGAACTGAAATCTTTGATCCTTCGGCCGTGTAGAATTGCAGCACATCCGACTTCGGAAGAGCGATCGACGATGTTTCTCCGCTCGAAAGATTTTTTTCCACACTCGTTTTGTAATCGAGAAGACGCTCAACCTTTTCTCCCGCCAACGTTTTAGGTGGATCATTCCTGAATTTCTCCATCATCGCCTTGATCTGCTGCTCTCCGTCGGCACCCGTGCGCACCAAGTTGATCAAACCCTCTTTGTACAGACCGTTCTCTGCATACATCTGAAGTATCCAGTCGTATAACGTTTTTCCTTCCTCCTTGGCGGCCGCAGCCATGGCAGCAAAAAAGGCACACGCACTTACGGCATCCTTATCGCGAACAAAATCTCCTACCATGTATCCGTAGCTCTCTTCTCCGGCAGCAATGAACGTTTTCTTGCCCTCTAATTCGCTCATTAGCTCAGCGATGTATTTAAAACCAGTCAATGTGTTGTAGCACTCAATACCAAGGTGGCGGGCCATATCGTCTACCAGCTCTGTCGTAACAATCGTTTTTGCTACGTAAGCATTCTTTTTTTCTTTTAGGTTTTTCATGATGAACCACATCATCAAGCTGAACCCTTGATTTCCATTTAAAAGAAAAAAATCTCCTGTGTCATTTTTGATTCCAAAGCCAACACGATCAGTATCGGGATCTGTTGCCATCACAAGTTCGGCATTGATTGCCTTTGCTTTTTTCAAGGCCATCGCCATGGCAGATTGCTCTTCCGGATTTGGCGATTGCACAGTAGGAAAATTTCCATCCGGAACTTTCTGCTCTTCGATGACGGTCACATTTTCGAAACCCAATCGCTGTAAGCATTCAGGCACCATGGTGATGCCTGCTCCATGCAAACTAGAGTACACCAACGAGATATTTTTTTGATTTGCGATGCTTTCTTTTTTCGGAATGCGCCGGATGACTTCAGCATAATAAGCGTCTTCTACGTCGTTGCTGATGGTTTTTATTTTCGAAGGATCGGCCTTGAATTTGATTTGATCAAAACTAGTGATCGCACTTACTTCCGTGATCACGTTCTTGTCGTGGGGAGGGACTAATTGCGCACCTACATTCCAATAGGCCTTGTAGCCGTTGTATTCCTTCGGATTGTGCGAAGCCGTGATGACTACACCCGAATCGCATTTTAAATATCGAATGGCGAAAGATAACAATGGAGTAGGGCGAAGCTCTGAAAAAAGATGCACGGTGATTCCGTTCGCGGAAAATACGTTGGCGGTCACCTGCGCGAAGAATTTACTGTTGTTTCGGCTGTCGTACGCAATAGCGACTTGAATTTCTTTGGAGGGAAAGGATTTCTTCAGATAGTTGGCAAGTCCCTGAGTGGCAGCACCCAGTGTATACTGATTCATGCAATTGGACCCAACTCCCATGAGCCCTCTCAGACCACCCGTTCCAAATTCCAAATCCTTATAAAAACTGTCGATGAGTTTTTTTTGATCGGAACCAGTAAGGAGTTTTTTTATCTCTTCTTTGGTCGCGTCGTCGATGTTGCTGCCCAGCCAATGATTTGCTTTGGCCGTGGCATTTTCTAGAAGTGTTGGCATAGGGCTTACAGGTTTCCTCTCAAGGCTTGTTCGTGTTCGATGGCTTCAAAAAGGGCCTTGAAATTTCCTTTGCCAAATGATTTTGCGCCGTTGCGCTCGATGATTTCAAAGAACAATGTGGGCCGATCTTGAATGGGTTTCGAGAATATTTGTAACAAATACCCCTCTTCGTCGCGATCGATAAGGATATTGAGTTTTTGCAGTTCTTTCCAGTCTTCGTTGATATGACCCACGCGCCCTTTTACATCTTCATAATAGACCTCTGGCACGTGGAGGAACTCGACTCCTCGATTTTTTAATTCACTCACGGTGTGAATGATGTCATCGGTGGCGATCGCGATGTGTTGCACGCCAGGTCCATGGTAGAAATCCAGGTATTCTTCGATTTGTGATTTCTTTTTTCCTTGCGCGGGTTCGTTGATTGGGAATTTGACGTAGCCGTTTCCATTGGAAACCACTTTGCTCATCAAGGCACTGTACTCAGTGGAAATATCTTTATCGTCGAATGTGATCAAAAGTTTAAAGCCCATCACATCTTCGTAGAACTTCACCCAACGGTTCATTTGTCCCAGCTCCACGTTGCCTACACAATGGTCCACGTGCTTCAGTCCGATCGGTGCTACTTTCAATTTATTTTTTACGGGCTTATATCCAGGAAGGAAAGCGCCCTTGTAATTTTTTCTTTCCACAAACGTGTGGATAGTCTCACCATACGTCCTGATCGAGGCGATTATCACTTCACCAAACTCATCGGCTAGTTTCTTTGGTTCTTGTACAGCTTCCGCGCCTCGCAAAATGGTTTCTTGAAATGACTTGGTGGTATCGTCCACCCAAAGTGCCAACGCTTTTACTCCATCGCCATGTTTGCCGACATGCTTGTTGATTTCCGAATCCGGAACGAGTGAGGTGGTAAGCACAAAACGAATTTTGTGCTGCTGCATTACGTATGAGGCGCGATCGCGCACGCCTGTCTCCGGGCCTGCATAGGCGACCAACTCAAACCCAAAACAATGCTGGTAATAGAGCGCGGATTGTTTGGCATTGCCCACATAAAATTCGATGTGGTCGGTGCCATTGAGGGGAAGAAAATCGGTAGCCATAAATGAGAGTTTGAAAGGTAAATTTAACCGGGATTATGCTTTGACAACAAATTGCGTGACGGAAAAACGTCCCGTTTTGCAAAGTACTGATTTTACCGATTCGTCTGATTTTTAGCTTTTGACCAGTAATTGTGACAAAGGGTACAAAAGGGCTGGGCCAAACGGAAATTTTTCCATTTATTATCCTGGTAAAAGATTATATTTTTAAAATCAAAGCCATTTCCATAATCTTGGAAAAAATTGAAGAAATGGATATTAAAGCACTCGATAAGGCTGTTCAAGACATCGCGATCAGACGCAATGAATTGAAGAAAATCGACTACAACAACCCTAAATACGATGACCTTGAAGAGGAACTTCACGACCTCGAAGACGCCCTTCAAGTAAAATACGGCGAATACTTAGAGGAAGCGTTGCAAGAAGTGCACGACAAATTCTCGCCCGATACCGATGTACTTTTTCCAATTGCCTATTTGGCCAAAACCTACCTCATCACTTCAAAAAATGAATTCGCCGTTTCTGCGAACGAAGGAGTCTTCGTAGAGGTCGAAACGATGCCGGGCAAAGAAACAAAATTGGTGATCGTCCCTAATCCGCTACGAATCGTGTTGAACACCAAAGAGAAGCAGCAGGTAGTGTGGAGTGCGGTCTAATTTAAAACCCAATCTTTTTACGGACGCGACCAATCACCTCAGTGGCGATGATGGTTGCTTTCGCCTCACATTTTTCCAGTGTCTTTTCTAATACTGGGATGTTGGCCATAAAATGATTGAACGATTCACGCTCTTTTGCGAATTTCTGCACGATCAAATCAAACAACTCTTGCTTGGCGTGACCATAACCAAAGTTCCCTGCCAAATATTTTTGACGAAGGGCCAATGTCTGTTCTGGGGTAGCAAGCAATCTGTAAATCGCAAACACATTGTCGGTGTCGGGATTTTTTGGCGCTTCCATCGGCGTACTGTCGGTAACGATTGACATTACTTGCTTTCTTAATTCTTTGTCGGGCAAAAAGATGTCAATGATGTTTCCGTATGATTTGCTCATTTTTTGACCATCAATACCTGGAATGGTCATCACACTTTCTTCAATGCGCGCTTCTGGAAGTACAAATGTTTCGCCGTATCTACTGTTGAAAGTACTTGCAATGTCGCGGGCGATTTCGAGATGTTGTCGTTGGTCCTTACCTACAGGAACAAAATTGGCATCATACAAAACAATGTCCGCGGTCATCAACACCGGATAATTGAACACTCCGGCATTTACATCTGACAATTTCTCGGCTTTATCTTTAAAGGAAACTGCATTGGCGAGCATTGGGTAGGGGGTAAAGCAGCTCAGGTACCAAGTCAACTCGCAGACCATAGGGATTCTACTTTGACGGTACAGCAAGTTTTTTTCCACATCGAAGCCAAACGCCAGCCACGCGGCTGCCACCGCACGCACATTTTCTTCTCGTACCTTTGCGTCTTTGATCGTGGTCAAAGAGTGAAGGTCAGCAATAAAGAAAAACGACTCGTTTCCCGATTGTTTAGAAAGCTCGATGGCAGGGATAATTGCCCCTAATAAATTGCCGAGATGCGGACGGCCGCTGCTCTGAATACCTGTTAAAATTCTGGACATGTGTATAATTCAATCCCAATGGTTCGGGGCAAAAATGAACATTCGGAATTGAAGTGGCAAACTTATCCCTCCAATAAAATTTGGAAGGAGTTTAGGCGTTCTATGTGTAATTTTGAATGTTAAATCTTGAATCAGCATGATCCGATATGTGTTCCTTGTTTTCCTCTTTTTTCTGTCGAGCGTTTCGTTTGGCCAATTTTCAGAGCCCCTTATTTTTCGCGAGAAGATTCACGATTTCGGAAACATTGTTGAACAGGATGGCCCCGCCACTTTTGAATTCGTGGTTTCAAATAAAAGCACCAGGCCTGTAAAAATTGTGAACGTCCAACCCTCCTGCGGGTGCACAACACCTGACTGGACCAAGGAGCCCATCGCGGTGAATGCCACCGGTTTTATTAAAGCCAGCTATGACCCCAAGGGAAGACCGGGTTATTTTGATAAGACACTCACAGTAACTACGGATTGGGACGGTCAGCCGATCTTGTTGCGGATCAAGGGAAATGTCATCAATCCAGAAACGGCCAACACACCTGCATTGTTTACCGCAGCGGTAGGAAACCTGCGATTCAAGTCGAAGTCATTCAACGTAGGCAAAGTATTTATCAATCTCGACACAGAACCAGCGGTGTTTCCCTTTCGAAATGCAGGTAAGGATTCCATCCACTTTAAAGGTTATGTCGCTCCACGATACATCAAAGTGAGTCTGCCGAAGGTAGTGGCGCCAGATCAGGTGGCAAATATCAAAATTGCCTTTGATGCAAAACTAAAGAATCAATATGGATTTACTTCTGAGAACGTCGAATTGAAGACAGACGACACGGAGTTCCCTGAAAAAGCATTTTCTGTTTTCGCTACCACGGAAGAATATTTCCCCAAGCTTTCGGAGAAGGAACTGGTCGAGGCTCCCGTTTTATCCCTTCAAGCAAATGTGGTCAACTTTGGCATTGTGAGAGCGGGCGCAGTCTTGTCACGTGAAATTAAAGTGACGAACACGGGTAAGAAAGAGTTGATCATCCGGCATGCGCAAAGTAACTGCACGTGCCTTACCATTTCCCCTGGCACTCGGGTACTAAAACCTGGGCAAGAGGTGACTCTCAAGATAACGCTGGACACCCAAGGTCGCAAGGGCCCACAAAATAAGTCGATCACGATTTACTCGACTGATCCGCAAAATCCAGTGCAACGAATTACGTTCAGCACGGCCGTGAACTAAGTTGCCGATCAATGAATCACGATGTCATCCTTGGCTACGTAATTGCTTACGTGCAAAGCCCGGTCCTGAATGTGAAATTGAATTTTTACAGTTTTGCCTCCTAATAACGACGTTATCCCGAAGCTAGTGACGTCATAGGTCATCGTGCCTGTTTTTGATGAAGTGGATTGATACTTGAAAGGCCCCGAAGTCACGAATGGCAGGCGGGGAAATGTGGCGTTAAACAAACCTGGTGTACAAGCTTGAAATGGGGCAAGATTGGCAGTGCTTATCGGTTGCCAAGCGCCGGCGACATCCTTCGCGTACAGATTGATAAACAAGTTCCAATGATTTGAATTCACTTTGTAATATACAGTATCAATCACGGAGCCTGAGCGATAGGCTAATGCCCAGTTGCCACACGTCAAGGGAGGGAGGGTGTCAAGGGTTTTGCAGTCCCGATAAGTGATTAAGTCAGTGAGATCTTTAGGAACTGAATTTGCGGGCACAAACTCACCTGACCTTTTGTTGTAAACAAAGGCATGATTAAATGGAGGGAGGGTGTCTGCCACACCTAACCCTAAATCAAGGTCACCATCGGTCAAGTAAAATTTCATTTTAAGGGTATCAGGTTTGCTTAAACTGATATCCCCTTGCGAAAATTTGAATTCTAACAGATCAATATGAGGAACGATTGAATATTCTGGCTCAACATTTTGGTGACCACAACCAACAAGAAAGGCGATGATGCTGCAAGAGCCCAGAACTCGTTTTACCGATAAATGCCTCATTTGTGGTCAATAAAGAAATAAGCCTCCATAAGATCACTGCTTTAAAATGCCGTGGATTACTTCTTTATGCAAACGCAGGAATCCCTGTGATATCATTTCCCAGAATCAGCAAATGAATGTCATGTGTTCCTTCGTAAGTGATCACGCTCTCCAAGTTCATCATATGACGCATGATCGGGTATTCCCCCGTGATGCCCATGCCTCCATGAATTTGCCTTGCTTCGCGGGCGATCTCAAGGGCAACGTGCACGTTGTTTCTCTTGGCAAGTGAAATTTGCGGCGTAGTGGCTTTGCCTTCGTTCATCAGCATGCCCAGGCGCCAGTTGAGTAACTGGGCTTTGGTTATCTCCGTGAGCATCTCAGATAATTTCTTTTGCACCAATTGGAATGATCCGATGGGCTTGCCAAACTGAATTCGCTCCATGGCATAACGTCTCGCAGAATCGTAGCAGTCCATCGCGGCTCCGATGGCACCCCAGGCAATACCATAACGTGCAGAATCCAGGCACATCATCGGCGCACCAAGGCCATTTTTTCCAGGCAGCAGGTTTTCTTTTGGAACTTTCACATCATGAAAGACAAGTTCTCCTGTGGTACTCGCGCGCAAGCTCCATTTGCCATGTGTTTCTGGGGTTGAAAATCCAGGCATTCCTCGCTCAACGATCAACCCGTGAATTCTCCCCGCTTCGTTCTTCGCCCACACTACGGCTACATCCGCTTTTGGCGAATTTGAAATCCACATTTTGGCGCCGTTCAATAGATAATGGTCTCCCATGTCTTTGAAGTTCGTCACCATGCCGGAAGGGTTCGACCCGTGGTCAGGTTCTGTCAAGCCAAAGCAACCGAGCCATTCGCCGCTGGCCAACTTAGGCAAATATTTCTTGCGCTGTCCCTCGCTACCAAATTTGTAGATCGGGTACATGACCAAAGATCCTTGCACCGATGCCGTCGAGCGCATTCCTGAGTCGCCACGCTCAATTTCTTGCATCAAGATGCCGTAGGAAATATAATCGAGGCCGCCACCGCCGTATTGTTGTGGGATCGTGGGGCCAAAGGCTCCGATTTCACCAAACTTGCGAACGATTTCGTATGGAAAATGCGCGTGTTGTGCCCAATCTTCGATGTTGGGCGAAATTTCTCTTTTTACAAACTCGCGAATGGAGCTGCGGATCAGTTTATGTTCGTCGGTGAGCAGATCATCGATCGAATAGAAATCTGGTTGCTCGTAACGATCTTGCTTCATCGATTTTTTTGCGGGGGCCGCAGCCGTGTGAGACGCCATAAAGTTTGGGTTATTCTTTTTTAACGCGCAAATTTACGCAACTAAGTACGAAGCACAAATCTGATCCAAGTATGTCCAACCCCATCGACCAAAATCTTCAGGAACAACTCCAAAAACTTCAGCAAAAATATGCCGCCATGGGGCAGGACCTTTCGTCTTACCTCGATGGCCTTTTGTATTCCGACTATTTAACGTATTGGGACTACATTCATTTGGACACACTGTTGAGCCTGCAGACGCCGAAAACACATTTCAAAGATGAAAAGGTGTTCATCGTCTATCATCAGATTACCGAATTGTATTTCAACCTTGCGTTGTGGGAGATCGAACAGATTGTGGAGCATGAAAATCTGACCGAGAAATTCTTCTGTGAGCGGCTCGACCGGATCATCAGTTATTTCCGCCATTTGGTGGGCTCGTTTGGAGTGATGGTGGATGGCATGGATCGTGATCAATTTCTGAAGTTCAGAATGTCGCTCCTTCCGGCATCGGGATTTCAGTCAGGGCAATACCGGATGATAGAAATCTGTTCAACCGATCTGATTCACCTGGTTAATACGGACGATCGCGAGAAAATGAAAGGGACAACTGAAGTGAGCGATCTTCTTGAAAAATTGTATTGGAGAAGTGGTGCAACGGAACTAGCCACCGGAAAAAAAACGCTCACGCTGAAACAGTTTGAGGAGAAATACATCGACGATTTCAAAAAGCTCAGCGAAAAGCACCGCGACAAAAACCTGCGACAGATTTACTTAAAACAATTTGCGGGCTCACTCGAAGTTGTAAGACGCCTTCGCGAATTTGATGAGCTGGCCAACGTGCGCTGGCCATTGTCGCACATGAAGTCGGCAGCCAAATACTTGCAAAAAGATCCTGAAGACATTAAGGCGACAGGCGGGACCAACTGGCAGAAATATTTGCCCCCGCGCTTTCAACGGATTTTCTTCTATCCTGAACTATGGAACGAACAGGAAAAAAAAGAGTGGGGAAAAGCGGGACTGATGGGTTGATTTGTCGATTTCTAAGTGATCAACTAGCATACTCACTAACGAATCACCGAATTACGAGGTCATCGAGTTAATCTTGTAGAACATTGCTCATGAAACTCGACTTGAGTGCGAGCCACAAGAGAAAGAACACCATAGCCCACTGTAAGTAGATGAAATAGTAATCTGAGGTGTCCTTGAAACGGCTTTCTTTGATTTCGGCCTTCTCATACTTATCGATCCGATCGAATACATTTTTCAGTGCTTCGTTGTCAGTGACACGGAAGAATTGCCCCGCACCGATGTCGGCAATTTTTCGCATGGTAGTTTCATCCACGGTGTTTTCCACCATCTGTGGCCTGCCGAAATAGTCTTTGCCATAGGGAACAAGCCCTTCCTTACCTACCACGATGGTATAAAGTTTGATACTATGGGCCGCCGCCAACTCGGCGGATGTAATTGGGTCGATGTTTCCCGCTGTATTGTCTCCGTCGCTTAAAAGGATGCACACTTTAGATTTTGATTCCGATTCTCTCATTCGATTCGTCACTACCGCCAACGCGCTTCCGATAGCAGTGCCTCGAGATTCGATCATCTCGAAAGAAATGTCATTCAAATAGGAGTAGAGCAACTCATAGTCAGTTGTCAATGGTGCCAGAGAGAACGCGTCACCCGAAAAAACCACAAGGCCGATGCGGTCTTGAATCCTTCCTTTGATAAAATCACGTGCTACTTGTTTTGCTGCTTCCAAACGATTAGGCTGAAAATCTTCGATCTGCATGGACTGTGAAATATCCAGCGCCAGCATGATGTCAATTCCTTCCGTCCATTGTTCAACCTTTTCGTTTGTTTTCTGTGGACGCGCCAATGCGGTAAGGATCAGGGCAAGAACGAACATCAATGTGATCTCCGGTATAAATCGAAGTAATTGCAAGGGTGAGGTTTTTAAATCACTTTTGATCAATGCTACCGGGAGCTTTTGATTGGCGAAGTATCTAATCAGCCATCGTACTATAAACAGTATCGGAACAACGGGGATCAGGTACAAGAAGATCTGATTTTCCCAGGTCATCGCATTAATGGTTGGCAGAGTGAACCAATCCAAAGAATACCAGGGAGCGTTCAAATTATCCATTGGCTACCTCCTGTTTCTTTTTCTCGAATTGCATGTGCATGTAATTCTTCAAATTATTGAAAGGCTTATCCACACTACCGTGTTCGTGTCCGTAGATCATTCGGTCGATCGCCATCAGCGTCAGCCCGAGTTCTTCGCTCTTTTCGGCAATTCTGATTTCCCGAGACGTATATTTGGTATAAGGTTTTGACAACAGCAACTCCAAGTATTTTTTCCAAATCAGCAGGCTTTGCTCCGCCGCGTTGGGTGAGAATTCATTGTTGAGGCGATCCACGGAAGCGTCAAATTGGGTTCGGAATGCTTCGTACCCTTTCACTAATTTCTTCAGCCTAAAATATTTCTTGATTTCTTTTCCGAAGAAAACCCAAACCAAAATAAGGATCACCACTAAAACGAAGACCCCTATTCCAACCAAAATATAATTGAGCTGCCATTTCACATTGAGGTAGTTGGTGTTGAATTTCAACGGAAGCTTTTCCGCGGTCAGTGAATCGGGCATTGCTTTGACTAAGTTCTGAAAATAGACGGTGTCCGTATTGGAAAATACTTGAGTGCAATCCATCGCGTTCACCACGAACACCGGCAGCTTTAATGCCTGAATGTTATCGACTTCATAGGAAGCCAGAATGTAAGTCACGCTGTCAACACTTACCCCATTCGTTGTCTTCGTCGGAAAATAGATTTTCTTTTGCAGCTCAAAGGGGGCGAATGAAAATGCGGAGTCGGGGAACAAGAGATTCAGCTTCGATGGATAGTGTGCGGACAAGTGAAATTCAATAGGCCCACCGATTTTGACCGAGTCTCCATTGAACGTACCCCTCACTTTTATTTCCTGCGCATGTAAGGTGAAAGAATGCAGCATATAGAATGCAGAAAATAGAACGGCTCGATAAACCGGTTTCGCCCGCAAGGCTGTGACCTGCCACGTGCAACGTGAAACTTGAAACCTCATGCCTTCGTAAATTTATTTCTCACTTTGAACAATCTCAGCAACTTAGGCACGTAGTCTTCGTCAGTATCGATCGATAGAAAATTGATCTGGTGTTTTTTGCTGAAATCGGCGAGTTCTTCCTGACGGGTCGAGTTATGTGCTGCAATTTTCTCTCGAAAGCCTCCGAAAGACGTGTTCACCCAAATAGTCCTTTGGGTTTCTTTGTCTAACACGGGGATGATCCCGAGTTTTGGCAACTGTGTTTCACGCTTGTCGGATATACGGATGATCACCAAATCGTGTTTGCGCGCCAGTGACTTTAACCCGGGAAAATAATTCTCATCTATAAAATCAGAGATCATGATGATCACGCTTCGGCGTTTGATGAAATTTTGAGCGAAGGCAATCGCCTTGTTTAAATTGGTTTTCAGTGAAACGGGCTTCAGACGGATAATGTGATGAATGATTTCGTACGCTTGCACCAACCCTTTCTTTGGTTTCACTGCCTTTTCTCTTTCATCTGAGAAGCAAATCAAGCCCAGCTGACTTGATTCCTTGGCGCCCGAGAGGGCCAGCACCCCACATACCTCTTTGGCAATATCTACTTTTGTTTTCCCTGGTGTTCCTATTTCTTGAGAGGCGCTTACATCAAGGATGAAAAAAATGGTTTGCTCTTTTTCTTCACGAAACGTCTTGACGAATGTTCCGTGACCTTTGGCCGACACATTCCAATCGATGGTGCGGATGTCGTCACCGTATTGATACGGACGTACGTCATCAAACTCCAGGCCCGTTCCCTTGAACAAGGAGCGGTAATCACCCTGCATCTGGCTGTTGACAGCCTTGCGGATCTGGATTTCGTATCTGCGCAGTTTTTTGAGAAGCTCCTTCACAATAAAAATCTATGTCCAACTAGTCACGGGAAATCGCCCCGCAAGGTTTCATATTTTTTTTGATGAGACCAGTGATGGGCATTTCCAATTTGGGGGCTAAAAATAAGCAATCTCCATTTACCGCGTACACGATGTCCTGATAATCGGCCAACTGATTATTTGTCGGAGTGCTTTAGCTCGCCATTCGAAATAGAATTAAATTTGAACCTATTTTTTGGCCACCGGAGACGCCTCGTTTGTAAAAAGGCTCGTCCTGGCAGCGAACGGAAAGTTGAAAGTGGCACTCAAATTGTTTTAGGACAGAAAAATGGTTATGCGAATCGTGTGCTTTTTCATTTTGCCCCTGATTGTGGCTTGTCAAAACGACAAGCGGCCCAAGGAAGTACTGACACCAGTTCAACTTTCCGCATTGCTTGTAGAAGTATATTTGGCAGAGGCTAGAATGGACGCAATTGCCCAGCCGAAGGACACGACCATTAAATATTTTATTCCGTTTGAGCAAAGCCTGCTGAATCGTATGGGTGTTCCTGATTCTGTTTTAAGACAAACCTATACCTATTACCTCGACCACCCCAAGGAGTTAGAAGTGGTCTACGATTCGGTAATTGACACACTGACACTTCGCGAACAACGAACTCATATTGCACCGGCAACAAAGCCGCAATAATTATTATTCATTGAATATTTATCCCAACGATTTTGAAATTAAGCTTGGCTTCGACCAAGTCCGATCGAGGTTGGTCAATTATTGCCTGGGCGATCTTGGGGTCAGGGAGGTGGAGCGGATATCGTTCTCGGCCGATTTTGAGTACACACGGGTTTTGTTGAAACGGTGTGACGAATTCAAAACCATCCTTGAAAAAGGCGAAAACTTTCCGTTAAATAATTACACCGACCCCACCGCTTTTTTTGATGTCATTCGAATTGAAGATAGTTTTTTGGAAGAAGAAAATGTGCAAGACATCATTCGTTCTCTGCAGATTGCAGTAACGGCGTTCAAGTTCCTGGCAAAGGGAAAGGAAGAATTTCCAGAATTGAGCCGACTCACCGAAAGGGTCACTTTACCTCCGTCCCTGATTTCTTCGCTGGAAGAAAAATTCAATGAGAAAGGGAAAATCAAAGACAATGCAAGTCCGGAACTGGCAAGAATAAGGAAGCGACTGCGCGAGGAAGAGGCGAGGGTGAGGAAAATGACGGACCAAATTTTTCGCGACTCGGTCGGACAAAGCTGGGTGCCCGAAGGCGCAACGTTGACAGTACGTGGTGGGCGCGTGGTAATCCCCGTATTGGCAGAACACAAAAGGAAACTACGTGGCTTCATTCTTGACGAATCGGCAACGGGGCAGACGGTCTACATCGAGCCTGCCGAATCGATGGAAGCCAACAATGAGATTCGGGACTTGTTTCATGCCGATCGAAGGGAGGTAGTGAAGATTCTCAAGGAACTCACAGCACTGCTTCGGGGGAATTTAGAGTCCATTAGGTCAACCTGTGAATTTTTGGGAGCCATAGATCTTAATCGTGCCAAGGCAAAACTGGCCGTTGATTTGGAGGCAACGATGCCGAATTTGGTGGATCAACCTTATTTGAATTGGATTTTGGCGCGTCATCCGCTTTTGTATTTAAGCTTAAAAGGAAAACGTGAAATTGTTCCCCTCACGATCGACCTGAATCGGGACTCCCGCTTTCTATTGGTCTCCGGCCCGAATGCGGGTGGAAAATCGGTTTGCTTGAAGACGGTGGGCCTTGTGCAGTACATGGCGCAGTGTGGATTGCTGGTGCCGATGTACGAAAAATCTACGGTGGGAATTTTTCAGAACATCTTTCTAGACATCGGAGACCAACAATCCATCGACAATGATTTGAGTACCTACAGTTCGCATTTGAGGAACATGAATTTCTTTTTGCGCAATGCCGCTTCTACATCATTAGTACTGATGGATGAACTTGGCTCAGGTACCGACCCCAATTTTGGCGGGGGTATAGCGGAGTCAATCCTCTCTTCACTAGTGCAAAAGAAAGCCTGGGGCGTAGCCACCACGCACTATTACAATTTGAAATTATTTGCCTCCAACCGTGGAGATATTCGAAATGCTTCGATGCAATTTGACACCAAAAAACTTCACCCATTATTTCAACTGGAGATCGGCAAGCCCGGCAGCTCATTTGCCTTAGAGATTGCGCGCAAAACGGGCTTGCCAAATGAGACACTGGAACAGGCCGAGCAAATTATCGGTAAGGAATTGACGGGTTTGGAAACGCTGATGAAGACGGTGGTCGAGGAAAAACAAATGCTCGTCAAACGTCAGCGCGACTTGTCCGAAAAAGAGAGCCGAGCAGCTGCTGAGAAAGACCGTTATCAAAAACTAAATGCCGATCTCGAGTCGAAGAAAAAAGAAATTGTAGATCGTGCGAAACTCGAAGCTTCGTCATTGCTGCAGGAAACCAATCGCGAGATCGAAAAAACGATTCGTCACATCAAAGAAAACAAAGCGGAAAAAAAAGAAACCAGAAAAGTCCGTCAAGGACTGGAAGAACTCGCCGACAAAGTGAAGCCTTCAGTGAAAAAAGAAATCTCAACGGAAAAGGTAAAGGAAGGAGACAAAGTCAGGTTGATTGGACAAGAAGTGACAGGAACATTGGTGAGTATAAAAGGAAATCAGGCCATTGTCGAGTTTGGCAGTGTCAGGTCAACAGTGAAATTGAATCAGCTGGTACGAAGTGATTTGGTGGAGGCTTCATTTCTAAAAAAGACGAGAGCTATGGGATTGGATGTGATGAAGAAACAATCCTCATTTGAACCGACCCTAGACCTTCGTGGAAAACGAGCTGAAGAGGTAGGTCCTGAACTCGAGCGATTCTTGGACGACGCGATTTTGCTCAGTCAAGGGGAATTAAAAATCCTTCATGGAAAAGGAGAGGGTGTCTTGAGAAAAATTGTGCGAGAGCATTTAGGGAGAGTAAAGCAAGTAGCTTCATTTGCTGATGAACACGTCGAGAGAGGTGGCGCTGGGATCACTGTGGTCGTGCTGAAATAATTCTTAGCTTTTAGCGATTGAAGTTTTCAACTAGGTAATCCTGAGCAAAGGTAATTGCCAGAAAGAATATCGTGGCACACAACACACTTTTAACGACTATTTTCCACTTGGAGCCAGGGAAGAAATTTGCAAAGGTGATGGCGTTGTAAATAAGAACCAATGGAAGCTCCAGGTAGCGAGTCTCAAAGTCATACCATATCAGTTTTAAAAAATTGCAGAAAATCACAATCAGGAAAAACACTGAAAGAGTATAAAGTTGAAATACGCTGATCTCTGAAAAATTGAACCCTGAATTATAAAAGAACACGTAGGTAATCAGCGCGCTAAAAGGAATGGTCAACAAAAGAAAGATCACCATATACTCATGAAAGAAAGATGCCTCACTGGCATCTCCCGCGTGAAAATAGGTTATCAGCAGTAGGTTAATCCAGTATAAGACTAATCCAAGCACGGTAGCGCTAACAAAGTACATCGAGAACGGCTTTTGATGATTGATTCTCTTGCCTTCGATGTACGAGAGCTGCATTTTCCCCGGATGGAGGATCAGCTCCTTGAGCGTGTAACGAATCCCTTTGTCCATGTGCGTAAAGAAATGGGCCACCTCATGCAATAGGCTTTTGAAAGAAATTCGCTTGACGGCAAGGGATTGACCGCAATTGAAACAATAATGACCTGTGCCCGCCAGGCCGCATGATTTGCAAACGACGATATCCTCCATGCTTTTATTTCCCATAAATATAGAAAGCAGAAGGTTACATTTATATGAATTGACTGATTGCTTTAGCCGCGATGTAAGCTGTTGTCCAAGCTGACTGAAAGTTAAACCCGCCGGTTTCTCCATCGATGTTTAAGACTTCACCTGCAAAATAAATTCCTTTTACGGTTTTACTTTCCATCGTTTCCAAATCGATGGATTTTAAGTCCACGCCACCGCAGGTCACGAACTCTTCCTTGAAAGTGGTCTTCCCTTTGATCTCGAAAGGACATCGAATCAGGAATTCGATCAATCGATTTTGATTCTTTCGCGGGAGTACGGCCCAAGTCCACGGTTCTTCAATTTCTGCGAGTTCGCACAGTCGTGCCCACAAGCGCGAGGGGATGGAATAGAGTGGATTGCTCAATATTTTCTGCTTGCCGTGTTTTGAATTTAGATCATCGAAATGCAAACGGACCCCTTCTTCGTTGGCCGATCCTGTCCAATTTACCAAAGCCGTGAATTCATATTTTTTGTCGTGCAAGAATTGGGCGGCCCACGCAGAAAGTTTGATTACGGCGGGCCCGCTCAGGCCCCAGTGCGTGATCAAAACAGGACCTGCCTCAGCATATTTTGTCCCCGCGATCTTCACCTCTGCCCGTGCCATCGAGACGCCCATCAAGTCTTTGAATAATTTTTTCGAGTCATTGAAAGTGAAAAGAGAAGGAATGGGGGGGATGATGACGGCGGGACCCAGCCAGGCGTACTGTTCCAGGTGATTGTAACCACCTGTCGCAATCAATATTTTTTTAGTGGAGATTTTTTGGTGGGCTGTCTCAACGTCAAATCCTTCGCTGGCTGGCTGGATACTCAGTACTTCCATTTGGGTCCGTACTTCAATCTTGTGACGACCTGCTTCGTATAAGAAGCAATCGATGATGGATTGGGAGTTGTCGCTCACGGGAAACATTCTTCCGTCTTCTTCGGTTTTCAGGCTTACATTTTTGGATTCAAACCAATCCACGATGTCTTTCGCCTGGAATTTCTTGAACAGTGATTTCAATTCCTTGCTTCCGCGAGGATAGCGTTTGGCGAGCATGGCTGGTTCAAAGCAATAATGCGTGACATTACATCGGCCGCCTCCAGAGACTTTTACTTTTGAAAGGAGTTTTGTGGTTTTTTCAAGAATCATGACCGAGAGGTTCGGATTGATTTCAACGGCAACGATGGCTCCGAAGAAACCGGCAGCCCCGCCTCCGACAACTACTAGATCATATTGTTTTCCCTCGTTCAAATTAACTGCGAAAGTAGGCCAAAAAAAAAGAAAGGCCTTACTAAAGTTGTCAACGCCCATGTTAGCTTCCTATGCTTGATCAGAAAAACGTTCAGGTTAGGGAAACGACCATTCTCAGAGACGATAGTTGATGGGTAGGTTTGATCTGTTTTCCGAAAAAGGTTTATTGATAAGTCGCACCAAATGAAGATCGGCAAAAAAATATTTTTCGACGGGTTTGGTAATAGATACGTCATTACCGTTCGCACCAAAAAATAAATTCGAAACAATAAAAGATATCTCTTGCGTTCAGTAGACAATCATCGTCGTACTTATGTATTCGAGTTTAGGTGAGAACAAGTATTAAAGCGATGTAGAGGGTTGGCGGTCTTCCGCTAGCCCTCGTCTATTTTAACCTCGTGATACTTTAGCCATTCGGGGACTTAGGTGATTTCGACGCGGGAGCCAGATTCGAACTGACGATCTTGGCGCCTAAGCGCCACGCGATACCTCCATGAGGAATCTCTTGGCTCCTCTATTCTTGATTTTGTTTTCGATTCTCATGGCCTCTGATCGTGAGGGGAACTCCGCATGCCAAACTATTCTCCAGGGAACACCAAACCTAATTGACTTGGTTTCCCCGTTGTTGTGCTGGCGCATCCTGTTGTCCAGGTCCTGGGTGTGTCCAATATAAAACCTGTACTCGGATTCGCTGTATAAAATGTAGACAAGGAATTTCATTCAAAAAGAAAAGGCTTCGTCATTTTGACGAAGCCTTGTCGGGGTGGCCAGATTCGAACTGACGATCTCTTGGTCCCAAACCAAGCGCGATACCGGGCTACGCTACACCCCGAAAATTCTTTAGCGAGTATTCGTACCTGACGATCTTGGCGCCCCAAGGCGCCACGCGATACCGGGCTACGCTACACCCGTCGAACTTCAAAATTCCAGATTCAAAAAATTCAAATTCGAGGCGCAAATGTAACCTAAATTTTGAATCTCAAATCTTGAATTTGAAATTTACAAGTGATCCCAGCTGGACTCGAACCAGCAACCTGCTGCTTAGAAGGCAGCTGCTCTATCCAGTTGAGCTATGAGACCTGGAGCGGAGAGGGGGGGATTCGAACCCCCGGTACGGTTTAACCCGTACGACAGTTTAGCAAACTGCTGGTTTAAGCCTCTCACCCACCTCTCCAAGAAAATCAAGCAACTACACTATGTATTAGTTTTCTCTCTCCATCGCCCTGAAGGCTTAGGTTTCAGCCCGGTGAGCGCGTAAAAAGAGTGCAAATATAGCCCGAATTTTAAAACGACTAGCTACAACATCGAAAATATTGGATTTGCAGCCCAATAATAGGATTTGTTATGTGGTAAATAATACTTTACTCTGGATTACTTTTGGTGGTACATTTGGATCAATCGCAAACCTCCCAACATGAAAAAGTTTATAGCTCTGGCTTTGATCGCGTGTATTTGCGCGAGCTGTTCTGGCGCACATTACTGCCCTACGTTTGGAAAACGTTCCGTCGAAAAACCCTCCACATTCAAAACAAAGAAACCAAAATAATTCCCTGGAACCCGGATGTAAGGCTTTCGTCTTTCACGCCATAATATTTGGGCTTCTTTGACTATTTTCGCGGCTTATCTGCTCTATGATTTCCATTGGAAGCCGAAACCTTCTGGTCTTAGATTTTGAAAAAGTCTTGTTCAACGATGAACTCGTTGAGCTTGAGAATCAGGCACTGAGCCGCGTCAAAAAGAATTTTGACTTCCTGTTGTCCTATTCGAAGGATAAAATCATTTACGGTATCAACACGGGCCTGGGCCCGATGGCCCAGTTCAAGATTTCGGAAGAGCATCAAAAAGAACTTCAATATAATTTGATCCGAAGCCACTCATCGGGCAGCGGACCACTCTTCTCTTCCGATATCTCGCGGGCCACGGTCATGGCTCGCCTCAATAGTTTAATGAAAGGATACTCAGGTATTCACTCTGACACGGTCGAGCAACTGGCTTATTTTCTAAATAAGAAAATCGTTCCTGTCATTTACGAACGGGGTGGAGTGGGGGCCAGTGGTGATCTGGTGCAGCTTGCACATCTTGCGCTGAACTTGATTGGGGAAGGCGAGGTAACAGTAGATGGTAAGTTGATGCCTACTGCGGAGGCGATGAAAGTCAAGGCCCTGAAGCCGCTCGCGATCTATTTGCGCGAAGGATTGGCCCTCATGAACGGAACTTCCGCGATGACGGGCGTGGGGATGGTCAACATTATTTATGCGAAGAAATTACTGAGTCTATCAGTGACGTTATCGGCCATTACGAATGAGCTGATGAAGTCATTCGACGATCATTTTTCTTTCGAACTAAATCACGTAAAGAATCATGCGGGGCAAAATCATGTCGCTGGATTGATGCGGGAGATGTTGACGGACAGCAAGTTGATCCGAAAACGGCCGGATCATC
Organism: Cyclobacteriaceae bacterium; assembly: GCA_035492075.1. GTDB lineage: Bacteria > Bacteroidota > Bacteroidia > Cytophagales > Cyclobacteriaceae > ELB16-189. The sequence goes on along the minus strand of DATJJP010000060.1, from coordinate 42,299 downwards.
TGTATCATCGAAAAATAGAAGAAGCAGTGTTCACGGATAAGGTACAGGAATACTATTCCCTGCGCTGCGTGCCTCAAATTCTCGGTCCTGTCTATGATACCTTAAAAAATGCACAGACGGTACTTGAAAATGAAGTAAATTCAGTAAATGATAATCCCGTGATCGACTATGAGAAAGAAAACGTTTATCACGGTGGAAATTTTCATGGCGACTACGTTTCGTTGGAGATGGACAAAATGAAAATGGTGATCACGAAACTATGTATGCTAGCGGAACGCCAACTCAACTATTTACTGAACGATAAACTCAACCAAAAACTACCACCTTTTATCAACCTTGGAAAGTTGGGCCTTAATTTTGGAATTCAAGGAATGCAATTCACGGCTACCTCAACGACAGCAGAAAATCAGACATTGTCTTACCCGATGTACTTGCACAGTATCTCCAATAACAATGACAATCAAGACATTGTGAGTATGGGCTGCAATGCAGCACTAATCACACGAAAAGTAATTGACAATTCATTCGACGTATTGGCCATACAAGCTATTGCGCTGGCACAAGCGATCGACTTTTTGAAATGCCAGCCTCGTATGTCTTCAACAACTGTAAAATTTTACACCGAACTTCGGTCGATCGTTCCGGCGATCGTTGAAGACAGGCCACAAGCTCCCAATATCCTAGCCGTCAGAAAATACCTTCAGAGCAAACCCCATCTTTTAGATTATTAACCATGAGCAAGTATGCATTAGTCACTGGTGGGTCGAGGGGTATTGGCAGAGCGGTTTGCATAAAACTCGCAGAACAAGGTTATAACATCTTGATCAATTACAAGTCGAATATCGAGGAAGCGAAAAAAACAAAAGCCCTGGTTGAAGAAAAAGGCGTGGAAGCGGAGTTATTACCATTCGATGTCTCGCAAAAGAATGAAGTGGATGAGGCTTTGGGCCAATGGATTGACGCGAACAAACAGAACGTCATCGAAATATTAATAAACAATGCCGGTATACGGCAGGATGCGCTCATGATTTGGCTCACCGAAGAGCAATGGAAAAACGTGTTAGGATCAAGTCTTGATGGTTTCTATTATGTGACAAAACTGGTGATCAACGGGATGCTGACGAATAGGTATGGGCGCATTGTAAATATGGTTTCGCTTTCAGGTCTAAAAGGGCTGCCTGGCCAAACGAATTATTCCGCTGCCAAGGCCGGTGTCATTGGTGCCACAAAGGCATTGGCTCAGGAAGTGGCCAGACGTGGTGTAACTGTCAACGCGGTGGCGCCGGGTTTCATAAAAACCGACATGACGCAGGACCTCAAAGAACAAGACCTGAAATCCCTCATACCGATGCAGCGATTTGGAGAACCCGACGAAGTAGCCGAGGCGGTTGCATTTTTAGCTTCACCCAAAGCCTCGTATATCACGGGGCATGTGCTCTCCATAAATGGCGGTTTGTATTCGTGAAATTTCGCCCAAAAAGATTAATTAATTGAGTTATTTTGCGGCTTGGTTTAGTAGTTGACCCAATCCAAATTGGTTTTAATTCATCTCAATGAATCGAGTAGTAGTCACGGGCATTGGTATCTATTCTTGCATCGGTAAAAATCTTGAAGACGTAAGGCAATCCCTTTACGAGGGAAAATCGGGCATCGTCTTAGATCTCGAAAGAAAGGAAATGGGTTATCGGTCGGGCCTTACGGGTCGTGTGGAACGACCGATGCTGAAAGGTGTGCTTGACAGGCGTGCACGACTGATGCTGCCCGAGCAGGGGGAGTACGCCTACATGGCTACTGCTGAGGCCTTTCGCAGTGCCAACATTGACCAGGATCTTCTTGACAGTCGCGAAGTAGGAATTATTTATGGAAATGACAGCTCTGCGCAACCCATCATTGAGGCGACCGACATCATTCGGGAGAAGAAAGATACGATGCTGATTGGATCAGGCTCGGTTTTTCAGTCACTGAATTCTACGGTGAACATGAATATGGCCACCATTTTTAAATTGAAAGGCATCAATTTCGGAGTGAGTGCGGCATGTGCCAGTGGATCGCATTCCATAGGCCTAGCGTATTTCCTGATTAAGCATGGCATGCAGAATTGCATCGTATGCGGCGGTGCACAGGAAACGAATATTTACTCGATGGGCAACTTCGATGCACTGGGTGCATTTTCCATTAGGGAGAACGAACCCACCTTGGCTTCGCGCCCATTCGATAAAAATCGGGATGGACTAGTGCCTAGTGGAGGAGCAGCCACGGTTATTTTGGAAAGCCTCGAATCGGCGAAAAAAAGAGGGGCCAGGATTTTTGGGGAAATTATTGGTTACGGATTTTCGTCCAACGGAGAACATATCTCAAATCCGAGTGTTGACGGGCCGGCCCGGTCGCTGAAGATGTCCCTACAAGATGCTGGATTGGCGGCCAAACACATTGACTACATCAACGCCCATGCGACATCCACTCCTGCGGGCGATGCGAGTGAGGCGAAAGCGATTGGCTCAATATTCTCTGATACAAAGACCCCTGTGAGCTCTACCAAATCGATGACGGGTCACGAGTGCTGGATGGCAGGTGCAAGCGAAATTGTATACTCCCTTCTAATGATGAGAGACTCTTTTATCGCACCAAACATCAATTTTGAAACACCGGATGAAGATTCAAGCAAGTTGAATATTGTCAGCCGCACGGTAAGTAAAAATATTGATGTAATTTTGTCGAATTCTTTTGGTTTTGGAGGCACCAACTCCTCCCTAATCATTAAGAAATATCCTAACTAAACTATATGGAACTGCCAGAAATCATTGAGAAAACCAATACTTTTTTAGCTGAAGAGTTTGAAATAGATCAGTCAATAATATCGCCTGAGGCGAACCTTCGAGAGACGCTGCAATTGGACAGTTTAGACTACATTGACTTAGTTGTCGTCATCGAGAGCAATTTTGGCTTTAAAGTCAAACCCGAAGATTTTGCTGCCATCTCCACGTTCCAGAACTTTTATGATTACGTGGCCGGCAAGATGCTGGAGAAAGTAAGTGCGTAGCCATGCCGCAATGGCTAGGCAAGTCGCGCGGAAACAAACTAGGGTATCAGATTTTTGTTTTTGTTGTCAGTAAGCTGGGCGTCCGCTCTGCCTATTTGCTCCTTCGGTTTGTCGTCTTTTATTTCGTGCTGTTCTCGCGATCGAGTACCCCTCATGTCCTAGATTATTTTCGCAAAAGGCATCACTACCGATTCTTGAAAGCAAGCCTCCATTTATATCGGAATTATTACGTTTTTGGTCAGACGTTGCTCGATAAAATTGTGGTGATGGCGGGCATCAAAAACAGCTTCACGTTCCACTTTGATGGCGAAGAAAATTTGAAAGAGATCGTTCGCCTTGGAAACGGCGGCATCTTGTTGAGCGGACATGTCGGAAACTGGGAGATCGCGGGTCAGATGCTCAGCGGGCTGAATACCCGGGTGAATGTAGTGATGTTTGATGGCGAGCATCAGCAAATCAAAAAATATCTGAACAAAGTCACCGATCGGACCTTTCATGTGATTGTCATTCGCAATGATTTGTCTCATGTGTATGAAATTGGGCAGGCGCTTCAAAATAATGAACTAGTGTGCATGCATGCGGATCGCTTCGTGGAAGGGGCGAAGACTTTCAGCAAGGACTTCCTGGGCAGCCCCGCGCTATTCCCTCAAGGACCTTTTGCCATCGCCTCCAGTTTTAATGTTCCGGTTTCTTTTGTTTACGCGTTTAAAGAGACTAGTACGCACTATCATTTTTTTGGAAGCACGTTGTCGCTGCGAAAAGGAAACATCTCCAAACACGACTACGCCGAACAGCTCGCTAATGATTTTGTGATCAGCCTGGAAAACAAAATGCGACAATATCCCGATCAGTGGTTTAATTATTATAACTTTTGGGAAACCGCTGCCTAATGCTCGCCACCCGGAACGATATTACCAATTATATTCCCCAGCGGCCACCGTTCGTGATGGTGGATTCGTTGATTGAGGCCTCGGCGGATGGAGCGACTACACAATTTGAGGTGGCAAAAGATAACGTGCTTGTGCAAGGTGATTTCCTCTTGGAAGCTGGTCTGGTTGAAAACGTAGCACAGACGATAGCTGCGCAGGCAGGACATTACGCTCACACGCAAAATTTGCCCACCCCGATGGGCTTCATTGCCAATGTCAAGGATCTGAAAATTTTTCGATTGCCTCACGTAGGATCAATACTTACCACTTCGGTAAAAGTGGTCAATCAAGTCTTCGACATGACTCTTTGTTTAGGCGAAGTAAAACAGAAGGATGAACTCCTTTGTCGATGCGAGATCAGGGTGTTTGTTAAACCATCTTCAAGTCTATAGCGTGCTCACTCATCAAACCGAAATTGCTGTAAGATTTAATGAGGCGGATCCGCTGGGGATCGTGTGGCACGGTCATTACGTTCGATATTTTGAAGATGGACGTGAAGCGTTCGGCAAAGAATTTGGTATTTCGTATTTGGATTTTTACGGAAATGGATTGGCTGTACCAATCGTTTCGGTGCAATGTGACTTTAAGAAAGCGCTGAAGTACGGAGAATCTGTGTTGGTGGAAACGACCTACGTTGACACGCCCGCGGCCAAACTGAAATTCGACTACCAGATTTACCAAAAAGAAACAAAAGAATTAGTGGCGTTGGGTTCCACCATGCAAGTGTTTGTTGATGCCAAGACGTTTCAATTGCAACTCACGATTCCGGAATTTTTTGAGAAGTGGAAGGAAAGAATGAGAAAAGAAATCAAATGAAGCACATTGCGATTCTATCCGATTCTTTGATCTCACCGTTGGGGAAGACAAGCACAGAGAATTTTGACGCGCTTAGGGATGGCAGGACGGGTGTATCCAGAATTGAGGACCCTCTTTTTGCAGAGGAATCATTTCTGGCCTCAAAGATAGACGCGTTGCCTTTATACGAGTTAGGAGTGAGTACCCGATTTGAAGCGCTCGTAATCCTTTCCATTGAAGAGGCATTGGCAAAGGCAAACAATAGAATTCCGTTGTCGAAGGCGGTACTTATCCTGGCAACGACCAAAGGCAACATTGAGCTTTTGGATGGGCAACCATTTTCTCCGGACCTTGATCTGCACTTGACGGCAAGCAAAATTGCTGCACGGTTTGGCATTGCAGGTAGCTATGTCGTTTCTAACGCATGTACATCCGGAGTGATGGCTCTGATTACAGCAAAACGATTATTAAATGCAGGGAAATTCAATCATGCGATAGTTGTTGGCGCAGATGTTCTTAGTCGCTTTGTGGTATCCGGGTTCAAAAGTTTACATGCACTCAGTGATGCGCACTGCCGGCCGTTTGACGCGCAACGCAAGGGCTTGAATTTAGGAGAGGCAGCGGCGGCGGCGATCTTAAGTCGATCAGAAGATTCCGAATTTTTTTTGTTGGGTGATGGATCTTCGAACGATGCCAATCATATTTCTGGCCCCTCCAGAACTGGCGAAGAACTTGCGCATGCCATCGCTCTTGCGATCAAGGACTCAGCAATTGATAAGGAGGAGATCGATTTTATTTCAGCACATGGCACGGCTACTCCCTACAATGATGAAATGGAGGCGAAGGCATTCGCAAAGGCGGGGTTGAGTTCAAATCCAGTCAATAGTTTAAAGGGATATTTTGGTCATACCTTGGGAGCCGCAGGCCTGGTCGAAGTGGTCATGGGGATACGCTCTCTGAAATATGACGAGCTCATCAGCACAAAAGGTTTTTCAGCATTGGGGGTTTCAGAGCCGCTCAATGTGATTACAAGGAATGAGTCGAGAAGACTAAAGATGTTCTTGAAAACGGCGTCGGGTTTTGGAGGGTGCAACGCCGCTGTAGTTATACAAAAGAAATAATTGAAATGAATAAAAAGGAAGTTGACGTATTGATAATTGGTGCTGGGCCTGCAGGAAGTGTGGCGGCGGCTGTCGTTCAAAAATCCGGCCTTCGCCTTCATGTCGTTGAAAGGGAGAAATTTCCTCGGTTCGTCATCGGCGAGAGTTTGCTTCCCCGCTGCATGGAAGTGCTCGATGACTGCGGTTTTTTGGAGGACCTCAAAAAGAAGAATTTCCAAGAAAAGTTTGGTGCCAAGTTTCTGAACGACGGTAGGATCGCTGACTTCAACTTTTCGGATCAGTTCAGCAAAGGATGGAATTGGACCTGGCAGGTGCCGCGCGCCGACTTTGACATGACGCTGATTCAGTCGGTGCAACAACGCGGCGTCCCCGTGGATTTCCAAACGACGGTGACAAACATCGAATTTCTTGACGACGAATCTTCACTCACCACCGTAAAGGATGTGGACGGCCAAGAGACACAGATCAAAGCCAAATTTATCATCGATGCGAGTGGTTACGGTCGGGTGATTCCACGCTTGTTCAAGTTGGATAAACCCTCCGTACTCGATCCACGCAAAGCGATTTTTGCTCACGTGACTGACAGGAAAAGAGACCTATTTGACGAGCCGAATCGCATCACGATTGTAACTTATGCCCCAGGTACGTGGGTATGGGTAATCCCTTTTTCCAATGGCAACACCTCCCTGGGGTTTGTTGGAAGTTTCGAGTTCTTCGACAAATTCGAGGGTGATCAACATGAAAAATACAAGAAACTCATCCATGGAAATGAATATTTGAAAAAGCGTTTTGAGGATGCCGACTGGATTTTTGAACCTCGTAAATTGGAATCGTGGTCTGCCACCACAGATAAGTTTTATGGGAAGGGTTTTGTGTTGACAGGGAATGTGACCGAATTCCTCGATCCGATTTTTTCATCGGGAGTGATGTTCGCTACCGTGTCCAGCCACTTGGCAAGTAACTTGGTGGTGAAAAAGATGCGGGGCGAAAAGGTGGATTGGGATGAGGAGTATACAAAAGTGGTTCAGCAGGGCGTGGCCACATTTAGGTCGTACGTGTCCGGGTGGTACGACGGCACGCTGGATACGATTTTCTTTGCTCAGAACAAGGTGAAGACGATCCAGCGACAGATTTGTTCTGTTTTGGCCGGTTACGTTTGGGATACAAATAATCCGTTTGTCAAAAATCATGCAACGGAAATCAAAGAACTGGCCGAGTTGATAAAGAAAAGCACGAAAGTTTCCGCTCAATAACAATGGCGTCTTTTATTCAGGGTTCTTGCAGGCTTCAAAACGGAAAGGTGATCCTGAACGGTCAGGAAATTTTTTCGTCGACGGTCGCCTTGAATGCGTTTTTGGAAAAAGCCTATGGTCATCTGCAATTGAACTATCCGAAGTTTTATAAAATGGACAACTTGTCGAGACTTGGATTTCTGGCTAGCGAAGTATTGTTGAAGGGAAAAGATATCTCATCGGTCAATCCGTTTGAAATTTCGGTAGTGCTTTCAAATTCAAAAGGGAGTTTAGATACGGATGCATCTTATTTTGAGTCGATGAAAAAGGTAGCGAGCCCTGCCCTTTTTGTGTACACGCTACCTAATATTGTCAATGGAGAAATAAGTATTCGCCATGGATTGAAAGGAGAGAGCACTTTTTTTGTCACCCCAAGCTTTGATCCTGACTTGCTTTATGCGTACTCTGATGAAATACTCAAAGAAAAAAGCAAACTTTGCCTAGCGGGTTGGGTGGACGTCCTGGGTGAGAGATACGAGGCATTTTTGTATTTAATCGGTAAGGACAATACTGGACTAAAGGAAAAACACTCCGTGGAAAATATTAAATCTTTATACAGCGCCTAGTATGGAAAAACTAATGAGCGAGTTGAAAGTAAAAATCATCGACGCATTGAACCTGAAACACTTGAAGCCCGAAGATATCGGTGACGACCAACCTTTGTTTGTGCATGGGTTGGGTCTCGATTCCATTGATGCGCTGGAACTGATTGTGTTGCTTCAGCAGAATTACAACATTAAGATCACCGATCCGCAAGAGGGCCCAAAGATTTTTAAATCGGTGAAGACCATGGCTGAGTATATACGTTCTCATCAACCGGCGTGATTTATTTTGGAATCAAGAGTACATGTGGTTGGGCTGGGAGTAATTTCAGCCATCGGCAAAACGGTTGACGAAACATTAACGTCTTTTGAAAATCATCGACACGGCTTAGGTCCGCTTTCTCTATTTGATTCTGTTCATAGGCAATTGCCGGTAGGCGAAGTGAAAATCTCCAACACGCAATTGGCTAACGAACTTGCGATTAAGGGAAGCTTCAACCGCACCACATTGCTCGGAATTTATGCAGCACGGCATGCCTTGAACAGCGTTAAACTTTCATTGCCGTGGAGAAGGGGTATCCTATCCGGTACAACCGTGGGCGGAATGGATCGGAGCGAAAAATTCTTTTCACAATACGTTGCTGGTGCAGACGCTGATTTCTCCCTCGTCAAAGACCATGAGTGTGGAAGTGTGACTGAGCGAATTGCAGAGGATTTAGGAGCGACAGATCATATTTCAACAATTAATACCGCTTGCTCGTCGTCGGTGAATTCTATCATCTATGCGAGCCGGCTGATCAAACAAGGATATTTGGACGTGGCTATCGCCGGTGGAGTCGATTCGCTGACAAAATTTACTTTGAACGGATTCAATAGTTTGATGATTTTGGACAAGGAACTATGCAAACCTTTTGACGCAGATCGCAATGGACTGAATCTGGGCGAAGGAGCAGGTTTTTTAGTTTTAGTTTCCGACCAAGTTTTAAGGGATGAAGCATTGAATTCGCTGTGCACCATTTCCGGTTATGGAAACACCAATGACGCATTTCATCAGACAGCCTCATCAGAAGATGGCCGCGGCTCTTTCTTGGCGATGGAGTCGGCCCTTCGCTCGAGCAGGCTCAAACCTTCTCAAATTGACTATATCAATTTGCATGGCACGGGTACAAAGAACAATGACAGTTCCGAGGGTGTGGCTGTTCAGCGGTTGTTTGGTGATATAGTGCCACTGGCGAGTTCCACTAAATCTTTTACGGGCCACACGCTGGGCGCCAGTGGAGGAATAGAAGCAGTTTTTTCGGTGATGTCGCTCGTGCACGGCTGCGTTTTTCCAAACCTCAGATTTCAATCGAAGATGGCTGAAGTAAATTTTTCCCCGATAAGGGAATTTAAAAACGCACTTAATGTGAGACACGTCATGAGTAATTCATTCGGCTTTGGCGGCAATTGTTCATCAATCATTTTTTCGAGATAAATGACGTACATCAACGGCATTGCATCGATTTCACCGCAGCACAGTTTTGGAAACAATCCATTGGACGGCATCGTGTCCAGTTTGTCACGGAAATTTGAGTGCATAGAGCCGGACTATTCTCCCTGGATCGATCCACGAGCCATCAGAAGAATGAGCAAGATAATTCGGACAGGCGTAGCCGCCGCCGCTTTGGCCTTGAAGGAAGCCGGCATTGAAAAGCCAGATGCAATTGTGACGGGGACAGGTCTCGGCTGCATTACCGACACGACGCAATTCCTGACTAGACTTATACAGAACAAGGAAGAGGCGTTGAACCCCACTCCGTTCATTCAGTCTACGCACAACACTGTGGCATCACAGATCGCACTGCTTCTTCAATGTTTTGGCTACAATCAAACGTATTCGCAGCGAGGATTCTCTTTTGAAAACGCTCTTCATGATGCGATGATGCTGCTCGAAGAGAAATCAGCACAGAACGTTTTGATAGGGGGGATAGATGAAGTGACAGACGTAACCGTAAAAATTTTTGATCGGTTTGGATTTTCGAAGGCGGTTCATGGCGAGGGGGCAGCGTTCTTTGTTTTAAGCGATGCCCCCATGAATGCGTGGGCGGAGATTGCTGGAATGCGCACGATATATAAACCAAAAGAGTCAACTCAGGTAACTTCTCAGCTGAAAGACTTGCTTGAGGCAGCGGAAACAAGGATGGAAGATATTGATCTTATTCTGCTTGGCTCAGACGACGATCAGACACGCAATTCGATCATAAACAAAATGAATGTTCCTTTTTCTCCACCAACCTATTCATTTAAGGAACTTTGCGGTGAATATTCCACGGCTTCGTCGTTTGCGCTGTGGTTGGGGGTAATGGCGATCAAGAAGGGTTTTTTCCCAAATCGCCCACAACCGGAACAGGTAAAGAAGGTTTTGATTTATAACCCGTATTTTAATCAACATCACTCTTTAATTTTGCTCAAAGCGTGTTGAGAAAAAGAATTATATCCGTCGGTTCGCTGATCGCATTCGTAGTTGCGGGTGGTGGATTTGTGGCCGGATATTGGTCGATGACGGTGCCAAGTGTAGTAATTCTCGGATTTTTATTTTTTAAAGTTTACGGATCTCTTTTCATCGCTTCTAATTTCTATATAAGGACTTTCTGCAAAGGCGATCGCAACGGTGGTTCCATTGCCATTACATTTGACGATGGCCCGGAGCCAGAGAACACGGTTCGGATCCTTAAGATATTAAAGGAGAAAAATGTCAAGGCCACTTTCTTTTGTATCGGTAAAAAAGTGAGGGACGCCAAATCATTAGTAAGGCAAATCAATGAGGAAGGCCATCTCATTGGCAACCATAGTTTCAATCATGGAAAATGGTTTGACCTACAATCGGCTCAAAAAATGCGAGAGGAATTGAAGATGACGGACGATGCAATTGCGCTAGCGATCAGCAAAAAACCAAAATTGTTTCGACCACCCTATGGTGTGACCAATCCAAATTTGGCGGCAGCTGTTCGCGATGACTACCAAGCCATTGGCTGGAGCATCCGATCGTACGATACGGTTTCTAGTGACAAAGACAAACTTTGGAAGCGGGTGACCAAAAAATTGAAAGGTGGCGATGTCGTTTTGTTTCATGATCGATGCGAGGCCACGATTGAAATGCTGCCGCGATTCATTGATCACGTATCGGAGGTGGGGTTAAGGATCGTACCGTTGGATCAGATGCTAAATGTTAAACCATATGCGTAGCCTGGCCACTATTCTGCTGACGGCAACAAGCTTCTGTTCGATTTGCCAAAACTTCAAGCCCGTCGGGAATGAAGAAACTTTTAAAAAGCAGTTGGAGGCTGAGAGCAAGAAGATTACTTCGATCAAAAGTGATTTTGTACAGGAGAAGGTGATGACCATGCTGACAGAGAAAATCGTTTCGAGCGGGGAATTCAATTTCAAGCGCACCGACAAGGTCAGGATAGAATATAAGACACCGTATGCCTATTTGATGATCATCAATGGCAATCAAATGTTTTCCAAAGATGGAAACAAAGAGAACCGAATCAATGTGTCGTCAAACAAGATGTTCCGCCAGGTAAACCGCATTATTGTTGACTGCGTGCAGGGAACAATCCTTTATAATAAAGATTTCTCATCGGAAATTTTTGAAAGCGAATCCTTGTATCTATTGGAATTGACACCTCAAAATAAAACACTTAAGGACTTTTTTCAGACGATTCGCGTGCAGGTGGAAAAGAAGGATTATTCCGTCTCGCAGATTGAATTAAATGAGCCTGGTGGCGACAAAACGATCATGCGTTTCAGCAACAAGCATTTTAACCAAGCGGTCAATGATGAGATATTTACTCTTCGTTAGCCTGGCCATTGGGTTGGAGGGTTTTTCGCCAATCCATTACGTACACCCTGCATTGTCGAGCGATTGCCTTGAATCATCGGTCCCCAAGTTTTCTTCGGTACTGTTTGCTTCTAGCGTGGACGTGGTGGGTCATCATATCAGTGGTTTGCTTTTTCTGAAGGTGATGCCTGATAGCTCGAGAAGAGCGGTGTTCTCCAATGAAGCAGGCATTACGTATTTCGACTTTGAATGGAAAAAAAACGGCGAGTTTAAAACGTATCACGTGATAAAAAAACTCCGGAAGCGAATTGTGCTCAACACGTTAAGAAAAGATTTTGAACTAATGCTCGTTCCACCGGCATTGATTAAATCGATAGAGAAAAAGGGAGCGGATGGTGGATATTCGGCAGTCAGGAAAAGAGAGAAGCTGATGTTCAAGACGACCGCAGATTGTCGGTCAATTGTATCGGTGGACGTCATAGGGCGGAAAAGTAAACTGGTGACGGTGAGGTTCTTTCCCGAAGGAAAAAATATCCCTGATTCGGTGTCGATTGTTCACTTTAACTTTAATATGAAAATCGGGCTAAAAAGACTTGCGCAATAATGCTATTGAACAGCTTTTTCTTTATTGAGAACATAGAATGCTCGAATGAAGTGGTGCGTGCTTCACTTCGGTTGGAGAAAAACCATTCCATTTTTGAAGGGCACTTCCCGAACTTGCCAGTGGTGCCCGGTGTATGCATGATGCAAATGGTGAAGGAAATTTTGGAAAGGACAGAGGGCAAGCAGTTGCTGATTGACGACGCCCCTAACATCAAATTCTTGTCGGTTCTCAATCCCGTTGAAAACGCGTTGGTGGATTCTTCTATTTCAATTGATGGGAAGGAAAATGGCAATTTGAAGATCACTGCAACAATAAATGCAGGGGCTGTTATTTTTTTTAAAATGAAAGCGACCCTTAAAAACCTATGAGCGCCGATAAGACGAGAATTAAGGAAGCCTTTCTTTTTAACAAAGTGGTCATTATTGTGCCGACCTACAATAATGCGAAGACGTTGGCCAATGTAATTGATGATCTGCTCCAATACACAGATCAGATTATTGCAGTGAATGATGGATCGACAGATGAGACCGTAGAGATTTTGAGGACATTTTCTGTCTCCTTGATTAGCTACGGAAAAAATCAAGGCAAGGGGTTTGCACTCCGGTCCGGTTTTAAAAAAGCGATAGAGTTGGGCTACGACTATGCGATCACGATCGATTCGGATGGCCAGCATTTTGCAGAAGACCTTCCTAAATTTATCGACCAGCTTCCACTGCATAGGAATGCCATAATTATTGGCGCTCGAAATATGGATCAATCCATGGTGCCAGGAAAAAGTAGCTTTGGCAACAAGTTTTCCAATTTCTGGTTTTGGGTTGAAACTGGCTTGCGCATGCCCGACACGCAATCCGGCTTTCGACTTTATCCTGTGAAGGCGTTACAGTCGATTTCCTTTTTCACATGGAAGTATGAGTTTGAAATCGAGGTGTTGGTCCGTGCCGCATGGAGTGGCATTCAGGTGACGAGTGTGCCAATAAAGGTCTTTTATGCTGACAAAGCAGTTCGGGTTTCTCATTTTCGCCCATTCACCGACTTTGCCCGAATAAGTGTATTGAACACTGTTTTGGTGACGATCGCTCTTTTGTACATCAAGCCCAGAGATTTTTTCCGCAGCCTTCGCGGCAAGAACCTTGGGCAGATACTCAAACAGCATATTGTCAACCCGCAGCAGTCGAACGGATTGAAAGCAGCGTCAGTAGGGTTCGGTGCTTTTATGGGGATCGTTCCGATTTGGGGATTTCAGTCGGTGGTAGCGCTCGCGCTTGCTGTGGTCCTTCGCTTGAACAAGATCTTGGTGCTGGTGGGGTCCAATGTTAGTTTCCCTCCCTTTATTCCATTTATCCTTTACGGCAGCATGATGTCGGGATCGATACTGCTTGGTGAACCAATGCACCTTCCTACGCTTGACACCATCACGTTAGAGTTTGCATTGCAAAGCCTAGGAATCTACATCGTCGGAAGTTTCGCCCTGGCAGCAGTGGTTGGTGCTGTTCTTGGCCTTTTGACTTATTTGACTCTTGAGTTGACACGGAAAAAGAAAAACGTTCCGAATCAAAACGTAATGTGATGATGGAGCGCCTTTTCGTAAGAGCTTTTGATTACTTCCACCGTCGACCGCGAGTACTCGCCTTTGTTTTCCCGGCGACGGTAGCGGTTTTGGCTTTTTTTGCGTTACAAATCAAAATCAGCGAGAACGTTTCTGATATTTTTCCCGACGATAAGGAATCGGAAACGTTCAACGAAGTATTTCATTCCCGTGCTCTTGAGAAGCTGGCATTCATGGTTTCGGCCACCGACTCTGCGCAAGACGACCCTGAGGAGTTAATACGACAAGCGGATACTCTTGTCTCAAGAATTAATTCTGTTTCGCACGAGTATATTGATCAGATCACGTTCAGAATAGATGATCAACGAGCGCTTGAGTTTTACAATTCGATCACAGAGCATCTTCCTGTTTTTCTCACCGATGACGATTACCTGAAATTAGATTCCCTTCTAGAGCCCGGCCGATTGGCAAGGCGTATTGAAAGCAATTATCGCCAGTTGGTTTCTCCGGCGGGATTGTTCACCAAGCGAATGTATTCAAAAGACATTATTGGAATTACCCAATTAGGGCTTAGCAAAATTAAGCAGCTCCAATACGACGAAAACTATGTGCTCTACGATAATTGCCTTTTCACAAAGGACCTGAAGCACGTTTTGTTTTTTGTCGCACCTAGGTTTCCATCCAGCAACACGGGACAGAACATTCATTTTATTGATCAACTCAATAAAGTGGTGAAACAGCAAAACCAAACTGAACCAAACTTCAGAGCGGCGTATTTTGGTGGCACCGCTGTGGCCGTAGGTAATGCAGTTCAGCTTCGAAGGGACACGTGGCTTACCACTTCAATAATGTTGGTGTTATTGGTCGGTTTTGTGCTTTGGTTTTTTAAAAGGAAAAGAGCCCCCATCATCGTGCTTGTTCCCGTTGTATTTGGGGCACTTTTATCCTTGGCATGCCTTTCTGTTTTGAAAGGAAGTGTCTCCGTTCTGGCACTAGCGGCGGGATCAATTGTTTTGGGGATCGCCGTAAATTATTCGTTGCACTTTATTGTCCATTTGCAACATGTTCAGGATAAGCGCGAAACGATAAGAAATTTAACCGGCCCAATGACGCTCGGCAGCGCAACAACGGTCTTGGCATTCTTTGGCCTTCAATTTGCCAATGCGTCAATACTTCGTGATATTGGATTGTTTGCGGGGTTCAGCCTGATTGGGGCAGCGCTTTGTTCGCTTTTGTTCTTACCTCATTTTGTCAAGACCAAAATATTCCGATCCAGTCATTATCCTGAAAACTTTCTCAATAAGTTTTTCCTTAGCTCCGCCACCACGAAAAGGTTGTCCATTTGCATTTTATTGGTGACGCCTTTGTTTCTCTATTTTGCTGGTGATGCAAAGTTCAATAGCGACATGAACAAATTGAATTTTATGTCGGAGGAGCTGACTAAAGCACAGGATGATTTTTATTCGATCAATGAAGTCTCTTTTCAGTCAGTCTATTTGGTAGTGAAGGGAGCTAATAAGGAAGAAGCGCTGAAGCGAAACGAAAAAATTCAAACGGATCTTAAACGATGGCGAGAAGCAGGGATTGTTCGAAAATATTTATCGCCATCCCTTCTGTTGGTGTCGGACTCCCTTCAAAAAACTCGAATTGAAAAGTGGAGGTCGTATTGGACCAAACAAAGAAAAGAACAGGTAAAAAGCGTGTTGATCAAGGAGGGTGCTCGATTGAAGTTTTCAAGATATACCTATGATGCCTTAGATAATTTCATTGACGGAAAATATGAACCATTGCGCGATACGGCGCTGACGTCCCTGCAGAATGCGTTTTTTGGTGAGAGCGTTTTGTCGTCATCGACACAGACTTTGGTGATCACCCCGGTGATGGTGGAGCGAGGACAAAAGGAGAGCTTGTATGCACAACTCAATGCTGCTCTTTTCGTCACCGCTATAGATCGGCAGACACTCACGAACAATTTCATCGCCAAGGTAAATGCAGATTTTACTTTTATTGTCGCTTTTACGTCGGTGATTGTTTTTTTTGCGCTCCTGCTAGCGTATCGAAAAATCGAATTGGCGTTGATCACTTTCATTCCGATGTTTATCACGTGGGTTTGGATACTCGGGATTATGGCCTTGTTTCACATCGAATTCAATTTGATTAACGTGATGGTATCCACCTTCATTTTTGGCCTTGGTGACGACTACAGTATTTTTACCATGGATGGCTTGCAACGGCAACAAAGAGATGGCGCAACTCTCACGTCAGTCAGGGTTTCCGTTTTTGTGTCGTCAATCACTACAATCATTGGATTAGGGGTTTTGATTTTTGCAAAGCACCCGGCGCTCCAATCCATTGCATTGATTTCAATCACGGGAATAGCCTGCGTGTGGGTGATGTCCCAAACGTTGGAACCCTTTCTGTACGAGTGGATTGTTTCGGCAAGAGTTAAGCGCGGTTTAAAGCCGATGACCATCCTTGGGATGCTCAACACATTCATGGCGTATTTTTGTTTTTCTGCCGGCAGCCTCGCCCTCGCGTTTGTGGGATTCATTGTCCTGCGGATTCCTTTTGCAAAAGGTAGAGCCAAGCGCGGGTTCCACGTGCTGATAAGTTTCTTCGCTCGGGTCTTGGTGGATTGCACACCCAACCTTAGAAAGAGAATAGTGGATGGTGAGGGCGTTTTTGACAAACCGTCGATTGTCATCTGCAACCATGCTTCCTTCCTCGATATTTTGCTCACGGTCGGCCTCACACCAAAAGTGATCTTACTTACTAATAAGTGGGTCTGGAATTCTCCTGTGTTTGGCGCTGTGGTGCGGTTGGCGGAATACTATCCCGTAGACGACGGCGCGGAAGAAGGGGTGGCAAGGCTCAAGCGCAAAGTGGACGAGGGTTTTTCTGTCGTTATTTTCCCGGAAGGCACTCGGTCTCCCGATGGAAAAATGCAGCGCTTTCACAAAGGGGCGTTTTATTTGGCGGAGAAGCTAGGGCTCGATATTAGACCTCTTTTGATTTTAGGAGCACACGAGGCAATTCCGAAAGGTGATTTTTATATCAATAGGAGTAATTTAACGCTCAAATTTTTGCCGCTCATCTCCCTGGAGACTAAGAAATTCGGGGCGACCTATCAAGAACGGACGAAGGCCATCGGCAAATATTTCAAAAGTGAGTTTGCCGCAAATGCCGAGGACACTCAAAAATAAACGAGGCTTCGTGAAATGTCGCAGTGAAGCAATCAAATGTTAATTTTGCGGGAATAAATGGCCGTGGATAAAGTATACGATGTGGTGATTGTGGGTAGTGGTCTTGGTGGCTTGGCGTGTGGCGCCATTCTCGCCAGAGAGGGCTATGACGTATGTATACTTGAAAAGAACAAACAAATTGGCGGCGGACTTCAAACTTTTGTTCGGAAGAAAGTCATCTTCGACTCTGGCGTGCATTATGTCGGTGGACTTGCAAAAGGGCAAAACCTGAATCAGCTCTTTCGATTTTTGGGCATTATGGACAAACTCAAGATTCGAAAAATGGATGAAGATTGTTTTGATACCATTTTGTTTGACAATGACCCAGTTGAATACAAATACGCGCAAGGTTACGATCGCTTCATCAAGTCGATGATCGAACAGTTTCCCGACGAAGAAGAAGCGATCAGAGAGTACTGCAGAAAAATCTTGGAGGTGTGCAGTGTATTTCCACTTTATAATTTGAGAAACGGCAGCTTCATGGAAAAAGCGAATGTCCTTGAACTGGATGCCCAAACGTTCATTGAAAGCCTTACGGAGAATAAAAAACTGCAGAGCGTACTTGCGGGTAGCAATCTTTTGTATGCAGGTCAGTCTTACAAGACTCCATTTTATGTGCATGCGCTGGTAATCAACAGCTATATAGAAAGCTCTTGGCGCTTCATTGACGGTGGTTCACAGATCGGTCGGTTTTTGGCGCGCGAGATAATTTCACGCGGAGGTGTTATTTTTAAGCACATTGATGTAAGGAAACTGGAGGAGAAAGATGGTGAGATAAACTTTGCGGAGGACGCCGACGGAAAAAGGTATTTTGGAAAAATGTTTATCTCCAATGTTCACCCACAGCAAACGCTGGACATGGTGAGCAGCGATCGCCTCAAGAAGGCCTATCGCAACCGGATCAATAATCTGGAAAATTCAATATCGACACTCACGCTTAATGTTGTTCTGAAAAAGAAAACGATCAAGTACAGCAACCGGAACTATTACTCCTTTTCAGGAATTGATGTGTGGACCGTGTCCGATCACACAGAAGAAAACTGGCCTCGTGGATATGCCATGTTTTATACACCTGACCGAGAACAGCAGGAATATGCGGATGCGGTCACCTTGATGACCTATATGCGATTCGATGAGGTATCGGTATGGAAAGATACCCACAATACCGTCGCCAGGGAGGATGATCGAGGAGAAGGGTATAAGAAATTCAAACATGTAAAAGCGGAGAAACTCCTCGAGTATGTGTATCTAAGATTTCCCGAGCTGAAGGACGCAATAGATACTTATTACATTTCAACACCGCTCACGTTGCGTGACTACTTGGGAACAACGGATGGTTCTTTGTACGGCGTAACCAAAGATCATCGCGATCCCTTGAAGACTTTCATTTCACCACGAACCAAAATTCCCAACCTTTTACTGACAGGTCAGAACCTAAACATGCACGGAGTTCTTGGAGTTACCGTCAGCGCTGTGTTGACTTGTTCGCAGATTTTGGATTCGGAGTATTTAATTGAGAAAATCAGAAATGCGTAGGTCCTTAAAAATTGTTTTTTGGATAATGGGCGGCTTCATCGTTGTCGTCATGGGTTTATGGATCTACCTCAATATCGTGGCTATCATCTCGCCGCCTGAAGTGCCGAACGGGCAAGCTCTTGCACTGAAACGTGAAACCAAGGACAGTGCTCTTTACACGATTGGGAACAATTGGTTTCGGAAAAGTGAAAGCGGACTTTATGAAGTTTATGTTGAGGGTGACCCTTTTGAGCGTGGCGTCATCTTGGGCAAGCTCACTGAAGAACTAGTGCAGCGTCAGGAGCGCATTTTCAATCAGCAAATTGAAAGGCTGGTTCCCTCCTCACTATATCGAAAATTCCTGACCTATTTTATCGGATGGTTTAATCGCGATCTTGATGAACATGTGCCGACTGAAAACAAGCTTGAGATCTATGGAGTTTCGGCGTCGGCTTCACATGACTATGACTACATCGCGTCGGGCTATCAAAGATTGCTCAATTATCACGCGGCTCACGACATCGGTCATGCCTTGCAAAATATGTCGTTGGTGGGCTGCACCTCATTTTCCACTTGGAATTCCTCGTCGGCGGATGGCAGTTTAATCATCGGTCGGAATTTTGATTTTTTCGTGGGGGAAGATTTTGCAAAAGACAAAATCATCGCGTTCTATAACCCGTCGAGCGGTCACAAGTTCATGACGGTGACTTGGGGAGGCATGACGGGGGTGTTGTCGGGAATGAATACGGAAGGATTGACCGTTACACTAAATGCGGCGAAATCTGAAATACCGTCCAGTGCGGCAACACCGGTCTCCCTTGTCGCGCGCGAAATTCTACAATATGCTTCGACCATCGATGAGGCCTATGAAATTGCAAAAAAACGGAAAACGTTTGTTGCCGAATCTTTTCTGATCGGGTCTGCAAGAGATAAGAGAGCAGCCGTCATAGAAAAATCCCCGAACGCCATTGCTCTTCTTGAAACGAATAACGATTGGTTGATTGATACCAATCATTTTATGACCGATTCGCTGGGGAACACCGAGCTAAACAAAGAGCACAAGAAAACAAGCGCTTCACCCTACCGATATCAACGGGTGAAGGAGTTATTGCTCAATGAAAAAATGACGCCTGCAAAAACGGCTGCTATTTTGCGAGATCGCTCGGGTATACACAATGCAAACATTGGTTTAGGCAATGAAAAAGCAATTGATCAACTCATTGCTCACCACGCGATCATTTTCGAGCCAGAGAAAAAATTGGTTTGGATTTCGACCGCACCGTGGTTGCTTGGAAAATTTGTGGCCTACGATCTTAACAAAGTCTTTTCGAGCAAGAAAGCAGATAACCGAGAAATCTACGAAGCGCAATTAACAATTCCCGCGGATGATTTTGCTGCTTCACCTTCGTTTCGCAATTATGTAAAGTATTTTCAATATCGCTTTCCGTTTCAGGTTCATGCTCCTGTGGTGTTAGACAGTATTGTGAAGTGGAATCCTGATCTTTATCACAGCTACATGGTGGCGGGAGATGCCGCTTGTGATCAAAAAGAATATGGACGTGCTTTTGTTTTTTTTTCAAACGCGTTGAAAAGGGAAATAGCGACAACTCAGGAACGAGATTATATTTTGAAGCGAATGGAATATTGTAAAGAGAAAATGCAATGATCGTCGGCGTCGGCATTGACATCGTTTCGATTTCTAGGTTCGCGGATAAGCTCAAAAACCGGGCATTGGTGGAAAAATTGTTTTCCCTTGGCGAGATCACCTATTGCGAATCGACTGCAAAAAAAGAACAACACTACGCCGCGCGTTTTGCCGCCAAAGAGGCTTTCTTAAAGGCGACGGGTAAAGGAATGATGATGAGTTTCGATTTGAAAGACATAGAATTAATAAAAGACGAATCCGAACATCCCACGATTCATTTGCGAGGAGATTTCCAAAAGCGAAAAACGGAGGAAGGCTGGAGGTCGATACACGTCTCACTTTCGCACGAGGGTGATAATGCAATTGCCATTGTTATTATTGAGAAATGAAATTCCAACCAGAAATAGAGCGGAGGCTGGCGAGCGAAGTAAGGCAATTCCAAGATGGCGAGCTGAAAAAATTGATGCGGTTCTTGGAAGTCAATTCTCCATTTTACAAAAGACATTTTCAGACGCACGGCATAAACGTCGAAGCAATTCTGACATTGGACAACTTGAGATTAGTGCCCCCTACCACAAAGGACGACTTGCAGCAATTTAATTGGGACTTTTTGTGCGTACCGAAGAATAGGATCATCGAATACACGAGTACATCGGGGACGCTTGGTAAACCAGTGACCATTGCACTCACCGAAAAAGATTTGCAACGGCTGGCTTACAACGAAAGTATTTCATTTGCTTGTGCAGGTGCAACAAATGACGATGTCTTTCAACTCATGCTCACGCTGGATAGACAGTTTATGGCTGGCATTGCCTATCACGAAGGCATCCGCAAGTTAGGCGCCGGTCTAATTCGTGTTGGTCCAGGGTTGCCCTCGATGCAGTGGGATTCCATCCAGCGGTTGCAGCCGACAACGTTGGTGGCGGTGCCCTCATTTTTAATAAAACTTATTGAATTCGCACGAAACAACGACATTGATCTGAATCAATCGAGCGTGCGGAAGGCGATTTGCATCGGCGAAAGCATACGTACTCCAGAGTTTGAGTTGAACTCGCTCGGAAAAAAAATTCAAGATTCATGGAATATTGAGTTGTTCGGCACCTATGCGTCAACAGAAATGCAGACCGCTTTTACCGAATGCAAACACGGCAGGGGAGGACATCACCATCCTGAATTGCTGATCGTCGAAGTATTGGACGAAAATGACTTTCCCGTGGACTCTGGGAAGCCCGGAGAAATAACCATTACCACATTAGGTGTGGAAGGGATGCCGTTGTTGAGATACAAAACGGGTGATATTGCTCAAACCCATGAAGCGCCTTGTGCTTGCGGCCGAACGTCGTTGCGGGTGGGGCCAATTATCGGTAGAAAGCAACAAATGATAAAACTGAAAGGCACTACGTTCTATCCACCCGCGATTTTTGAAATTTTGCATCAATCTTCGGTAGTGGATTATGTGATCGAGGTTTTTGAAAATGAATTTGGCCTGGACGACTTGACGATCTATTTGCCATCAGATAACGGATCACTCACCGAACCGGAAATCAAGAATATTTTTCAGTCGAAAATGCGTATTGTCCCACAAGTCATTTTCCTATCTAGGCAACAAATAGAAGTGCTCCAAAGCTCGGGGCAAGGGAGAAAACTCCAAAAGCTTTTAGATCGCCGAGTGAGGCAATAAATTTACAAACCATTTCTTTTGACGACGCGAGGCTCTGGATTTCCAGATAAAATGATGGACGTCGTGGTCTCCCCGTAGTTGGACAGTTCTTGCAACACTTTATCAAGTTCCGTGGTGGATGATACGACCACTTTCATGATCATGCAATTGTTTCCGGTAATGGTATACCACTCCATCACCTCTGGCATTTCATTTACTTTTTTTACCATGTCGGCATGAGTCACCGACGTCGATTTGAAGTTGACGAACACCGGAACGGTAAGCCCAAGTTTGTTGTAGTCAATGATCGTTCTATATCCTTTGATGTAGCCCCCTTCCTCTAATTTGGAAATCCGCTCGGCAACTGCGGGTGCAGAAAGAAAGACGCGGCGGCTGAGTTCAGAGATGGTGATCCGTGCATTTTTTTGAAGCGCTTCAAGTATCCTCCAGTTTGCGTCATCGAGCTCTTTGAATTTATTCACTACTTTGAAATATTAAGAAACAAGCATAAACAACATTTGAAAATAAAGCAATCGCAAAACGCGGTATTCTTACGTTTAACAAAGAATTCATTTTATGAAGTCAGTATTAAAAAATAATATCATCCGGTTGTTTATTTTTTGTGTGTCTGTTTTCTTGCGCCATTTTAAACGGCCAGGCGATGTCAACAAAATCTAATTCGAGAATTGTTGAAATACGAACGTATAATCTCAAAGAAAATTCGCGAGATGAGTTTCATCGATTGTTTGTGGAGAAAGCAATGCCGCTATTGAAGAAATGGGGCATCGTTGTTGTGGGTTCTGGCCCGTCCCTTCATGATAAAAACACGTATACTTTAGTTCGTGAATATCAAAGCATGGATCAGATGCAGAAAAGTGAAGATACGTTTTACGGAAGCGACGAATGGCGAAAAGGCCCGCGCGAATCCATACTTGCGCTGATCGAAAATTACACTACTCTCGTCATCAACGCCGATCAGGAATTGGTGGAGCGACTAAAAAAATCGCTGGCGAATTAATCTCCAAACTTATATCTTTTGCCGATGCGGCGGATAACTAACATCGACTTCACGAGAGGACTTGTCATGGTGATTATGGCGCTCGATCACGTGCGCGACATGATGCACACGAATGCCATCTCGCAAAGCCCGACCGACCTCGTTACGACGACACCCATTTTATTTTTTACGCGATGGATTACCCATTTGTGTGCTCCGACTTTTGTTTTTTTGGCGGGTGCGTCAGCTTACCTGCTCGTCAAACAGAAGGGGGTGCAGGAGGGCAGAAGCTTTTTATGGAAGCGAGGTATTTGGCTTATTGTTATTGAATTCACGGTCATCAATTTTGCGCTTTGGTTTGATATTCGTTTTCGAACGCTCATCTTCGAAGTCATCGCTGCCATCGGTTTTGGTTTTGTGGTGACGAGCTTTCTTTCAAAACTTTCGCCACGAACGGTAGGAGTGATCGGAGGTTTGATCGTTGCGTTTCACGCTTTCGTACAATCCATCCCTTTTTCAGATGGTTCGATTGTTCAAAAAATCGTCGCGCCTTTTTTTAGGCCAGGCGCATTTCCAATGGGTAATTCGTTTTTCATCGTTGGCTACTCTCCAATTCCCTGGCTAGGCATCATGCTTCTTGGATTCGGTTTTGGTCCCTGGTTTAGCAAATCAGAGAACGAGATGCGGAGACGTTTTCTGTGGGCCGGCCTAGTGGCACTGGGCCTCTTCGTTGTTATTCGTTTGCTTAATTTTTACGGAGACATCCCATGGACGACCCAAAAGGATGCGGTGTTCACTTTTCTTTCTTTTAATAACATTTCAAAATATCCGCCTTCGCTGCTGTTCGTGCTGTGTACCGTTGGGATCACCTTTTTGATTCTGTCCTATGCATCGACCTCAAGAAAAAGCGAGCCTATATTTTTGACGTATGGCAAAGTACCTCTGTTTTATTTTGTGTTGCACCTATACGTGATTCACTTACTTACATTAATTATGCTCTTCCTGCAAGGGTTCACTTGGAGTGACTTGAACTTTGGAGCCTTTGCCCTTGGAAGACCAACCGCCCCGAGCGGAATTGAATTGTGGGCGATCTATTTGGTTTGGATTTCGGTGGTGGGCTTGCTGTACTGGCCGTGCAAGTGGTATGCAAATTTCAAAACGGCCCACAAGGATTGGTGGTGGCTGAAATACCTTTGATCAACCTTACCACTCAGAACTGCCGTTCTGAAATAACTTATACTCTTTTGCAATGCGATCAAGATGTTGAAGGCATCTGAAACATTTACTCAAAATGCTTTTATGTTCGCTCGGTTTGAGATGGTTCCAACTGTCGACTTCATTTCCTAAGCCTTGCAAATAGGCTTCGATTTTTTCCAGCGCGACGGAATCGTCGTCTCTCAACGCAATTGCCCTTTTCGATAGATTACTTTTGATGAAACCGAAATAATCTCGAGTCTTGTGGAGAATTGTCGATAACTCATCGTCTTTCATTCATCGAGGCTTGGAGAGTTTTGGGACTTTAGTTCTCACATCTTGGATTATCAACTCCTCCATGTATTTCTTCACCGACTTGTCAGCGTATGCCGCGACAATTTTTAAATCTTTTAAGATGTCTTTCGGCAAGTGAATTTCTTTTCTAAATTTTTCGGACATGCTCAAAAGTAATCCCATCGTCAACCATTAGAAAGCCTTTTCATGTATCATGCGTAAAATACGCAACAGGTAGACGTGGGTGCAGCCACATTGCAACCGACTGGAGTACGATACAGTGAAGGATGTAAGTAGATTATGTAAAATATGTAAGTCGGTCGCTAACCAGTGACCGTTAGAATTTACGCCCTAGCAAAGGGAACAGGATAGGAGAGAGGCGAGATCAGTAATACTTCGAGACACGTTTTTCATTCATCAATGATCCGGTGAGTGCAGCAAAACCACCCACTAAGCCACCAACGATGACCGTTAAGATGAAAACATTCAGAGGAAAAATTCTATTGATTTTTTCAGTCAGGATGGAATGACTGGCCGCATCGATTTGATAGGCCACAAGAAACCACAGCAGCCCCACACCGATGAACCCAGAGGTAAAGGAGACCACGCCCTTGTTTTGAAAAAGATATCCGAAGGCGAAGGCAATGATCGCCATTGTCCACCAAGGCAAAAAATACTGGACCGCAAAGCACCCTATGATCGTAGCAACAGTTTGGTAGAGAAATTTCATTTGGCTTTTATGGTTTGGCTGATCATCGAAAAGGGAAGAGACTGATTTTTCGCCGTGTTGAAATGCAGATTAAAGTAGTGGTCGGCGGCCCACACATCGATCATGTTATGATAGAAAGGGCTTCCCGGATTTCCCGATTGGCCACCTGGATAAACACCCCACGCTTTGACCCCCGATTTCTCCAAACTCACCACCATGCGCCAGCTCGGGCCGTTTCGTTTGCTGTGGGCATTTATAATGTTGCCATTGCCGCCATGTCGCACATGGTAGCTAAGTGGCTCGAGACGTGCCAAATGTTGAATGTAGGAGTCTTTGAAGTCTGCCCACATCGGTTCTTTCTTAGTGTCCTCCCTCCATTTCTCTATCATTTTAACACCCGCGGTAAAGGATTTTCTGACTACGTCAGTGGCCGTTTCTTTTTCAGGTGTGGAGGTGATATCAAAGAAATTCAGTTCGGGTTTTTCCCTCACCAGCTTGAAAGTGGTGTAGTAGGTGGGTCGAGGCAGCGTCACTCGCGCGCTGTCAATTTCGTCCCAGATCATTGGCACCAGCACGCGCGTCCAAGCTTCGAAATAAGAAGCTCCTTCGGCGTCTACACTATTGATAAAATCCCAGGCTTTCAATTTTTCGTATGCTTTTTTTTCAGCTGTATTTAATTTTGAAACATCAAGCATTGAAATCCAGGTTGGCAAATTTTCCGCCGCCTTCAAGTTATAGTTATCAGCTTGTAGATGCATCATGTCTTGCGGCGTGATTTTGCTCATCTCACTAAGCCGCTGATTGATCCGGCGGTTGCGATAGGCTTCATAGTGTTCGGCGGTAATGTAGTATGGATAATTGTCATCTGCCGGATACTGATTGGCGGAACTTACAAAACCACGTGCGGGGTTTTTGTACATCACATTTTGTTCGTTGGGGATGAACGCACGCCATTCGGTCGACGTTTTAGATCCATCAAGAACGAATCTTCCCTCGTCCTTTCGTCGCACCGGATATTTTCCTTGAATGCGCATTGCGATGTCACCGTTGGTGCTGGCAAATACAAAATTTTGAGCGGGTGAGCTATAGTTATCCAACGCTTTTAAGTAGTCGCTGTGATTCTTGCCTTTGTTCAGCAAATAAAACGCAAGGAGTTCTTTGGAAGGGTCGTGGGCGATCCAGCGAAACGCGAAATGATTTTTTTCACTTTTTCCGTGATAGCTTTCGTCGTAGGTCACGGGACCGTGATGGGTGTAAACCACCGTGTCATAAAAGGATTCCTTTCCCTTGATGTCGATTTTTTCAATTTCCTTGCGAGTAGGTCTCCAATTGCCATCGCTGAGGTATTTGCTTTTTGTGTTGTCTTCAAATTGCACTTTGTACCAGTCCACAAGGTCACGTTGGGCATTGGTTTCGCCCCAGGCGATAGAGTCGTTGAAGCCACTAATCACCGTGGGTGCGCCCGGAAGAGAGGCACCCATGCTGTTATACCCTGGTGCACTTAAATGAACGATGTACCAGATCGACGGCAAGTTTAGCTCAAGGTGCGGATCGTTGCACAAGATGGGAGAGCCGGTGGCGGTCTTGCTCCCGGCCACGGCCCAGTTGTTGCTGCCGATCTCCGGCGACGACTTCTCCATCGGGGTAATCTTAACCAACGCCTCTGCGCTTGCCGAGTCACTGTCTAAAGAGACCGGTGAGAACTTCCAACCCGTTGGATTATCAACAATCGGATCGCCGACATGCTCGTTATCAGGGTAGAGCAGCTCCAATGTTTCTCGGCCAAAAAGTTTCAATGCGTTCGTCATCTCAAAATCTTTTTCCGACAGGTTCAGCGTTTTGGCCATGTATTTCAGAAGGAGCGCGCTCTTAAGCGGTGTCCATGGTTCTGGGGTGTAGTCTAAAAGCTTGTATTCGAAAGGCAACCTTTCGTAATCTAATGACGCGATGTATGCGTTGATGCCTTCCGCGTATTTTTCGGTCACCGTTTTCAGGACCGGATCTTTTTCCATCTCGCTCAGCGAATTCTTTGCCCCGTAAACCATGCCGAGCCGGCGCTGGCCTCGGTCAAAATCCAGCGTGGCGGGACCTAGTATTTCAGACACACGACCTGCGGCGGCATGCGTCTGTAATTCCATCTGCCAAAGGCGGTGGCTTGCCGTCACGAATCCTTGCGCAAAAAATAAATCCTCCTCCGTGGCGGCATAAATGTGCGGGATTAGCGTGCTGTCGTAAATGATTGACACTTCATTCCTCAAACCTTTCAACGTCACGACGGGTGGAACTTTATTCTCTGCATTTTTCCAAAATCCGTGAAATGGATCAAGAAACTTTCCAAGCGGAGGGATGGGTTTCCCGAAATTCCACGACCGATTGAGTGCATAAATAAGGGCGGCCGTGACAACCAGCGAAAGGAGGGTCTTCACCTTCATAAAAAAACTTTCTTAATGTTCGCAATTAATTGTGAAACGCGAAAGGCATTTGCGTCAAAGTCAAATGATCTTCTCAAAAAACTTGGCCAAATTCTTGGCGATGATCTGGTGTCCTTCCTCGTTGGGGTGTATGCCATCCCTTTGATTGAGTTTTTCGTTGCCACCGACGCCGTCAAGTAAAAAGGGAATCAAATGACATTTGTTTTTTTCGGCCAAGGCGGGATATACTTTTTTGAATTGATCGGAATACGCGGGCCCCATGTTGGGAGGCACCATCATGCCGGCCAACACTATTTTTGCTTTCGGATATTTTGCTTTGACCTTGTCGACAATGGCTTGAAGGTTATTTTTGGTTTGATCTAAGGGCAACCCCCGCAGTCCATCATTTGCGCCGAGTTCAAGCACAAACACATCGATGGGCTGGCGTAGCACCCAGTCGATTCGCGCCAAGCCGCCTGCCGATGTTTCTCCACTCAAACCCGAATTTATCACCTTTACTTTCTTAGAAGTCTTGTTCAGTTCGATTTCCATCTGGTTCGGAAATGCAAGGGTGGGAGTGGGAAGCCCGAACCCGGCCGTAAGGCTGTCTCCAAAAAACAGTATTTTAGTCGGTTGGGGTTGAGCCATTGCCAACGAAAGAAAAACCAGCACGAATATTATTATCCTCATAGTTCAACTAAAGTTGCCTTGAAATGATGTTCGCTCTTTTTAATTTCAATTTTGCTATTTACATTCATGGACTAGAAAAAAAATCCTCAAACCTCATGCATATGCGATAGCACTGCATGCAAGATAATCAACGAATATGGGCATTCAGGAAATCCTCAACCTTTTTCGAAGCGGAAAAACTTCCGCAAAAAGCCATATGAAAAACCTGATCGAGATGGCTGCGGTGGACGGCAACTTTGATCCCGTGGAATTCGATTTATTGAAAAGAATCGCGAAGAAAAACAGCATCTCTGAGTCACAGTTGCAGGAGATACGCAATAATCCACAGGGTATTACTTTTGAGCTCCCCAAAGATCCCAAAGAGCGCTTCCACCAATTCTACGACCTGGTCCATATGATGAGCATCGACAATCAGGTGCACCCCGACGAAATGAAGTTATGTGACTTTTTTGCCGTGAAATTTGGGTATCCCAAGCGCACATCACATGAGCTGATCGAGGCCATTAGAGGAAATATTGCCAATAAGCAGACGGCCGACGAAACGCTCAAACGCGTTCAAATGCTTGTTGCTTAAGTCCCTTCAAACGTACTAATAGCACTGATTATCAATTAGATATCTGTTCGTAGGTATTCTTTTACTTATGTTACGAAATCTTTATAAAAAGATGAACAGGTGTTAGGTCGATACCGCTCATCAGATTATTTTTGCGCCTTTTAAATTTTCTGGAAATCAGTTGTTAACCAAAAAGTTGCGGCCTTTAGCCGGTTATAGTTAGGCATGACGTTGCTCGATCAAACTGAGGTAGGGGTGTGGCAGGATTTGTTTACCTCGATTATAGAAGATGCAGATTCCAACATCCTTTTGTTGGACGATGAGTTCAGGATAGTGACCATCAATCCAGGGTTCTATTGGACCTTCCTTGAAACGTATGGCATCGAATTGAAAAAAGGCACCTATATTTTTCAATCGATGAATGAAACGAATCCCGCGCTTATGCGGCAATGGAAAGATCGTTTGCAAACAGCCATGGGTGGCTCGCCGGTCAAGGTAGAGGATGAATTTGAAATTGACGGCAAACAATACTATTGGGAGCTTCATTACAAATCAGAAACTTTTGCCGATGGTCGCCAATTTGTGTCCGTCTTTAGCCGCGATGTTTCCGTGCGCAAAGCTTATCAAAAAAGACTGATCGGCAACGAAGCTAATCTTCGATCCATTTTAAATACAATAGAAAATAGCATTTGGCTGTTGAGCAGTGATTTTGAATTGATCGATTTCAACAAAGAATTTTTCAAGCTCTATAAACTCATTTTCGGAATCAAGTTGGTGCGAGGAAAAAGCATTTTTGATTTCATTCCGGAACACATGCCTGAAATGGGCGAGGTGTGGCGAACACGCTACGAAGCGGGGTTGAAGGGCAGGCCAGGAAAATACATCGAGACGTACACGATTGGAAATGCTCAACGCATGTTCGAGATCAAAACCTATCCAATCGTGGAAGATGGTAAAGTGACGGGGCTCACCATCTATTCCCGCGACATCACTCTACAACGCGAGTCAGAAGACTTGTTGAAGGCACAAAATGTGGAGTTGACTAAAATAAATTCAGAGCTCGACCAGTTTGTTTATAGTGCGTCACATGATTTGAAGGCGCCATTGATGTCGGTAAAAGGGTTAGTAAATATGATCAAAATCGACCCCGAGAAAGCAAACTTGGATCATTACCTTCACCTCATCGAAGAGAGTATTCACCGACTTGACTACTTCATCCACGACATCATCACACATTCGCGGAACTCGCGCATGGACATCATGTCGTCAAGAATTGATTTCGAAAAGGTGGTGCGTGAGTCGATCGACTCATTGAAATACATGCAAGATGCCGACTTGGTACGGTCGATCATCAACATCACGGAAGAAACACCCTTTTACTCAGACCACCATCGCTTGTTGATTATTTTCAACAACATTATTTCGAATGCCGTCCGGTACCAAGACAAATCGAAGGAATCGTTTATTAAGATCGACGTATCTACGACAAACGACAAAACATTGATTCAATTCACCGACAACGGAGTGGGGATTGCAGAAGAATTCAAGGAAAATATCTTTAAAATGTTTTTCAGGGCAAGTACCGAGAGCAAAGGCTCTGGCCTAGGATTATATATTGTGAAAGGCACTGTCGAGAAATTAAATGGGCGAATTTCCGTACAGTCGAAATTGGGCGAAGGAACTCAATTTACTATTGAGATCCCGAATTCTTTCCCTGCCTGTTCGTTGAACTAGACTGCTGTGAACGGCTAAACTAAGGCTCGCCAATAGCGGGTTTTTTTTATTTGACAAGTTCATTGCATCTTCATGGCAAAATCAAGACATGTTTACGGGGATTATTGAGACGGTAGGCGAGGTAGTTTCGATCAAACGAGAAGGAACCAATACGCACTTTAAAGTTGCCTCAAAGATCAGCAACGAGCTAAAGGTGGATCAAAGTGTTTCGCATGATGGCGTTTGTCTCACAGTCGTTTGGGTAGGTGATGGGTTCCATTGGGTCGTGGCTATTCAAGAAACGTTGGAAAAATCAAATTTGGGTTCACTTCAAGAGGGCAGCAAAATCAACTTAGAACGATGCATGGTGGCCAACGGACGCTTTGACGGGCACATTGTGCAAGGTCACGTGGATCAAGTGGCGAAAGTGAAATCAGTTCTGGATCAAAACGGAAGCTGGCTCTTTACTTTTTCGTACCATCCGTCGTTCGGCAATATCACGGTGGAAAAAGGGTCGATTGCAGTGAATGGGGTAAGCCTTACCTGCTTCAATTCTAAGGACGGAGAATTCTCGGTCGCCATCATTCCTTATACTTTTGAAAACACGGGATTTCAAAATTTGAAGATGAATGACTCCGTGAACCTCGAATTTGATATCATTGGAAAGTATGTAAAGAAATTGCTGGGGAAGTGATTCGTTTAGGTTGAGCAAGCGTTCGACTTGGTTCCGCGTGTTTAAATGCCATGGATCGAAACGACGAAACTTGGACGGGTGCACAAAAGACTTTTGTAAAATGATCATACCAAAGTATCTCGTCTCCCAGATCCGTTAACAACCCTTTTTTTGTTGGAAGGGACGGCCGATCGAAAGAATCCATTTCATTCTGCCTGTCACAATTAATATCTTTGACGTTCATTCCAATTCATGAGTACTGTTCTAAAGAATGCAATTGAGGTCGATAAAGACTTAATGGGGATTTGTCTTAGGGCCTATCGCCTGATGTGTACTTCCAAACGTATGGCAGAGTTGTACGACGAAAATCGAGAGGTGTGCAGCAAATACGTTCATAGTACCTCGCGTGGACATGAGGCGATACAACTGGCAGCGGCGTTTCAATTAAAAGAAATTGACTATGCGTCGCCCTACTATCGCGATGAGTCTATTTTGCTTGGGATCGGAATCGAGCCTTATGAATTGATGCTTCAATTGATGGCCAAGCGGGATGATCCATTTTCAGGCGGGAGAAGTTACTACGGGCATCCGTCGCTGAAGCGAAAGGGCTTCCCGACCATCCCGCATCAGAGTTCGGCGACCGGTATGCAGGCAATTCCCGCTACTGGCATGGCGCATGGAATCTCTTATTTAGAATCACAAGGATTATTGAAGGATAAGTCGGTTGTTCTGTGCTCGCTGGGTGACGGCTCAGTTACGGAAGGTGAAGTGGCGGAGGCATTTCAAATGGCGGTATTAAAGAAGCTGCCCATCATTTATTTGGTACAGGACAACAACTGGGGAATTTCAGCCACGGGGGAAGAAATGCGCACGATGGATGCCTTTGAGTACGCCCAGGGTTTTAAAGGGATGCAACGCATGCGTGTTGACGGTGCGGATTTTATTGACAGTTATGTCGGCTTGAAAAAAGCCTTTGAGTTTGTGCGAAAGGAGCGAGCGCCAATGCTTGTGCATGCAAAGTGCCCCCTGTTGGGTCATCACACATCGGGAGTGAGGAGAGAATGGTATCGTGGCGAAGATCTTTCTGCACACATGAAAGAGGATCCGATTGCAAAACTTGAGGCGTATTTATTTCAGCAAGACGTAACTCAAAAAAAACTGGACGAGCTCAAAGTGGAAGCTGAGAAAAAGGTGCTGGCGGATTATGCCAAAGCAGTTAAAGCGCCCGATCCCGAACTTGGCGACTTTGATTCGCACGAGTTTGCACCCACCGGTATTATCGAAGAGAAGGGAAATCGTGTACCCCCCAAAGGAGAGAAAGTGGTGATGGTCGATGCCGCGCTTCATGCCGTTGACGAAATATTAAAGAGACATCCTGAGGCGATGTTTTATGGGCAGGATGTAGGCGGAAGATTGGGCGGAGTGTTTCGCGAGGCGGCTACGCTAGCACAAAAATATGGAGATGCACGCGTGTTCAACACACCGATTCAAGAAGCATATATTGTTGGGTCTACTGCAGGGATGAGCGTGGTGGGAGTCAAACCGATCGTCGAGATTCAGTTTGCCGACTATATCTGGCCAGGGATGAATCAGCTGGTGGAGGAGCTTTCGAAGAGTTGTTATTTGTCGAAAGGAAAATTTCCAGTCCAATCTTTGATTCGAGTTCCGATTGGTGCCTATGGAGGTGGCGGACCTTATCATTCGGGTAGTGTGGAGTCTACCTTGCTGACGATACGAGGCATCAAAGTAGTGTACCCTTCGAATGCGGCCGATATGAAGGGGCTGATCAAGGCTTCTTTCTACGACCCCAACCCCGTAGTGATGCTAGAACACAAAGGTTTGTATTGGAGTAAAGTGCCCGGCACGCTGGAAGCCAAGACGGTGGAACCTGATGAAGACTATATCGTACCCCTAGGTAAAGCCAATATCGTTCAACGTGCCGATGAGAACAATGTGAGAGATGGAAAAAGTGCAGCGGTGATCACCTACGGTATGGGCGTGTATTGGGCGAAGGAGGCCAGCAAAAAATTTGAAGGCCAAATTGAAATCATTGACTTGCGGACGTTGAATCCACTGGATTGGGATCTGGTAAAGATGGCTACCGAAAAACACAATCGAGTGTTTGTACTTACCGAGGAGCCACTGCTTAATTCTTTTGCTGAATCTCTCGCCGGCCGAATTTCTAAAGAATGCTTCACGTCTCTGGACGCGCCGGTTTGGACATTTGGAGCGGCTAATCTGCCGGCAGTGCCTCTCAATGTTGATTTGGAAAAGATGATGCTGCCCAGCGCCGATAAAGTTGCCGAAGAGCTACGGAAATTACTTTCGTTTTAGCCGGTCGCTTCCAAACTAGAAAGGATACCCAATACCAATGTTGTAAATCACCGGCTCGTGATAGACGTACGGTTTCTTGAAACTCATGTTGGGTAAGACAAACCTACTTCCGACGGGTCTCGCAGGATCCCATGCTTTGATACCCACATCAAAACGGAGAATCAAAAACGTGAAATCGAAACGAAGGCCAAAGCCAGTGCCAATGCCCATTTCTTTGTAGAATTTGTTCCAACTGAATGCGGCATTCTCGTTTGAACTGGTTTGTAAGGCCCAAACGTTTCCAGCATCGATGAACACAGCGTAATTCAAAAAGCCGATCAGCTTCTGTCTCCATTCCACACTTCCTTCCAATAAAAATTGGCCGGGTCTTTCAAAGCGGTAATCGAAGTAGCCATTGGAGGCAGGGTTTGTGTTGAGCGGTGGAGGATCTGACCCTAATCCCAACCGTCGAGGTCGCCAAGCGCGCACACTGTTGCTTCCTCCCACGAAGAAGTTTTTCTCGTAGGGCAATACTTTGTTGTCGCTGTAGGCATAACCAAAACCAGTATTGACTCGCCAAGCAAATGCTTGTGTTTTACTGATGGCCAGATTCTTTCGAAAGTCAAAACTGAGACGCAAATATTTGTAAGGCTCAAGCCCTTGATCCTGAATGAATTTTGGCGAGTACAAGTTCAGCAGCGTGCCTCCGCTTTCGAACGTGATCCTCGCGAAAGAAGAACTCTTTTGAGCTACTCCATAGTTGTTGTTCCAAGTCATTGAGAAAATCATACTGCTGACGTAGGAAGGTTTGAAAGCGTTGATCAGCTTGTTTCCCAAACTGTCTAGATGTTGAAGTAATGAATCGAAGGCATGGCTCTTGGTGGAATTAATCACGTTGAGGGTAGCGGGGCTAAATGAGAACTGAAGTCGCCTTTGTAAGTCCCAGGTATAAGTAGCCGAAAGTGTAGTAATCGATCGTTGATATTCGGGACGGTCGGTGTACGTGTAGCCGCCGAGGATTTTTGTTCTTGGGTTGTTCCTCGCGTAACGGAATGCTGCTGCACTTCTGAATGGGAATAGAAACTGGGGGAAAGTAATCGACGCGTTGCCCGTGGCTTCTGTACTTCGGTAGAATCCCCCCTCGGAAGTTGCTGCCGCTACACCTTCAAAACCGAAGCGTCCGTTGAGCTCAAAAATCTCCAGTCTGCCAAACACATTGCGTTTCTTGAAATTTGTACTGACGTACGGACCTGGAAAACCTTGTGTTACGGTCATTCCTACTTCATTATTCCAAGTGTATCTGTCGAGCGGACTGGTAAACACGTTGGCAATGAATCTTCCGCCGCTGGTGTCGTAGTTTAAGTTTACAAACTTGAAATTGTCAAGGTTGGCCAACTGTCTTTGTGTATTGAAAGTGTTGGTGCGACTATACAGGCTGTCTTTCGAAATGAATACACGCTGTGCCAATATTTTTTTGCTGTACACGTCTTCAAAGGAATTAAACGTGATGTGGTGGTAGGTGGAGGTATTTCGTTTTCGGTTTTCGAGACCGCTAGTCGACACGTCCGTGGTAAATGTGATGGAATCAACTTTGAATTGCTTGTGATATCCTCGTTTGGAGGGATTTAAAATTTCCACTTGCAACTTGATTTTGTTCTTATGGATAGAGGTGTCCATCTCAAAATCCACAAACTGCTTGCTGAAGTCGTAGTAGCCGTTGTCTTTTAGTAATTGGTCGATACGATCGCGTTCTTTGCTCAATTTGTCTTGATTGTATTGCTCGCCTTTTTTGATTAGGCTTGCGGGTTGGTGTTTCAAGACCTGCTTCAAGACGTTGGCGTCGGGGATATGGAAGAAAATGGTGTCATATACAAATCCAGGGCCGGGCGCGATTGTGTAAGTCACAAGAATGCGTTTCTTTTTTGTTTCAACCCAGTCTAATTTTACGCTCGCTTGAAAATAGCCACGATTGAACAACGTGGTTTCAATTTTCAATTTAGTCTGCACTGCGGCGGCCGTGTCAAAAACGGTGATGGGTTCGCCCCACTGCATAAACATATTCCCGTTTTCTATTTTTTTATTCAGGGCATCAACTGCATTTTGCTTCCGATACTGCAGGTTGGCAATTCTTTTTTCGTTTTTGGTGGCAGCGATTTTTCGATCGTATTTAGCCTCCTGTTTCGTTCTTCGGGCGACGAATTTTTCTTCGCTGAACTTCTTTTTCCCCATGTAATACATTCCTACCGGAATACTGATCGTGGTAGGGCGAATTCGACCATTTACTTTTTGAGTGAAAAGCTCTCTTAGTCCCTCGCTGCTGAACCCCTTTGGATATTTCAAGGTTTGGCGGTACAGCAACTTTTGGTTTTCTTGAAGGTGTTTTGTGCTGATACAGCTACTCATTAACAGGGCGATGAGTACCAGGCAGCCGAATGAAGCTCTTGTTATAAAAAATCGAGAAATGGTGTCTAAAAGCAAATTTAAGTTCATCAAATCACTGCAAGTAAAGAAATACCGAAAACAGGAGCAATCTTTTGTGGTGGAGGGAGCAAAAAGCGTGTCAGAACTTTTGAACTCCGATTTTGTGGTGACCTGGGTGGCTGCGTCCGAAAAATTTCTGGAGCAGAACGGAAATCGAATTCAATCACGGAATATAGAAGCGGTAAGTGCTTCCGAAAAAGAGTTGGAGCAGTTAGGCTCTTTTCAGACCAATGACGCAGCCATTGCGGTAGCAAAGATGAAGGCCAACACGCTACCCGCTTTGAAAAACGAATTTTACCTCATTCTCGATGATATACGCGACCCGGGAAACTTGGGTACCATTATCCGCACCGCAGACTGGTATGGAATAAAAAATATCTTTGTCTCAGAAGAGACCGCGGACTTTTACAACCCAAAAACGATCGGTGCTACGATGGGTTCGTTTTGCCGTATCAATGTGTTTTATACCGATTTGCCCGATTTTCTCAGCGCGCATTCGCTTCCTGTTTTTGGTGCTTTCATGGATGGAAAAGATGTGCATGAAGTCAGCTTTGGCGAAAAGGGTGCGATTGTGATAGGCAATGAATCCAATGGAATATCCGCTGAGGTTGCACGCTTTGTTAATCATCGAATCACAATACCAAAAATAGGAGGGGCAGAGTCATTGAATGCGGCCATCGCAACGGGTATACTTCTTGACAACGCCTGCCGATCAAAAAAATGAGCTGCTTTGTTGGGCAGATTCTTCCGATAGCTTTTCTGCGTCTGCTTTCCCCAAGTAGCGGTCAATTACAAAATGCCCAAGATAGATCAGTGGAGTCAGAAGGATGGCTACGGAGAACTTGTACAGATAGTTGGTGATACCAATGGCAACGATTTGTTGATTGGTGAAGATGCCTGTAAACGCAAGGTAAAGTACCACAAAGCTATCGATGAACTGAGAAATCAATGTGGAGCCGGTGGCTCGTAACCAAAGCATCTTGCTACCCGTGAGGCGTCTCAATTTCTGGAAGACAAATACATCTACCAATTGTCCCACCAAGAACGCGGCCAGCGAGGCCACGATGATGCGCTGCCCTTGACCTAATATTTTGTTGAAAGCAAAATCCATGTCGAAGAAACGGCCAGCTCCGTCTTTGTTGTTGGCGTCAAGCCACCATTGCGCGGGCGGCAAATGCATGGCGAGAAAAATAACAAGAAACGAATAGGCGATGAATATAGCGGCGAGATAACTGATCCTTTTTACTCCTGGTTTACCAAAATATTCGTTGATCAAGTCGGAAGTGATAAATACCACGGGCCAAATCACCGCACCTGCAGTGAGATTGAAATCCATGGTAAACCCAAGAAGGTGGAGGTTTGCAGGGGATAGTCCCAAGGTATTCTCTCCCGAAAAGATTTTCACGCCAATCAGTTCTGCAATGATTGCATTGGTGAGGAAGATTCCAGCCAGGACAATAAACAGTTTATTTTTCTTTTGTTCGATCACTTCGTAAGTTCCGAGAATGTATTGATAATTCGAAATTGGTTTTTTATGAGATGACCCTGATGCATGTCTTCAAAGTACAAGATATTGCAACGCACCTCAGGGGCATTTGCGAGAATGAGGCAATCAAAAAAAGTATAATTATGTTTTGCGAAATGTGAACAGGCGTTGCCTATGGTCTGATTCGTAATAGAAATAACATCCCAAGCGAATTGCAGGCTCTTCGCGTGAAAGATGGCAAAACCTTTTGATTGATCGAGCTTCCCGATATAAAGGTTGATGTTTTCGGAAATGACCTGTGTGCTGATCGTGGGCCTTTTTTTCAATAATTCTTTAGCGATCTGGAATTTGTTGGAATGCTTGTCGAGGATATATAGGCAAACATTAGAGTCAAGAAAAAAACTATCTGGCATTGGCTATCTCTCGGTCGAATTTGAAATTGCTCATGTCCACCTGAACTTCTTTCCAGAATTCCCAGGTCTTTTCAAATGAATCTTTGGCTTTTCTTCTAACCGATCGTTTGTTTTTAGTCACGCGTTTACGAGAGTTATCTTTCCTTTTCGTTTTAACGTTCTACATAATTCAAAGATAACGAAAATGACATTTATTCAGCTAATGTAAACGTAGCTCCTTCCACTGCCAATTCGGTCTGTTCAAAAACGGCCATTGCTTCGTTGAGCAACAAATTGAGGTCCTTGTATCGAGCGGAGAAATGGCCGATGATTAGTTTTTTTGCTAACGAGAGTTTCGCCATTTCAGCGGCTTGTTTGGCGGTGCTGTGTTTGGTCTCGATCGCTTTGTCAATGTCTTCTTCAATAAATGTAGACTCGTGATACAGTAGGTCTGCACCGGTGATTTGTGGAACCATTGTTTCATTCCAGGCGGTATCAGAGCAATAAGCATAAGTCAACGACTTTCTTGGCGGCAATGTAAAATCGCTGTTCCTGTAAAGAAGATTTCCTTGTTCATCGAAAATATCTGCCCCTGTTTTCAGTGCTGCAATATGTTGTAGCTTCATCCCGTCAACGAGTTTGTCTTTGTTTACGCGGCGAGGTTTTGGTTTCTCTTTGAAAATGAATCCGGCACAATCCAATTTATGCACCAGCGGAATTGTTTCGACCGTCAGGGCATCGTCATCAAACAACTGCTGGATTCGAGATGGATCAAACGCGTGAAAGACAATTTTGTAATTCAAAACTGATTTGGAATAGTTCAGCTGCAGCGTAATGATTTCATCCAGGCCTTTCGAACTGTATAGATGCAGGTCGCTGCTTCGTTTATTGAGATGCATCGAAAAAAGCAAAGGCATTAGGCCGAGGTAGTGATCGCCGTGCAAGTGGCTAATGAAAATGTGATCGATCTTGTGGATGGATATTTGGAACTTGGCCAATTGCATCTGCGCGCCTTCTCCGCAGTCGATCAGAAAGTGTCGGTTTTGAATCGTTAAATATTGCGAAGTAGGAAATCGGCCAATGGCTGGCAATGCTCCACTAGAACCAAGGATGGTAAGGCTAAACGACAATTATTCTTTTTTCATGTCCTTTTCGATCTCATGCATGAACACCGCATCCACACCTTCCTCTACGGAAGGTAAAATGTTCAGCACGCTATCGAGCTGCGAGATCTTGATAAGTTTCATAGTATGGTCTGAAAGGCACGCCAAAACAAAAAGGCCTTCGTCTTCCTGTAGGATTCGATTGCCCACAAGCAACGCGCTCAAACCTGACGAGTCAGTATATTTCACTTCAGAAAGATCGAGAATGATGTTGCGAACTCCCTCGGCATGAAGTGTTACCATTTCAGACTTTAGTTGAGGTGCCACGTTAGAATCGAGTTTTTCTTCGTGGAGGCGGAGAAGGGTGTATTTGTCTTGTTTGTCGATGGTATACTTCATGAGTTGCGTAATTTCTGGTGTACTTGAAAGATTAAAAATACTTCAATTTATCGAATTAACGATACTGGACTCGATTCGTTCGAGAATGTTGTCATAATTTAGCGGCTCGATAGACTGGCCAATCACTTGCTGATATAGCTCTTTGTAGCGGTCCGAGATGTTTTTTACGATGGGGTCGGTCATTTCTGGAACACGTTGCCCGTCTTTTCCTTGAAACCCGTTTTCAATCAGCCATTGTCGCACAAATTCTTTGGACAGCTGCTTTTGTTGCTCACCTGCCTTTTGCCTGTTCTCATAGCCGTCCTTGTAAAAATACCGAGATGAGTCCGGCGTGTGAACTTCGTCAATCAAATAAATTTTTCCGGCCTGTTTCCCAAACTCATATTTGGTATCGACTAAAATGAGATTGCGTTTTGCGGCGAGAGCAGTTCCTTCTCCGTACAACTTGAGCGTGTAGTCTTCGAGCGTTTCGTAGTCGGTTTTATTCACGATGCCTCTCGACAGGATTTCCTCTTTGGAGATGTCTTCGTCGTGTCCCACACTTGCTTTCGTTGTTGGGGTGATGATCGGGTGGGGGAGTTTGTCATTTTCTTTTAGTCCCTCAGGCAGAGGTACACCGCACAGCATTCGCTTTCCGGATTTGTATTCACGCCACGCATGGCCGGCGAGGTATCCCCGCACCACCATTTCCACGGCGAAAGTTTCGCATTTAAATCCAATGGTGACGTTGGGGTCAGGAGTAGAGATCACCCAATTAGGCACAATGCCTTTTGTCGATTTTAAATTGAAAGCGGCAATTTGATTCAGCACTCGGCCTTTGTCAGGAATAGCCCGCGGGAGGACCACGTCAAATGCCGAGATACGGTCGGTTGCCACCATGGCCATTTTATCTCCGAAATAATAGACGTCTCTTACTTTGCCTCGATAGAAGCCCGTTTGTCCCTTGAATGTGAAGTTGGTTTCTTTGATGGCTTGCATTTGCCTGAAGTTGACAGCAAATTAAGGAACGATTGGCGAGACCGCTAACCGGGGGATTATTTTTTTTCTTCCGCTTTTGGTTCTATCAAAATACCTGCCCTGAAGTTGGTGGTGCTGACCAGCTTGCCCTGCTCGTCGTATTCCTTCCATTCTTTGTGCCTTTTATTGGCGACGTATTCGCCCTCTTCTTGAAGCGTTTTTCCGTCAGGCCAGTACTTTTTGTATAGGCCGTGCATCCTACTGGCGCGATACTCGCATTCGCTGAGCAGTTTTCC
This sequence comes from Cyclobacteriaceae bacterium, assembly GCA_035492075.1. Classification (GTDB taxonomy): domain Bacteria; phylum Bacteroidota; class Bacteroidia; order Cytophagales; family Cyclobacteriaceae; genus ELB16-189. The sequence continues at coordinate 1,884 of DATJJP010000060.1, read as the reverse complement.
CGTTTCGTAGAAGTTCTTGACAGGGCCGGTGATAAGATCAAATTTCCATGTCTCCTCCACCTTTTTTTCGCCGTTGGGGTGATACGTGGTGCGGAGCCCATTGAGCTGGCCTTCCTCATAAGTTTCTTTTAACACCGGTGTTTTCCCATCCTTTGCGTAGAAATACCAAGCGCCATGAGGCTTGTTTCTCCTGAAATTCTTTACGAAAATTTTGCCCCCAAGGGTATCGTATTCGGTCAGTTCGCTATCGACTCCATTGAGTGAGAATAGTTCCTTGGTTTTGATTTTCTTGTTGTTGTAGTAGTCTGTATTCGTGCCGATTTTCGATCCTTGATCAAACGTGTATTCGTGTCGCACCACTTTGTCGGGATAATAGCCGATGTTTTTACCGTGCAACTTTCCGTTCATGAAGTGTCCCACCAGAAGTAAATGGCCTTGGGGATCGTAGCTCATAAAATCCCCCACCTTATCGCCTTCCTTGATCGTGTACACCAACTCCAATTGAGCGTTGGGAAAGTAGGATTTGTAGTAGCCCACAACAAATCCATCCTTATAGTTTGCTTCTGTTTCAAGGACGCCGCTTTCGTAGTAGGTCTTTGTAATTCCGTTGGGCTTTTGATTCTTGTACTCAATCTCTTTTCGAATGCTTCCCTTGGGATAATATTCCTTGATATAGCCGTCGGGCTTCCCTTGCGCAAACTTGCTTTCCATTTTGAGTACGCCCGTAGGGAAGTAGGTTCGCACACTGTCTACCAGCAGATTGTTTTTATAGAATGCAGTCTGGATGGGCTTTCCCTTTTCGTTGAATACCTCCACGGCCCCATGGCGCATTCCATTTTCATAATTGATTTTCCGGATGAGTGTTCCGTTGGCGTGATACTCGTAAAATGTGCCTGAACGAAGTCCATTCACAAAAGTACCTTCAATGGCCAATCGACCGTTGGGAAAATACTTGCGGTACTTTCCTTCCATCTGATTGTCTTCTCGAACAAAATAATCTTCCTCCACTTGGGTGTGCATCGGATCATAGTACGTTCGCACTTCCTTTTGCGCTGATGCACCAATGCTAACGAAAATCAGAACGAATGGAAGAAGCTTCATGTAAAGGGAGAGACGGTTGCCCATTAACGTAATAAGTGGGATTCAAATTGCAAGACTGCGTTTTAAAAAGAAACGGATGAAGGAAATTTAATTCCCTCTTCATCCAGATTGTCATGTGGTTTTGCCTTATACTTTTTCAATTACGATTGCTGAAGCGCCACCGCCACCATTGCAGATGCCTGCCACACCGATCGTCGCTTGGTTTTGCTTCAAAATATTTGCCAACGTTATTGTGATACGTGCACCCGACGCCCCAAGGGGGTGGCCCAAGGCTACTGCGCCTCCATTGATATTTACTTTCTCAGGATCGAGCCCCAGCTTCATGTTGTTCGCAATGGCAACCGCCGAGAAGGCCTCGTTGATTTCGTAATAGCCAACATCTTTCTTTTCAACGCCTGCCATTTTCATCGCCTTCGGTATAGCTATCGAGGGTGTGGTGGTAAACCACATCGGATCTTGTGCCGCATCTGCGAAGCCACGGATTTTTGCAATAGGAGTAAGACCAAGTTCTTTGGCCTTGGTCGCGCTCATCAAGATCACGGCAGCTGCGCCGTCGTTGATGGTGGACGCATTGGCAGCGGTGACCGTACCTTCTTTTGTGAACACGGGTTTCAAAGAAGGGATTTTGTCGAAGTTCACGGCTTTATATTCTTCATCCTCAGCAAACAGCGTCACATCACCTTTCTTGCCGACGATTTCCACAGGAATAACTTCGTCTTTGAATTTCCCTGCAGCCCAAGCCGCCGCGGACCTTTTGTAGGAATGGATGGCGTAGTTGTCTTG
>DATJJP010000059.1:0-22880 GCA_035492075.1 Cyclobacteriaceae bacterium | reverse complement strand
CTAGCATGGCGATCTTAATTTGATTGGGTTTGTTTGTGTGAAAGAAGGCCTCGGGTAAAACTGGGGCTTTCTCTTTCGCAATGTTTTCACGTATTTGGGGGTACATAAACCTAACCTATTTATGAAAAAACCTGCGCTATTAATCTTCCTCGGACTCTTTTCAATCGTTTGCGCTTATGCGCAGACCGAAAAACCGATTCACGAAATCCACGCCGCCATGATTTATAATTTCATGAAATACGTGCAATGGCCCGATGACGGAAATCCCGGTGAATTCGTGGTTGGTGTTTATGGCGAAGACAATGTCTTCAACACCCTCAAGAGCTATTATGACGGCAAGCCCAAAGGAGCAAAGAAGTATTCTATCCGCAAATTGAATGACCCATCCGAAGCCCCTACCTGTGCGGTCGTCTACATCGGAAAGAACAAGAGTAAAGATTTTGAAAATGTAAAAAATGCGGTGACGGGAAAACCGGTGTTGACCATCACCGATAGTTTTAATTTAGGTAAGAAAGGCAGTTGCATTAATTTGAAAGTGATTGACGACAAATTGAAATTTGAAATCAACCAAGCTTCGATGAACAGTGCTTCGCTCAAAGTGGCAAGCCAGCTCGCAAGTATGGCGATAATGATTTAGGAACATTAATTAGAGATGGCCGTAGTATTTTAATCTTGTGTTGGGGTTTTATCATTGAATGCAAGAGGAGACGGGTATGAGAGATCAAATGGTAAAATCGGAAAATTTTCTTCAGGACCTTTTTGAAGATTCAGCATCGATTGTGCTGATCACAGATGGCGAGTTTAATATTCGCTACTGCTCGTCTTCTGTACAGGCATTGCTAGGGATCGATCCTTTATCCGTCGTCGGAAAAAATGCTTTCGAGTTTACGCCCCCCGAAGTTCGGGATCAATGGAAGGGCTCTCTTGTCAATGTCGAAAAATCAGCTCGGACAGAAATCTGCCTCAAAAATCAAAACAACGAATGCGTTTACTTTGATGTTTCGGTAGCCAACAGAATCGCCAGTCATGATATCCGTGGATTGGTGATCATGCTTCACGACGTCACCCTCCGCAAGCGCAAGGCCATACAACTGCAAAAGGAAAACGAACACCTCGATCAGTTTATATTCAAAACGACGCACGATCTTCGCTCGCCCATTCATTCAGCATTGGGTTTACTGAACTTACTCGAGAAAGCACCTGAAAAAGAACGCGGCCTTTACCTCGAAATGACCCGCAACACGCTCTTCAAACTCGAGACCCTCATCGAGGAAGTCAACCACTTGTATAAGGTGGATAAAATGGCGGTGAAGCGAGAACAAATCGACTTGAGGAATATCATTGAAGGTGAGGTTAGTGTATTGAAAAACTACCCGAATGGTCGCAACGTCAATTTTGAATGGAATTATTCCGAAGACACGATTCTCTTCTCTGACGTTTTGCGCGTTCGAACCATTGTCAGCAACTTGTTGTCCAATGCAGTGAAGTATTCCGACCCGACCAAAGAGACTTCCTTCGTACGGATCGACGCCAAAACCAACTATCAGTGGCTGATCATTACCATCACCGACAATGGAATCGGAATAGCCGAAGAAAACATAGGCCATATTTTTGAAATTTTTTATCGTGCCACGAACAAGGGCAGTGGCACCGGCTTAGGGCTACATATTGTGAAAGATACTATCGGGCGTCTCAATGGTACGATCGAAGTAAAGTCAAAATTGGGGCAGGGCACACAGTTCAAAGTTTCGTTGCCGAACCTCGCGTTTTCAAATTCCAACGCCGTATTTTCGACGCATGGAAAAACGAAAGCGGTGCTTTGATCAGGTCGGTCGCTCGATCGCATTTGATTTCCCCCCACAACGCATTATTTCGCTCGTCCCATCCCAGACCGAGTTACTTTTTGACCTTGGCGTTGGAGATCGCGTAGTGGGCATTACTAAATTTTGCGTTCATCCATCGGAATGGTGTGCGACTAAGCCAAAGGTGGGTGGAACAAAAAACGTCAACCTCGACGCGATCGCCCAATTAAAACCGGATCTCATCATCGGTAATAAGGAAGAAAACGATGAAGAATGCATCCGCCACCTTTCAAATCTTTACCCTGTATGGATGAGCGACATTGTTGATTGGCCCGGGGCAATGCAAATGGTTATAACCCTGGGTGAAATTGTCAATGCTTCCGGTCGAGCAAATGAACTGCTTTCAGAAATCGAAAGCCGATTTAAGACCATTAGAAAATTCGGGCAACAGAAAACGCTGTATTTGATTTGGAAGAAGCCTTGGATGGCAGCGGGGAAAAATACATTTATCGACTGCATGCTTTCGAAAATTGGATTGGCGAACAGTGTTGCTGCCGCGCGTTATCCTAATCTAACGAATGAACAAATCAAAGATCTTTCCCCCGAACTTGTCCTGCTCTCTTCTGAACCTTACCCATTCAAAGAGAAACACATTCAAGAATTACGAACGTTACTACCCGCAGCTAAAATAATCTTGGTCGACGGAGAAATGTTCTCTTGGTACGGCTCGCGATTGTTGAAGGCACCCGATTATTTCTCCTCCCTCGTTTGGTAGCCAACCGACCTCACGTCCTCCCAAAATCCAGGATAGGATTTATTTACCACTTCAGGAGCAAGAATAGTGATGTCGATCAATGTCGCCCAGGGGGCAAAGCCCATCGCCATTCGGTGGTCATGATAAGTGTCAATAGGGTCACTAAGCGTCTCAATTTTTCCGGGCTCCAACTTCCATCTTCCCGTTTCCGGCTCCGAAAGCTTAGCATCAATTTTTGCTAGTTCATTTGTTAAAGCCGCGATTCGATCTGTTTCTTTTATTCGAAGACTTTCCAGCCCTATGAATTCGCCAGTCACTCCTTTTGCGGCACACACGGGCAAGACAGTCTGTGCTAAATCAGGGCAGTCTTTGAAGTCCCAGACAATGTGTTTTATCGAAGGCCCTTTCGTTAGTTCTAAGTACTCTCTTCCAAAGTTCGATCGTACGCCCAGTTTTTCCATGACGTCAACAATGACTCGGTCGCCTTGCAGCGACTTTTCAGTGACGTTAGGTAGCCTCACTTGTGCTTCTTTTGCCAACGCCGTGAATCCAAACCAATAACTGGCCGCCGACCAATCGGCTTCAATTGTGATTGACGCTGGCCTATAATTTCCGTTCGGTACTTTGATCAGACCTCGCTTGTAGTCCACTTCGGGATGTATTCCAAAATCGTTCATCAGTGCCGCTGTCATATTTATGTAGGGCACGCTTCCAATTTCGCCGACCAATTGAATTGTCAATCCCTTGGACAATGCGGGCGCGATCATCATCAACGCTGAAATGTATTGGCTGCTCACATTCGCAGGCACTTCGAGATGATCCGTCTTTTGTCCATTAAATCCATGGGTTTGGATGGGAGGAAAGCCATCCTCATTTAAATAGGTGATCTCAGCGCCAATGGCCCGAAGCGCGTCTACCAACAGTTTGATGGGGCGCTGCTTCATCCGGGCTGTGCCCGTTAGTATTTTCCTTTGGTTGGTAATTGAAAAGTAAGCGGTGAGAAAGCGCATGGTGGTGCCTGCGTCCATCACATCAATGGTTTCATCGGCACTGTTGACCAGAGCTTGCATCAATTTTGTGTCCCGAGCCGATGAAAGGTTGCTAACGGATGATCGGTTGCCTGTGAGCGCGTTCAGGATCAGCGCTCGGTTGCTAATGCTTTTTGAGGAGGGCAACTGAGAGGCTGTACCGAAAACCTTCGGGTTACTATTTATGATGATAGACGAATCCAAGATTACTAGCGTTAAATATTTACAACGCGAAAAGTAATTTTTCCAATGGTTTTTTCTGATGGATTGAAACTATTTATTTTGAAACTAAGTTGAAGGAAATATGAGCACAACAAGAAAACTAGCGATCGGTCTGGGGGTAGCGGGAGGTGCACTCTTGGCCGCTTGGTTGCTGACCGGCGACCGAAAGAAGAAGACAAAGGAGTTTATAGCAAAGAAGGCGGTGGACTTAAAGAAAGCCTTGAACAAGGACGAGCGGTCGGATGATCAGGACGTTTATTACGTTTAAGTCTAAATCGACCGGTAGTAGTCGAATGAGCGTTCCAGTTCTTCTTCGCTAACGGTGATGTCCCATTGGGCTTTGCCAATTCCCTCCAGTAAAGCCATCTTAATTTCTGTTCCGCGATTTTTTTTATCCTGTGTCACCAATTGGATGACGAGCGCGTCGCCCCAAGGCATATCCTGCTTTTCAAAAATTTGAATCAGGTAGGAAGTAATGTCATTCAGTTGATCAACACGGAGCAATTTCTTTTCGCAGGCGATGAATGATTCCATGATCATGCCCATGGCTATGGCTTCCCCGTGAAATATCCGGTTGCCTTCAGCCAAAAAATAGCTTTCCAGGGCATGGCCAATGGTATGACCGAAGTTCAGAATCTTACGAAGACCTTTTTCTTTCGGATCGCGGTCGGTTACAGATTTCTTGAATTCAACAGAGTGTTTAACCAGCATTTCCCAGTTTTGCTGGGCCAGCGTCTTCTGCCGGATCATTTGCCACATTTTCTCGTCTGAAATCAGGCAGTGCTTAATCACCTCGGCAAATCCACTTCGCAGTTCACGTTCGGGCAATGTTCTTAAAAACGAGGCTTGGATAATCGTTGACTTTGGTTCACAGAAAACGCCGATGTGATTTTTGAAGCTGTTGAAGTCTATCCCGAGTTTCCCCCCTACGCTGGCGTCAACTTGCGATAGGAGCGTAGTCGGCAGTAAGATGAAGTCGACACCCCGCTTAAAAGTTGCCGCGCAAAATCCGCCCATATCCCCCAAGACGCCACCGCCCAATACCAATAATAAGGAATGCCGGTCAAAGTTCAGATCGGTGAGATTTTGCCAGATCAGTTTACAGGTGTCCAGATTTTTATGTTCTTCCCCCGCCGGAACCTCGATGACCTGATGTTTTGGCAACGACGATTGGATCCTCGCATAACAGTGTTTCAGCGTGTTGGTGTCTGTGAGAACTGCCACCTGGGAGTAGCTGCCTAGGTCTCCAAAATCAACTGTATCACCGCTAAAAACAACTGACCCTGACTCCATTTTTGCCATTTGATAAAAACAAAGTAAGCCAATTTTTATCATCGAACAGAAAGTTTGCGATGCTTATATTTGCGCCCTAAAACCGAAGCATGCAAGCCGATCCCGTTGTCCATTTTGACGATACTGCCGTTGCCTTTTCTTACAAAAGCGATAGTGAACTAAAGAAGGCGCATTTGATTTTTTCTCTTGTCAATCATCCGATGATTTCAGCCGTTGCCACGCGGTTGGCCAAAGCGAGTTTGAATTTGAAGCTGCCGGTAAAGGGCTTGATCCGATCCACGGTCTTTGAGCATTTTTGTGGAGGGGAGAATATTGATCAAAGCGAAAAGACAATTCAAAACCTTTTCAAGTTTAAGATTGGAACTATACTCGATTATTCTATAGAAGGCGAAGAGACGGAGGAAGGATTTGACAAGACCGCGGAAGAAATTATCTCGACCATTGTGAAAGCAAAAAATAACCCCGCCACGCCGTTCTGTGTGTTCAAAGTGACGGGTATCGGGTTGTTTGATCTATTGGAAAAAATTCAGGCGAAGGCGAATTTGACCGAAGCAGAAAAATCGGCTTGGGCTCGCGTTGAGAATCGGGTAGATCGGATTTGCCGGAAAAGTTTTGAATGCGGCGTGCCTGTGTTGGTTGATGCTGAAGACAGTTGGATTCAAAACCCGATCGACGAATTGGCTTATGCAATGATGAGAAAATACAATCGCGAAAAACCGATTGTGTTGAACACCTTTCAAATGTACCGTGTTGATATGCTCGACAATTTGAAAAACGCTTATGCGGAGGCCCTTAAGATGAATTATTTTCTTGGTGCCAAGCTTGTTCGCGGGGCCTACATGGAGAAGGAGGCCGCCCGTGCGCAGGCAATGAATTACCCGAACCCCATTCGTCCCAACAAAGAGGCGACTGACAAGGCATTCAACGCGGGACTGGAATTTTGCGTGGAGCATGCGGATCGCATCAAACTTATGTGCGGCTCTCACAATGAATACAGCAATCAATATCTCGCATCCCTGATAGCGAAAAAAGGAATTAAGTCCAATGATCCAAACATCTGGTTTGCTCAGTTGTTAGGCATGAGCGACAACATCTCATTTAATTTGGCCAAGGCGGGATACAATGTAGCCAAATACGTGCCCTATGGTCCAGTCGAGTCGGTGATGCCTTATCTGCTCAGGAGGGCGGCGGAAAATACCTCGGTGGCAGGTCAAAGCAGTCGCGAGTTGCTATTGATTAGGAGGGAGCTGAGACGCAGGCGGAATGGAAAGTGATTTGTAATTTTACACTCGTTAATAATTGAATTTAGAAATGGTGCTATCCGAACAAGAATCGATCCGCAGACAGAGTATGGAAGAGCTAAACAAGCTCGGCATTAATCCTTATCCGCCTGAATTGTTTGAAGTGAATGTTACGGCCGATGACTTTCATAAACGTTATTCTGATTTTGAAGGGAAAGACTTGTCTATCGCCGGCCGTATCATGACCCGTCGGGTGATGGGAAACGCATCGTTTGCTGAATTGCAAGACGAAACGGGGCGTGTGCAAGTGTATTTTAGAAGGGATGACCTTTGCCCAACGGAAGACAAAACGCTTTACAACACGGTCTTCAAAAAACTACTTGATATCGGTGATATCATCGGGATCAATGGATTTGCTTTCACCACGCAAACGGGAGAGAAGTCGATTCATGCCAAAAGCTTCACGGTCCTTTCAAAATCGTTGAGGCCCTTGCCAATTGTAAAAGAAACAAAAGACGAGCAGGGAAATGTACACTTGCATGATGCATTTACGGACCCGGAGCAACGCTATCGCATGCGTTATGTTGACTTGGTGGTAAATCCGCATGTGCGGGATGCTTTTGTGAAGAGGACGAGACTCGTCAATTCGATGCGTGAGTACCTCAATAAGCAAGGCTATCTCGAGGTGGAGACGCCGATCTTGCAGCCGTTGTATGGTGGAGCCGCCGCAAAACCATTTAAGACGCACCACAACACGCTGGATATGACGCTGTATTTGCGTATCGCCAATGAACTTTACTTGAAGCGTTTGATCGTAGGCGGGTTCAATGGCGTATATGAATTCAGCAAAGACTTTCGCAATGAAGGAATGTCGCGCTTTCATAATCCCGAATTCACGCAGGTCGAGTTATATGTGGCCTACAAGGATTATCAATGGATGATGAATCTCGTGGAGGAGATGATTGAAAAAGTGGCCATGGACCTCCATGGAACAACACAAGTGAAAGTGGGTGAAAACATCATTGATTTCAAACGACCCTGGAAGAGGTTCACTATGTATGAGGCGATTCAGCACTTTACTGGAATCGATATTTCCGCGATGGACGAGGGGCAATTGAGACAAACCTGCCGTGATCTGCACGTGCCCCTTGACGACACGATGGGCAAGGGAAAATTGATCGATCAAATTTTCGGAGAAAAATGCGAACACGAATTGATTCAGCCGACGTTCATTACTGACTATCCATTGGAGATGTCACCGCTCGCCAAGAAACACCGGAGCAAACCGGGATTGGTTGAACGCTTCGAGGCGATCTGCAATCGCAAAGAGATTTGTAATTCATTCTCCGAATTGAATGATCCGATCGATCAGCGGGCAAGGTTTGAAGAACAAGTGGCGTTGGGCAAACGTGGTGACGAAGAAGCCATGACGCTGGATGAAGATTTTCTTCGTGCGCTGGAGTATGGAATGCCACCCACCGCAGGGTTGGGGATTGGAATAGATCGTCTTAGCATGATCATGACCAACTCGCCTTCCATTCAGGATGTGATCTTCTTTCCTCAAATGAAACCAGAGAAGAAAACGGAGGTCGATTCTGCCAAAGAATTTGAGTCGCTGGGGATTCGCCCTGAACTTTTCCCGATCATCGAAAAATTGGGAATTCGTTCGGCGGCACAGTTGAAGGAGATCAAGCCCACAAAACTTTTCAATGACATCCCCGGCATGCGGAAGAAATTGAAATTGGAGGCCGTCCAAAATCCTACGCTCGAGGAAATCGAAGGCTGGATGAGATAATCAGTACCCGTTTTGGGAGTCGGTAAAGCTTCTTGTGCGATTGAGCTTCAAATCCCTAAGCAGCGATGATTTGATGCCAATGTTAAAGGTGTAGGACTGAAATTTCCCGAAAGGAATCCAACTAAGGTTCATCTGCCAACAATGTAAATCACGGCTCAACGTAAATGTCGTCATGGTGATTTGACGCTGCACAAAGTCATAACCTGCGCTGTATGATATTTTCCATTTCTCGCTTAAGCTGACATCCCCTGAAAAGTTGGCGGATTGTGTGATTGACGCTGGCCCTGTCGTGCGACCATAGGCAATGTTGTAACTCAATCGAAGGTTCCAGGGGATGGTAAAATCTACGTACATGTCCGGATGCTTCATCAAAAAATCTTTGTCCGCTTGCGTGGCATTGGATTTTCCGATCTTATCTCGGTTCTCGGCATCTTTTTTCTGGCCCTTCTGATTCAAGTTGGTGCTGAACGCGAGGTTGGCGCTGGTAACGCGACCGATCTGACCGGCATCCCAAGCGTAACGACTTACTCGAACCGGAGTGTAGATCGGCTGATCATGGGCATCTATGCCAGTTCTTCCATTTCTGTATTGATAGGGATCCAGCGTGGCACCCATGTTGATGTTGATCTTATTGTCCAGGATATTTGAGTTTGCAGTCACACTGATCGGCGCAAGTTTGAAGGAGTCGGCCAGAAAATTGTAGGAAGTGCCCAATGACAAGTTGTTAAGTAATGATACTTTTCGATCTACGGTGTCTTTCGGCTTGCGCACTTTCATTTCAAGGGTGTTGCCCAATCCGATGCTCATTGACTCACTACGGCCTGAAGGCGCTGTTCCGTAGATGTACCCTTCATGGATTGATTTCAGAACAGTAAATGGCTTGCCATTGCCATCCGTCAAACCAATCTTTTGATAGTATCCATATTTTGGATCTGAAAAATCGGGACTATAGCTAAAAGAGACATTGGGAGTGATCAAGTGCCTGATCGCGCGGATTCTCGCGGTCGGTCTTTTGGCAAGATAGGTTCCGTAAATACGAGAGGTGAATCCCATCGAAAGACTATAGAACGACTCTCTGCTGAATTGGTGTACCGTAGAAAGCTTGATGGCCTGTGTGCCCAGCGTCAAATTGTTGGCAGGAGAAGTCCCCCACACGATTCTATCAAAATACCAAAGTTCATTGTAAGAAGCTGAGGCTGTCAGTGTAAAGAACTTCAAGACTTTAAATGAGGTGCTTAAAGGAATCTGGTGCCGCACGCCTTTGCTTGCATTCTGAAAGTAAGTCGAAAGGTTCTGCGTGTTGAACGCACCAATGCTGTCTCTTAACGAACCGTCGGCATTTTTTGCGATGAGGCCGAGGTCGTTGTTGATCTGATTCGTGCCGTTCATCGTGTATTTGAATTGGAGATTCTGTAGGATTCGTGCTTGTGCTTTTTTGAAGGGATATATATTGTTTAGGTTCAAGCTGAGGTCGGGCAACGAAAGATCCACTCGTCTGGTGCTGAAATCTTGACTGTGACGCATGTTCATCGCAAGGGATAGCGGCGTTCCTGGAAAGGTCTTGGAAAACGAAATGTTGGAGCTTGCTTTCCGTTGCATGTTGCTGTTTTGGATCATCGCCAAATTTGTTTGTCCCATGCCCAGCAAATTATTTGTGTTGTTGGTGCTAGTAGCGGCATTGACGGAGGCAGCAAAACGGGCGGTGCCCTTAGATCGAGGGGCGTGGCTCCAAGTGAGACTAAAGTCTTTGCGGATGTCGGGCTTTTCAATGGACGTGCTGTAGTTGTTGTTGGAGAATGAAAAGGCAACCGTGCCGGAATACTTATACCGACTGATGTAATTGCTATTTAAGTAAAGAGCGGTCGAGCCCTTGGCGTAGAGGTCTGCGGTCAGCGTCAGGTCGAAATAATCGTTGACATGAAAATAGTATCCCCCCCTGCGCAAAAAGAAGCCACGCGTCTGTTCCTCGCCATAAGCAGGTACGATAACGCCAGATTGACTTTGTCTCTGGGAAGGGAACATTCCAAAAGCAAACCCTAAGGGAGTGGGTACGTGGTTGAACTCCATGTAAAACGGCCCCGAGATCATTTTGTCTCCAGTGATCGCCTTCGCTTTTTTAGACACGATACGATAATGAGGATCGGCTAGGTCGCATGTTGTAAATCCATTATTGATGGTGAATATTTCGTTCTTATCGTTTTTGTATACCTTTTGTCCATGCATGATTTGTTCGCCTTGCTTGGTAACAACCTCTGTAATGCTGGCCTTCTTTGTTTTGAAATTGTAGACCATGCCCTTCGTCTCATACGTCTCGTTACCGTCTTTGAAAACGGGGAAGCCCACCAATTTACCCGTACTGTCACGCTTTCCGTTTGCTGTGATCGTAGATTTTTCGTAGTCGATGATAATCTCTTCGGCATCGAGTTTGATCTGGCCGTAGGTGACTTTCGCATTGCCGTATAACCGCACAATTTTTGTTGATAGTTCGGAGATGATAGAGTCGTCGGCAGAGTAAACAATGGTCGACTCGATGTCGCCTTTTTTTGCCTTCGCAGAGTCGGCTTTTGCTTTTGTGGTGTCTTTGAGCGCAGGTTTAACCCCCTTTTTGATGAACTCGGCAGAATCTTTAGGAGGCGCCTTCCTTTCGGGCTTGTCCTGCGCGTTCACCTGCTGAAAAATGGCAAAGACGGTAAAAAAAATGATGAATCGAATCACAACGACCTTGCCAGTAAGGGTTAATTGATGTTTACCATGTTGCAAAAAATTCACAACTTTGCGTAAAGTTATTTCAATTCTGTCACAGATCGCCATTCTCGCGAGGAATATCGGGTTAAAGTCCCTGTTAATAGCAATTACCTTGCTAAACTTATCGGCTTCCCCCCATAAAATGGGTTCTCGACTACGCACAGTAGTAATTGACCCAGGTCATGGCGGTGCAGATCCCGGCACCATGGGCAAAAACTCGAAGGAGAAGGATGTAGCTCTAAAGATCTCGTTGAAATTTGGCGCTTATATCGAAAAAAACATGCCCGATGTAAAGGTGATCTATACCCGGAAAGATGATCGATACATGTCGTTGGAGGATAGAGCCGATATGGCCAACCGCCTGAAAGCAGACCTGTTTATTTGTGTGCATGCGAACGCATTGACCGGGTCTCCTGCCTATGGCACTGAAACGTACGTGATGGGCTTGAAAAAAGACCACGGAAATTTTGAGGTGGCCAAGCGTGAGAATTCGGTGATGCTGATGGATGAAAACTACAAGGAGAAGTACGAAGGTTTCGACCCCGGTAGTGCTGAGTCATACATTTTATTCTCCTTGAATCAAAGCGCCTATCAAGAAAGCAGCTTGTTGTTTGCTGCAAAAGTGGAGGAGCAATTCAAGAAGAAGGCGGGTCGCTATAGTCGTGGAGTAAAACAAGCCGGTTTCTGGGTGTTGTGGCGCACAGCGATGCCCAGCGTGCTGATCGAAACAGGTTTCTTGACAAATGCGAAAGAAGAAAGTTTTCTGTTGAGCAGCGCGGGTCAAGAATCGATTGCCGAAGGGATCTACAATGCATTCAAAGAGTACAAATCGGAAATTGAATCCGTAAATTAACCCCGTGAAAAATAAAGAACTTAAGGTAGGTCTGTTTAGTGCCGCAGGGATCGTCTTGTTGTACTTTGGCTTCAATTATCTAAAAGGAGTGGATTTTTTTGAAAGGAAAAAGAACTACTACGCCATTTACGACAACATCAATCAGCTGGCCATTTCAAACCCGGTGCTCGTCAACGGGTATGCCGTAGGCCGTGTTAGCCACATAAGTATCCTTCAAAAAAAGAACAACCACGTCCTCGTCGAATTAGAAATTGACTCCGACATTGTTTTAACGGACGACACTAAGGCGATATTAAACAGTGAATTGTTGGGAGGAAAATCGGTGTTGCTCAAGATTGGCCATTCATCAAAGACGCTTAATCCAAACGACACCATAAAAACGGAGGTTGCCAAGGGCATGTTTGATGTATTTTCAGAGACCGCTACCCCGGTGGCCACAGACCTGCAAACAACGCTACGCAAGTTCAACGAAGCGGTGGATAATCTGAGCAAGAATTTCGGAAAGCTAGATGCCATCTTCACCAAACTTCAAACTACTCCAGATTTACTCAACCGAACGTTGATAACAGCAAACACCAAAATCGAAGATCTGTCATCCAGCTTTAAAACAGACGCTGAAAAAATCAATACGACGCTGGATGAACTCAAGCCTATCCTTGCCAATTTTAAGGTGCTTTCGGACTCGTTGAAGCGGGTGCAACTGAATCAAACACTAAACAAAACGCAGCAAGCTATCACGGCCTTGAATGAAACACTCGGCAAATTCAAAAAGAACAACAACACCGTTGGTCGATTGATGACGGAGGATTCCTTGTACGTCAACATGAATAAACTTCTACAAAGCCTCAATAAACTTTCCGACCACCTGAACACCAACCCAAAACATTTCATGGCCCCCCTGGGTAAAAGTCAAAAGAGGGTGGAACGCGACCTGAAAAAGCAGGAGGAAGAAAGAAAGAAAGCCGCTGAACAGAAAAAATAATTTCCATGGATCTAGAATTCAACAAGAACGAAGATCAGTTCAAGCAGCTGTGTTCGCAATTAAAAACCAAAGGGAAGAAGACGAAGCTCGGCGGAGGTGAAAAGAAAATTAAAGAGCAACACGACAAGGGGAAGCTCACCGCTCGCGAACGAATCGAATACCTCACCGATAAGAACGCTGCCTTTTTAGAAATCGGGCTTTTTGTAGGCGACGGAATGTATGCCGAGCAAGGGGGATGCCCGTCGGGTGGAGTCGTGGCTGGAATGGGATATATCAAAGGACGGCAATGCATGATTGTGGCCAATGATGCTACGGTAAAAGCAGGTGCCTGGTTCCCGATCACTGCAAAGAAAAATTTGCGCGCCCAGGAAATTGCGATGGAGAATCGATTGCCGATCGTTTATCTCGTCGACAGCGCCGGTGTGTTCTTGCCGATGCAGGACGAAATTTTTCCTGACAAAGAGCATTTCGGCAGACAATTCAGAAACAATGCAAAGATGTCGGCGATGGGAATCGTCCAGATCGCCGCGATCATGGGCAGCTGCGTGGCGGGTGGCGCTTACCTTCCCATTATGAGCGATGAAGCTATGATCGTCGACAAGACGGGCTCGATTTTTTTGGCTGGGTCTTATTTGGTCAAGGCCGCGGTCGGCGAAGATATTGACAACGAAACGTTAGGAGGTGCTACCACGCACTGTGAAATATCGGGAGTGACTGACAATAAATTTCCGAATGACCAAGCTTGTCTCGATTATATTAAAAATTTGTTTGACAAAATCGGGGCGTTTGAGAAAGCCGGGTTCGATCGGGCAGAGCCGCAAAAGCCAAAAGAGAATCAGGAAGAAATCTATGGCATTTTTCCTTCAGATCGAGTTAAGCCTTACGATATGCTCGACATCATTAAAAGATTGGTCGACAATTCGGAATTTGAAGAATATAAACCGCTTTACGGAAAAACGATTTTGTGCGGCTATGCACGTGTAGAAGGATGGGCGGTGGGGATCATTGCCAATCAGCGAAAAACCGTCAAGACAAAAAAGGGAGAACTTCAGATGGGCGGAGTGATTTACTCCGACTCGGCCGATAAGGCAGCGCGTTTTGTCATGAATTGTAATCAACGCAAAGTGCCATTGGTTTTTTTACAAGATGTCAGCGGGTTTATGGTAGGCAGTCGCGCCGAGCACGGAGGCATTATCAAAGATGGCGCTAAAATGGTGAACGCGATGGCCAACTCGACCGTTCCTAAGTTTACATTTATCATAGGTAATTCCTATGGCGCCGGAAACTATGCGATGTGTGGCAAAGCCTATGATCCTCGTTTGATCTACGCTTGGCCCACCGCTCAGATTGCTGTGATGAGTGGGAACTCGGCGGCAAAAACGCTATTGCAAATTAGGGTGAGCTCCTTAAAGTCGCAGGGTAAAACTATTTCGGAGGAGGAAGAAAAGAGTGTATTGAAAGAAATTACGGACAGCTACAACGAAAAACTCAGCCCGTTTTATGCGGCGTCTCGGCTGTGGGTGGATGGGGTAATCGATCCATTGGAAACGCGCTCGGTGATTTCCATGGGTATTGAAGCGGCAAACCATGCCGTCGTGGAAAAATTTAATGTTGGAGTGATTCAAACCTAATTTGAAAATGAACCAATTTGAAAATTTGAAAATGAAATCCTTTTGGTCCATCTTCATAGTCAATTTTCAACTTCTGAAAGCTTCAAATTTTCAAATTGATTGATGGAAGAAAAGGAATTAAAAGCCCTGGTTTCTCTCCTTGACGATGACGATCAACAGGTGATCGCGCATGTGGAAGGCAAAATCTTGTCGATCGGCAAGGATGTCATTCCTTTTTTGGAGCACGAATGGGAAAGTAACTTAAACCCGACAGTGCAAAGTCGTATTGAGGAATTGATACATACTCTCCAGTACGACGTGCTTCGCGATCGTTTAAAAAAATGGTACGAAGGCAAAGAACAAGACCTTCTAACAGGCATGTGGATACTCGCTACGTATCAATACCCTGACCTTGAACTGGAGAAGCTAAAGCAAGACCTCGAGCAAATTTATTATGAAACCTGGCTTGAGTTTAGACCCGACTTATACCCGTTTGACCAAGTTAAAGTGATCAACAGTGTTCTGTTCAACAAACTGAAATTCGGAGCAAACACCAAGAATTTTCATTCACCTGGCAATTCCATGATCAATGTGGTGCTCGAGTCACGTAAAGGGAACCCCATTACGTTATGTGTGATTTATATGTTGGTGGCTCAGAAGCTAAAACTGCCTGTGCACGGAGTCAATCTCCCCAATCTTTTCATTTTGACTTACAAAGACGAGAACCATCAATTTTACATTAACGCCTTTAACCGTGGATTGATTTTTTCGAAACAAGACATTGAAAACTATATTCATGAACTTCACCTGGTTCCACAATCGTCTTTTTTTGAGGCATGCTCCAGCCTAGAAATCATACGTCGAGCGCTGCGCAATCTGGTAATGAGCTTCGAGAAAATTGGCGAGCATGCAAAGGCCAATGAAGTGAAGGTTTTGCTGGTAGAGATTTCCGACGGCGGAGACCTGGGGGTCTAGTATCCGAACGACAGCACGCGCAACTCCTTCTTCAGCATCTGATTGAACTGCTCTATTTTCTGCTCGTTGCCATAAACTTCATAAATAACAAAAGAAGAACTGCCTTCTTTATAATCACGTCGCTTTTTGAATCCCAAATGAAGATCTTTGAGGACGGTTTCTATAAATGTGTGGCAATCATCGCTCAACTTGAACTCTACTTTATAGGTCCGAGATTGATGCCAGCGCTCCACCACGCCTTGGATTTTCTCCATCAGCGTGAGCACCACGAGCACTACGCCAGACCCTACAATGGCCACAAAATATTCGCCCGCTCCGACGGCCATGCCCAATGCCGCCGAAATCCAAATCGTCGTTGCAGTCGTGATGCCCGTGATCGTTAACCCATCTTTGAAGATCACCCCGCCACCCAAGAAGCCGATGCCGGTAACAATATTTGCGGCTAGGCGATCGGGGTTATTTGTTCCGAGATTAATCGAGATTTCAGTGAAAATGGTAGAACCAAGGCAGATCATGATCATGGTTCGAAGCCCCGCAGCCTTACTTCTGTATTCGCGCTCAAGGCCGATCGCCGTTCCGATCGCAAAAGAAAGCAAAAGGCGGATAGCAATTTCAAAATCCAGATTGATGTTCATGTGAATTGATAATTATAAAGTATTAGTTTGTCGTCGCTAGATTGCCAAAATGAGGTGTCCTTAACACACTCAAAAATACTGTTTATCTGGCCACAATTTTTATATTTGAAATGGCTTTAAACCTTATGTTCAATTTGTTGCGGCGAGCACGCCCTCGCCAACGGATATATGTACTTTTTTTGACGCTGGTCAGTCAAGGAGTTTTTTCACAGACTCAGGATTGGCAGTCGCTGTATAACGCCGCTTTGACCAAGTATCAATCAGAAAATTTTCAAGGTTCTTTTCAATCGGCCAAGGATGCCCTACAGATGGCGGGAACAATAAGCCCATTGAATCGAGCACGCACCATTCAACTCATCACGGCAAGTTGTGTAGCACTCGAAAATCCTGACGATGGCCTTACGTATGTGGATGAAGAGATAAATTTGTTCCGGCAAACGGAGGGTAGCAAAAGCAAGTCATTGGCTGAAGCCTTGAAGAAACAAGTTCTATTTCTTCAACAAAAAAATCAACTGAAGTTAGCGCTAGAAAAGGCATCAGGTATTTCAATCCTGTTTGCCGACAGCTACGGACCAACTTCACTGCAAACGCTTCAATTTAATATTTTATGGGGCGACCTAGCGCTCGCCAACAAGGACTCGTTGAAGGCGAAGCAACTGTGGAATAAATGTATTCCTCTTTTGGCCAACAACACGGAAGCAATCGAAGATTACAAAGCCGTATTGTATAACACCGCCGAGCTTGAAGAAAAACAAAAAGACAAATCCGCAGCGGAAGCCAAATACACTGACTTGATCAAGTTTCTTGAGAAAGAAAACCAAACGGACGATCCAATTTATGAAGGGTCAAAAAAAGCCATTCAACGACTTCAACATGCCCCTGCCGCAAGCGGATCTTCAGAACTGCAGCTCTTGTTGAGAAAAGCAATCACGCTTCAATCGCAAAATCAGTTTAACGAGGCAGTGGAAGCCTTTAGGCGATGTGTTGAGACCGTCAAGCAACAGCAAGCGCAAGACAAGCTGGCATTTAGCGTGTACTTCAATTATGCACGGCTTTTGATCGATCACGAATCATTGCGTGACGGGAATGACATGCTACAGAAAGCCAAAAATCTAGCTGGCGCACTTTTTAAATCTGGCGATCTCGAAAATTTTCTCATGAGTCTGACCGATGCAGACCTAGCGTTGGCGCTCGGGCAAAAAAAGGATGCAATCATCAAGTATAACAGCCTCATGGGGAAAGTGAAAAATCAACCTAAGGCGTTGTCCTATTTGATTAGTTCGGGCAATCAACTGTTGAACAACGATTTGCCGGCAGAGGCTGCAAAATTACTCCGGCCCGCCGTCTTTAGCTCGGAACAAAATTCTGACGAGTTTTTTGAAAAGGCGGCAGCCACCTACTGCAATGCGTTGTTGGGGTTGAACAAGCCGGATTCATTGTTGCTATTCCTGAATCGACCAGCCTTGAAAGACAAACTGTGGACGGAGTTCAAAAAAATCGAGGCATTCCAGCAGAAGGGACAATGGGCACAAGCGCTAGACAAAATCTCGAAACTGAAAAGCCTACCTTCTACCAGTGATCGGGAAAAAGGTGAAATCGCGTTTCAATCAGCGACTCTGGCCTATAAGATGGGCGACTATATCTTAGCGGAAGAAAATTATTTGAAGGCGCAAAAATATTTGGAGGCTGTTAGCCAGCAAGACGTATGGCAAGTGAACAATTCCTTGGCCATACTATACTCCAAAATAGGCAACTTCGAGAAATCACAAAAAATCATAACGGATCTGTTGACAAAAGTACCCGATCGACATCCGCTCCACTTGACTCTGCTCACCAATTTATCCGCCAACTACATTGATACAAACGAACTCGCGAAGGCGAACAGCACGCAAGAAAAAATCATCGGCATAGAAAAAGCAACCGTAGGTGAGGCTCATCCTGATTACGCTCAGGCGATAACTAATCTTGCAGTGCTTTATCAGAAGGAGGGACGATATGCCGATGCAAAGAACTTGCTGCTGAAGGCACTTACTGTTTCAAGAGACAATTTTGGAGAGCAAAGCACCGATTTTGCGTTGAAAGAGTCCGCCTTGGGAGCGGTGCAAAAAGATGCGGGTGATTTCTCCCAAGCATTGACTTCCTTGAGCCACGCCGAGGGGATTTTGTCAGAGAGGTTAGGGACTACTCACCCCGATTACGTTTCGTGCGAATACAACTTGGCATTGGTTTTCCTTCGTACGGGCGATGCAGGGAGAGCAATGCCATTCATGGAACACCTTGCATCATTTTATAAAAAACAAATCTTGGAGTTCTTCCCTGCGATGAACGAGCAAGAACAGGTTTCACTGTATAATAAAGTCAACCATGCGATACAGGATTATCAACAGTTTGCCATGGAGTACGGCAACCGCTATCCCTCGCTGATTGAGCATTTATTCGATTTTAGATTGGCTACTAAAGCACTGCTGCTAAACTCGTCTGCCAAAACCCGCGCACTTATTTTGCAAGGAGGAGACACGCCATTGAAGGCGCAATTTCTTTCTTGGATTTCTTTAAAAGATCAAATCGGAAAACTTTACGGCGCAGGTGCAGGCGCGGCTACTGAAGATCAAGTGGCTGGATTGGAGGCTCAGGCAAATGACCTTGAAAAAAAATTATCACAGTCTTCCTCGATATTCAAGAAAAATACGGACGAACGCGATGCGACCTGGAGTAGAATTCAGGCCAAGCTAGGGGACAAAGAAGCCGCCGTTGAATTCATACGGGTCAAGGCGTCAGGCAAATCGGATTCGGTTTCTTACGCTGCTCTTGTTTCCCGAAAGGATCGAAGTAAACCACAACTGGTGGTTTTTGGCGCGGGACGGAAAATGGAAGGACGGGAATTTAGCTACTATAAAAATACGATGGTTCATCGTGTGCTCAACTCTCGGTCCTACGGCATTTTTTGGAAACCGCTCGAGGCGGCTCTCAGTGGAGTCAGCAAAGTTTATGTGTCAGCCGATGGAGTTTACAATAAAATCAACCCTTCCACTCTTTTTGATCCCGCTGAAAACAAGTATTTGAATAATAAATACCAGGTGGTATTAGTGTCTAGCCTACGTGATCTCACCGTTGAAAATGCAGCTGTAAACTCGGGAAACAAATCGGTCCAACTTTTTGCGCCCGTGAATTTTGGAGATGGTCCTTCTATCTCGAGTGCAATTTATCGTTCAATTGCATCTTCGCAGATCAACTCATTGCCTGGAACGAAGACCGAAATAGAAAAAATTGATCAGATTCTAAAAAATGGGCAATGGTCATCAGTTCCACATGTTGGAAAGGATGCGTCGGAAAGCGAAATCAAGGCAACGGCGTCGGCTGGAATCATACATATTGCGACACATGGGTTTTTTGTCAACGATAACGAAGAGGGCCAACCGGTGGTGATGGATGCTGATCGGGGCAATGACAACCCTTTGTTTCGCTCGGGCCTGGTACTCGCGGGTTCAGCAACGGATGATGGTGTGCTCACAGCGTATGAAGTGAAGAACTTGAATTTCGACAAAACCGATCTCGTGGTGCTTTCTGCATGTGAAACGGGATCGGGAGAAATAAGAAATGGCGAGGGTGTGTACGGATTGCAACGAGCTTTTTTAATCAGTGGTGTGAAAAACGTGTTGATGAGCCTTTGGAAAGTCGATGATGAAGCTACGCAAGAATTGATGGTGACATTTTACAACAATTTGTTGTCCAATTCGAACAAGACAGAAGCGTTGCGGCAAGCACAAATGGAATTGATGAAAAAATATCCTGATCCATTTTTTTGGGGAGGATTTGTTTTGATTAGCCGGCCAAATTAAAAACATGAAAAAATCCAACCTTTTCGCTCTGCTCTTCAGCGCTTTTGTTGTTGCTCTTGCCACCGCGCAGGACTCCACGACTATGCGAAAATTGGTTCCAGGTTTAAGCGATCCGAAACTCGTAGAGTTCTCACCCACGATCAGTGCAGATGGCAAGACCATAATTTTTGAGTCGAGCGTTGACGAAGAGAAAGGGTGGGAGCTTTTTGAATCACAGTTGGAAAACGGAGTTTGGAGTAAGCCCGTTCCGATTAAGGCCATCAATGAAAAGTGCCAATTCATTGCAGGGCCAAGCATCAGCTACGACGGCAATGAACTTTACTATACTGCCTTTATCGACAAAGTGACGCAAACGGAAGACATCTTTTATTCAGTCCGCACAGGTGACAACACGTGGAGTGAACCCAAAAGTATTGGTGCACCCATCAACACTGACGAAAATTATGAAGGGTTTCCGTCCATATCTTCAGATGGCAAGAGTTTGTATTTTATTCGACTGAATTTGGAAAGAGGGGAAGATAAAAAAAGCAAAGAGCCTTGTTTTATCATTTATGTTTCCAAAAAAGCACCTGATGGAACGTGGGGCGAACCTACGCCTTTGCCTGCGCCTATCAACACGGGATGCGAACGCGATCCCAAAATAATGGCCGACAACCGTACTCTTATTTTTTCGTCCATTAGGCAAGGAGGATTGGGTAAATATGACATGTACCAAACGGCTTTGCAAAATGATGGATCCTGGTCCACACCGATCACTCTTGATTTTATTAATTCAACAGACAACGATCAATCGCCCTGTATTGATGCCTCGGGCAATGTGATGTTTTTCTATTCGAATAAAGATATCTACGCGGTAGGCATACCTCCAAAATACCGGCAGTTTGTCAATACGGTCGTGACGGGGCGTGTTCTCGAGGACAAGAGCTTAAAAGCGGCATCTGCAAACATTATCGTTACAAACACGAAAACAAAAGACTCATTTACGCTGCAGAACAATGAGTCGGATGGAGAATACAGTATCGTGCTATCAGCGGGGAATTCCTATCAGGTAATATTTGACAACCCTACTCTTTTTCCCGACACGATGCTGTTCAATCTGGTGGATCAAAAGACTTTTCAATTGGAGAGGAAGAATGTTTTACTACGGACGGTAAGCAACTCTAAGATCGACATTATTGACAAGGACTTGAAATTTAAGTTGAATGTTTGGCTCAGCGTCACACAAGGCGAAACAAGATTAGTAGCCGATTCAGTTGCCGTCGATAAGGTACCTTTGCCGTTTACTTTTTCTGCGCCGTTGGATTATTTAGTCACCGCCACTAAAAATGGGTATAACAGTGCCAAGGAGGAATGGAAGTTTAAAACCCGACGAGCTGCCGCCGATCGTAACGTGTTGTTGCAACTGGAGCATGAGAAGACCGAATTCGTGGCTTCGGTAGTCAACTCAGTTTCCAAGCAAAAGGTGAAAATAAAAGTGTATGCCAACAACAAAGGGGTGGAAGAAACA
Source organism: Cyclobacteriaceae bacterium (assembly GCA_035492075.1). Lineage (GTDB taxonomy): Bacteria > Bacteroidota > Bacteroidia > Cytophagales > Cyclobacteriaceae > ELB16-189. The sequence goes on along the minus strand of DATJJP010000059.1, from coordinate 1,599 downwards.
TTGATCGCCGAAGCAGGCGAAAAGATGCTGCTGAGAAAGGGCGATCGCTATCAAGTGGTGACGGCCAGTGAGGAGGGTTACTTTTTTTCGTCAAAAGAAATTGTGGCGGGCGAGGTGAACTCAATTACACTAGAAGTTGTGCCGATCGAGCTAGACGGAAAAATTGCACTTAACAACATTACCTTTGAAACAAATTCGGCTGCCCTGAAAAAAAGCTCTCAGTTTGAATTGGATCTCGTGGTTGAATTGATGAAGGTGAACCCGAAGCTGCAAGTGGAGATTTCTGCACACACGGATGATGTGGGCGAGGAAGATTCCAACCTGAAGTTATCCAACAAGAGGGCTACGAGTGCGCTTGAATATTTGGTAAGAAAAGGAGTTCCCAAAGAACGGATGGTTCCCAGGGGTTACGGCGAATCAAAGCCCCTATTGGAAAACAATTCAGAGGAGAACCGCGCTCAAAACCGAAGGGTGGAGTTAAGGGTGCTGAAGAATTCCTGACGTCTTATTTTCGAGTTTAGACTGAATCAGTTCTTTTTCATAGGGTAATTTTGCCAGGAGCAACGCGTTTCTAAGATGATCGTTCGATTTTCGACCGTCGATCGTTTTGTAGAGCTCTCCCAACAGTGTAAAATAAAAATGGTTGACTTCAAGTTTTAACTTCTCAGCTTCAAGGATAGCTACTTCAAACACCCCTGGCTTTAGCCAATGCAGTTACAAAATCCTTAGTTTTGCCACAGAATGACCGATCTATCCATCGAATTTGATTCAGGTGAAACACTTTTTGCGGAATTGGTCATCCCCGTTCCGATTGCGAAGCTGTTTACCTATCGAGTTCCCGCTTCTTTTAATTCAAAAATAAAAATAGGTCAACGGGCGATCGTTCAGTTTGGGGCCAAAAAGATTCAAACAGGGATTGTACTGAAAATCCACCATTCGCCTCCCAAAGATTACGAAGCGAAATACATCCTCGAGTTGCTGGATGACCATGAGATCATTTTCAATCAGCAACTTCAGCTGTACCATTGGATTGCCGAATATTATATGTGTGCGCTAGGGGAAGTGGTCAACGCAGCCCTGCCATCGGGCTTAAAATTATCGAGCGAGTCGATGGTACAAATTCATCCTCAGTTTGATCTTGAAAACACCGATTTTGATTTTTCTGAAAAAGAAAAAATACTCTTGCAGCGGTTGCGGGAAGAGCCGCTGAGTTATTCGGAGATCGTAAAGGTGGTCGGTTCGTCAAAGATATACAACCTTCTAAAATCGCTTTCGTCCAAAGAAGCGATCATTATTTTTGAACAAGTCAAAGAGAAATATAAACCAAAAACCGAAAAACGGATAAGGCTCGCCAAGGACTATACGTCAAAGAAATCATTGGAACTTCTTTTTGAAAAGCTATCGAAAAAACCAAAACCAGAGGCTGCTGTTTTGAAATACCTGCAACGCATTCCTGTTTTTTCCGACGTAACTCTAAATGAAAAAGGCGTTACAAAATCCTCTTTGGTGGACGAGGAGACGTCGGATTCAGTGATACGCACACTGATCAAAAATAAAGTGTTCGAAGAATTTGAAGTCACCGTCCCGCGTTTTGGCTTT
>DATJJP010000058.1:0-38722 GCA_035492075.1 Cyclobacteriaceae bacterium | reverse complement strand
TGCGCGGCCAACGAGTTGGTACGCTTTGCAAAGACGCAGGCCGCGCAAGAAGGGTTCTGCGGCCTTCGGCCGCAGAACATCAGCTCCGCGGTTGCCGCCGCAAGCGGCAACCGCACAAAAAATGCGCGCGCAGTCTACATCTATGAAAAGCTTAAGTTCCGTCGCGCATGGCGCAGCGAGATCACCAAGGGTAAAGGCAGCATCGATAGTTCCATGCTACCGCATCAGGGCTATCCGAGCGGTCGCGTGACTTACTTCTTCGGAGGCTTCACCTGTGTCGTATCCGATGTAAACGTCGGCACCGTGTAGTTCCCCTGCTCAAAAGTCACGTTCGGAAAATCTTTCCTTAGTTGCCCGAACTCCGCATCGCTCACTTTTGTGTTGAACACGAACAATTCTTTCAATGAAGGTATCGATGCAATCGTTTTGATTGACTCTGCCGTTGCATTCGTATAAGACAAATTCAAGCTGTGGAGGTGAGTTAAAGATGTTAGCTGACTAATTCCCTTGTCAGAGATAGAAGCGTGGCTTAAATCCAGTCGACGAAGGGCTGTCATTTTACCGATCGAAGTGAGCTCGGCGTCCGTTATCTTTTTTGTGTTCGCTTTGAGCCATACCAACTGCTCTTTCACCTTAGGCAGTAATAGCACAGCGCTATCCATAGGTTGCGCGTTGATCAAGTTGGCATTGAGGTGATGGTTGCCGCCGGCAATTTCTTGAATCACCACGTTATATTTTCTAAGCTGAGACAAGATCGACTCACCGGCTTCATTAATCTCTTCATCAAGCTCGTCGTTTGCTTGCACATGGGATGAAATGATTTTATGCAAACGACTCACGGCACCCAATTCTTGTGTGCTTTTGGTGAAGTCAGCGCCAAGTTCAATCCAGTTTTTCAAAATTTCGATTTCAATCGCCGATGGTTGAGGCTTTTCTTTTGGAGGCATATGATCTTCTTCATTCAAGGGAAGAAGCAGTCGGTTAATCATTTCGCTTTCATCGGGGTGTGACGCGACTACTGTCTTTCCGTGTTTGCCCCCCTTAGAAATGTAGTCAGGCTGGTCGAGCCTTAGTTTTCCTTTTTGCTTGGACTCGCTATGGCACGAATAGCAGCGGGCGCTGAGGATCGGCTGTACTAAATCTTTGTAGTACATCGCCTTCGAAACATCCACAGCGGCGATGTCCAGTTTCGCTTCTTTCACAAACCCTTCCGTGAGGTAATGCTCGCCATGTGTGAGGGAACCGCCCAGATGCCCCGTGATCGAGAGCAACACAAGCGTGACGATGGCAAATGTTTTCGAGGTAATGGCAGAGACTTTCTGTTGCTTTACCCGCCAATACACCAGTGACACGATCATCGTGCTGATACCGAGCCACTGATGGCGGCCGACCAATGTTGCATCGTACTCACCCGACTGTGAGAGAAGATATCCTGTGAGGCAAGACGCACCTGCTGCCAACGATCCAAGCGCCAGCGCCAGTTTAGTGGCACGTTTCAGTTTCTTGTGTTCCTCCTGAAAAGAGAGCCAGTCGAAGAGGCAGGCGATGATCAGGAAACCAATCGGCAAGTGAACGAGGAGCGGATGAAGTCGACCGAGAAACGTCATTGAGCGCGGCGGGGCAAATTAAGCGTATCGTTTTCTCAGCAAGTCCTTCATATACACATTTACACCCCACTGGTCGGCCAGGGGCTGTCGTGTGTAGGGAAGCGTTGGCATGTAATCGGGCGGACCGAATTCAGTGAGAAACGTGATCCGCCCACCTTCTTTCTTTTTGCGGTCTACTACTTTGTCCCACCAGCCCAAATGTGTCTGCACGATATCCTTCCATTCGGGCGCGCGCGGATCATTTACCTGTGGGCCTTCGGGGTGTCCAATGCGTGCATGGATGTGTTCCGTACGAGAAAGCGTGAGGTCAAGGATCTCGGTTTGGTCGCCCAGCATCGACTCGTGCACATTGCACCAATGCGATACATCGAACGTGATCCTCAAGTCAGGAGATTTCTCGATGAAAGTCTTTGCGGCGGTTGTAGAGAAGAGCGCCCGACCACGGTGTGTCTCGTGATAGACGGGTATTCCGGTTCGTCCTGCAATCTTATAAGAGTAGTCGATGAGTCTTTGGTTCTGCTCAGCAGTGAAGTAGTCCTTTCCGGAATGACAGTTGATGTAAATGGGTTTCACTGCCAACATGCTCTGGACCATCTTTTGAAACTCTGCTTCGTGCTTTTGAAAATCCTTTTCGCCGCTGCCCCAGAGGAACGCGGGCTTCAGTCCGTGCTTGTTCAATTCTTCGAGCACATTGTTTTGGCCTTTCTCGTCGCCTGGCCACCAGATTTCCGCACCGTCATAGCCAGCATTCTTTGCCTGCGGGGCAAAAAGATTAAATGATCCCGGAAACCCCCAGTTGGTGGCGAGTATCAGGAGTTCAAATCCTGGCGCAGCTTTAGGTGGAGATGATTCGGACAATGCAGTCAGGGGAGAAGCGAGTGCGGCAGCGCCGACGGTCGTTGTGCTCAGGAAGTTTCTTCGGGTCATAGGTCAGAAAGAATTTAGTAGTTAGGAGACAGTAGTTAGAATCTTGAGTGATGAATTATGAGTTAAATGAGAACATCGTGAATTACTTTTCCACTCACGTCAGTCAAACGGAAGGGGCGACCTTGAAACTGGTAGGTAAATCGCTCATGGTCGAAGCCAAGTTGGTTCAAGATCGTCGCCTGGATATCAAAGGTGCTTACCTTTCCACTGATGGCAGAGTATCCGATCTCATCTGTCTCACCAAAGCTGAATCCCTTTTTGATCCCGCCACCTGCCATCCACATCGTGAATGCTTCAGTATGATGGTCGCGTCCTTTGAACGGCACCTTTTTGCCTTCGCGGTTTTCCTGCATCGGCGTGCGGCCAAACTCGCCGCCCCAGACGACGAGCGTGTCATCAAGCAGGCCTCTCTGCTTCAAGTCCAGGATCAACGCCGTCATCGGTTTATCTACCGATCGGATTTTATTTATCAAACCGATGTCGATGGCGAGCGAAGGATCGGTACCGTGGCTATCCCACCCCCAGTCGAAGATTTGCACGAAGCGAACACCCTTCTCCACGAGTTTTCTGGCGAGGAGAATATTATTGGCAAGCGAACTCTTCCCGGGCTTGGTGCCATACATGTCGTGGATGTATTGAGGCTCGTCGTTGATGTTCATCACCTCCGGCACAGCGATCTGCATCTTGAAGGCCAGTTCGTATTGAGCCATGCGTGAAAGGATCTCAGGATCGTTTGCTTCCGCGAAATGATGCTTGTTGACTTCGTTGATGGCGTCGATGGAAGCTTTCCTCAGATCGCGTGACACATCCTTGGGGTCATTAAGGAACAACACCGGATCGCCCTCGCTTCGGCACTGCACCCCCTGGTAGACAGAAGGCAGAAATCCGCTTCCCCACACACTCTTTCCTGCATCAGGATTTCGTCCACCCGAGGTGAGCACGACAAAGCCGGGGAGATTTTGATTTTCGCTGCCGAGCCCATACGTCACCCAGGAGCCCATGCTTGGCCTTCCGAGTCGAGGGGTGCCCGTGTGCATCAACAGCTGCGCAGGCCCATGATTGAATTGATCGGTCTGCACGCCCTTCAAGAAGGTAACCTCGTCCACAATAGAGGAAAAGTGCGGAAGATGGTCGCTCACCCAAGCCCGCGACTCACCATATTGCTTAAAGCCAACCTGTGGGCCTAACATTTTAGGTACGCCTCTTATAAAGGCAAACTTCTTTCCTTCCAGCAACGACTGTGGGCAGTCCAATCCGTCCAGCTTCATCAAGTCGGGCTTGTAGTCGAACGTCTCGAGCTGTGATGGAGCTCCCGCCATGTGTAAGTAAATGACCGACTTTGCCTTCGGGATGAAATGGGGTGCCTTGGGGAGCAACGGATTCTTTGATAAGTCGAGTGCTTCTTTTTTGGAAAAAGGGTTGCAGCCAACGGCCAACGAGCCCATTGCCATCGCACCGAGGCCCGTGACACATTCTTTCAGGAAATAGCGTCGCGTGATCTCCTCCAGGTTTCTCTGAAAAAACTCTTCCATCACTCTCGGGTTATGGTTTCGTCTAGATTCAATATGGCGTTCGCCACCAAATCCATTGCCTTCTGTTCTGCTTCCGAAGGCGTCGAACTGTTGCCCACGGGTGTGATAATGTCTTGACGGTAACTGGTCAATGCTTTCTGATAGAGTTGCAGGAGCACATTTGATTTCTCTTTGGAGATTTTCTGAAGCATGACCATCGAGTAGCCTTGCGCAATCTGATTCTCGATGCCTGAGACGGTAGCCATTCGCTTGGCGAGGTAATGAGAAATCTCTACGAAGACGGAGTCGTTCAAGGTCACCAATGATTGCAGCGGTGTGTTGGTACGGATTCTTCGAGCAGTACAAACTTCGTGAGAAGCACCATCGAAAGTCATCATGGAAGGGTAAGGGGCACTCCGTTTCCAATACGTATAGAGGGATCTCCGATATTGGTCTTCTCCTTTGCTCTTGTCCCAGGTGTTTCCGTTCCAAGGGGAGAGCCAAATTCCAGTCGGCTGGTAGGGCATCACGCTTGGCCCGTACATTTTGGGAGACAACAGTCCACTCACGGCGAGCGCCTGATCGCGTACTTGCTCGGCACTCAGTCGGACACGCGATGCCCTTGCATAATATTTATTGAAAGGATCTTTCTCCAGGTTTTCGGGAGTGATGACTGAGCTTTGGCGATAGGTGGACGACATCACCATCTCTTTGATCAACGACTTCAGGCTCCAGTGGTAGTCGTTCATCAGTTGAAATGACAGGTGGTCGAGGAGCTCGCGATGTGTCGGTGGCACCCCCTGCGTACCAAGATCTTCAAGCGTCTCGGCAAGACCTGCACCGAAGAGTTGCTCCCAAACGCGGTTGACGATCGTGCGAGAGGTAAGGGGATTGTCTTTGGACGTAATCCATGCGGCAAGGCCCAACCGATTCTTAGGAGCGCCGTCTGGGAATTTATTTAGCGAATGCGGCACGTCAGGGGAGACCTCTTTTCCTTTCACCAACCAATTGCCTCGCTCAAACACCTGCGACTTTCTTCTCATCGCACCCACATTCTCAATCATCACCGGAGTGGAGGGGACATCTTTTGTAACCAGCTTCCAAAAGGTTTGATAGGTAGAGGCATTCAGCTTATCGAGATCGTTCGTAAAATAAAACCAGTCGAAGAGCATGCCATTGTCTTCCGCCGATTTCATCGCGGGATTATCGTAGGTAAAAAAGAGATCATGCACACCCGACTGCCTTACGAAATCCACGCGCATGATTTCCCAGTCTTTGCTCTTTTTCGAAATAGAGATGTCTTTGATGACCTTCCCATCAGGTCTGTCGAGATGGATTTTCCAGCTTCCTCCATTTTGAAAGTTCTGAAAACGGAAGACAAGCTCGTCTTTTCCGTCAAGGTCTATACCGGGCAAACGACAGACGGCATGGTTGCGTAAAATCATCCACTTGGTGTCGTTAAGCTCACTGTTGACGAAGTGATCGCCCAATAGGGAGTTGGTAGCTGGCTGCCATGTCTTTACAAACCTTGACAATTCATTCGCCTTTTCGGGCGAGACGTTGTTGCTTATCCATTCTGAAATCGATGCTAGCTCTGCTTCGTCTTTCTTCTCCAAGTGCCTGAACAAAGGATAGTCGGCGAAAGTATCTTCATCGCGGGTGTTGTTGAAGAACGCCATGAACTTGTAATACTCGTCGTGACGGAAGGGATCGTACGGATGACTGTGGCACTGCACGCAAGCAAAGGTGGTTCCCATGAATGCCTCCCACGTGGTGTTCACTCGATCGAGAACAGCAGACACGCGAAACTCTTCGTTCTCAGTACCTCCTTCGTCATTGGTGAGCGTATTACGATGAAATGCCGTAGCGATATATTGGTCATTCGTGGGGTTGGAAAGTAAGTCCCCGGCCAGTTGCTCTCGGATGAATTGGTCGTAAGGCATGTCTTTATTGAAGGCGTCTATCAACCAGTCGCGATAATGCCAGATGGTGCGGCTATCATCCCGTTCGTATCCCTTGGTGTCGGCATAGCGTGCAAGGTCCATCCAGACGGCGGCCCAGCGCTCGCCAAAATGAGGAGAAGCGAGCAGCGTGTCGACTAGTTTTTCATAGGCCGATGGAGATCGATCGCTTAAGAAACTTTGGATGAGCTTGTTGTCCGGAGGAAGGCCGGTGAGGTCGAGAGAAGCTCTCCGCAACAATGTTTCCTTTGGCGCTTCTATTGAGGGAGTCAAATCTTGCTCATCTGCCTTTTCGGAAATGAATTTGTCGATGGCATTCGTTCCCCAGGATTCATTCGGAAGCTCCTGTGGTTGAACTTTGACGTAGGCCCAATGATCGCCCCACAGGGCACCTTCTTTGATCCACTGTCTTAGGGTTTCAATTTCCTCACTCGTGAGAGGATCTTTCTTATAGGGCATCCGTTCTTCAGGATCGTTGGAAAGTATTCGATGAATGAGTTCGCTATGATCAAGATCTTTAGGCACAATCGGTGTCTTCCCCGACTCGGCCACGCTCATGGCATCTTCTCTGAATAGAAGGCTAAAGCCGGATTCACGCTTTACGCCTCCATGACATGCAATGCACTTCTTGTTGAAGATCGGTTTGACCTGGGTGCTGAAGTTGATCTTCCTCACTGGGCGAAAGACAAAGTATGCGATCAGCAAGACGAAAAGCGACGTGGAAAGTATCGTTAGCTTTTTAAGCATACCTATATCGATGGAGTGAAAGTTACTGAGAACCGATTGAAATTGGAACGAAAGTTTTACGACGGGGCGCCCCGATCGGTGCCCGATATTTTCCCATCGGCAGGAGGCTACGTAGGCTGCGGGAAATGATTTTTTGCTATTTTGCCTCGATTAGCTTTGATCACGATTCATGAAAACCATCTTATTTGCTGTAGGCCTTCTGCTTTTGATAGGAATAGAGATTGCGTTGGTCTATTATATAATGCCCTTCCCCGGAAGCCAAGTCGATGAGACTGTCGAGCTGGCCTATTTCATTACTAAGTATGTGTGGGCTTTCCGGATACTGGGATTGGTGCTGATCGGCTATCCGGTGGTCATGTTCTTGAAAGGAAAGAGCTCTGCCATTAGAGCGAACGTCATTGCGCTGCTGATTTTCTGGTTGATGGTGGTATATGCGGTGAACTTTCGTTTTGTAGCGTCAAAGATGTTTTACCAACCCGAGCACAAAGTGTTGGTGACTGCAGCGAAAAACAAAATTGAAGGAGATCAACTGGTATTGGGAGTCATGCTTGGTAATGAGTCGAAAGCGTACCCGATTGAAATCATAGGGTATCATCATCAGGTAAGAGATACAGTGGGAGGACAACCAATTATGGTCACCTATTGCACCGTTTGTCGAACTGGACGGGTCTACAGCCCGTTCGTCAATGGAGTGGCCGAGGAGTTTCGCCTGGTGGGAATGGATCACTTCAACGCCATGTTTGAAGATGGCCGTACCAAAAGCTGGTGGCGTCAAGTGAGTGGGGAGGCGATCACGGGTCCGTTGAAAGGAAATATGCTGAACGAGATTCCATCGGAGCAGATGTCGCTAACTGCATGGCTTAGTCGCCATCCCGATTCATACATCCTTCAGCAGGATGCATCGTTCATTGCCCAATACAACGAACTCAAGGATTATGACGAGGGCAAGATGAAAGGAAAGTTGGAGAGGCGGGACAGCCTGTCGTGGCATGATAAGTCGTGGGTGGTGGGCATTTCGCAAGGGTTGTTTGCCACTGCCTACGATTGGAATGATCTAATAGCCAAACGAGTGATCAATGACGTAGTTGGAAATGCGCCTGTTGTTGTAGTATTGGAAAACGATTCTGTCTCCTTTCATGCGTGGAGCAGAGTGGTGGGGAACGATACCCTTCGTCTTCGTTATGATGAACAGACAAAGATGCTCACAGATCAAAGGAATGAGTCGTGGAATTGGCACGGTGAGAAAGTCAATTCAAGCGGGGTGAAGTTGACCTTTATGCAGGCGTATCAGGAATACTGGCATTCATGGAACACCTTCCATCCGCAAACAAAGAAGTATTTACCTTAATTATTTATAGCGCTATGAAGAATATAGTTTCGATTTTGGCCGTGGTCGTATTGGCTCTCGCTTGTTCCACGAAGGAGAAACATCACGAGGCGATGAAAGAATGGAAGGAGTTGGATTCGTTTCACAAGATCATGGCACAGGCTTTTCATCCCCTGAAAGACTCGGGGAACGTGGCGCCGGCCAAAAGGTTGGCCCCCGAGTTGGCGGCTGAAGCGGAACGTTGGGCCGCTGCATCCTTACCCGAACAGGTCAACAACGACGAGATGAAGTCGTTCCTCGAAAAGCTGAAGGCCGACTCACGGTCGCTCGCCGATGAAATCGCCAAAGGTGCCACGGACGGCGTGGTGAAAGAAAAGCTGACCGCCTTGCACGATCAGTTTCATAAGATCATGGAAGCTTCGAAAGGAGGCCATCATGGAGAAGGCGAAGAAGGAGAGGATCACGAACACGGTCACGAGGAAGACGAAGAGGATTAATCGTCGGCTTTGCGGGGTGTAACTTGGATTATCACTTTCAATCAAGATGTTCCCTCACCGACGCGACCTCGTGTACGTTTTTATACTGGAATCGTTGACACCAAAGATGAGGGTGTTATTGATTTGAACTGAGCTTCTGACATCGCCTCGGAGATTCAATCCGGACTCGTTCTGCTTGGCGTATCTAAAATTGCCTTTGCCGTCGCCAAGTAGCAGTACGCCGTGATTGGCCGCGCAGTTCCCCAGGTAGATTCTGTTGAATTTGTTATTGCCAGCTAGGATAAGATCCATGTTCCCGTCGGCGTCCACATCGCTGGGGAGAATAGTGAAGACAGGCCCGTATTGCGCTTCGATCGGCAATTGTTTGGCGACAAAGTGATCTCCTGCATTTTCTAAATAAACGGTCTGAAGAGTCTGGGATGACAAAGGAGCTATCTTCTCCAGCTTCTCTTTAGGAATGAGATCAGCGATAGTAGCAACGGCGTATGCATCATAGTCAATGAATTTCTTTTTCAAGATGGGCACCTGGCCGATCATATCGTCGCGCGGCACCATGGGGTAGGACACCCCGTCGATATAATGTGTAATGACGGGATCGACGGACCCGTTACCGTCGATGTCGGTGGCATACAATTGAAGAGGTTGTTGTTCAGTGGCGTGAAGTTGTGAATTTAGGCCGAAGTTACCAGCGATCAAGTCCAAATCACCATCCTTGTCCATATCGGCAGCCACCACCTTGTTCCACCATCCATGGGAAGCGAAAGGGAAATGTCTTTTGGTTTCGTCGGTAAAGGAGCTGCCTGTATTAATCAGCGCTCTGATTGGTTCCCATTCACCGACGGTTACAAGGTCAAGCAACCCGTCCTTGTTGAGATCGACCCACGTGGCGTCGCTGACTATATTTAGTTTGATGTCCTTGAGGAATTCTTGTGACCGATCGGAGAATTTTCCGTGACCGTCGTTGACAAAGATCTTGCTGGATGAAGCGGTGGGATAATTCCCAGGAACAACACCTCCACCAACGAACAAATCCAGATCCCCATCGCGATCGATGTCGGCCACGCGTACGCAGGTTTTGTTAGCGTGATGGAGTGGCAAAGCACCATTTGTAAAAATCCCTTTTCCGTTGTTGATAAAGAGATGATCTTGGAGCAAAGGATCGTCGGATTGAAATTCATAACCCCCGCTGACGGCATAGAGGTCTAAATCTTTGTCGCCATCAGCATCAAAAAAAACCGCGTCGACGACCTCGCTGCCCGCGGTGTTGATGTTGGATTTATTTTTTGAGAGGCCTCCGCTTTTGGAATTCAAGAATAATTCGCTGGACTCATTCTTGGCACCTCCAATGAATAAATCGTCAATGCCATCGCCGTTCACGTCTCCTTTGGCCAAAGACGGCCCATTGTGTGAATAGAAATGGGGCAACAAAAACTGCCTTAGGAAATCATTCTCGTAATTCTCATGATGAGTGAAGTCGATGACGTTAGTCGCTTGCAGCAGGGAGCGAGTTAGCTTGCTGTAATTGAATGTCTTTGATGTGACTTGTGGGCTCAGATGAACCGTCTTGTTGGAAGAAACATTTTTCATTACCTGCGTGGAGTTGTCCGGCCAAACAACTCGTAAAGAGTCGATCATCTGATGATTGCCAACACCCAAGTGCAACTCCCCATAAACCGAAGACTGATAACCACGGACGGGATTTTGTTCTATGTAGTACGAGTCGCTTCCCGAGTAGGCGTAGATTTTGGCTCCAATCCCTATCGGGTTTCCCTTTTTGAAATTGAGCTTGATTTTTAAATGGTTGTTTTTGGATAAAGATTCACTGTTATTTCTATAGATGCCGGCATAGTCCTCGACGTTGTTGGTGACCAGGTCTAGGTCGCCATCGTTGTCGAGGTCTGCAAAAGCCGCGCCATTGGTAAAAGTATTGTGATCGAGCCCCCAATCTTTAATCTTGTTTTCAAAATGATCGTTGCCGACGTTTTTATAGACATAATTGGGAAGAGAAATGCCAGGCATGTGCGAAATGTATTCAGCGATGTCGACTGCACTTCCGCCTTTTTGGATGCGAAGCGATTCGTTGAGTGAGTATATGATAAATTGGATGTCGGTATTGTCGCGCTTGTAGCCGTTGCTAATGAACAAGTCTTTCAAACCATCGTTATCGAAGTCAGCGAAGAGCGGTGACCAACTCCAATCCGTATTGGACACGCCACTGAGTTGAGCAATTTCACTGAAGGTGCCATCGCCATTGTTTTTTTGTAGCGTGTTCTTCATGTATTGATAGAACATGCCGTTGCGGAAGAGGTGACTGTATTGGGTGTAGTTGTCACCGCCCATGTGCATCTTCTGGGCGCGATTTTTTTCGGCGAGCATATCGAGAACCATGATGTCAGGCAGCAAGTCGTTGTTGTAATCGGCAACATCAATTCCCATGGAATAAAGAGAATTGAGATCGATCATCTCGGACAGCTTGTTCGTGAAGGTTCCGTCGTGATTGTTGATGTATAGATAATCAGGTTCTTTAAAATCATTGGCGACGTAAATGTCAGGCCATCCATCTTGGTCAATGTCAGATGTGTTGAGGCCCAAGCTAAAGGTAAGTACGTTGGAGGTGATCCCCGACGGGGAGGTGACGTTGACAAATTTCCCATTATCGTTTCTGAATAATTTATTCTCCAGTGAAGGGTCGCTCTTTTGATTTCGCAATTGAATGAATTCGATTTTGCCTCTGGAATATTCTGGCGTAGATTGATTAATGAGGAACATATCGAGGTCTCCATCTTTGTCATAATCGAAAAAAGAGGCTTGTGTCGAATAGCCGGGATCATCCAAACCGAACTTAGCGGCTTGCTCGGTAAAAGTTAGATCGTGATTGTTGATGAAGAGTAGGTTTTTTCGGAGCGATACATTTGAAAGCGCAGAGCGGCACACGTAGATATCGAGCCATCCGTCTTGGTTGATGTCGACCATGGTTACGCCAGTGCACCAACCTTCTTTTTCCGCCACGCCTGACTTCACTGTGATGTTCTCAAATTCCAAATCGCCTTTATTTAAAAATAACCTATTCTTTACCATGTTTCCTGTAAAGAACAAGTCGGGGAGACTGTCGTTATTGATATCACCAATGGCGACGCCACCGCCGTTGTAGAAGTAGGGATAATGCAGAATGTTGAATTCGGGATGTTCTTCCTGGAGCCTATTTCTGAAATCAACTCCCGTTTTGCCTTTCGACAGCCTTGTAAATAATTTTTTATCGCCAGGTTCACCGCATGCGAAGAGGACCAGCGACAAGATGATGGCTAGGAGTGGGGTCTTCATGATCAAATGTAAAAAATAAGGTAGGCCTTCGCCTACCTTACTGTCTAAAACTAAAAACTATTACCTAATTCGAAAAAACAGTAGTCTTTCATTAATGAGGGTTAGTATCCCACCACAGCGGCGTTCCACCGTTGTCGGCTCCACCTAGAAGAGTAGCACCCTTTGCAACGCCAGCGGCATTATTTGAATATTCGGTGTTAGGGAAGTTGACCCTTCGAATAAAATATTGTGTGGAGATGAGACCCTGACTATTATTCACGACCACCGGGAAGAGCTTAGGGAACAAAGTCCTTCTGAACTCGCTCCACGCCTCTTGACCTTCCGGATACATGGCAATCCACTTTTGCGTAATGATACGCTCCAATTCATGTCCGTCTGCTTTCCAGCCAATGGTGACAGTGCTCAAATGAGGATCGCCTAGGCCAACATTGTTTCCGGCATCCGTCGGGTCAACGTAGGGTGCAGGCGTGCTGGTATTATCGGCGATGTAAGTAGCAGCCGCTGCCGCACTGACACCCCACTGAGCAAAAGACGCTGCGATGCCTGCTTCATAATTTGTCTGGGCTACGCCGGCACCTGCCCATCCCTTGAGAGCAGCTTCCGCCTTTAGGAAGTAAGCTTCTGCGGGTGTCATCAACGTTACCAAATTGGGGAAGGTAACCATTTGTGAAAATCCTTCGTGAATGCTCTTGTCTGTGTTCGGTATGCCATTGCGTATACCTTTGTATTGTCCTGGATAGGTGCTAGAAGTCAGCGCAAAGTTTGCTAAACGAGGATCTTTGTATCCCGTCAAGATCGACTCCACCGGTGCACCCAGGCGAATATCACCCCATGAGTTATTGATTACATTTAGAGGATGAGTATAGGGGTCAATATTTACATTGAAGATATCAGCAGGATCAGAAAGCAGGCCCTGCGAATTAGCCAGCGCCAATTCTCCCTGTTTTTTTGCCGTCGTTGGATCTACGCCAGAAATTCTAATGGCCAGGCGTAAGCGCAGTGTGTTGGCAAACTTCACCCATTGCTTGTACGAGCCACCGTACACGAGATCGAATGCGGTGAATGTCTGCGGTGCATTGCTCACCGCTAGCGGTGTCAGCACATTGATCGCAGAGTCGAGGTCCGCAAAGAAAGCGTTATAAGCTTGCTGTTGCGAATCATAGTCAACACTTCCGTCGGCATTTATGATACCAAACTTTGTGTACACGATTGGACCGTAGATATCAGACAAGCGATGCATGGCCTCTACTTGCAAGATTTTCGCCCAGGCGTAGTAATCTTTTGCACCTAACAACTTTGCATTTTTAAATACCGTAGAGCCTGGCGCCATGACATTCAAATAGGCATAGGACCAAGGCGTGCTGTTCCAGCCATCCACCAACGCATAAGTTGTATTGTTGACATTACCTATGAACGGCGTTGGGGTCATCATGTATCCCGAGTAAACGTCAGCAATAAGGTTTTGCTGCAATTGCGTTACCCACGCCGGCTGATACACGTAAATATTAAGTTGCATCTCCTGGATAGGTCCACCCAATATTTTAAAGTCAGGTGCAAGGTCTTTGAACTTGAGGCCTGTCACATCTTTGTTGTAATCTTCAAAGTTGTTTGTACAGCCACTATAAAGAAATGCCGTGACAATCGAGGCACTCAACCAAACGGCGATCTTTATGATTCCTAATTTTTTCATTTTCATATACCGTCAATTATTTAGAGTCCAATTTTTATACTTCCTCCAATACTTCTGAGTGAAGGGAGTCCAAAAGAATCTACTCCTTGGAGCCCGTTACCAGTAGCCAGAGCAACATCTGGATCGAAGGGTGCATTCTTCATCAGGAAAAAGAGGTTTCTGCCGATCAGGGATACACGGATATTTCTTACGCCGCTGATTTTAAGTGGCAAATTGTAGCCCACCGAAAACTCTCTTACCCGAATGTTAGTGGCGTCATAAATATATGCTTCCGCAACGCCTGCTCGCCCACCCACGCCTGAAAAGTAATTCTGAACGGTGCTAGAAGTATATGTAAACACCGAGTTGTCGCTGTTCAGTCTCGCTTTCACGTTCACAGTTCCTTTATCGCGGGCGTCACCAGTAGCTTTGCTGTATCCGTACTGATCAAGCATGGCCTGAGTAATGCTTAAAACTTGTCCGCCAAATCTGCCGTCGATCAACAAGCCAACATTGAATCCACCTTTAATTTCAAACGAGTTGTACCAGCCTAATTGATAATTTGGGATGATCGACCCGATCTTCTTGTAGTTTCCTTGCAGCACTGTGGTCTGCGGTGTTCCAGTGGCATCGACAATGATACTGCCATCTGTTGCTCGTTGGAAAACTTTGTTGGAATACAGGTCACCCCATGATCCACCTTCCACCAAACGAGTGGAGTACATATTCACTCCAAAATCGGTAAGCGTGTATCCATTGGAAGAAGAGACAACGTTATCTGATAGGTTCACAATCGTGTTCTTGTAATGCGAGAAATTGAATGTGCTTGACCACGTCAGATTTTCATTCTTTACCGGCACTATATTCAAGGATATTTCTATACCCCTGTTTCTGATGTGCCCCACGTTTTTGTAATACGAACTATAACCCGAACTGGCCGGAGCAGGGAACGTCACGTACTGCTTGAAATTGTCATTCTGAAAGAACGTGAAGTCTAAACCCACTCTGCCTTCGATGAACTTCAACTCAGCACCTGCTTCGAACGAACGGTTATCTTCTGGCACCAACTGTGACCCAGGGTATGGATAGGCCGTAGCCTGGCTGAATTTGCCGCCATTTACGCTTCCGTTTCTAGGATCAGTATAAGTTGCCGGGACATCGTTTCCCACTTTAGCGAATGAAACCCTCGCCTTTGCAAAAGAGATGGCTTCGGGAAGTTTCACCATTTCGCTCACCACGCCAGAAAGCCCCGCAGAATAATACAAGTACCCTGACTTCATTGCCGATGTATTTGCGAAACTGGATGACCAGTCGTTTCTAGCAGAAAGATCTACGGTTAGTCTGTCTTTGTATGTTAGCTGAGCATTTCCCAACACGGATTGCACTTGCTTGCGCGTGTAAGACTGCGTCGAGAGAAGGGCGCTCGGTGCTATGTTTTGAACCGTGAAGAAATTGGCGTAGAGCAAACCTTGTGGGTCCGTGGGGTTCGTATCGAGAATGAGCCCACTTGCTTTATAGTCCGTGATGTTGGTCCCTATGGTACCCGAGAAACCGAGGTCATTAGAAAGTTGCTTATTGGCCAAAAGCAGGAAGTCACCATAGATCTGAGAGTTTTCAAATTTTTGCCAAGTGAACCTTCCATCCGGAGCAGCCAATACGCTTTGAGTGCCGGCATAGGATTGTAGTGTATAGGTGTCCCATGATTTATCGAATCTTCCCCTCGCTTGTGCGGTCAACCAACCGTTGAGCTTGTACTTCAAAGTAACGGCGCCGAACAAACGATCACGGCCGTCGTCTCTTAAGTTTCGCTGGATGGCCCAGTAAGGGTTTTGCTGATAATCCGATCCGGCAAATCCAAGAGAATTATTAATGTTCCACCAATTTTGAAGGTTTACGTTCCTGGAAACATCAAAGTATTCGATGTTGTTCTTGTAGTTATTGAAATCCAGCCCCCGGGGCATCATGTACAAACCCGTCAATGGGTTGTTGTACAATCCGGATACCGCGCGATTATGCGCTTTTTGGGTGATGACATTGACGCTTGCATCAAGAGACAGGCGCTCCGAAAACTTAATCGACTCACGGAAATTCAAGGTGTGTCTTTTGAATGTACTGGTTGGAATGATTCCCTGGTTATCAGTGTTGGCGTAGGAAAAATAGGCTTGCGCCTTTTCTGTACCACCGCTGATCGAAACGGAATTGATCCAGGTCCTGCCGGTTTGAAAAAATCCTTTCACATGATCTGGAGCATTGACAGCGGAGCCCCAGCTTTGCTCAGATCCTGCCGCAGGCCCTCCTGGTTGTCCTGAAGCGATGGGAGGAGTAGTTTGTCCATACTTAAACTGAAGCTCTGGTCGCAGGAGGACAGACTCGGCCGTAAGGTCCGACGAGATATCAATCTTGGTTTGCCCCGCTTTTCCCTTTTTGGTATTGATCAAGATCACACCGTTAGCAGCAGCACTTCCATACAAGGCGGCAGCACTTGCTCCCTTGAGTACGTTGATGCTTTCAATATCATTTGGGTTGATATTGGAGATACCATCACCCGCATCACGTCCGCCGGATCCAGCACCAGAAGACTGTCCCCAAATGTCAGAGGGCTGTTCCGGTGAATAGTTCGGCATGGCGATACCATCAATTACATACAGCACGGAATTCTCGCGAGTCGACTTGGGACCACGCAACACCACTCTGGTGGATCCACCAACGCCGGATGCGCTTCTGTTAATTTGAATCCCTGCTACTTTTCCCGCCAGAGAGTTCATCAGGTTGGCATCGGGCACGGTCGTAAGCTTATCGCCGCTTACTTCTTGCAGTGCATAGGAGAGGGATTTTCTATCCTTCTCAAGACCCAATGCGGTGACGACTACTTCTTGGAGTTGAGTGGCATCTTCTTTCATGGTCACGTCAATCACCGATTGTGCTCCCACTTGAACCTCTTGTGAGGAAAAGCCAATGAAAGAAAATACGATGACCGCACTTTGTCCTTCCACATTGACGGTATACTTACCCTCGCCGTCGGAAACGGTACCGGAAGCTGTGCCCTTGACTTGGATTGTTACCCCGGGCAAGGCAGCGCCACTGGGGTCTTTTACGGAGCCTGACACGACGCGCGATTGTGCCAAGGCAATTGTTGTCAGCAAGCACATAAAGTACAGCGACAACAGGATGCTACGGTAAAATTTCATACATGATTTTTAGTTAGGGTTTTAGATGATTTGAATTTTACTTCATTGTAAACGTATGTTTAAAAATGAATAAACCAAAGGAAAAATTGAAAAATGTGTGCGCACACACTATATTTGTGCACGCACACATTATAAATGTGCGAAAAAACACGTTTCTTGTATAGATTCAAAAATTGACCATGGCTAAGAAGGCTATTCGTATTAAAGACATTGCGAAAGCGGCTGGCGTTTCCGTGGGCACGGTAGATCGTGTCTTGCATAATCGTGGCAAGGTTTCTGAAAAAGCAAAGAAAAAAGTAGATGCGGCACTTCAGAAAAATGAGTATCGCCCGAACCTCATTGCACGTACCCTCGGGTCCAACAAAGAATATAAGATTGTGGCCATCCTGCCAAAGCACGAAAACGATCCGTACTGGGCACAGGTATACAAAGGCATCCTTCTCTCGAAGCATGAATGGTCCCATTATGGGGCCAGCATCTCCACCTACAGCTTTGACCTCGACAGAAAAAGTTCTTTCGAGGAAGTTTCTCAAAAAGTATTGCGGTCAAGGCCCGACGGGATTCTCATGGCTCCCATTTTTTACAATGAAACACTTCCCTTCTTTGAAGTCATCCATAAAAAGGGAATTCCATTTGCGCTGTTTAACACCAATATTATAGAGTCGAAAGCGCTGTCCTTCATCGGCCAGGATCTTTATCAGAGTGGGCGGGTGGCAGCGGAACTGTTGTGTATCGGACAAAAAGAACCCGGCACGTTTGGTGTTCTTCACGTGGACGAAGACCTCGAGGACTCCGTTCACTTGTTGCAAAAAGAAAAAGGCTTCCGCGATTATTTAAAAGAATTTTATGGAGACCGGTCGTCCATTGAGTCATTGAATCGTACCAGCTCCTCCGATTTTTCTTTCAAGAAGAAGCTGGCAACGCTTTTGAATAAAACCGACCTGAAAGGTTTGTTTGTGAGCTCCTCCAAGGGAACAGAAACTGCTGCTTCTTTTCTGAAGAGTCATGGCAAGAATGGGATTCGCATGGTGGGATATGATTTGCTGGACAAGAACATAGAATACCTCGACTTGGGGGTCATTGATTTCCTGATCCACCAAAAGCCTGAACAACAAGCTTTCGAAGGGGTGAGTTGTCTGGCTAACCACCTGATTTTTAAAAAGGAAGTGAAGCCAGTCAACCTTTTCCCACTGGAAGTTGTGACACGGCAAAACCTCGCGTCCTACTTAGTCGATCAAACCGAGTACCACCCGAATGAATTTAAGAACATTATTAACTGACCATGGAAAACGGAATTCATATCAATTTTGAAAAAATCCCGACTTCAATTTATCCAACAGCGGATACGGCATCTAAATCCGTGGCGAAAGAGCTTGCAGATCTTATTCGCTTGCGACAAAAGGAAGGCAAGAAGGCGATCCTTGGATTGGCTACGGGATCATCGCCGAAGAAAGTGTATTCCGAACTGATTCGAATGCACAAGGAGGAAGGTCTCAGTTTCAAAAACGTGGTCTCCTTTAACCTGGACGAATATTATCCGATGCAACCCACGGCCCCGCAGAGCTACCATCGGTTTATGAAAGAAAACTTGTTTGATCATGTTGACATTCCCAAGAACCAATATTTTCTTCCCGACGGAACGATAACTATGGACGAGGTCCGCGCCTATTGCGAGGGCTACGAAAAGAAAATGGCAGAAGCGGGAGGATTGGATTTTCAACTTCTTGGGATCGGCCGCAATGGTCATATCGGCTTCAATGAACCTGGTTCACATCTCGATTCGTTGACGCGCTTGATCACGCTCGACTTCACCACGCGCTCGGATGCCGGTCTGGATTTTGGGGGGCTTGCGAACGTGCCGCGCAAAGCAATCACTCTCGGTGTCAAAAGAATAATGCAGGCCAAACGTGTCGTGCTCATCGCCTGGGGAGAACATAAATCAGCAATCATTCGCCAGGCCGTAGAAGGACCGGTGGGCGAGTACGTGCCAGCCTCCTACCTGCAAGGTCATCCCAATGCCCAAATTGTCATGGATGAGTCGTGTGCTGCGGGTCTAAGTAGAAGAAAGACGCCTTGGCTATTTGATTCGGTGGAGTGGAATAAACCGATGATAAAAAAGGCGGTTACTCATCTCGCTCTATCATTGGGAAAGTCCATCCTCATGCTCACCAACGAGGATTATAATGAAAACGGGTTAAGCGAACTGTTGGCGCGCTACGGCCAAGCTTACGACATCAACATCGAGGTATTCAACTGGGTGCAGCATACGATTACGGGCTGGCCTGGCGGAAAGCCGAACGCGGACGATACACACCGACCGGAGCGTGCGGTGCCTGCGAGCAAACGTGTTCTTATATTCAGTCCTCATCCCGACGACGACATCATTTCGATGGGAGGTACCTTTCAACGGCTGGTCGATCAAGGGCATGAAGTTCATGTGGCCTATCAAACCTCTGGAAATATTGCGGTGGCAGATGATGAAGCCCTTCGTTTCATCGAGTTCATGCGGGACTACAACTCGAAGTTTGGCCTCAAGAACGAAGCAATCGATAAGTTGTATTATGAGGCGAATGGTTTCCTGCAGCGAAAAAAAACGGGTGAAAAGGACATAGATGAGGTCCGGGCCATTAAAGGGCTGGTGCGGGTAAGCGAGGCAAAAAATACCTGTCGGTTTGTCGGTGTGTCTCCTGAAAACATCCATTTCCTAAACATGCCGTTTTACGAAACCGGTGTTGTGCAAAAAAGACCCCTCGCTGAGGAAGATTATTCTATCGTTACGGAGCTGATCCGAAAAATCAAACCCCATCAAATTTATGCCGCCGGAGATCTGGCCGATCCGCATGGTACGCATAAGGTATGTTTGGATGCCGTCATCGAAGCGCTCCATCGTTTGAAGGGGGAACCCTTTATGAAGGATTGCTGGACGTGGCTTTACAAAGGGGCCTGGGCTGAATGGGACATCGACCTGATTGAAATGGCGGTGCCCATGAGCCCGGACCAAGTCATGAGAAAACGAATGGGCGTGTTCAAGCACCAGTCGCAAAAAGATGGAGTGGTATACCAGGGTACCGATGCGCGCGAGTTTTGGCAACGTGCCGAAGACCGAAACAAGGCAACGGCTCAGCTCTATAATAAACTTGGGTTGGCCGAGTATGCCGCCATGGAGGCATTCGTAAGGATGAAATTCTAAGTCAGCTCCTTAAAGTAATCCTAAAGAAGGTATCCCGGCCGTGCCTCCGGTATAAATATAGTGGGGCACTTTTCATGGATTTGAAAAATTATAGTAAAATTGAGGTTTCAAACCATGACCTATGAAATGCCCATGCTCAAACCAGCCCAAGTGCGGAGTCGTTGCGGGCGTTTCTGGTGACTCAAACTTTAAAAACTATTAACACATGAAAGTTACCCGTTACGGAATCGCCTTATTAGTATTGACCCTCGGCCTTTGGTCTTGCGGTTCCAAAAAAGAAGCCAATGAGAATTCTGACGAATTCAAACAAGCGGAAGAGTCACTCACCGACGAGATTAGGGACGTAGAGAGCAACCTTCCTTCGCCCACTGAGATTCCATATTTACTTCAAGAAACGGGGGCTGAGTTCAATCAAAGTCTACTCAATGACAAGAAAAAAGCAGACTCCTATTTGACCCGCAATGACAAAGCGGCCCTTAACCTAGGCGTATATGCTGCGGATATCGGCTACCTTGTTTCGTATGACAAGACGCAAGAAGCCATCGACTATGTGACGGCTTCAAAAAAATTGGCCAATGGCCTTGGCGTGTTGGGTACATTTGACCAAGAGGTATTGAAAAGCTTCGAGAAGAATATTTCAAATAAAGATTCTCTCACCCGCTTGGTTAACAATGCGGTAAAACAAACCGAAAAATATCTGAAGAGCGACAACCGCGTAAAACCGGCTGCGCTCATGCTGACAGGAAGCTTTATAGAGGGGTTGTACATCTCTACGGGCCTGATCAAAACATATCCGAAAGATTTGAAAGAACAAGACCGCATGGTGATCCTTACGCCATTGCTCCGTGTCGTGTTGCAGCAGAGAGAATCTATCGATGACCTTACCAAGATGCTTAGCGGGGTGGAGCAAACGGAGCCCGTCACCTCAATCCTGGAAAAATTAAATTCTCTTGAAGGAAGCTACCGCGATCTTAACATTGAAGAAAAGATCAGAAATAACCAGGCGGACAAGATTCTGACAGACAAAAACCTGGCGGACATCACTGCCACCGTAGAGAGCCTCAGAAAGTCGATCGTGGAATGATATTGACCGATGTTTAAAGAAAGCCTCGATTTTCATCGGGGCTTTTTTTTTCGGGAGAAGAATGGAGACACGGTATTGAAGAGTTCTTTGTTATATTTAAAAACTAAACCAACCCACCTCGCATGAGCGAACCAGTACTGAAGGCCATCATTAAGCTTTTTGCTTTCGTGGCCAAGGAAGACACCGTTACAGAACAAGAGCGCGACTTTATCCATGGCTTTCTGGAAGACCATTTGAGTCAGTCTTCCATGGAACGACATCTCCGCTTGTTCGATGAGTATGCCCGTGAGATCTCCGATAAACTTAGCTCCGAAAAAGAGGTGGAGACCATTTCTGCCATTTGCGCCGCGATCAATGAAGAAGTGACCCAAAAGCAAAAAATGGTGGTGTTGCTCGAATTGATGAGCATCGTCATGGCTGACGGCACCATTTCTTTAAGGGAAGACAAACTTTCCAAAGTGATTTGCGAAAAGTTCAACATTACGTCGAGCGACTTTGAGTTGATCAAAGAATTCGTGAACCTCCAAGACGAGGCATCCGTGAAATCGGATAATATCCTTGTGATCAGCAACGAAAAGAAGAACGCTGGAAAACATATTGCGCGCACCGAACTCGATGGCTCTATCACTGTACTTCATGTGCCAAGTGTTGAGCTTTATTTTTTGAAATACAAAGGGCACTCCGACGTGCTGTTGAATGGGGTTCCCTTGAAGCCAGGTAAAGTCAACGTGCTCGCCACGGGCAGTTCGATACGTTGGGGGGCGGCTGACGCGGTTTACTATGGCGGAATCTTGGGAGCATTCAAGAAAACCGACAAAGGCCATAAGACCAGTTTTGAGGCAAGGAATATTTCATTTCAATTCAAAAATGGACGGCTTGGATTGCGGGATGTAACAGTGGTGGAGGAGTCGGGCAACCTGGTGGCATTGATGGGAGCGAGCGGCGCAGGTAAAAGCACCTTGCTCCATGTGCTCAACGGAAACGAAAAGCCGTCGCAAGGTCAAGTGTTGATCAATGGCATCGACATTCACCGCAACCCAGAAAAGATTGAGGGGGTTATCGGGTTTGTTCCGCAAGACGACCTTTTGATTGAAGATCTTACGGTTTATCAAAACCTTTATTTTGCAGCGAAGTTGTGCTTTAGTCATCTCAACGAGGAAGAGATTGACTTGCTGGTTTTGAAAACCCTTGACGACCTGGGGTTGAACGAAGCAAAAAACCTGAAGGTTGGGTCACCTCTACAAAAGACGATCAGTGGCGGGCAACGAAAAAGAGTGAACATTGGATTGGAATTATTGCGCGAACCCGCCGTGCTCTTTGTAGACGAACCAACTTCGGGGTTGTCTTCACGCGATTCGGAAAACATTATTGATCTTTTGAAGGAGCTTTCATTGAAAGGGAAATTGGTGTTTGCGGTCATCCATCAGCCTTCCTCCGACATTTTTAAAATGTTTGATCACTTGGTCATCCTCGACACGGGGGGTTATCAAATCTACTATGGCAATCCGGTGGATGCCGTGATCTATTTCAAGAGGAACATCCACATGATCAACAGCGATGAAGGGGAATGTCATACGTGTGGTAACGTGAATCCGGAACAGATCTTCAATATCATAGAGACGAGAGTCATCAATGAATTTGGAAATTTTACGAACGAGCGAAAATTCTCGCCAGAGAAATGGAACAAAATTTTTGAAGAGCAAAGAAGGCTGCCGTCGGTGGCCCGCCAAGATGAAACTCCACACTCCACCTTGCGGATTCCGAATTGGGTAAAGCAAACGCATTTGTTTTCGATGCGAGATATTTTGTCCAAGCTCAGCAACACGCAATACTTAGTGATCAATTTGCTGGAGGCGCCTGCCTTAGCTTTTATTTTGGCTTTTATCGTGCGTTATCATAATGCCGAGGATCAGATCAACAATGCCTATGTATTCAGTAAAAACCTGAACATGCCCGCTTACTTTTTTATGAGCGTGATTGTTGCGCTTTTTATGGGCTTGACCGTCAGTGCCGAAGAGATTATCCGTGACAGAAAAATCTTGAAACGTGAAAAATTTCTACATCTCAACAGAAGCAGCTATCTCGTATCGAAGATTTCCATCCTATTTGCAATATCTGCCATTCAGACGTTTTTGTTTGTGCTCGTGGGGAATTACATCCTTCAGATCAAAGGCATGTTCTTACCACACTGGGCGATCATGTTCACGACGTCTTGTTTTGCAAACATGCTAGGGTTGAATATTTCGTCAGCATTTAATTCAGCAGTGACGATTTATATTTTGATCCCCATTTTGCTGATCCCCCAATTGATTTTAAGTGGAGTGGTGGTGAAGTTTGATAAACTGAATCCGATCATCGGCAATTCGGCGACGGTGCCCATGGTAGGTGACTTGATGGCCTCGCGATGGGCGTTCGAGGCGTCGATGGTGGCGCAGTACAAAGACAATGAATTTGAACAACAATTCTATTTGTATGACAAGATCATGGCCGATGCCGATTACAAAAAAGTGTACTACATCCCGGAGTTGGAGAGCCGGTTGGATTTTGTCAATCTCAATTATAAAAATACAGAACCCGGCATTCGAGAAATCGTCGAGAAAAACCTACGCTTGATCAAAAATGAGATCAAAGATGAACTGTATGTGATTGGCCCCGAGAATTTCAAGTATATGGATGCCCTTGAAATCGGAAAATACGATTCGGCAACCCACAGCGAGACACTCACTTTCTTTGAAGCCTTGAAGAAATTTTACAACAACCGTTATACCAAGGCCGATAAACACAAAGACGACATGATCAACCGCAGGACCAGTACTGCAAAAAAGGAAAAAGAGTTTGAAGAAGAGCGCAACTCCTATCAAAATGAAGCAATTACAGAGCTAGTAAAAAATACGTCCGAGCTGAATAGGATCATAGAGTATGATGGAAAGCTGGTTCAAAAAATATACCCAATCTACAAGGATCCCGATCCGGAGCATTTGTTTGATTTTGATGCGCAGTTTTACATGCCCGCGAAGCACTTTTTCCAGCCCATCGAGACCATCTATTTCAACTTGATTGTGATTTGGTCGATGACCATCGCGCTCGCTATCGCGTTGTATTTTGAAGTCTTGTTGAAGATTATCGACGGTATCGGTAATTTGTACAGCAAAATCCCTAAAAGGATGTAGAGATGTTCTTTTTTCTCTCCAAGGTGCTGTTGTTTTTGGTGATGCCCTTTACCGTGGTTTGCGGGCTTCTACTGGCGGCTGCTTTTGCCAGGAAAATTGAGGTGAAGAAAAAATTCCTGGTGGCTGGGTTGGCGGTGATATTTGTTTTTTCAAACGAGTTTATCGCTAATGAAGCCATGAAGCTTTGGGAACTACCCGTCACTCCAATCAAAGACTTAAAAAAAAATTATGAGCTGGGAATTGTGCTCACAGGCATGACCATTCACGACGTGGGACCAAATGATCGCGTGTATTTCAACGCCAGCGCCGATCGTGCCACACATACGGTGCAACTCTATAAAATGGGAAAGATCAAAAAGGTTTTGGTGTCGGGTGGCAGCGGAAGGCTTGATGCACCGGAAGCCAAAGAAGCTTTTGAGGTGGCGTCAGCGCTGATGATGATGGGTGTGTTGAAAGATGACCTAATGCTGGAATCGGAATCGAGGAATACACACGAGTCTGCCGAAGCAGTAAAGAAGATGCTGGCCAATGACATCGACCCGTCTGAATGTTTATTGATTACCTCCGGGTATCATATGCGTAGATCCCGGGCCTGTTTCAAAAAAGTCGGGCTGAACTTTGACACTTTCACAGTCGATTTTCGATCTCACTACAGAAAATACAATTTTGATGTACTGTTCGTTCCAAAAGCAGAGGTATTTGGCGTTTGGAGCATCTTGGTGAAAGAATGGGTGGGCATGATCGTGTATAAATTTGCAGGCTACATTTGACCACCGACATAAAATTCAATTATTTTTCTGTTCAATTTGTGTTTCTTGGAAGCCATGATTAAACGATATTTTTATTTTATTTCAGTCACGCTGCTGTTCGGCGCCTGCCTGACAAGTCCAAAGGAAAAAAAGACAGATAACGCTTTTTTTGATTCCCTATCGCGTAAGACCTTCAATTTTTTTTGGGAACAAGCGGATTCCGTTACGGGTAACCAACCTGACCGCTGGCCTACCAAAAGTTTTTCGAGCATCGCAGCGACGGGGTTCGGTTTAACTTCTTATTTGATTGGAGTGGATCGGGGTTACGTCACCCGCGAACAAGCGGCCGACCGAGTCTTGAAGACATTAAAATTCTTTCGGCACGCAAAAAAGGGACACGATACTTCAGGGATCACCGGATACAAGGGGTTCTTTTATCATTTTATCGATATGCGAACGGGATTGCGCTATGAAAAGGTAGAGTTGTCTACCATCGACACGGGATTGTTGATGGCAGGAATACTTTCGTGCCAGTCGTTTTTCGATCACGAGAGCCTGTTAGAGAATGAGATTAGAACTCTTTCCGATTCCCTTTTCCTTGCCGTAGAGTGGGATTGGGCCATGAATGGAGAAAAGACGATGAGTATGGGCTGGCATCCCGAGCGCGGTTTCTTAGATGCTCGATGGAAGGGATACAACGAGGCAATGATTTTGTATATCATGGGACTTGGTTCACATTCACACCCCATCCCTGAAGAAAGCTGGAAAGCTTGGACAGATTCCTACCAATGGGGGCGTTATTTGGGTCAAGAGCACATCAATTTCGGACCACTGTTCGGACATCAATATTCCCATATGTTTATCGACTTCAAAGGAATCCAAGATGACTATACGCGTGACAAAGGAATCGACTATTTTGAGAACTCAAGACGGGCTACGTTGGCCAATCGCGAATATTGCATGATGAATCCCGCGGGATGGGTTGGTTACTCTAAGGATGTATGGGGGCTTACTGCCTGTGATGGCCCAGGCAATGGCGAGAAAGCAAATCCAAATATCGCATTTGACGGCTACTCAGCTCGAGGTGCAGCACAATGGTACGTGAGAGACGACGGCACAATAGCTCCTACCGCAGTGGGTGGATCGGTGCCTTTTGCACCAGAAGTTTGTCTCGATGCACTGCGCGCCATGCGGTTGACCAATGGCGGCAAAGGCTTTGGTCAATATGGATTTTATGATTCTTTCAACTTATCCATCATTAACAAGGACGGAACACAGGGCTGGGTAGATCCCGACTACCTCGGCATCGATCAGGGTCCGATTTTGATTCAACTGGAAAATCATCGAACCCATTTTGTTTGGAATTTGATGAAGAAAAACAAATACATCGTTGAAGGATTGAAAAAAGCTGGATTCAAAGGTGGCTGGCTGGACGTCATTTGATTTTTTTGCAGTCGTTGTAGCATAATGACTAACTTTAGTAGATGGCAAGGTGGCTCTGGGCGTTTTTTTTAGCGATTAGCACCGGTTTTTTGTTTGGGCAATCTGCGGTGGAGATCAGTGATGCCGTTGATCACAGGGACTTTATGCCGACTGATCTGCTCTACTTTGTGGATACCACCAACTCCATCCCGTTCGCGAAAATTTCTTCCACGGAGTTTGAGAATCAATTTCAAAAGCATAGTTCTTACCATAACTCTGACTTCAAGGAGAACAAATCTTACTGGATCAAGTTGGTTCTGAAGCCACCTGTTTCGTCGGAAAAATTCTGGCTCTTGGAGTTTTACGATCAAACCATCGACAGTTTGGTTGCTTATGTTCCTCAACCTACTGGGCAATTCAAGAGAGTGCCACTAGGAGATCACCAACGCTTCTCGTCTCGAATCTTCCTGCACAAGAATTTTGAGTTGCCGCTTCAGTTTGAAGGCCGCAACGTCACCTCTTATTTTTTCAAGGTCAGGTCACATGAGTTCGCAGACATTCGACTGGCCCTTCGATCGACGAGTTATTTTGTTTACTACGCCCTCAATGAGTACTATCTGTACGGGATGTTTTACGGGATGATCTTGATTATCACGCTGTATAATTTTATGGTATATCTCGCCATTCGTGAAATTAAGTTCATCTACTATATCTGCTACATCTTAAGCGTGGCGCTTTACGCCATGAGCTATGATGGCATTGGATTTCAATATTTATGGCCGAGCCACCCTACGTTCAACGATTGGGCGATAGGGGTGTCTCTTTATTCAGTGATTTTGTGGTCATTGATTTTTACGAAACGATTTCTAAGTGCGAGGGCAACCGCCCCGCGGCTCAACCGCCTTTTGTCTATCGTAATTATCGCTCGCACGATCTGGTTTGTTGTGAGTCTAACTGTATTTCCGCGATTGCTTACCTACCGCGTACTCGAAATCATTCCGCTGTCGATTATTTTCTTTACAGCGATTTCCGTTTGGAGCAACGGTTATCGACCAGCACGTTTTTTTGTCATTGCCTATGGCGTCCTTTTTACAGGATTTTTCCTGCGCACATTGGTGTACTTCAATGTTATTCCTTTCACCATTGTAACACACTACAGCCTTCACTTCAGCTTTGCGTTTGAAATGCTATTTCTGACGGTGGCTTTGGGCGATCGAATTCGAATCCTGAAGGACAACCGTGACCGTGCTTTGAAGCGAATTATCTCACAGCAACGTACGAATATGGCGTTGCAGGACAAAGTAAATCGCGAACTGGAAGAAAAAGTAAAAGAGAGAACAATCGAAGTCGATTTGAAGAATTCGCAATTGGAAGAGAGCAACCAAAAGCTGGTCAAGCAGTCCAATGAGATTAACCAGATCAATTCGTTGCTGGACCTTGATAATTGGAAATTGAAGAACAGAGTGAAAGAAGTGCTGGAGGAGCGAATGCACGAGACGATGATGGATTATAAAGAGTTTTCAACGTTGTATCCTGACGACCTTGCCTGCTATCGTTTCATCGACAGTTTAAAAATGCAGCGTCAGTTTGAATGCCCTAAGTGCAGCAATTCAAAACACTCTCCAGGGGCACAAAAATTTTCACGCCGATGCACACGGTGCGGGTACAATGAGTCGATTACATCCAACACCCTGTTCCACGGAATAAAATTTCCGATTGCGAAGGCCTTCTATCTGACGTATCTGAGTTCATCGGGGAAGCATCTGATGACTCTGGATTCTTTGTCGGAGAAGTTGAGCCTTAGATTGAACACGATTTGGGCATTTCGGCAAAAAGTAAGTGAACGGTTAGCCTCACAAAAGCAAGGGAAAGCCGCCTGGGAAGATCTGATCCTCGATTCCAAAAGGTCAAAGGTCAAGGGGAAGAAGATTGCGGGCTCGCGGGAAAACATCGTGTCAGAGGAGTGATGTTTTTTAAGCGGGAATTAGACCGCTCGATTTTACTTCTCACTACATTGAAATCGTTTGAAAACATTGTTTTTTTTGCGCCAAATAGCTCCTCCGATTTAGTTGCTTTTAAACTGGATTTGAGGCGTTTTGATTGGAAAAATCTTTCCAAAAAATAGCGATGAGGCTAAATTTCAAGTAGCATCTATAGTACAAGCGGCTCCTACAATGCCTATGCAAAAATTTTTCGCAGTTGCAGCCCTTCATTTTGCTGTTTTGATCATGTCCGCCTGTAAACATGACGCGTCACCGCCAGTGAGCGTGGGCGCGCCAAACATCAACCTCAAAGGGCTTACGTTGGATGGCAAACCGATGAACACTATATACACCAACACAACCATTTCACCTCAAATAATTTTCTCTTTTTCTGAACCGATTGATCACAGCTCTGCTCAGAATGCAATTACGATCGCAGGTGCATCGGGTGGCGTACCTCTTACTTTTTCGTTTTCACATCAGGACAGCGTGGTGATGGCCGTACCCACTTCGGGACTGAACTATTTGAGTACTTATTCTTTACAAGTGTTGCCCACTCTTACTTCGACTACAAAAAAACAACTCACGAGTACTACGGAGATAAAAATCACAACCCAGGTCGACGCCGCTCCGAAGTTTCCGATTATTTCCGACTCCGCCTTATTAGACTTGGTTCAGCAACAGACCCTAAAATATTTTTTTGATTTCGGCCATCCCGTCAGCGGCATGGCACGAGAACGGGACACCTCCGGTGACGTTGTGACAACAGGGGGGAGTGGATTTGGTTTGATGGCCCTCGTTGTCGGAGCAAATCGTGGTTTCCTGCCGCGAGCAGATGCGGTCACTCGCTTCAGCAAGATAATTTCCTTTTTGGAAACAGCCGATCGTTTTCATGGCGCATGGCCGCATTGGATCAATGGGAGCAACGGAAAGGTGGTTCCCTTCTCCGCCAATGACAACGGTGCCGACTTAGTGGAAACTGCCTACCTGGTCCAGGGTTTGTTGACTGTTCGGCAATATTTAAAATCCGCGGATACAGTGGGAAATAATTTGATTAACCGTATCAACAAACTATGGAATGCGGTGGAATGGGATTGGTTTCGACAAAACAATCAGAACGTTTTGTATTGGCATTGGTCGCCCGACAAGACCTGGATCATGAATTTTCCCATACGAGGGTATAATGAAACATTGATCGTCTACTTATTGGCGGCAGCTTCGCCCACGCATACGATTCCATCCATCGTTTATCAGCAAGGCTGGGCCAATAACGGCGCCATCAAAAACGGAAAAACGTTTTATGGGCATGTCCTGCCACTTGGTGGCGACTATGGAGGACCATTGTTCTTCACACAGTATTCCTTCCTTGGTTTCAATCCTCATGTGCAAGATTCCTACTTGTCTGTCGACTATTGGACTCAAAATGTGAATCAATCGTTGATCAATCATGACTATTGTGCCGCGAATCCCCGGACATTTGTGGGATATAGTGATAGCTGTTGGGGGCTGACCGCAAGCGACATACAATCGGGCTATGGTGCGCAATCACCCACCAATGACAACGGAACAATTTCACCGACAGCGGCAATTTCTTCAATGCCCTACACGCCGACTGAATCGATGAAAGCGATCAAATATTTTTATTACACGCTCGGTGATCGGATGTGGGGACCTTATGGATTCTATGATGCATTCAATATCACCAATGCATGGACGGCCACATCAACATTGGCTATTGATCAGGGACCAATGATCGTTATGATTGAAAACTACCGAACGCAATTGCTTTGGAAGCTATTCATGTCGTCGCCTGAAATGCAAACGGCAAAAACAAAACTTGGATTCAACTAATTAAAAATTACCCATGAGCCCTAACTACCTCAACCTAAAAATGTGTTTCCGATTCTTTTGCCTGGCGTTGATTATCGTCAGTTGCGGACAGAAGAAATCCAGTTCATCAAAAATCGACGGTAAAATTGATTCTTTGTTGAGTAAAATGACACTGGATGAAAAAATTGGCCAATTGAATTTGCCCTCGGCGGGTGAATTTGTAACCGGTCAGGCCGAGAACTCGGACATCGCAAAAAAAATTGAGCGTGGAGCTGTGGGTGGTTTATTCAACATAAAGACGGCGGGAAGGATCAGAGAGATTCAAAAAATCGCTGTTGAAAAAAGCCGAATGAAGATTCCTTTGATATTTGGAATGGACGTCATCCACGGATACGAAACTGTTTTCCCGATTCCGATTGGCTTGAGTTGCAGTTGGGACATGGATTTGATTCAGCGCTCCGCCCGTATGGCGGCCACCGAAGCAAGTGCCGACGGAATTTGTTGGGCATATTCGCCTATGGTAGATATTGCACGCGATGCCCGTTGGGGCCGCATTGCGGAAGGGAATGGGGAAGACCCTTATCTCGGTGCGCGCATTGCGGCGGCCATGGTAAAGGGACTTCAAGGAGAGAATTTTTCTCAGCCCAATACGATCATGTCGTGTGTGAAACACTATGCACTGTACGGAGCAGCAGAAGCGGGACGCGACTATAACACCGTAGAGATGAGTCATCAACAGATGTACAACGCCTATTTTCCTCCTTACAAGGCCGCCGTGGATGCCGGTGCAGGAAGTGTGATGGCGTCATTTAACGACATCGATGGAGTACCGGCAACAGCGAACAAATGGCTGCTTACAGATGTCCTCCGGAAACAATGGGGGTTCAATGGGTTTCTCGTTTCTGATTACACCGGTGTCTCAGAGATGGTGGCACATGGTATTGGTGATTTGCAAACGGTGTCAGCCCGTGCCCTCGATGCCGGCCTTGACATGGACATGGTAAGTGAGGGTTTCTTGAACACGTTGGCGCAATCTGTAAAAGACGGCAAGGTCACTGAGATGCAAATCGACGAAGCCTGCCGCCGGGTATTGGCAGCGAAATATAAACTCGGATTGTTCGACGACCCGTATCGTTACTGCAATGAAGAGCGAGCAAAAACTGAAATCTTCACGCCGAGTAATCGTGCGTTTGCAAGAAGTGTAGCAGCGCAAAGTTTTGTATTGCTGAAAAACAAAAACGATTTGTTGCCAATCAAAAAGCAAGGAACGATTGCCTTGGTTGGTCCGCTGGCCGATGCTGTTGAAAACGTCACGGGCACTTGGAGTGTGGCAGCAAATTTTTCAAAATCGATTACGCTGCGAATGGGTTTGGAGGCAGCAACGGCAGGAAAAGCCAAAGTTCTTTATGCCAAAGGGTCGAATCTGTACGAAGATGAAACGCTCGAAGCAAATGCAACGCCATTTGGAAAAGGCCTTCACCGCGACAAACGTAGTGCTGCACAATTAAGAGACGAAGCCTTGCGCATCGCGGGTCAGGCCGATGTGATCGTGGCCGCGATAGGGGAGTCGGCAGAGATGACGGGCGAGGCGTCAAGTCGATCGGATATCCAAATTCCGGAGACGCAGAAAGAATTATTGAAAGCGTTGCTGAAAACGGGTAAACCTGTGGTGCTTGTGTTGCATACGGGAAGACCTTTGGCCATGAAATGGGAAGACGAAAACATCCCCGCCATATTAAACGTGTGGTTTGGTGGAAGCGAAGCAGGGGATGCGGTTGCCGATGTTTTGTTTGGAGATGTCAACCCCTCGGGAAAACTAACGACTACCTTTCCACAGAACGTAGGGCAGTTGCCGATGTATTATGGACAGAAAAGTACCGGCCGGCCGATGGGAAAATGGTTTTCAAAATTCCAGTCGGGGTACTTGGATGTCTCCAATGACCCTGTTTATCCATTCGGTTTTGGATTGAGTTATACCGAGTTTGAATACGGTGACTTAAAGCTGAGCAAAAACGAAATGACGGCGGCAGATTCGATAGTCGTCTCCATTGATGTCACGAACAAAGGCAAGCGCGACGGCAGCGAGGTAGTGCAGCTCTACATTCACGATGTAGTCGCAGCGAGCACACGACCGGTGAAGGAACTGAAAGGCTTTCAAAAAATGGCATTGAAGGCAGGCGAGACGCGAAAAATAAATTTTACCATTCGTAATTCCGACCTGTCGTACTATAAATACGACTTGTCTTTCGGCAGCGAACCTGGAAAATTCGAAGTGTTCGTCGGCCCGAATTCCAGAGACTTGAAGAGGGTGGAGCTGGAGCTGAAATGATTTCGCGGTGAAATGAGTATGAGCGGTTCGGCTGTAATAGTTCGATCGATGAATAAGGATTTAAGAAGTGTTTAGCTTTGAAAATCAATCCCTGTTCATACCTCCGCAAGCAATAACAGAATCGTGTCAATTCAAAATATCCCACTCCTCGTTTAGGACAGGGATAACTTGATGCGCGGTCAAGTCAAATTGGCAAGGCACCACTGAAACGTAGTTGTCGGCGATGGCAGATTCGTCGTTGTCTTCGCCTTTGTCGAAGTTGACAAAATTGCCGGTCATCCAGAAATATCTTCTGCCATTGGGATCGAAGCGTTGATCAAAGTCTTCTACCCATTTTGCATTGGCTTGTCGGCAGATGCGAATGCCTTTGATCGGCTCGGCCTTCTTTTTCGGGAGGTTGACATTCAAGGCCGTTCCTTTAGGCAAACCTTTCTTCAACACCTGCTGTGTAATTTTTTTGATGAAGTCATGCGTGTGTGAAAAGTCGGCCTGTTGGCCATAGTCGCACAATGAAAATCCAATGGCGGGTGTTCCTTCGATGGCGCCTTCAATTGCAGCGGACATCGTGCCTGAATACAACACACTGATTGATGTGTTGCTTCCGTGATTGATCCCGCTCACGACGATATCCGGTTGACGATCTCCTTTCAAAACAAAATGGCGTGCCATTTTTACACAATCTGCCGGCGTTCCGCTGCATTCAAATGCTCGCACGCCTTCGAAGATCGTTGATTCCGTGAGCCGCAACGTGTCGCCCACCGTGATCGCATGCCCCATACCTGACTGTGGGCTATTGGGTGCCACTACTAGGACTTCGCCCAGTTCTTTCATCACGTTCACCAGGTTTAAGATACCGCGAGAGGTGATGCCATCATCATTAGATACGAGAATCAAAGGTTTTTGCATTTGCTTATGGGTTGAAAAAAGAATTGTAGAAATCGATGATCTGTTTTACATCGTATTTGTTTCTGAGATTAAGCCTGCGTTGCTTGATGTAGCCATTCACATCGCTAATACGTTCTACCAGTAGTTCGTTCCAATCCTTTGGCCGCCCACGAAAGCTTGCAACAGCGTTACGCTTGTCCCATAAAAAATATTTCTCCACCAAAACATGGTGCTTCTTCGGAGGAGCCATGTCCGTTCCTTGCGAAAGTGTTTTGATTTCAATGGCTTCTCTTGAGAGAACAGTCACCTTTCCGTAGGAAAGCAATTCAAAAAAGAAATACTTATTGGCTTCAGCGGCGCCGTAGCGCAGAGAATAAAATTGCCTGGTGCGCTTATACGACTCATCTTGAATCTCAAACGATACCACTTTCTCCGCATCGTACGTTTCAATGTTGCCATCGCGCATCAGTTGTAGCGTACTTTCGCTGCCGTATTTGATGAGCCCTCGCAATGTGTCCCATCCTGCGACTACCACTTTGCCTTTGTGCCAAACATCAAAAGAGTAGGTTTGCGCAGAGAGTTCTTGACTTACTGCGAGCAACAAACAAAACGCAAGGGCCTTCATCGCGGTCATTTACTTTCAAGTAAGTTGTAATAGTCTATGATCTGTTTGAGTTGATATTTTTTGCTGAAATCCAGCTTGTGCTGCTTCGCGTAATTTCGCACTTCGTTTGATCGAAGGCTGAACAACTCATTCCAGTCTTTCTTTTTGCCACGAAAGGCATCGATGTCGCCGTTTTCTTTAAGAAGGAAATATTTTTCGACGAGGGAGCGATAAATTTTCGGAGGATAGCTAATGTGCGAAGAGGAAGCGGTTTTGGTTTCCACCATTTCCCTTGAAAGTACCGTCAATTTTCCGCTTGAAATCAATTCAAAGAAAAACGGCGTTTTGTATTCGCCTCGAGTGGAATACGGTAGGGAGAAGAATTGGCGATCTTGTTTATAGGAAAGGTCGCGGATCTCAAACGAAATCACTTTGGAGGAATTGTAAATTTCAGTCTTCTCATCGTGTTTAATTTGGAGAAAATTTTCGCGATCATATTTCACAAGACCCTTAATAGTGTCTTTGTTTACGGTAATGACTTTACCCTGGTGCCACAGATCAAATGGAAATGTCTGGGCTGACGTAAGCGTGCGGGTGAACAAGATAACGAACGGGATCATCAGTGTTTTCATATCGATTACTTCCCGATAATTGAATTATAATAGTCGATGATCTGTTTAAGTTCATATTTTTTACTGAGGTCAAGCTTGTTGGTTCTCATGTAGTTCTTCACGTCGCCAGACCGATCGGCGAATAGTTCGTTCCAGTCCTTTTTCTTGCCGCGAAGACTTTCGATGTTTCCGTTTTCCTCCAATAAGAAATATTTGTCCACCAAGTAATAATAAATCTTTGGTGCCGAGAAGCGAGAGGTGGATACGTTGGTTTTTGCAATGATTGCTTCCCTTGAAAGCACGGTTAATTTTCCGCTCGAAATCAATTCAAAGAAAAAGGGTGTTTTGTATTCTCCTTTGGTGGAATAAGGGAGAGTGAAAAATTGGCGGCTGCGTTTATACGATTGGTCAAAGATTTCAAATGAAGCCACTTTGGAAGAATTGCAGATTTCGATCTTATCATCATGCCTGATCTGGAGAAAATTTTCCCGATCATATTTCACAAGACCTTTAATCGTGTCTTTGTTTACCGTGATAACTTTACCCTGATGCCACAGATCGAATGGAAAAGTTTGCGAAGAACTTTCGTTCCACAAGCATAACAAAAACAGAGGAACCAAAAGAGATTTCATTGGCCGACGACAAAGTATCGCAACATAGTTCTATTTGCTGAAAGTGGAATTATAATAATCGATCACGCGCTTGATGTCGTACTTCCTGTCCAAGTCCAGCTGATTTTCCTTAATGTAATCATGTATTTCATTCTGACGGTTGGCCATCAAGTCGTACCAGTCGTTCCGCTTCCCGGAGAACAGCTCGATCGTTCCGTTTTCCTTCAGCAGAAAATATGTGTTCACCAGCACGAGACGCGACGAGTAACCGCCATAGTAAAAGAAGGGCGAAGAATAAGTTCTGTATTCCACCTTTTCACGCGCAAGTACAGTGATTTTTCCTTCCGTGAGCACTTCGAAGAAAATAGGGGTTTTATATCCTCCCGACGGTGAATAAGGCAGCGAATAAAAATGGCGATAGCGCCGGAAGGTTTGGTCGAAGATTTCAAAGAAAACCACTTTACGTGCCGTAAAACTTTCCAACCTGTTGTTGTGCTTAATTTGGAGCATATCCTGCAAGTCGTACTTCATCGACCCTTTGATGGTGTCGCCTGTTTCCAACACCATTTTCCCGTCGTGCCAAAGATCAAAGGGAAAAGTCTGTCCATTCACGCGGGCTGACCAAAGTACAAACAGCAGTGTCACGAAGCTTGCACGATACCATTTCAAAAAATCATTGTGGCGCCCGAGCATAGTGATCATTACTTACTTTTTCAGAATCAGATGCCCCAGTTTATCGCGCTTTGTCAACAAGTATTTTTCATTGTGCGGATTGGGCGCAATTTCAATGGGGATATTCTCGACGATCTCTAGTCCGTATCCCATCAAGCCAACTCGCTTCTTCGGGTTGTTGGTGATGAGCCTGATTTTAGAAATGCCGAGGTCGTGCAAGATCTGTGCACCGATGCCGTAGTCGCGGTTGTCCATGTCAAAGCCCAATTGCAAATTGGCTTCCACAGTGTCGAGGCCTTCTTCCTGTAGTTTGTAGGCTTTCAGTTTGTTGAGCAATCCAATGCCACGACCTTCTTGTTTCATATACTACACAACACCCTTTCCTTCTTTGTCGACCATCGTCATCGCGGAGTGTAGTTGTGAGCCACAGTCGCACCGACATGATCCGAAGATATCTCCCGTCACGCAAGAAGAGTGCACGCGCACCATGACGGGCTCGCCTTTCTTCCACTCGCCTTTTACAAGGGCCATGTGAATTTCGTTGGTGGCAGGTTCTTCGTAGGCCACCAATTTGAAATCGCCATACTCGGTTGGCATGTTCACATCGATGTGCTTCTTGATCTGACTCTCTGTTCGCATGCGGAACGCAATCAGGTCTTTGATCGTGATGAGTTTCAAATTGAATTTGTCGGCCACTTTACGCAAGTCGGGGAGACGGGCCATGGTGCCATCTTCGTTCATGATTTCCACCAGTACGCCGGCCGGCCTGAAGCCTGCGAGTTTTGCCAAGTCGATGGCAGCTTCGGTATGGCCGCTCCGTCTGAGCACGCCTTCTTTTTTAGCTTTCAACGGAAATATGTGTCCTGGCTTGCCAAGTTCCTCAGGTTTGGTTTCGGGATCAGCCAGTGCCTTGATGGTCTTGAAGCGATCATGAGCGGAAATACCTGTGGTGCATCCATGACCTATCAAGTCCACGGAAACGGTGAATGGTGTTTCAAAGGCCGCCGTGTTGGTGCCTACCATGAGGTCAAGTTTCAGTTCCTCGCAGCGACTGTCAACCAATGGAGCACAAATCAGCCCTCGTCCCTCCTTCGACATGAAGTTGATGATTTCGGGAGTTACACATTCAGCGGCACAAATGAAGTCGCCTTCGTTCTCACGATCTTCATCATCTACTACAATTACCATCTTGCCATTTCGAATGTCTTCGATCGCTTCTTCGATGGTGTCTATTTTTATTTTGTCGTTCATTTTGTTCTTTGTCAGTTGCCCTGCCTTTTAAGGCAGGGTTAAATGGATATCTAGAGTGTTCCAGGGCTTTAGCCCTTACGAAACGAATTCATAGTTATTTATAAACTCTTCATACTCCTGTTGAAATGTCTTTTTATGATGATGATTTTCTTGATTCGAGATGTAGTTATCAACGACTGCGACCTGTGACTGACTCACAGAAACCGCAAAATACTCATCTTGCCATCCAAATTTTTCATTCCATTTTAAATTCTTGTTTGCCCAGTATGACGATTCACCTTTAAGCAAATTCATCACAGTGGCAATGGTCTGGTCGGCAGACAGCGAAATCAGACAATGTAAATGATCGTGATAACCATTGACGTTTATGACATGAATGCTCTTGGTTGCGGCATATTGCCTAATATGTTCGCACAGTGCGTGCCGATTCTCCGTTGTTAAAAGCGGTTTACGGTCTTTGGTCGCCCAGACTGCGTGAATTATGATTTTGGTAAATGGCATCTCTACAATTTAAAGGGCTAAAGCCCTGACCCTGTATTCCTCTGTAATTTTCCTCCGCCCTAAAGGGCGGAGCTATTCTTTTCAAACAGTTCTTATCGTAACATTTGTTCCGGTTGATCCAAAATCTTGCAATGTCTTCAGCTAGTGACAACGATTCCAAGAATTAGTGCTAGTTGTTTCTCTGCATCTTTCAAAGCGCCTAGGGTTACAAGGAGGTCGTCGACGCCCTTCCGGTCTCCGTCGCTTTCAACTTTTTTTATTTCCTTTACATTTAACTCAACCAAATTTTTGATAGTCCAGAATTTTAATCGGAGAACATTAGTTAAAGCAAGATCACTCAGCAAATCCTCATCTTTCGGAATAAAGATTTTGTATTTGTCACCCCAATGGACGCTGATTCCAAATCTAGGCGTGATTAAATCAGTAACGACCTTTTTGACATCGTCGCTTCCATTCCTTAGAAAATGTATTGTGTCTGGTATAACTTTTGTCCTCGAGCTTTCTTTGAATTTTTCATATATTTTGTTGTACACAGGATTTGTAAAAATAACGTCATCTAATTCTGTTGTGAAAAATTCAGTCAATGTGTTTTCCTCAATACTTTTGTCGGCATAATTCAGAAGCAGGCGAATGGTTTCCCGCTCCTGTCGTTCAACCATGCTTTGGGCATCGACTCTAACTTCCCTGAGCTCGTTGATTGCTTCGACAACAGGGGCTAATTCTTGAGGTTCGGTTTGATTTCGAAGGTTTTCCTTTTCATTTTTCCTTCGCTCTTGGATCAGGATTTTATTCAGTTCAGTGAGCAGAACCGTTTCGCCAATCTTCAATAGATTACTGGTCTCCTGGATATAGACTGATCGCTTGATGGGATCCGGAATAAAAGCAATGCTAGAAACAATTTCTTTGATCGACTCTGCTTTGCGAATAGGGTCAGCGGCGGCTTCCTTTGCGTAAAGGCCTGCTTTGAAGGAGACGAAATCTTGTGTGTGCTCTTTCAGGTATTTCTGAAACTCCGTAGTGCCTACTTTTCTGGAGAAACTATCAGGGTCTTCACCATCCGGAAAAAGCATGACCCG
>DATJJP010000057.1:0-74979 GCA_035492075.1 Cyclobacteriaceae bacterium | reverse complement strand
ACAGCCCTCGATCAAACCAAGCCAACAAACCAAAACAATCGATGTCTTCTAGCTATTGATGTAGATAAACTCAAAACTCATCTTCCCTTTTGTCACTTTGATGATATAACTTCCTTTGGGAGCCTCATCAAAAAATACTTTGGTTAAAGGGTGCGGCAAGTAGTCAGACTCCAAGAATTTCCTGTCAGCACTATAGACTTCCACTGTACCTCCAACAAAGAACTTATGCACTTTCATAAAAAGTGTTTGGTTTTTGCTGTGGAGTATTTTCACGAACTCCGGCGCCGGCTGTTTTCTCTTGCCGAACGAAACCGTGGTAGCAAACAACATCACGGTCAAAAGCACAACTATCTTTCTCATATCCCACTGTTTTTTTTCCAACATTTATTTTCTGATGTGACCTTCGTCCAATGCTGTGCCAATTACCCGAACATGCGTGAATAGCGTAAATACGCAGGTTTGCTTACTATTGCGCTTCCCAAGATGGGATGATTGGTTTCATGCATTCCAAGTTTGTAAGTCATTTCCATTTCTGATACAACTGGTTTTTGTCTTGCCGATATTTGGCGCGCGAACAAAAGGTTCATCAACATTTGACGGTTTCATCTGAATTCTGCCATGGTGTGCATAACAAGCGCCGTCCACCGTCTCTCTCGGAGCAATCGTGGAAAATGTGCTTTACAAGAATGGTTCTCTGCATAACCGCACGGTACACCATTCTCTGACAATGGTTTCTCCCTGCAATTGGTACCAATGCGTTGTTATCACACTGACCCCTGCATCGCAATCCGTAGCCCTTGTCTGCATTAGTGTTGCGCGTTGAAAGTGTGCAGGGCTCTCCAACCACACCAGAAAATAAAATTCAAACGGAGCTTGTATGCAAGACGGCAGCAGATGGAAAAGCCTTTGGCAACAAGGCAAAAGCGAATGGTAAATGACGAAAGACTCTTGTAGGAAAACCGGTTGGTCAGAATGAAGCCTACATGGTAATCGTCGGATTAGTATTCCCCCCCGCTTGTTCCTTCTCAAAGCGTTTGCGCTCGCTGAGAAAATACAAAGGCGGGATCACGATAGGCGCAAAGATCAGCGTACTTGTTAACCCGCCGATGATCACCGTGGCCAGTGGGCGTTGCACGTCTGATCCAATGCCATCGCTGATGGCCGCCGGCACAAGTCCAACGATAGCAACTACCAATATCGAAAGGATGGCTCGAAGCTGCTCACCCGACGCCACGATCACAATTTCTTTTAATGTGCCGCGATGACTTTCCTCCACGCGCTTGATGGCCGACACCAATAGCACGCCCGCCATTACCGAGATACCAAAAATTGAAACGAAACCCACGCCCGCCGAAACATTGAAGTGATAGCCTCGAAGAATAAGTGCAAAAATTCCTCCCCCCAAGGCAAATGTGATGCATGACATCGTAACCAGCGTGTGCTTGGTATTTCCGAAGAGCGAGAACAACAGCGAGCCAACGAGTACGATCGTCAACGGAATGGTGACCGACAGTTGCTTGCCCGCACGCTCCAGGTTCTCGTACTGACCACCATAAATCACTTTGTATCCTTTCGGGACTTTTATAGAGGCATCTATCTTTTTGCCCACTTCCGCCACGAAGCCGCCTTGATCGCGGCCACGAATGTTGGTGCGCACCGTGACCATCCGCTTTCCATTGATTCGGTAAATATTGGTTTGCCCTTCCACGTAGCTGATGTCTGCCAATTGACTCATTGGGATAATTGCACCACTGGCCGCAGGTACCTGCAGGTTCTTGATGGCCTCTACGGTATTTCTGCTTTCAGGTAAAAAGCGCGCCACGATGTCGTAGCGTTTAGTGCCATCGTACACTTTGGAGATCGTTTTCCCACCGATGGCCGCCTCTACCATTCCCTGGATGTCAGTCACGTTGATTCCGAAACGCGCCGCATTTTCACGATTGATGTTGATTGCAATTTGAGCTTGCTCACCTTCCTGCTCAATGTTCACTGCCACGGCGCCATCAGTAGTGCGCACAATGTCGGCGATGCTGTCGGCTTTTGTTCGCATGAACTCCAGGTCATCGCCAACGATAGAGATGGCCAGATCGGCAGCACTGCCCGTCACGATTTCCATCACCTGGTCGATGATCGGTTGTCCCGTGGAAAAGAAAGCGCCGGGGAAATGATTTTGCAAATCCGTTTGGATGCGGGTCACCAGATCTTTCTTTTTAATGGTATCACTCCACAACTTGTATTCTTTCAATCCCACCAGGATTTCCGTTCGGTTGGTAGGGAAGGGGTCGGTGCCATCGTCGTTGCGCCCAGTCTGTGTGATGACATAATCGATCGGCGGATACTTCGCGATGATCTCTCGGATTTGAGGAGCGATCTTTGCGTTTTCTTGAATGGTAACGCCCGCGGGCATGAAGCATCTCAAAAAGATAGAGCCCTCATCGAGTTCAGGCAAAAATTCTGTTCCCAGTTTTCCTGCCAGCGAGATCAAAGAAGCTACTACGATGAACGCAGCGATCACCACTGTCTTTGGAAACTTGAGCATGACTTCCAGGAACTGTTCGTACTTCCTTTCCACCCAATCCAATACCAGGTTTTTCCGATGAGGTACCGGTTTTTCTACATTGGCAAGTGCTTTTTTGTAGGCGAATGAAATCAATACTGGGATCAGCGTCAGTGCACAAATCATCGACCCGATCACAGCGAAAGCAAGGGTGAGGGCCATCGGCGAAAACAACTTACCCTCGACGCGCGTCATGGTGAGGATGGGCATATACGCCAACATGATGATGGTGATCGAAAAAAATATTTCGCGGCCTACTTCCTGAGCAGCCAACAATGTAATTCGAACGATGCCTTGTTCTTTTTCCTCGGGAGTTGCGCTTCGGTATTTGCGGATCAAGTGCTCGGCCATGATGCAGGCTCCGTCCACAATAATTCCAAAGTCGATTGCTCCCAGCGACAGCAAGTTTGCAGGGATGCCCGCCAGCTTCATCAAAATGAAAGCGAAGAGCAACGCAAAAGGAATGGTGAGTGCAACTACGAGGGCAGATCGTACACTTCCCAAAAAGAACACAAGGATGATCACTACTATGGAAACCCCCGCGAACAAAGTTTCACCCACCGTCTCCAGTGAGTGGTTGATGAGGAAGCTTCGGTCGTAGAGCAATTTTATTTGAACACCTTCGGGAAGCTCCGTTTCTTCCATGACCTTGATCTTGTCTTTCACCAGCTTGAGCACCTCGCTTGGGTTTTCACCTCTACGTAAAAGGATGATGCCTTCCGTTCCATTATTGCTATCGATGCCCTCGGCCTTAAATGTATATCCTAAAATTCCAGAGGGTGGAGGAGGCGCGGTCTCGACGGAAGCGATGTCACGCACGAAAACGGGAACGCCGTTCACAGACGTGAGCACAATGTTTTCGATGTCTGCAATGGATTTGATTGCACCTAGTCCGCGCACAGCAAACCCTTGGCCGCCTCTCTCGATGACGTTGCCCCCCGTATTCTGATTATTTCGCTGAACAGCGTCGATTACTTCTTGCAGTGTGATCCCGTATTTACGTAAGCGTTCGGGCGACGTTAAAACTTGAAACTGTTTGATCGGTCCACCAAACGTGGCGATGTCGGCAATGCCGCGCACTTGCAGCAGGAACGGGCGAATCACCCAGTCTTGCATGTCGCGTACTTGTGTGGGGCTGAACGTAGGCGGTGCATCCACCACATAGCGAAGAATTTCTCCTACCGCGGTGGTTAAAGGTGCGAGCTCGGGTGTAACGCCGTCGGGAAGTTCGGCACTTTGAAGCCGCTCCAACACTTGCTGA
Source organism: Cyclobacteriaceae bacterium (assembly GCA_035492075.1). Lineage (GTDB taxonomy): Bacteria > Bacteroidota > Bacteroidia > Cytophagales > Cyclobacteriaceae > ELB16-189. The sequence continues at coordinate 71,161 of DATJJP010000057.1, read as the reverse complement.
CGAGCAAAGTAATCATTCGTTCCATCTTCAAAAGTCAACTGTACTACAGAGAGACCGAAGATGGTACGGCTACGTCGATCGAGTACGCGCGGCACATTGTTGAGTGCGCGTTCAATAGGAATAGTCACTTGCAACTCTACTTCTTCCGCCGCACGACCGTTGTATTTCGCGATGACGATAACGTTGGTATCCGCGATATCAGGATACGCTTCGATCTTCAATTGCTGAAAGCACCAAAACCCGATACCCGATATGATCGCGCCCAGGGCGATGACCATCCAGCGATTGGTGAGCGAAAAAATTAAGAGTCCGCGGATCATGTTATTTTATTTCCAAACCTCTACCTGACTCACCACGATGAAGCCAGACTTTATTTTCTTTCTAAGGGCAGTCAACACGGCATTTACTTTTTGGTCCTCATCCACAAACGTGAGTACCATTGGCGGTTCATCAAAGGAAAAAAGCTGACCTGGCCTTTTGATGGATTGATTTTCACTGAAGCCCGCCTCCCCGCGGAACAACGTGGCACCTATCACCTTGTGATCCACAAGAAACTCCATGATGTAATCGCCCATGGGTTTGTCGCTGTAGTACTTGTCTTTGTCGAAGAAAATGCTTGCCTGTTTCATGGGGTAGTTTTTTGGTTTGCGTGTGAATTGATAGGTAGACTAATAGCCAAACGATAGACCTTTCAATTGCATCGCGCCTTTTACTACTACTTTATCTTGATCGGTGAGTCCGTTGAAAATGATGATGTTGCCGTTGGCCTGTTGACCGGCGTTGACTTGTCGGCGCTCAAAATCCATGTCACCGGTTTTCACAAACACGTAATCCTTGCCCATCACGGTAATCATCGCCTCTTTTGGAACCGCTAAAAATTTCCCTTGATCAAGGCCGAATTTTGCCGTGCCAAACATACCCGCTTTCAATTTACCCGCGGGATTGGTAACAACAATGCGCGCTTTCACCATCCTCGTGCTAATGTCGACCACATCACTGATGTCTTCTATTTTTCCTTCAAACGTTTCGCGTGGATAGGAATTGAAATTAAGTTGGCACTTGTTGCCGATGCTAATGTTGCTCAACTGGTTTTCGGGCAAATCGCAAAGCGACCATACGGTTCTCGCTTGCGCGGTGCGGAGCTCCTCGGGGTCGTCGAAACCACCCAGTTTCAGTTTGGCTTCGAATTCCAGGTTGGCCGCTCTCTCATTTATAAGATTCGTCTCTTCGAGTGCCAGCGCAGTTTGCGCCTCCAGCACTTCTCTCCCTGATGCCGCTCCATGTTGTTGCAAATCCTTGGCTCTATCCAATTCTATTTTCCGTTGCTTGATCGTGACGTTTTGGATCTGATGTATGTTGGCCAGGTGCTGAAGAAACAACGTGTAGGAGGAAGTCAATTCAGGATTGTCAAATAACACCAAATTCTGGTTGGGACTTTCTTGGCTCGGCACAACGGTAGCCACTACTCGCGCGGGCGCCGTGATGTTGGCAAAGACCTGCGATGATGCAATGGGCTGGGCGACGAAAAAATCGGCAGTTTTCTTATCCGAAAATTGAATCAACCTTCCGTTCTCAGTTACCTTCGGTTTGATAACTTGAATGATATTTTGATTTTCCTTTTTGCCACAAGCAACAAAAATCAATACGGCAACCAAAATCGTGAACTTCTGCATGGTCTACATTTGGTTAATTAACCCGGTAACAAACAACAAACGAATATAACTTTGATGGTAGGAGAGCATTTGATTGAGATACAATTGGCGTGTGTCAAACCAGCTGCGCTGTGCATCCAGAAAATCGATGATCGTAGTACCTCCTCTTAAATAGGAATACTTCACGTTATCGAGCACCAATTGTGATTGTGTCAGGATGTTTTCGTATTTCTTGAGGTTTTCTTTTTCCGTTTGATAGGCTTGAAAGGCGGCGGTCACTTCGGTGCGGAGCTGCATTTCTGTCGCCTGCAGGTTTTGTACGGCTTGTAGTTGTAAGTACTTTGATTTTTCGCGCTCGCCTTGGTTTCTATCTAGTATAGGAAGCTTGATCGTTCCAAAGAATCCAACGTATGGCACGGTGTTCTGCGGGTTCCATATCACACCGAGTTCAGGTGTGGGAAGTACAAAAGCTTTTTGCAATCGGATATTGCTTTCTGCGACGAGGATGTTGCTCTTGGCCGTTTGAATATCGGTTCGGTTAGACAGCGCTTGATTATAAAGCGTATCCACACTACTTGGAAGGAGGACACTCTCAATGGGCGCTTTGATATCCACGTCGATGCTGTCTGCAGAGCCGATCAAAAATTTGAGTTGCTGGATTTCATTCCTGAAATCTTTTTTTGCACTGATGAGTTGGAGGTTGTATTGCTCAAGCAAAAGTTGCGTGCGCATGAGGTCGGTCTGTGTGATCACCTGATTGCGCAGCCTTGCTCGATTGATCTTGACCAGGCTATCAAGGTTGGTGTATGCTTGCTGAAGCAGATCAAGACGTGATTCTATTATCCAAGTCAACAGCCATTGGTTGGCTACGTCAAAAGAAAACTTGCGAACGGTTTCGTCATAACCCTGAAGCGCAAGGTTGGAAGCCCGGGTTGCGAAATCAATTTTGGAGCGCCTTAGGCTGGGTAACTGAAAGGGACGCGTCAGCTGCCACCACACCTGCCGGTTGACTGCATTGTGCCACTCAGATCCGCTCGGGTAGTACTTAGAATTCGCTAGTTGAAGGGTCTGGTTGTTAAGCGACGGATTGGGCCTGAGCTTCGCGGTAATAATGTCGCTTTGCGCAACGTTGATGTTGAAATGCTCTGTCTTAAGAAAGGGGTTGTTATTGCGGGCAGAAGCAAGTGCTCCCTGAATGGAGAATACGGTTTGTGCCCTTACGCCAACCGCCAAAAACAGTGTCAGTGCTACAATCGAAAACCTCCCGAGGCAACTCACTAACGAGTCAACAATTCTTTTCATGTCAGGCCAATCTCACAATGTTACGAGAATTTTACGAAGGGCGATCTGTTCGGCTAAAGTTTATTTAAAAAGGGGAGTACTCCGGAAGGTGAAACTCCTTTTCCGTAATAGAAGAAAACAAGAAACCGCAGATGACCTTGGGGTAGAAATAAGTAGACTTCTGCGGCATAGTAGAGCCGCTGTGACATACCCGTTTCACCTCATCGATCGAGATGTCTTGCGTGATGATCGCCATCTGCGCTTCTTCCTTTATCACTTTTGTTAAGCAGTCACCAAAGCTCCGATCAAACGCGATGTTTTCAGAAGCCCGTTGTTCTTTGCCAGGTATTCCGAGGATCTTCTCGATAATGAAGTAATGCATCACGGTAAGATCCAGTTCTTTTACTTCCTCGGGAAAATGCCAGCGCATCGTAGGCAAAGCTTCCGGCTTCAACCTCACTTTAAAAGCCCGGTCTTTGAACAAGATGCCGAATGCCCATTTTTTCCCAATGATAATTTCATTCAAGGTATCGGCGTCTTCGATTTCTCTGACGATAAAGTCGTCGGCCAGTTTGCCGATTACCTTATCGACATCAAATTCTTTGAGGTTTTTTATCAATCGATGGGTTGGCAAAATGCGAAGGTCATGAGCCTCGGTGTTGGTCAAGTACATCAGGTGGAAATTATACCCTTCTCGGCCCGTGTGATTGGGATTAGCTTCGGCGCATTTCTTCATATGAACCAACGAACTCTCGTACCGATGGTGACCGTCGGCGAGGATCACGGGTTTGTCTCGTAGCACCGAAATGAATTTCTTGATCACTTCCGCATCGTGAATGACGGCCAACACATCACGCACTCCTTGATAGTCTTCGGTTTCATAAATCGGATTCCTGATCGCCGCGTCCATGTACTTTTCCAATTCGAATTTTCCGTCCGTGTAGAGGCCATGGGTAGGGCTTACATGCAATTCCGTTTTTTCCAACAGCTCGATGCGATCGTTTACCGCCTGAGGAATAGTGTTCTCATGTCTTAAAATGACATTCTCTTCAAACGGATATGCCCTTATATGGCAAACAAACCCTTTTCTGCACTTGGCTTCCGCTTCGCCCGCTAATCTGAAATATTGATAGTATACATAAATAGCCGGCAGGGGATCTTGAACAATGACACCGTCTTTTTTCCAGTTCATCAAAAGCTTTTTTGCTTTGGTGGCCGCGTCAGGTGGTTGCGGAACGGAGAGATGGATAGAGTTGAGCGGGTTTTGATAAAGTGCGTTGCGTTGCTTTTCAGACACCACATCGAAGAGCGGAGCGGCCACTGATCCGATATCGGTGACGACTTGTTCGTTGTAGCGCCATGCGCGAATGGGTTTGATTTCGGCCATGCTTTCTGGATACTGGATACTGGATTCTTGATACTCGGGCCTGCAAAATTAAGCCAGGCGGTTTTTCCTCCATTTGCTTTCATTGGTTGAAACGACTGACGCGCTCTTGCCGTTGGATTGTTTTAAAGACCCCAACAATTCCGTTGCCAGTGCCACCGCGATCTTTTCCTCTTCCGGTGTGGTGTCCCCCTTTAAATATTCAGGTTTGAAATATTGCTCCACAAACTTAGTTGAAAAGTTTCCTGAGCGAAAGGATTCGTGCTTCATCACAAAATTGCAAAAGCCTAATGTTGTTTCAACACCCGTGATCTCATACTCGTCGATGGCGCGAATGGTTTTCTCAATGGCTCGTTCGCGTGTTTCATCATGACAAATCATTTTTGCAATCATGGGGTCGTAGTAAAATGGAATTGCCATTCCTTGCTCGAATCCGTCGTCTACGCGGATGCCATGCCCTTGAGGTCGTTTATATGTTTTCAGTGTGCCTATGTCGGGGAGGAAATTGTTGGCCGGGTCTTCCGCATAAACGCGAACCTCAATGGCATGTCCATTGATTTTCAGATCTTCTTGTTTGAACGGAAGTTTCTCGCCCTCTGCAATTTTGATTTGCAATTTCACGAGGTCAAGCCCTGTGATTTGCTCCGTTACGGGATGCTCTACCTGAAGCCGCGTATTCATTTCGAGAAAATAGAAGTTCATTTTGTCGTCGAGAATGAATTCGATCGTGCCGGCATTGAAATAGTTTGCTGCCTTGGCGGCGTTGACCGCTGCCTCGCCCATTTTTTTTCTGAGCTCAGGCGTCAGGACAGAGGAAGGGGCTTCTTCCACCACTTTCTGGTGCCTTCGCTGAATGGAGCATTCGCGTTCAAAAAGGTGAACCACGTTGCCGTGCTGATCTCCGAAAATCTGAAATTCGATATGACGCGGTTTAGCCACATATTTCTCGATGAACACAGAACCATCGCCAAAAGCAGAAGTCGCCTCACTGATCGCGCGTTCCATTTGCTCTTGAAACTCGGCTTCATTCTCCACAATGCGCATTCCTTTGCCGCCACCACCCGCGCTTGCTTTTATCAGTATTGGATATCCAATTTCCTTCGCGATCTTTTTTGCGGCAGCTACATCGGTGATGGGCTCCGCGGTGCCAGGCACCAATGGTACATTGAACTTAGACACCGCCGCCTTTGCACCCAGTTTGCTTCCCATGATTTCCATTGACTCGGCCGAAGGCCCGATGAAGATCAACCCAGCTTCTTTTACTTTTCGGGCGAAGTCCTCGTTCTCAGAGAGGAATCCGTAACCTGGATGTATTGCATCGGCGTTGGTTTTTTTCGCGGCGCCAATGATTTTGTCGATGACTAAGTACGACTGTGCCGAAGGTGGAGGGCCAATGGCAATGGCCTCATCGGCGAATCGTACGTGCAGTGCATTTCGGTCGGCTTCACTGAAAACGGCTACCGTTTTGATTCCCATCTCCTTAGCGCTGCGCATCACCCGCAACGCTATTTCTCCTCGATTGGCAACCAAGAGCTTCTTGATTTTTTTCATCTTCATTTAGAACCGCAATGCTAAGAAATTAATTGGTGTGTCGTACTTACGACAAGCAATTTCAGAAAAAAATATCTACATTCGATTATCGTTCGATTTTGTGAGGGGATGTTTCAAGATATGGTTGGCTAGTTGAAACGAATTACACTAAAACCCCGAAATAATTATGACTAATGATGCAAAAACTCCAAGGAGAAACTTCTTGGAAAAGCTGGCGCTAGGAGCCGGCGCGGCAATTACGGTTCCTACGCTGCTGTCGCCTTTCGATGCCTTGGCCTCTTTCAATCCTGCCGTGGCTGCTGATGCCGATGAATGGTTCAAGAAAGTCAAAGGAAAGCATAAGATTGTTTTTGATGCTCCCGATCCGCACAACGGATTCCCCGTGGCATGGCCTTTTGTGTTCTATAAAACAAATAACGCGACAGGTACTCCGGATACCGACATGACAGCGGTCGTTGTGTTAAGGCATAGTGCGATTCCACTGGCCTTGGAAGACAAAATCTGGGATAAATATAAATTGGGAGATCGCTTTCATATTACTGACAGCGACACCAATGCATCGGCAACTAAAAATGTCTATGCAATGACCACCGAGCCGATGTTCAAGATGTTGGGTATTGACGGAATAAAAGCCCTCATCGCAAGAGGCGTACTGTTCTGTGTCTGCGATGTGGCGCTGACCGTTCACAGTGGCATGATGGCAAAAGGGATGAATGCGAACCCCGACGACGTAAAAAAAGAATTGGTCGATGGCCTAATCCCAGGTGTTCAGTTGGTTCCTTCTGGTGTCTGGGCGATAGGCAGGGCGCAAGAAAAAGGCTGCGGATATTGCTTCGCCGGCGGCAAAGAATAATTCTTCAGAGCAAATGGGCGCTTTGTGCGGGCCCTCTCGTTCGCGCAAGGCGTTTTCGTTTTTAAAATTCTTGTCAACCTAAACTAAAATCGATGAAAACATTGTTGGCGTTTTTTCTGGCATTGGTTTCCCTCAGTGCATCGTCGCAAGTAAAGCCGATTAAGGTGGTTTTTGATGTAACCAGTGGCGACACACTTACACATCAGGCGGTGTTGCGCCACGTCAGTGAAATGGCCAAAACCTATCCTCAGTCCAGTTTTGAAGTAGTGGTCTACGGCAGCGCAATGCCCATGTATGTGCAAGGAAAATCAACAGTAGGAAAGTCGATCCGGAAATTGGAAGGTAATCCCAATGTGTCATTCAAAGTCTGCGAAGTGACGATGGCACGCTACAAAATCGATAAGTCTCAATTGTTCTCAAATGTAACTCCAGTCCCCGACGGCATTTTGGAGATTGTAAACAAACAAGCGGAGGGTTGGGGATATATCAAAGAAGCACATCATTGATTATTCTTGTCAATGCGAAAGAGTGAGGGGGATCATTTTCTAACTTCGGCAAGAGCAGCAATGCTCTGCGCTTGTGCTATTTTTCTCTTTATCGCACTTAGCCTGTTGTGCATCCAGAACCCTAATCTATTGATAAAGAGAAAACCTTTTGGCCGCTGGAAAGCCCCTGACACGCTTTCTATTCCAGCAACAAAAGAAGGGATGCTGATTTCTTACGGTCGGGAATTGGTGAAGCATACAGCGATCTACCTCGGACCGAAAGGGAAAGTGAAACATACCACGAACGGCATGAATTGCCAGAACTGCCATCTCGAGGCGGGGACCAAATTCTTCGGCAACAACTATTCCGCGGTTGCCTCCACGTATCCCAAACTTAGAGATCGTTCGGGCACCATTGAGTCGATTGAAAGAAGAGTGAACGACTGCATTGAGCGCAGCTTGAATGGAACCGCCATCGAAGAGCGAAGCAAAGAGATGCAAGCGTTGGTTGCCTATATAAAATGGGTAGGCAAAGATGTGGACAAAGGCAGTACTCCGCTTGGTGCCGGATTGTGGCCGATCGGGTACTTGGAACGCGCGGCTGATTCGTCCAGGGGAAAAATAGTCTATCAAAAAAACTGCGAAAGGTGCCACGGACCAGATGCCAACGGTGAACTGGCCACGAACGGCCTCGAGTGGAGGTACCCACCATTGTGTGGCGAAAATAGCTTTAACATAGGCGCAGGTCTATTGCGCTTGTCAAGAATGGCCGGCTACGTGAAGATGAATATGCCCAACGATCTGACGTTGCTCGACAAGCCACCGCTAACCGATGAAGAAGCATGGGATGTTTGTGCCTACATTGCCTCGTTACCAAGGCCTTCAAGAGATCTTTCTAAAGATTGGCCAGACATTTCTAAAAAGCCTGTAGATCATCCATTCGGACCATTTGCCGACAGCTTTTCTGAAATCCAACATAAATATGGGCCTTTCACATCAATGCCGTCTTTTAAAAAGCCGAAGGAATTGATGCTTAAGTAAATTTGTGTGGATGCGACGCGCCGTATTCATATCGATGTTCCTCTTGATGTCGCAAGGGGTAATTGGCCAGAGAGATTCGTCAGATGTCAGGTTCGATGTCTCATTCAATTATTTCTACTCATTTATATTGACAGGCCGCACTTCTTTGCAGCCATTCAAACAAAACCATCCACAACTCGTGCAACTCGATCTCGGGATCATAAACCATTCGCAAAAAAGTTGGGCCTACTGCAATTGCTTTTCGAGAAATGGAGTTTCATTTTCCTACATCGACTTTGAAAATTCGAATCAACTAGGCCATGCGTTTGCTATCTCGGCATTTGCAGAGCCACTCCTGATTTCTTCCCGGCGTTTTACGGTTTCATTAAGGGCAAGTGCTGGGTTTGCCTTTCTCAACAAAGTGTATGATAGCATAGCGAATCCAGAAAACATTTTTTTTAGCAGCAAACTGAGCTATTTACTGGCCGTCGGTGCGAACGCATCTTATCAGGTAGGTGAGCATTTCCGGCTTCGCGTGGCTGCACAAGTCAATCATATTTCAAATGGCGGGAAGCGCGACCCAAATGAAGGAATGAATTTTCCAGGAGTTGGTATAGGGATGAGTTACGCATTCGATCAACAGAAATTGGATCAAAGAACGAGAGAACGATTTGATGGAAAATCGTGGTACCTGATAGCGCATGCGTTTGGCAGCCAGCGCACCGCCCAAGCAAACCTGAATTGGCCGGAAGAAGTCCGTGGACTGGGTGGAGTAAATGTTGGAGTGGTCAGAAGGACAAGCCGGATAAACGGAATAGGAGGTGGAGGCGAGATTTATTACGACGGTATCAACTCGGTTTTTCAGCAACAATCACGACGGACAATTCAAACCGTGGTGAGCGGATTGAGTATTCAACATTATTTGTTTTTCGGAAAACTATTGTTCGGACAACAATTCGCTTGGTACATCACTCCTAACACAGGTTACCGACAAAGTATCTATCAACGTTATTTCTTGGAATACGAGTTGATTGAAAATTGGTATGCAGGCGTATCGCTCAAGGCACATGCGGATCACTCCGATTATTTGGCTTTTTCAGTGGGGCGGAAAATCAAGCTTTGAACCAAGGCCTATTCTACCTCTATAAACTTCTCCAATGTAAACGCATAGGTCCTTTCAGAAAAAAGAGTTTTCACACGCCCCCACACTTGCCCGAACAACTCTGACTTGCGGTAGCTTTCCAAACTTTCAGGCTTGTCCCAATGACTCAACGTGGTGTAAATGGTCTCATCGTTGGCATCCTTTAGCAGCTGCAAGTGCGAGCAGCCAGGGAAATTCCGGATCGCTATTTTATTCTTATCGAAAATCTGCAAGAACTCATCAACGCCAGCGTCGGTAAAATGCATGCGCACAATTCGGATAATCATATCGCGAAGGTAAAAGTCTATAAATTAAAGTTCAAAATAGTGCAAGTGGAAAAAGTGGAGTAGCCAAGTGGAGGCAGTAAAGAAAGAAAGGGGACGATTCGATTCGTGTGACCTAAAGACATAGCGCTTTCAGCTCTCGTCAAAGGTGATGTTCACTGCGCTGTCCAATTCCATACCTAGCAAATCATTGGCTCTACCTTTGTAAATGCCGATTTCCAAAAGGCCGAGGCTATTGAAAATCAAAAAGCAATCGCCTTGTTCGGCTTGGTGATAATTGGAGTTGATTTTTCTGAATCGCTCTCGCGCAAATGCCACCGTGTAATTTTTCCCTTTGCTTAAAATGTCAAAATCAACTTTTGAGATGTTGGTGATCAGGTTACCGAAATTGTCCACACGGATCACGTGACCCGCAATGAGCTTGCGTGTCGCCTTTACCGACCGGCCGATCATTTTTTTGAAAGAAGAAATAGGTTTCCCAAGGGAGGTAATGGCCGCTCCACTTGCCAACTTCGCTGCCGCCACGGCGAAAATGTCTTTTTCAGGAAAAGTGCTGGCCATCGGGCTGATGGAATTTATATCCACCGCCTGTTGATGCGACTTGTCGCTGATCAGGCCAAACAGCCCATTGTCTGCGCCAATAAAAAAATGATCCTCCAACTGGATGGCAATGCTCGTCGTGTCGGAATTCCCCGTGGAGTCAACGGCAACCAAGTGCACGGTCCCTTTTGGAAAATCGTTGAACACACTCCGAAGCACAAAAGCGCCATGGGCAATGTCGCAGGGCAAAATTTTATGGCTAATATCCGCGATGGCCAAACCAGGGTTTAAGCTGAGAATCTTTGCCTTAATCGCCGCTACGTAGTGATCGGTTTCCCCGCTGTCGGTGAGAAGAGTAACTATGGCCATCAGGCGGAGGAATTTTTATGTTATTTTTACTGTTCAAAATTAACCATGATTTTGAATTATCACATCACTCAAACCAGTTACCGTCTTTGATCGAAAAAACAATCACTCTCGAAAACGTTTCGCTGCTCGATTTTCTGGGCATAGAAAACAAAAACATCAACGAATTAGCCTCGGCTTTCCCAAAGAGCCGTATTATTTCGCGCGGCAATGAAATATTGGTGAAGGGCGAATCGCCAGAGATCATCCAAATCACCGATATTCTAAATTCGCTCGTCGAGCATTTTCATCAATACGGAAGGATCACAGAAGAAAATGTGCGCGGCTATATCTCGCAAGAACGACAAGAATTTGTTCCCGATGACTCTCCTGACGGAATTATAATTTACGGTGCTAAGGGTTCACCCATAAAGGCGAAGACGGTCAATCAGCAAAGGCTCGTGCAGTCGATCCATGACAATGACCTTGTGTTTGCACTCGGACCGGCGGGTACTGGTAAAACGTTCATTTCAGTTGCCATGGCGGTGAAGGCATTGAAAAACAAAATGGTGAAGAAAATCATCATCACTCGACCTGCCGTTGAAGCGGGGGAGAACCTTGGTTTTTTGCCCGGTGATCTAAAGGAAAAAATCGATCCTTATCTACGGCCGATCTACGACTCCCTCAATGACATGTTGTCGTTTGAAAAATTGAAGTTCTACATGGAACGCGAGGTCATCGAGATAGCCCCGTTGGCATACATGCGCGGAAGGACGTTGAACAATGCATTCATTTTATTGGACGAAGCACAAAACACTACGCCCATGCAAATGAAAATGTTCCTCACCCGCATGGGCCCCGATTCCAAGATGATCGTCACGGGCGACACATCGCAAATTGACTTGCCTCATAATCAAAAGTCGGGCTTAAAAGAAGCGGTGCGAATCCTGAACCAAACCAAAGGCATCGGTTTTGTGGAGTTAAATGAACGCGATGTAGTTCGGCACAAGTTGGTGAGGGATATTATTGAAGCCTACGGAAAAGCAGGCAGCTAAAATTGTAGTTCGTAACTCTTAATTCACCATTCAAAATGCCCGCATACATAGTTGTCGAAATCGATGTCCACGACTCGGTGAAATACGAAGAATACAAAACACTTACGCCCATCTCCCTGGCAAAGTACCAAGGAAGATTTATCGTTCGTGGTGGCAACACAGAATCACTCGAGGGTGGTTGGAACCCCAAAAGATTTGTGGTTATTGAATTTCCCAATAAAGAAATGGCAAAGAAATGGTGGGCGTCTGAAGAGTATGCGCCAGCAAGAACCATCCGATATGCAACTGCAAAATCGAAGATGATTTTAGTGGAAGGCCTTCAATCGTAAGTAAGGGAAATTATGAAATGGCAACCATTCCCGATGATCCGTATCGCAGGATTTTTTACGGGAGGTGTGTTGCTGGGGATATATCAAACGGATATCATTCCGTTAGAGATTGCTGCTTCAATTGTCGTTGCTGCTGCTGTCCTGTTTTTTTGTATTCATTTCTTCTCGAAAGAGAATAGAAACTCGGTTTACTCCGGCTTCTTTGGACTGATACTCATCTTTTTTCTCGGCTATTCACGTTTACTGCTTTTCTCTGACTCGAGGAACGACAATCACATTTCCAAAATCGCTGATCCAATCATCGCCTACGTGGCAGTAGTCAGAAGCGTGCCCGAAGAAAAAGCCAAGTCTTGGAAAGTGGAAATGGAGGTCACCCAGGCAAAGACTAGCCACTGGACGGCTGTGACGGGGCGGTTGCTGCTCTACGTTTCAAAAAAAGGCGGCCAGAAACTTACTTGGCATTTTGGAGACAGAATTTTAGTGAAGGGAAGCCCCCAAGAACTAAGCTCACCTTTGAATCCATTTGAATTTGATTTTAAAGCCTTCCTTCGTTTAAAAAACATTTCTCATCAGCAGTTTGTCTCGATCAACGAAGTGAAGTTGATTGAAGAAACATCAAACAAGGGATTTACCTATTACTCCCATCAAGCGCGGGCGTGGTGCCTGCGGAAATTAAATCAATTTGTTCACGGCGACGACGAGCGAGGCATAGCATCGGCACTCGTATTGGGTGTTACCGATGGTATCGACAATGACTTGCAGAATGCGTATGCGGCTAGCGGAGCCATGCACGTGTTGGCGGTTTCGGGAATGCACGTTGGAATCATTTACGCTATCATTCTTTTCCTGTTCAAACCGGTCGACAAACTCAAGAACAGTAAATGGATCGTCGCCCTAGTCAGTTTAATTTGCCTCTGGTCCTTTTCGTTTATCACCGGCAATTCGCCATCGGTTCTTCGCGCGGTAACGATGTTCTCGTTCATTGCGCTCGCTCGCCCTTTTGGAAAGCGGACTAACATATACAATACCCTTGCCGCCTCCGTTTTTGTTCTCCTCATCTACAAACCCTATTTGATCATGTCCGTGGGATTTCAACTTTCCTATTTGGCCGTTTTGGGTATCGTATATTTGCAAAGGCCACTCTATCAATTATGGGCGATTGAGAATAAGGTTGGCGATTGGGTTTGGAATCTCACTTGTGTTTCCATTGCTGCACAGATCGCCACGTTCGTCATCGGGTTACTGTATTTCCATCAGTTCCCAACTTACTTTTTGATTTCCAATATGATCGTAGTTCCATTGTCTACTTTTGTATTGCTCGGAGGGATATTGCTTCTCGCTGTTAGTGCTATCTCACCGTTGGCATCTTTAGTTGGTGTCGCGCTTGAGTGGATGATCAAAGCACTCAATTGGACGGTGTTTACGACCGAAGCACTGCCACTTAGTGTTATCGACAATATTTATATTACGGAACCTCAGTGCTGGTTGCTCTTGGGTATTTTGATTTCGTTTGTGTTGCTATTTCAGTTCAGATCATCGAAATGGTTGTATTCATGTTTTGTGTTATCGGTGTTATTCTCGGTGAGTCAATGGTGGTATTTTAAAAATGAAGTAAATCAAACGCAGATGATTGCCTACAGCATTAACAATCATCATGCAGTTGAATTCATAGCGGGCGGAAAATCGTACTTCGTGTCGGATTCTGCACTATTGACAGATCAACAAAAAATTCGATTTCACGTTGAGCCCAATCGGCTAAATCATGGCGTTTCTGTTTTGGAACTTCAGGTGCCATTTGGAAGGAATGAAAAAAGAATGAAATTTTTCCGCTGGCAAGGCAGAACAATAGCCTACTTGGATGAAAAAGCATCGCTTCCGAAAAAAATGGATTTTGATTACTTGATTGTCGGTCGCAATTCCTTGTCACGAGAGCAATTGGCGTTATTGAACGTGAAGGAACTGATCTTTGATGGAACCAATTCTAAGAAATATGTTGAGATGATGGGCTCGGTTGCGGAGCTAAACAAAATTTCTATTCATTCGGTATTAAAAGATGGTGCATTCATAATTCAAAAGCAATGAGTTTAGTGTTATACGAATCGAAAAATCGGATCGGGTACATCACCCTCAACCGACCGGACAAAAGAAATGCCTTGAGCTTTGAGCTTGTTTCGGAAATAAAACAAGTGCTTGACCTTGCCGAGCGCGATTCCTCTGCCAAGGTTATAATTCTTCGCGCTCATGGTGATGCATTTTGTGCGGGAGCCGACTTGGCGTCTCTACAAAAACTCCAAAACAATTCGTTTGAAGAGAACATTGCCGACTCTACTCATCTGAAGGAACTGTTTTTAAAAATCTATCAGCTTAAAAAGGTCGTGATCGCATTGGTTCAGGGGCACGCGCTTGCCGGCGGCTGCGGATTAGCTGCGGTTTGTGATTTTGTTTTTGCGGTGCCCGAAGCGAAGTTTGGCTACACCGAGGTGAAGATCGGTTTTGTTCCTGCCATGGTGCTGGTGTTTCTGATTCGGAAAATCGGCGAGCAGCGAGCAAAGCAATTGCTATTAAGCGGTGACTTGGTGCAGGGGAACGATGCCATCCGTCTTGGACTCGTTAATTTTTTGGCCGATAAAGACCAGATCACAATAAAAACGGAAGAGTTTGCGCAGCGACTGATTCAAAACAATTCGGGCCACTCGATGGCGATTACCAAACAGATGATTGATAAAGTTCAGTCGATGTCATTGACCGAAGCATTGAACTATGCCGCGATCATGAATGCCGAGGTTCGTGCATCAGCCGATTGTAAAAAGGGGATAGCCGCGTTCCTGAATAAGGAAAATTTAACTTGGTAAGTTTGCCGAAAAAGAACGGGGCTATTTTTTCGTAACTGAAATTTCATTTTCTTGTTGAATAATTAACCTTGATCTATGAAGCGATATGTTGGCATTGTCTTGTTGTTGGTATCGACGGCCACTCACGTGTTCTCACAAAACTATACGGGCGATTCTTGGGCGCAGGTAAAAGCGAAAGGAGAAGGTACAATCTCACTCGCCTACGTAGAAACGTTTGGCCTCGTGTACAAGGAAAACGGAAAGATTGATGGTCTCTGTGTTGATGTAATGAATGACTTCGTAAAATTTGTGAACGAGAAAAAAGGCGTGAAACTTACCTCGCAGTTCGTTGGCGAAGGAGACTCTTTTAAAGGCATGTTCGACAAAGTGAAAAACTCGCAAGGCGGAGTTTTCGGTCTGGGAAATGTAACCATCACGGAGGAACGTAAACGCGAAGTGAAATTTAGCCCTGCGTTCATCACGAACCTCGCATTTTTGATTACACAAAATAACATACCCACCCTCGTGAAAATGGAAGACTTATCGACGACATTTGGTAAGCTCACGGCGTATACCGCGAAAGGAACATTGAACGAAAAGCGAACGAATGACTTGAAACAGAAATATTTCCCTGCTATGAAAATCATCGTTACGGGCAACAGCGAAGAAACTCTTGAAAAAGTGACCGCCGGAAATGGATTTGCTTACCTCGACTTGACGTTTTACCTGGAAGCAGTGCAACAACGCAAGCCTGTGAAGCGTCACCCCGTTGCCGACAAGGCTACCGAGAGCTTTGGCTTTGTAATGCCTCTGAACAGCGACTGGCAGCCCGTCCTCGAAGAATTCTTCAAGGCAAACGGTGGGTACACTTCTACCGCGGCTTATAAAGGTATTTTGCGCAAACACCTGGGCGAAACAGGACTCAAGCTTTTGCAAAGTGCCGGAAAATAATTTCACCCGCGTCCTTAAAAAGCCCGATCAAAACAATTGGTCGGGCTTTTTAACTTTGACGCCAAAGCGATTTAGTTGAAACCCACCGAGGTCCTAAAAAAATATTGGCACTACGCTACCTTCCGATCGCCCCAAGAGGAAATCATAACCGCATCGCTTGAAGGAAAAGACGTGGTCGCTATTCTCCCCACCGGCGCGGGCAAGTCAATCTGCTTTCAGGTGACAGCAATGATGAGAGAAGGTGTGTGTGTGGTGATCACTCCACTGATTGCGTTGATGCAGGATCAAGTGGAGCAATTGAAAAAAAGAGACATCGGCGCGGTGGCTATTCATTCTGGGATGAATAGGGCGGAAATTGATATTGCGCTGGATAACTGTGTTTACGGAAAGCAAAAATTCCTTTACGTATCTCCAGAGAGATTGCAGACTGAAATGTTTCGGGAGCGTTTCAAAAAGATGAGAGTCAATCTGGTGGCGATCGACGAAGCGCATTGCATTTCGCAATGGGGATATGACTTCCGGCCGCCCTATTTGAGGATTGCGGAGCTGCGTGAATTGAATCCAGCAGTGCCGTTCATGGCCGTTACAGCTTCGGCCACGCCGCTGGTGAGAGACGATATTGTTGCCAACCTTCAATTGAAGACGCCCGCGCTTTTTCAAAAAAGCTTTGCTCGCGAAAATTTGTCCCTGGTGGTGAGAAAAACTGAAACCAAAGAGAAACAGATGTTGAACATCTTGAGTAAAGTCCCGGGTTCCGCCATCGTGTACGTACGATCGAGAAAGGCCACCGAAACCACGGCCAAGTTCTTGAGCCGCAATAAAATCGAATCCATCTTTTATCACGCCGGGTTGAATACAGAGGAGCGCATGAGCCGTCAACAGGACTGGATCAGCAATAAAGTGCGGGTGATGGTGGCAACCAATGCCTTTGGAATGGGCATCAACAAAGCCGACGTGCGAACCGTAATTCACCTCGACTTACCGGAGAACATGGAAGCCTACTACCAAGAAGCGGGTAGGGCGGGGCGTGATGGCAAACGAAGTTATGCGACGATCGTTTACCATGAATCCGATGCGTTGGCGTTGCGCCAAAAAGTGGAACTCGCGCAACCCGGAATGACCGAGTTGAAAAAAACATATCAGGCGTTGGCCAATTATTATCAACTGGCCCTGGGTGCAGCCTCAAACGAAGCTTTCGATTTTGACCTTGAGGCGTTCTGTAAACGCTTTAATTTCAAACAGGCCTCGGTATTTCCGGTGTTAAAGAAGCTTGAAGAAGTTGGGTTGATCTTGCTGAACGAAGGATTCCATCGCCCTTCTCGCATCCATTTTCAGATCGCGAAAACCAAGCTGTACGAATTTCAAGTCGCTAATGAGCATTTTGACCCTTTGATAAAAAGCCTGATGCGCAGCTATGGCGCCGAGCTGTTTTCTGATTTTGTAACGATTTCCGAAAATCAAATGGCCAAGACGTTGAAAGCCACAAACGGAGAAATCAAAAAGGAATTGAAGAAACTTCAGGACCTTCAAATATTGGTTTACGAGCCATCATCCGATGAACCGCAAATCGTATTTGTTCTACCGCGTCAAGATGCCGATCGTCTTCCGATAAGTAAGAAGGAGTTTGAGGGCCGACGGAAATTGCATTTTGAGAAAATGGAATCGATGCTTGAATATGCAGATCAAGCGACTCGTTGTAGGATGCAGGTGGTGCAAGAATACTTTGGCGAAATCACCGATGACCTATGCGGCATCTGCGATGTTTGCATTAGCCAGAAGAAAAAAGATGGTTCAGCCAAGTTAAAAGACTATTGTGATCAAATCCACTACTTACTTGCGCAAAAGTCCATGTCGATCGACGAATTGGAGACTTCGGTTGCCGCCCGTGACAAGGATTTATTCATAGAAGCCGTTCGCGAGTTGGTGGAAGCAGGCTCGATTTTTTACGATGACGTGTGGATGCTTCACAAAAAATGACGGCGAGAAGCATTACCTTTGGTGTGCTTTTTTATGACTTCGAAGAACTTCAAATATTGTAGCAGTCTAACTGAATACAGCCGCAGGAAAACCCAAGTGGTCACCATTGGCGACGTGCCGATGGGTGGCGACAACCCCATCCGCATCCAGTCGATGACGACGATTGACACTATGGATACCATTGGATCCGTAGAGCAAACCATTAGAATGGTAAATGCAGGTTGTGAATATGTCCGCATTACTGCGCCTAGCATCAAAGAAGCACAGAATCTTCAAGAGATTAAAAATGAATTGCGTAAAAGAGGGTGCAATGTTCCGCTTATTGCCGACATCCACTTTACTCCAAATGCGGCTGAGCTAGCTGCCCGTATTGTCGAAAAAGTGCGGGTGAATCCCGGCAACTACGCAGACAAGAAAAGGTTTGAAGAGATCGAATACACCGATGCCTCATATGACGCTGAACTAGATCGAATTCGGAAAAAATTCACACCCCTCGTAAAAATTTGCAAAGAATACGGCACCGCCATGCGCATCGGCACAAACCACGGTTCATTGTCAGATCGTATTATGAGCCGTTATGGGGATACTCCTCTTGGAATGGTGGAGAGTGCACTTGAATTTCTTCGAATCTGCGAAGATTTGAATTATTACAACATTGTCCTTTCTATGAAGGCAAGTAATCCGCAGGTAATGATCCAGGCGTATCGATTGCTGGTACATAAATTGGAAGAAGAAAAATTCAAACATTATCCACTGCACTTGGGCGTGACGGAAGCAGGCGATGGGGAAGACGGGCGGATCAAGTCGTCTGTTGGAATTGGAACTCTTTTGGAAGATGGGCTGGGAGACACCATTCGAGTTTCGCTCACTGAAGAACCCGAAGCGGAAGTGCCCGTCGCAAAACAATTGGCCGATCGCTACCTGAATCGAAAGTCGTCCAGGGTAATTCCCGAGATAAATGCCTACCCAATCAACCCATTTGAATATGTGCGAAGAACTTCGCGCGAAATAGTAAACCTCGGTGGACTCCACCATGTGCCGCGCGTGATATCGGACCTTTCGAGGAAAGAGAAAATTACCCCTGCATCATTGTTCGCAATGGGTTATCAATACGCTGTCACTTTGGATAAGTGGAATATTGCGGACATGGCATGTGATTTCCTTTTTCTCGGAGATCGCAGTATTGATTTTGAAATTCCTGGCACATTGGGGTTGATCTATAATTATCAGACTTGGCTTAAGCAAAAAAACCGCGATCGGGTTTATCCTTTCTTGTCAGCGAAAGAGTATGTTTCGACTGACGTTGCGTCTAGTCATTTGAACTTTGTCGGTGTATCGCTCCGTGATATCAAAGATGAACTTATTAGGAAGGTAAACCTGGATGTTTCCGTTGTATTGATCATCGAAACTGACAATGCACATGGAATGGCTGAGCAAAGAAGGCTGTTCGTGGAGTTGATGCATCGAGGTTGTCAGGCTCCTGTGATCATCCATCGTTCGTACAATCAATTGAACGCCGAACAGTTTCAGCTTTTTGCAGCCACCGACGTCGGAGGGCTACTCATTGATGGGTTTGGTGATGGCATTTTGCTTACTGTCAATGGCATTTCAGACAAAATAGTTAATGAAACAGCGTTCAATATTTTGCAAGCCACACGCACCCGCATTTCAAAAACAGAATATATTTCCTGCCCATCTTGCGGGCGAACACTTTTCGATTTGCAGGAGACGACAGCAAAAATCAGATCGCGAACAAGTCATTTGAAAGGAATTAAGATCGGTATTATGGGCTGCATCGTCAACGGCCCGGGAGAAATGGCAGATGCCGACTACGGTTACGTGGGCTCCGGCCCAGGACGGATCACCCTGTACAGAGGAAAGGATGTGGTGAAAAGAAATGTACCCACCGCCCAAGCCGTTGATCAATTGATAGATCTGATAAAAGAAGACAACAACTGGATTGAAATCAAACTAACACAAGACACCATCGCCTAATGAAAAATCAAAAAGACCCTAAGAAAAAGCTGACTTTGAAAGATTTCTTTTCACTAGGAGAGGTGGGAAATTATTTTTTTAGAAATAAAAGCACAGATCGCCCCACGAATATCAATCTCAAGATGATGCATTGGGTTAACCGCTTGGCGATCATTATGTTTTTGGCTGCGATAATTTATTTCGTAATCAAACGTTTTTTGTGAACCTGGAATCGTTCCGTCTTTACTGCCTGAATAAAGAAAATGTGACGGAGGAGTTTCCGTTCGGGGAAGACACCTTGGTGTTTAAGGTGAAAGGGAAAATTTTTGTCATTGCAGGCATGGAGCCTTTTGAGGGAATCAATCTGAAATGTGATCCCGAAAAAGCGATTCAATTGAGAGAGCAATACGAGGCGGTGCAACCGGGATACCATATGAACAAGAAGCATTGGAACACCGTAGCCATGGACGGAAGCATTCCCGACAAATTGGTAAAGGAATGGATCGATCATTCATACGACCTCGTGGCAGGTAAGCCCTCCGTTAAAAAAAGCGCACGCAAAAAGGAATAGATTGATGGTCAATTCGTTATATTGGTCGATTTTTAAGTGGTTTCGGATAACTAGAGTTAATTTTTTACTTTTACCAATTGTGATCTTCCCTTTGGAATGACCCGGGCTTTAACCTTACTCCTGAGTTGCATTTGTTTGCTCGCCGCATGCAGCACGCAGCGAATGATCTGCCCTGCCTATCAGAGTTCATTCTATTTTGATAAGAGCAAACAAAAAGAAGCCTTCTTTTTCTATAACGAGAACAAGAACCAACCACGCGAAGTCCTCGCCAGCAACAGTAAAACGTTGAACCTTCCACCCAATGACTCAAGTTGGGCCCAAAGCCATGTGGTGCAGGGGCCGGCATTGCCATTTGAAAGGAAACAAAAGAAAGAAAAGTATCTTTTGCTCCCGAGAAAAACATACAAACAAGCGCTTCGCCAATTGCAGACCGTGCCTATGAAACCGGTCTATCCAAAACTTGGAGAAGACACAACTGATATCAGAAAAGAATTGGATAGTGCTGCCAGAAGTGTCACGGACACAATCACCACAGTGGCTTCGGCCGCCACACCGGAGCAGCAAGAGGACAGTGTCTATGTGATCACCAAAGAGAAAGAGAAGTTCAATCTGGACCAAGACAATTACATGTGGTACTTCCGCGACGTCTTGGTGTTGCCTGACGTGAAGCAAGGAATGGAAGCTGCCACTGAAGAAAAGAACGCCGACAGGGCAGGCACAACGGCAACAAAAACAAAACAGAGTTTCTTCAGTAAGTTAAAAGGCCTCTTCAAGAAAAAGCCAAAACATAAAGCCGATTCGACCGAACTAAAAACGGTGGAGCCTCCCGAAGAAAATTACGACACCGAGGTAGACTCTACGGCGAGGTCGCAACAGCCACCGTTATTGCCGGCAACTTCCGAAACAAAGGCTGCCGTTCGCCCGGCAAATCAACCCAAGGCGAAAAAAGGATTGTTCGGAAAGAAGAAAGCAAAAGTGGTGACGGCTCCACCCGTAAAGAAACCAGAAGCCAAAAAAGACGAAAAGGACGGCTTCGAATAATCACCGTCCTTATCTCATTTCTTGAAATGGTTGATTTTAAGGTTTGATCGGAACGACTCGCACCTCCACTCTTCTCCCTTCCTCCTTCGAAACCGTTTCATCCTTGGTAGCTCCATAACCACGGGCAACAATTCTTCTCCTCACGATTCCTTGATGATTGAAATAATCGAGAACGATGATGGCGCGTTTGTTGGAAAGCTCTCGGTTGGCTTCTTCGGTACCTTCGGCCGAAGCAAACCCTGAAATTTCGATGCCTAACCCTGGATTTGAATTTAGGACTTGAAGAATGTCATTCAGTGGATCATTGTATTGGCCCTTCAATTCACTTTTACCCTGATCAAAAAAGACCTTGACGGATTTAGCAAGCAAGGCCTGATCATATGCCACCGCTCTTGCCGTGCCTTCTTTCAATCGTTTTGCTTCCTCTGCTACATACATCGTGGGCAATGAAAAGACCGTTTTCCCCTCTACGTTCTTTTGTTCAAACTTGCTCTGATCACTTTCATCATAGTAGTAAGTACGTGTAGCCACTTCAATCTTTGAATTTGTTTTTTCGTCAAAATTGATTGACTCGACCGGGTCCTGATGCTCAATTAAACTCACGAGATATTCAATGCCATCCTTGTCGTTCGCCGCCATGAGGTCGAGCATCATGTCATAGACATCGACATTTCCGTTCTTCACCAGTTGTGCCTCGTGTGTCTTACGAAGTTCAGTTTTTACATCTTGTTCGGTGTCATAAAAAGCATTCTTCACGTTTACTTCTTGCCCTACTTTAACGTCAAACTGTTTAATGGTTTTCAGTGTGATTTGCTGATACAACTCATAAAAGTAGTCCTGGTTTGGGATGTTAACGTTCAACGTATAAGGAAGGAAATCTTCCGATTCGATTACGATGTCGTAATTCCTGGCGGGCGGAAGTATGATCAAATAGTCACCCGTTTTCGGATCGGGATCGTAGACAAACTCGACACCTTTTTTTGTCTCCTTGTCAATGACGTACATTTTGGTAGGCATCGGCTTACCGGTTTCCGCATTCAGAATTTTCCCTTTTATCATCGTTAGTGGAACCGTGGATGCATTTTCCGGCATATCTATATAGTAGATGTCTTGTGCGCCCTGTCCACCTTTTCGATCGGATGAGAAATAAGCGCGTTTTCCGTCGGCAAGGAGAGTGAAATAGTTATCGTTGGCGGTGGTGTTCACGGGATAACCCATGTTCTCGGGTTTGGTCCATTTGCCAGTGACGGAGCTCGATTTGAATATATCATTGCCGCCCATCGTGTTGTGTCCATCAGAAGTAAAAAACAACGTCTTTTGGTCTGGGTGAATGAAGGGAGCATCTTCATTGGCAGCCGTATTTACGTCGGGCCCTAAGTTGATTGGGGCACCCCATTTCCCATCCGCCTTCAGCTCTGTCTTCCAGATGTCCAGTCCACCTTTGCCGCCTTGACGGTCGCTGGCGAAATAAATCGTTTTTCCATCGGGCGTAATGCTGCAAGTGGTTTCCAGCGCGGGTGAATTAATATTACCCGCCAACAAGGTGGGCTTAGACCAAATGTCTCCTTCGTTTGTGATCTGATACAAGCTGCCCGGATCGGTGGCTCCACCTATGAAGATCATCATCTTATGTCCATCAGGAGAAATACCTGCCGTGCCGACATTGTATTCTGAGGCAATTGAAATAGGCGCTGCTTCGGTCCAAGATCCTGATTTATTGTAGGATACGAGAACTTCTTCGATGAATTTGTCTCCTGACCGCGTTCTGCCGGTGTTCGGACGGAGGGCCGTAAAGGCGATCACGCTTTCGTCGGCGGAGACGGTTGGATTGTATTCGGTGTATTGGGTATTGACGGTCCCTGGAAAATTGTGAACACTGAAAGCGCGCGGCACACCCATGAGCGCTATAGCGTTATGGCAGATTTCTATGGCTTTGTTAGCGGCTGCCGTCGCCTTCGGATCTGCTTTGACACTGTTCTTATACCCAGTGAGAGTGGTAAGTGCCTTGTCCAACTGTTCATTTTTCAAATAGAGCTGACCTAGATCAAACGAGAGCGTGCGCGGCAGCCCCTTTCCGTTGGCCAAAGCGGCCTCCAGATAAGGGATGCCCTTTACCTGATCATCAACGTTTTGCTGTTTCTGATAACAAATTCCGGTTTGATATTGGGCCAAAGGATCTTTTATCCCAGATTGGATAGCTTCAAGGTAAAGAGGCAAGGCTTTGTCATAGCTTTTTACTTGAAAAAGCTTTTGGGCCTCTGCAAACTTCTTTGTGTCCTGCGAAAAAATGGTCTGAGCGCAGCTGACAATTAAGGTTAAAACAAAAAAAATTTTCATGATCGATCATTTATTTACAAGTGTATGGTTTGTGTCGTAAAAAAATAGAAACTCCTGATTCACAAAGGGATTTTCGACAAACGGAGGCACCAAAATAATTTCTGGACCACAAGTTATTGAGAATTAATCATTAACCACACGTATATGTGAACCCCATTTTATTGTTTTTTTCGACAAAAAGTGCAAATTTTAAACTTTAACCTGAAAACCCATGCTCACTCGATTCTGGAAAATGCTCGACGTGAACGAAGGAGAAACCGGCCAAGTTGGTCTCCTTCTGATTATGAGCTTCTTAATGGGTTTGTTCCTCGCAACGGTGGCCGTGGCCTCTCAATCGCTGTTGTTAGGGATAGCTGATTTCAGCGAAAAAGATGATTTACCCTATGTGTTGTTATACTCTGGGCTGTTCGGCATCGTTATTACGGTGATCTACAACTTCCTCCAGGGAAGAATGGCTTTTAGGTATTTGGCCATTTTCAACTTGATCATCGTGGTTGGCCTGACTGCTTTCCTCGAATTTGGAGAGTCTGTTGTAAATGACGTCAGAACCTTCTATTCATTTGGGTTCGCGTTAATCCTGCCGTTCACGTTTATTGTTCAGTTGGTATTTTGGGGAGCTTTCGGCCGTATGTTCAACGTGCGCGACGGCAAGCGCCTTATCGGTAGCGTGGATATCGGAACAGATATCGCCTCGATCATAGCTTTTTTTACGATTCCTGTTTTGCTGGCATCTAACCTGTTACCCGTAAAGGCCCTTTATTCTGTAGGCCTTGCTAGCATCATCGGTTATTTGATTCTGTTCATCATTCTTGCAAATCGTTTTTTGGGTAAAGGAAAGATGGCCCAAGAGGAGTCCGAGATCAAGAAATTGTCCGTCGGGCAATTCTTGACCAACAAATATATCCTGCTGATGGCGGCGTTCATCGTTGTTTCGCTCACTGCGTTGCGATTCGTCGATTACTCTTTCTTCAACGTGTCTGTGGTGCAGTTTGGAAGTTCCAATGCGCTTGCCATTTTCCTGAGTTTGTTTGAAGCCACCATTGTGATCTTCGCTTTCTTGTTCACCACGTTTGTTACCGATCGAATCGCCCAGGATTACGGACTCCGGGTTGCCATGATCATCAACCCAATGGTGATTCTCATTTTCACCGCCGGTGCCTTTTTGTTGGGTAGTTTTTTTGGGTTTGATCCAACTGTTTCAGGGAAGACGTCGGTAGTCTATTTCTTTATTGCCATTGCGATGAGTAAACTGTTCATCAACTCACTGCGCGACGCTCTGGATACTCCTATTTTCAAGTTCTATTATGTGCCCATCGACAAGTCGATTAAGATTGATGTACAAACAAAAATAGAAGGCTTTGTTTTCGCTTTGGCCAGTACGGTTGCGGGGGGGCTTATTGTGGTGATCAACCAGTTCAAGTTTTTTAACCTGCTTTCGGTCTCCGCCTTTACTGCCGGGTTGCTGGTGATATGGTATTTCGTAGCCAACCGCATGTATCATGGCTATCGCGACACGCTGCAAGACTCATTGATGAAAAACAAGAAAGTGGTCGAAAAAGACGTGGTGAAAGAATACACGTTAGATACGATGCTTGACAAAGAAGTCAAGAGCGACGCGGAGTCGAAGGTGATTTATGGATTGAAATTGATGGAGAAACTAGAACCCGCCTTGTTCGAATCCTCGCTCATTTCTCTCTCGGAAAGTAAAATCAAGAAGGTGAGGCAGTTTGCCGTCGATAAGATACAAGAACTTGGCATTTCTCCTGACGAGCAAACGGAGATCAAGGGGTTAGCTGTTCAAGCTGCGGGATCGGCCGAAGACAGTGACTTGCTTTCCATTTCCGGTGACAAGCTCATGAAATTGAGTAAGTCTGTAAAACAAACAGACCGCATGCTTGCCGCAAAACTGATGCGAAAGCTGACAAACAACAAGACGATTTTCATTCTGCTTGAACTCATGCGCGATCAGGACCCACGCGTGCGCAGTGAGGCCATTCTCACAGCGCGGAAGGTGAAAAGGCCGGAGACATGGAACGTCCTGATTGAAATGTTGTCTTCGCCGATGTATTCGCATCAGGCGGCCTCCGCCTTGAAAGAAGCTGGAATCTCTGCGCTTCAGACACTTGAAACCGCCTTCCATAAGTCGGGGCAGGGCGAGCTGGTGATGGTGAAACTGATTCAGATCATGGGCCATATTGGAGGTGACGAAGGGTTGCAGTTGTTATGGAAAAAAATTGACTATCCCGACAAGCGGATCGTGAAGCAAATCCTTTACGCGCTTCGTTACATCAATTATAAGGCGGGTGGTCGAGAGGCTTTGGCGGTAAAAGAATTGCTGGATACTGAAATGAGCAAGACGCTCTGGAATTTGGCGGCCCTGGAAGAAATTCCCAATGACCCGATTTATTTATTCCTGCACGAGGCGTTGCGTGAAGAGATTCGTGATAACTACGATCACCTTACGTTATTGCTTTCTCTGCTTTATGACCCGGGTTCCGTTCAGTTGGTGAAGGAAAACATTGAAGCGGGCACACCCGACAGTATTCAATACGCGCTGGAGCTTTTGGATCTTTTTGTGGATCAGGACCTCAAACCCAAGCTTATTCCGTTGCTCGATGATTCAACCGTCAACGATAAGTTGGAGCAATTGCAGATTTATTTTCCGCGTGAAAGTTACAATCACATTCAGACGATAAATTATATCCTTAACCGGGATTTCAATTACAACAATCGCTGGACCAAAGCGTGTGCTGTTCACGCAACAGCCTACATCAACGATTTTAGGGTGAGTCGTGGTTTGATCAGTCAAATGTTCAACCAAGACAAATTGCTGCAAGAGACAACCGCTTGGGTGGTTTACAATAAAGACAAGCACGCGTATCAAACCGTTTCTGATCGCCTTCCGTATCGCGACAAAAAATTCCTTGATTCTGCGATCGAGAACAACCAATTGCTCGATGGGTTGGATGATGGGTTCTTCCTGTTCATAGAAATGGTGATGCTGATCAAAAAACTGCCCGCTTTTGAGCACATCAGCGGAAAGGTGCTCAGCGATTTGTCTGATAAAATCATGCCTGTCACCCTCAATACACGCGACAAATTGATGATCAACTCTAATGAGATGCCCATCTTGATTGTTGCCTCCGGTGAGGTGAGATTGAAACGCGACGGCGAAGAAGTCCAGGTGCTAAGAAAGGACGATGTCTTTGGTGACTTGTTCCAGGAAGGCCCCGTTCCAAAGATCACCGAAATAGAAGCGCTGGAAAGATCCGTGATTTTTAAGATTGAATTGGTTGACTTCTATTTTGTTCTTGCCAGCCACCACGATTTGGCGCAGGGACTTATCCATAATGTAACCGAACGAAAAAGTTTGTTGATCTAAACATAAAGTTCTATGGCAGATATTGACGTATTAATCACCTACGCAGAAAAAGACAATGAAACTTCCAAGAAAAGTGATCAGGGGTGGGTAACCCAATTCAGAAAATTCCTGGAGTTGATGCTTTTTCAAGTGCTTGGCACTAAGCCGGTGATTGTAATCAAATCTGAATTTGATACAGCCACTGCACCCGCGATGGACAATGCTTCTATTCTGGTGGCCGTATTGACCAAGGATTTTGTTCAGTCGGGGAGATGCTTGGATTTGGTAGAACAGTTTTACAAAAACACTTCTTCATCCCAAGTCAACCGCGTTTTCAAAGTGCTGAAGTCTCCCATGACAATGCAAGAGCAGCCCCCACGTTTGCGCGACTCGATCGGATATGACATGTATCAATTGGATGTGGAGACGGGCCAGATGAAGGAGTACTCAGACTTTTTTAGCCAAGAGGCGGAGAAGCAATATTGGATGAAAATGGTTGATTTGGCTTATGACATTCACGAATCGTTGGTGGTACTCAAGGCGGGCGACGTGAAGGCAGGAGAGGTGAAAAACTTATTCAAGCGAAAGACCATTTACCTGGCCGAGACGGGCCACGATCTTTCGGTTCAACGGAATATCATCAAACGGGAATTGCAGCGACATGGCTTTATCGTGTTGCCAAACCACACCCTCCCTGTTCGGGTGGAAGAGTTGGAACGGGAAGTAAAGAAAGATTTGGAACAATGTTCATTGTCAGTGCACTTGATAGGAAGCGCTTATGGAGAAATTCCGGATGGCGCTGACCGGTCGATTGTTGACATTCAGAATAAACTCGCTTCGGAAACCGCAGTGGCAAAACGACAAGGCAAGGAAGAATTCTCTCGCTTGATTTGGATTGCTCAGAACCTAAAAAACGCAAGCGACAGACAGAAAGCTTTCATCGACACCATTCGCCGCGATACAGAAGCTCAGGAAGGAGCAGAGATTCTTCAAAACCCGCTCGAGGATTTCAAAAACATTATGCGGGAAGAATTGATGGAGGCGCGTGATCGAGGAAGCGCGGAATATGCCAATAGTAAATCAATCTATCTAGTTCATGATAAGGTAGACCACACAGAAGTGGAGCCCATTCGTCAGGTTCTCGAGAAATCGGGATTCAAAGTGCTGACACCTGCTTTTGAGGGCGAATTGTTGGAAGTACGTAAAAAGCACATCGACAACTTGCGCAATTTTGATGGAGCTATCATCTACAAAGGAAAAGTGAACGATCAGTGGGTGCGGATGAAGATCCTTGACCTACTCAAAGCTCCCGGCTTTGGCAGAAATAAGCCGATCCAGGGAAAGGCGTTGGTGGCAGCGGGTAATTTGGACAGTTACAGAAATCAAAATATGACCTTGATTTCAAGTGACTCGAATAAGTCAATGGAAAATTTGAAAAGTTTCTTAGAGGAATTTAAAGCCTAAAAACTATGAGCCAGACCGTAAATGAAATGTCGGGAGCGCCCACCTCAGTTGGTGTCGACAACCCCTTTCCTGGTTTACGTCCTTTTAAAATAGAAGAGAGTCACCTCTTTTTTGGACGTGAAGGTCAGAGCGATGAAGTGCTACTCAAACTTTCGAAGAGTCGCTTCGTCGGTGTCATTGGTCCATCCGGTAGTGGTAAGTCTTCGTTCATTTATTGCGGAGTACTACCCATTTTGTACGGTGGATTCCTTACGGATGCCAGCCCCAATTGGGAAGTAGTAGTGACACGGCCTGGCGCGGGTCCAATAGATAATTTGGCGGAGTCGCTCCTGAAAACCTCGAAAGATTACAACTATGCCGATCCAGAGGACAAGAAGATCAAGCGCACGATTGTTTCCACGCTTTTGCGTAGTAGCTCCCTTGGATTGGTAGAAGCAATTCAGCAATCACGAAGAAGTTCCGACATCAACTATTTGGTTCTCGTTGACCAGTTCGAGGAATTGTTTCGATTCAAGGACAGCACAGACCCTAACTCGGTAAACGAAACGTTAGCATTTGTAAACTTGTTGATGGAGGCCATCAATTATGAGGATGCGCCGATCTATGTTGCAATCACGATGCGTTCTGATTTTATCGGTGATTGCGCACAGTTCCCGGAGTTAACACGCAAAATCAATGACAGCCACTACCTGATTCCCCAGATGACGCGCGACCAAAAGCGCCGTGCCATTGAAGGACCGGTAGCCGTAGGCAATGCGAAAGTGGCTCCACGTCTTGTTCAACAGCTCTTGAACGACTTGGGCGATAACCCTGATCAACTTCCGATTCTTCAGCACGCGCTGATGCGTACTTGGAGTTATTGGAGCAAGTACCGCGACTATGAAGACGAGCCAGTAGACTTAAAACACTACGAGGCCATCGGTACGATGAGCGAAGCCTTGTCCATGCACGCGAACGAAGCGTACGATGAATTGGATGAGGATCAGAAACGAATTTGCGAAGTATTATTTAAAGCCATCACTGAAAAGAGGGGCGAAAACTTTGGTATTCGAAGGCCGACTCGCCTGAATGAAATTGCATCTATCGCTGACGTGAGCGAAGCCGATGTAATCGAAGTCATTGAAAAATTCCGTGAGCCAGGTCGCTCCTTATTGACTCCTGGATTTGGATCACCGATTGGTTCCAAGTCAATGGTCGATATTTCTCACGAAAGTTTGATGCGCATTTGGGTGCGCCTTAAAAACTGGGTAGATGATGAAGCAGATGCTGTGCAAATGTATTTGCGCCTCGCTGAAGCCGCCAACATGTACCAAGTTGGCAAGGCCGGCTTGTGGAGACCGCCGGATTTGCAACTCGCACTGAACTGGCAGGTAAAACACAAGCCTACGCTAGTTTGGGGGCAACGCTACCATCCCGCGTTCGAGCGTACGATGATCTTCCTCGAGTATTCGAAGAAAGAATTCGAGACCGAGCAACGCATCAAAGAACTTGAACAAAAACGTAAACTCCAGCGCGCACGCACAACGGCAATTGTGTTCGGTGTTATTACCGGTTTGGCGTTGATCGCGCTCGTTTATGCCTTCGTTCAAAAAGGTATCGCGGATGAAAACTTACTTGCGGCAACGGTGGCCAAAGCGGAAGCGGATAAACAGCGACTGAAAGCTGATGAGAACGCGAAGGCAGCAACGAAGGCCGCGGAATTTGCGAAAGAGCAGCAGAAGTTGGCGGAGAAGGCCGCCGATGAAGCGAACAAGGCTCGAATCGAAGCGGAAGAACAACGAAAACTCGCCGTCGAGAATGAGCAGAAAGCAAAAGACGCAGCAGAAGTAGCCAGGAAAGCACAGCTATTTGCCGAGTCGCAGCGCGTTAAAGCAGAGCAAGCAACGAAAGATGCGTTGGCCGCAAAAGCAGAAGCCGATCGTCAGAGATACCTTGCCGTGGCAAAGACGCTAGCGCTGAAGTCAAAGGAAATCAATGACAAAGAGCTTCGAGCATTGTTGGCGCAGCAAGGCTATAATTTCAACACCAAGAATGCCGGATACGAATTCGACAACGACGTTTATAACGGTTTATTCCTTGCCCTCAAGGCCTGGGATGATCCGATGACCAAAAGTTTGAATGGCCACATTAGCGCCGCGCGAGCTTTGGTTACCAGCGTGAAGAACAACGCCATCTATTCCGGGGGCAGTGACGGAAGAATATTAAGTTGGACGTTGACAAGCAATGGAAGCTGGAAGGGGGATACACTTCGTAAGTTCATTGATCCAACGGATAAGACTCCGTTCTATCAAATCTATTCAATGGATATCAGCAATGATGGAAATTACTTAGCGGCAGGCGGATTGTTCCCCGCGGACCGGGGAGCAAACTATGTCTACCTGTTTGACTTGAAAAATCCTTCGGCTGAACCTAAGAAGATTCCAGGCTTTGTATCGGATGTCGAAAACATCTGCTTCACACCGGACAACAAGGGTTTCTTTGCACGTAGCAATTCCGGCAAGAGTATCATGTACTCTGACTTGAACACGGCGAAAGAAGTGATCAACATGAGCAAAGAAAAAATCACTTCCATTGACCTTAGCCCAGACGGAACAAAACTTGCGGGCGGAGGTGTGAATGGAAACCTGTACATCTGGGATGTCAAAAACAATTATGCGGCAAATTCTTACTCTATTTTGAACAACCGAGATATTCTCACGGTAGCATACACACCAAAAGGAACTGACGTAGTGATCGGTGCGGAAAATGGAGAATTGCGTATCGTCAATTCCGGCATTGTACGGAAAACATTGGTTGGCCATACTTCTCACATAGAGCAGATCAAGTTTAGCCACAGTGGTAAGTTCATGGCAACGGCCTCCAAAGACAGGAGTATGCGATTGTGGAATTGGGAGGACCTCAACAAAGCACCCCAAGAACTTAATGATCAGGATTGGATTTGGAGTATGGCCTTTTCACCCGATGACAATCAAATCATGGCGGGCATCCACAGCACCGTCCAGAACATTGATCCAAAAGATATCGACTATACCATTCATGCTTGGCCAACCAAGATCAATTCAATGTCGAGCAAACTGTGTACCTACATCACAAAGAATATGTCTAAGGATGACTGGGACCAGTACGTTGAAAAAATCGATTATCAGCAGACTTGCGCGAACTTACCGCCCAATAACAAATAGCCGCCTATGAAGTATTTTTTATTCTTATTGTTTTTGTGTTTTATAGGCCTCAATGTTTCAGTCGCTCAACAAAGCGGCGCTCAGACGCTGCGCTTGGCTCAGTCGATCTACGAGCAGGGGAGACTCCATGAAATACCCGATCTTATCAACAAGAATATCGCAGGTTTTTCAAAAACAGAACTGGTCTCTGCTTATCGGTTGCTGACGCTTTCCTATATCTATCTAGAGGAGCCGGAAAAAGCGGATGAGTCAATGCAGAAACTCCTTCAAACAGAACACTTTTTTGAACCTAACCCCAACGTCGAACCAGCGGAATTTATTGGCTTGTATAAGACTTTCCGAACAAAGGCGGTGTTCAATGCAGGTATCAAGTTTGGAGCTAATTTTACAACCCCGCTGCTGAATGAAATTTATTACGTGACAAATGCAGCGCCAGGCAACGGAAAATACACTCCGAAGCTTGGGTTTCAGGCGGGTTTGGTGTTTGAGAAAGACCTCCTTCCGAATTCTAAAAGCTCCTTCCTAAGCAAGATTGTTTTCGCCCCTGAGGTACTTTATACATCGAGGACTTTTAGTTACGATAATAAACAGGTTTTTACGAGCGATTCGGTGTCCAGCGCAAATGTGGCCGATCAGAAGATTACCTTGAAGCAAACGTGGCTCGACATTAACCTCGTGTTCCAATACAAGCTTAGGAATTCGACCACATTTGTTCCGTATGTAGGATTCGGCCCAGGAGTGGGCTTGCTGCTGGGAGCGTCGAACACTATGGTGACGACAAGAACTTCAGTTAACAAAACCAGCCCAGGTGTTTCCAGCGGCCCTGATGTGACAACAAAGGACACATTTAATTCACTCATCCCATCAATCATGGGCTCGGCAGGAGTGAAGTACCGCCTTGGCGGAGTGTACGTCGTCGGTGAATTTCGAGTGCAGTATGCCTTAGTCACTCCGGTCAATTCGGCCAAGCGGACAGGGATGGGCGGCTCAGCTTCGTCCTCTGTTTTTGATTACGGTTACACAATGCCAAATTATAAACCTTTGAACTTTGTGATTAACGCAGGGATCATTATCCCTTATTTCAACCCCATAAAAATCAAGCGAAAGTAAAAATCGTATGACAGGGCTTTATTCGCGTGTGATCATCGTGTTGAGGAAAGCCAAAGAACTCTTTTTTAAACGCCAACCAATGAAAAAAATTCTACCAGGTTTGTTCTTACTGATTTGCATTTCGTGCAATGAAAGTGGTGTCAAATTAGCGAAGCCTTCCACTTTCGTTCATTACTTCAATGGGGGCACACCCGACTTTTCTCAAGCCATTATAAAAACAAAGAGCGCTCTAGGTTCGGGTACTCCGGTTGGCGGATACTTGATCTTGGCCAATTCGCAAACCGCCCTCACAAGCACTTACTACAGAATAAAGTTAATTCGGGTTGACGAATATGGCAATGAGCAGTGGCAAAGCCTTTTGCCTGTGCCTCAAAAAGACGCCCCCAGTTACCGAGGCTTTGGAATCACACCGATAACCGATAACTCCGGTTTAGATATCGGTTACTTTATGGTCGGGGAAGAAATATATGTCGACCCTGCCAACAACAACACCCGAACCCAGGGCCTGCTGATGATACAAGTTGACACAAAAGGCGTCTTGGTGAAGACGGCTACTCTTGCCGCTACTGACATCGGTGTCAATGACGTTGGTGCACAGATCAGTGGCGTCGGTGTTACCCAAGCTAAGAATGGAAACTTTTACGTTTTAGGGGAGCTCCAAGGAAGCGTTGCGGGGGACATGCTGTTGGCAGAAATAGACGCTAACAATCTAACAAAAGTTTGGTCTCGAACTTTTGGGGCCGCCGCTACCACCTTAGTCAATAAAGTGTTTACCTATGGCGACTCCATTTACTGGGGCGGCACGCGTACAGCCGGTACTTCTCAAGAGATGCGCTGGATTAGTACTCAAATTAACTCCGGTTCCAAGTCCGACAATCCTTATCCTAGCGGTCAAGCATATAGCCTATCAAATCAGCCGATCAACTATACCTGTAGCGACATTTGCAAGTATGGATTTGGCTATGGTTTTGTAGGCAGTTACAGTCTGTCGCCGGGTGTATTCAGTCGTATCGCCTTTTTCAGGGTTAATGAAAGTGGTCAGCAAGTGGACTCGGTTTCGTATGCGCTGCCATATCCACAACAAGCTCCATACCAGGCAGGGAACTCTATCTGTTCTACGAACGACGGCGGCTTCCTTATTTTGGGAACTGCTGCCACGGACATTTCTACATCTGACACGAACTACATTTTGATTAAAACCGATGCCCATGGGACGCAGCAATGGAGAAAAGACTACGGAGGCAAGTTCATCGATGTCGGTGTGAAAGTTTTGCAGGCGGACGATGGGGGATTCATCATACTAGGTACTACCACACTCGCAAACGTCGAGAGCGTGTTTCTGATGAAAACAGATTCAGACGGTAACATTCAATAGTTTAAGTAAAGTTTGAGCGTAATAACAATAGACATTTTCAAAAGATTTTAGTTTTCAAAAAGGATACATTATGAGGAGAATATTTACTCTTTTCTTTCTGATTTTTTTAGGTAAATCCATTACCGGCGTTGCGCAGAACGCACCAACAGGTTTTACTGTGGGCACTGCAACGAGCTCCTCACTTCAATTTTCCTGGACGGACGGAGGTGCCGGTACTACCGATTTTTACGTTGTCCGTCATACGTCGAGCACGATGACTGCATTAACTGCTCCGTCGTCTGCCTATTCGGTTGGCTCTGTACTTGCGGCCGGAACAGTGGTGGCCATCCTTCCCGCTGCAACGACAACCCTTAATAACAATACGGGATTGAACCCCTCCACTCAATACTTTTATCAGATATGGGCTCATAAGACTGGCGGAGATTCGTTTAATGGGACGCCGCTGGCAGGAACTATGACAACAACAGCTGCAGCACCTTCATTCTCATCTGCTGTTGCTACATCGCTTACAAGTATTACGGTGACATTTGATCAAAGCATTACTGCGATAACAAATGTCAACGGATCCGATTTTACGTCAGCTTCGTTCACAGCAACAGGGGCGGCACTTTCGGCAGGCAACGTCATCCTTACCGTAAATACACTTAGCGGAACCAATTTTACCTGCAGCGACTTAGCTATTGCTGCTGGCGCTGTTACAGGAACGTCACTAACGAATGCGAGTATTTCGGGGAAGACCGTTTCCGATGGTATTGCCCCCACAGTGACCTCTGTCGTGCGGAAGACACCCGCTACAGCATCTACCAATGCCGCTTCGGTGGTGTTTACGGTAACTTTTTCGGAGAACGTGAACAACCTGGCGACGAACGATTTTTCGGCAGCCATGGGTGCAGGTGTTTCGGGGGCGACGATCACCAACGTGAGCGCAGCTGCTGGCACTTCAGTCGACGTGACCGTGAGTACGATCAGTGGCAACGGCACTTTAGGGTTGAACGTCCTTACAGCAAACGGCATTAACGACAACGCAACTAACGCCCTCACAAGTGGTACACCTACAGGCAGCAATCAGAATTACACAATAGACCAGACGATACCTACGGTGACCTCTGTCGTTCGTAAGACACCGGCGACAGCTTCAACCAATGCCGCCTCGGTAATTTTCACAGTGACGTTCTCTGAGAACGTGAACAACCTTGCAACAAATGATTTTTCGGCAGCAATGGGTGCAGGCGTTTCAGGTGCCACCATCACCAACGTGAGCGCTGCCTCAGGCACTTCAGTGGATGTGACTGTAGGCACAATCAGCGGCAACGGTACCTTGGGCCTGAACGTACTCACGGCAAACGGCATCAACGATGATGTAACCAACGCCTTGGCCAGTGGCACACCAACGGGCAGCAACCAGAGCTATACAATTGATAATACAATCCCTACGGTGACGTCAGTCGTTCTGAAGACACCGGCTACTTCACCGACCAATGCCTCTTCGGTGATTTTCACCGTGACGTTCTCAGAGAATGTGAACAACCTGGCGACGAACGATTTTTCGGCAGCAATGGGTGCGGGTGTTTCCGGCGCGACGATCACCAACGTGAGCGCAGCCTCGGGCACATCAGTGGATGTGACCGTGGGAACGATCGCGGGTAATGGTACCTTGGGCCTGAACGTGCTCACGGCGAACGGCATCAACGATGACGCGACCAACGCACTGGCCAGTGGTACACCTACGGGAAGCAACCAGAGTTACACCATAGATCAAACGATACCAACGGTAACGTCGGTGGTAAGGAAGACGCCGGCCACGTCACTGACCAACGCTGCTTCAGTGATATTCACGGTGACGTTCTCTGAGAACGTGAACAACCTTGCAACGAATGATTTTTCGGCAGCCATGGGTGCAGGCGTTTCGGGAGCGACGATCACCAACGTGAGTGCCGCCTCGGGCACTTCGGTGGATGTAACGGTAGGTACAATCAGCGGCAACGGTACTTTGGGCTTGAACGTGCTCACAGCAAACGGCATCAACGACGACGCAACCAATGCCTTGGCCAGTGGCACCCCAACGGGCACTAACCAGAATTATACCATAGATCAGACAATACCAACGGTAACGTCGGTGGTTCGGAAGACGCCAGCCACGTCACCGACCAACGCCGCTTCTGTGATATTCACAGTGACCTTCTCGGAGAATGTGAACAACCTGGCGACGAACGATTTTTCGGCAGCCATGGGCGCAGGTGTTTCAGGTGCAACCATCACCAACGTGAGCGCAGCTTCGGGCACTTCAGTGGATGTGACTGTAGGCACGATCAGCGGCAACGGCACCTTGGGCCTGAACGTGCTCACGGCGAACGGCATCAACGATGACGCGACCAACGCGTTGGCCAGCGGTACGCCAACAGGTACCAACCAGAATTATACGATAGATCAGACGATACCAACAGTTACTTCCGTGGTTCGGAAGACGCCGGCGACGTCACCGACCAACGCCGCTTCGGTGATATTCACAGTGACGTTCTCCGAGAACGTGAACAACCTGGCGACGAACGATTTTTCGGCAGCCATGGGTGCGGGTGTTTCCGGCGCGACGATCACCAACGTGAGCGCAGCCTCGGGCACTTCAGTGGATGTAACGGTAGGCACGATCAGCGGCGATGGTACCTTGGGCCTGAACGTGCTCACGGCGAACGGCATCAACGATGACGCGACCAACGCCTTGGCCAGCGGTACCCCAACAGGTACCAACCAGAATTACACGATTGATCAGACAGTGCCAACAGTGACGTCGGTCGTCTTGAAGACACCGGCCACTTCACCGACCAATGCCGCTTCAGTGATATTCACAGTAACCTTCTCGGAGAACGTGAACAACCTGGCGACGAACGATTTTTCGGCAGCCATGGGTGCAGGTGTTTCAGGTGCGACGATCACGAACGTGAGTGCAGCTTCCGGCACTTCGGTGGATGTGACCGTAGGCACGATCAGTGGCAACGGCACCTTGGGCCTGAATGTGCTCACCGCAAATGGCATCAACGACAATGCGACCAATGCGTTGGCCAGCGGCACACCCACAGGGACCAATGCAAGCTACACGATAGACCAGACAGCACCCACGGCAGCCATATCATTAGTTAGTGCCGCGTCAAACAATTTGACAACTGTGAAGTTCAGGATCACATTCAATGAGGCAATAAATCCCGCTTCCATAGACGTGACTGACTTTGTACTCGACCCAGCGAATACGGCCACTGGAAACATCGCTTCAGTTGCTGTGTTTACTGCCAATACGGTCTTTGATGTAACTGTAAACACGGTTGTTGGAAACACAGACGTGTTGGCCATTGACTTGGCCGGTGGACAAAACATTACCGATGTGGCTGGCAATACCCTTAACGGTACGCCGACATCCACGGCGAGTTATACGATTGATAATATTGCTCCTACTTTGAATCCCGACGAGATGGATTTGAATCTTTTGGGCACGCAGATTACAATGTCAGTGAGTGAGCAATTGAACCTCGCTGATGGTGCCGCGGTGACAGGGTTCTCAGTGAGCACAGGAACAATTGCTTCTGCGATTTATAGCTTAGCGGGAAACATTATAACAATAACCAAAGGAACGGGCACGTGGACTTCCGCCATGACCGTCACCTACACGTCGGGTTCAGGCAATGTGCAGGACCTTCTTACCAATCCGATGGCAACCATTACCACTCATGCTGTTACTCAGGCTATAGTCAACCTTTCAGCAGGTGCAATTTTCATTACATCAATCCAATCTGACGACCCAGATGATTTTTCATTCGTTTTGTTACGTGATATTCCAGCGGGTACGCAAATCAAATTCACCAACAACGGTTGGAAAAGCAATAACACCTTCAGAACTGGGGAGGAGACACTTACTTGGACTGCTGACGTAGATTATTTTGCGGGCACCGAGGTAACGATGTACGGAAGTCCCTATGTGGCATCCAAAGGAACATATTCAGGCAATAACGATCTAACATTTAGCACCAGCGGGGATCAACTGCTGGCCTACCAGGGATCGTCGGCCACCCCGACGTTTCTTGCAGCGGCACAAATTAATGCGACCACCTGGGACGCAGATGCAACCAACGATCAAACATCAGCGCTGCCTTCTGGTTTAAGCGCGTCAAATTATGTTCTCCTCGGAAGTGTGGATGATGCAGTGTATAAATTTGGTACCGCAGGGAACACCGTTGGAACGGTGACAGCGCTCAGGACCAAGTTGAGCACGGCAGCAAACTGGACGACCAGCAATAGTAGAGTAACAGGCCCTACCGGAGGTTTGACAAATTATACAATACCTCCCGACTTGAGTGGCGCATTCACTCCAGCCAATGGCACCACAGTGCCAGCAAATCTCCCAACGCTGTCTTTCACCTATGATGCCAACGTCTCAGGTACGACGGCAGGTGCAACGGATATTCAATTGGTGGATGCGAGCGCGGGAAATGCAGTGATAGCCACATGGACAGTGGGAAGTGCTTCAGTCAACGTTTCGGGAGCGACAGTTACCATTAATCCTGGCGTTCTTGCTTTAACAAACGCACATAATTATGATGTGTTAGTAACAAAACGACTTTTTATCGATGCCGACGGAAATGGAAATACAGCTGTAGTAAGCCCCAACTGGCGCTTGACTGCGGATGCTGTGATTCCAACTGTTACGTCGATTGTCAGAAAGACTCCTGCCACCGCGCCGTTCAACGGTTCGTCGGTGGTCTTTACAGTCACATTCTCTGAAAGTGTGACTGGCCTGGCCTTGAATGATTTTTCGCCTGCTATGGGAGCGGGAGTTTCAGGAGCCACGATAACCAACGTAAGCGCAGCGTCGGGAACTAGCGTTGATGTTACCGTCAGTACAATAGGAGGGAATGGAACTTTAGGACTAAACGTACTTACAGCCAACGGAATCAGCGATGTGCCCGGCAATGCCATGACGTCTGGCACGCCAACAGGCACGAATCAGACTTACACTATTGACCATACTGCACCAACGGTGACATCAATTGTTTATAAAACTCCTGCGACATCACCTACCAATGTTTCTTCCGTTGTTTTCACCGTCACTTTTTCTGAAAATGTAAACGGTCTTGCCACTAACGATTTTTCACCCGCGATGGGTGCTGGCGTCTCTGGTGCGACTGTTTCCAACGTGAGTGCAGCATCGGGAACTTCGGTCGATGTTACCGTAAATTCAATTGGAGGGAATGGTACCCTGGGACTGACAGTCCTCACTGCAAATGGTATCAACGATGATGCAAACAACGCGTTGGCGAGCGGAACGCCCACGAGTACCAATAATGTCTATACAATTGACCACACAGTACCTACGGTCACGTCAGTCGTCTATAAGACACCGGCGACTTCACCGACAAATGCTTCGTCGGTCGTGTTCACAGTTACTTTTTCTGAACACGTAAATGCCCTAGCGACCAACGATTTTACACCTGCAATGGGCGCCGGAGTTTCCGGTGCAACCGTTACTAACGTGAGTGCGTCCTCTGGAACTTCAGTGGACGTAACTGTTGGCACAATCAGTGGCAATGGTACCTTGGGTTTGAATGTACTTACAGCTAACGGGATCAGCGACGATGCTACAAATGCGTTGGCCAGCGGTACTCCTACGGGAAGTAATCAAAGTTATCTGATTGATCAAATTCCGCCCGTCGTTACGTCGATTGCCATAAGCTCTGCTCTAAAAGGGATCGGTTCAACGAATGGCATCGTTGCTACAAATGTTGATTTTAGTGTAAACTTTACTGAGGCCAATACGCCTCTTTCAGGAATAGATGCTAACGGTGCAGATTTCACCGTCAGCATGGATCCTGGCATGAGTTTCACTTCCCTGTCTGTAACTGGCGCTGGCACTCTCTGGACGGTAACGGTCAACGGCATCACCGGGACAGGAAAAGTCAGCCTCGGACTTGTTGACGATAATACGATCCTTGACGCAGCGGGCAATCCACTGGCAGGTGCTTCTGATGGCAGCGTTGCGCCGTCGTTCGGCGGAACACAATACTACACTATTGCATTGCCAGAACCTGCCATTGAAGCAATTCCTATATCGATCGTCAATGCAACAACGAACTCGGTCACTATTTCTTGGACTGGAACAAATACTGCACAAATACCGACTCATTTTCTTGTTCTCGCAGCACCTACCACAGGAGGTACCTATCCGCCTTTCGGTGATGCAACATACGCGGGTGACGCCGCTTTAGTTCAAAACGTTCCTTGGGCGCTTGGCACTCTCAACTGGACATTCAGTGGCCTTAACTCTGGAACGAACTATACTTTTAAAGTATATAAGTACACCCTGGCTCCAAATAACTCAAATGATAACGTTGATTTTGAAATGACGACACCTGGGGTGACGACGAAATCAACCACTTTCGCTTCAATCAGTTCTATTGATCAAACGCAAGGAGCTGTGCCGATCAGTTCCATCTTGAATACGAGTGGCGCAGGCGTGAACGTGCTTCAATTTAAGATCTTCGATGATGGACAAGATCCGATCTTCCCTAACGCCATGTATTTGAGCCTCAATGGCCTCAGTCCAGAAACTATCACGTTCAATTTGCGTGAGGATTTAACGCTAGCTGAGGGGGCGAGTGTTACTGGATTCTCAACGAATGGCGGACCAATAGCCTCTGCCATTTATACCGGCAAGGGAACTACAAACACAATTACATTGACCAGTGTCTCCAATCTAAATTGGAACTCTGCTACAACGATTAGTTACGATCCAACAGTTGGTAATGCCACTTTCTCTACCATGGGTAAGATGCAGAAAATCGTCAACCATATCGTGTTGCAGCTTAACATTGTGCAGACTCTTTCAGGTACCAGTACATACACGATTCCAAATAACGTGAACCAAATTACGGTTGAAGCTTGGGGTGCTGGTGGATCCGGCGGAGAGTATTCTCAATCATCGCCTTACAACAATGCGAGTAGCTATGGTGGCGGCGGTGGTGCTTATGCTCGGTCCGTGATAGCCGTTTCCCCAGGCAACGCTTATGGGTACTCTGTTGGAATTGGAGGTTCTGCAATCGCGTCAACGACAGCTTGCTGCGTCTTCGGGGTTAATGGTGGCACCTCCAATTTTGGAGGGCTCGTTTTTGCGGAGGGTGGTTACGGCGCCTTGACGAGTGCTTATCCAATTGCGGGTGGCTATGGATATACTTCGTTTCCGCTGGGGTTTGGTGGACAGGCTTCGAACTCCTTTGGAGATCTTACCTATTCTGGTGGTAATGGAGGTATTGGCTCAAACCAAAGTCCAAATCCAGGCGGTGGTGGTGGGTCGTCTGCAGGCACTAGTGGACCAGGAAATGATGGATTAAATGCGAATCCAGCACCATCGATCTGCTTAAATTGTACGTTACCAGGCGGCGCCGCTCCAGTGGGTGGGGGAAGCGGAGGTACTGGCACGCAAAGTAGTAATGCTGGGGCTGGAGGATTTCCAGGTGGTGGTGGCGGTGGCGTTGGCGGTGCTTTTTTCAGCGGTGCTGGCGCTAACGGTAAGATCACTGTCACTTACGACCAGGTGCCTAGCGCTTCGGAACTGTTGTCCGACGACGCGCCTTTTAAATTCACGACTATCAAAATAACTCAGGGCACTGGAAACAGTGGCTCTCTATCCAATTGGCAAAACATCATCGCTGGCGCGGAACTTTCAGACGGAACCACTACTGTGGGGGGAACAGTTAATCCAACCGATATCACTTTCACAGGATTCACCTCTGCTGCCACTGGCAACTTCGGCTTTGTGCCAGATGCGGGAGGAAGCCCATCTTTTAAGAGTTATACTTTGAAAGTTTGGCTAAGAAGTGACCTCACAACAACAATGCCTGCAGTTACGGTGGATGGACTGAGTCTTGGGTTTATGGTTGACCCAACTATTGCAGCAAATATTACCTATGATGATGTATCTATCAATGCCCAGAGCAGTAGCCGCTTGATACCAACTCATCCTGCTGTTCAGTCGGGCCCTGCTACGATAGATGTGGCCGCTACCGGACTGGCGTTCGCCACACAACCTCTGCCTACTAGTCAATTGGTGCTCACTAACTTCACGACCTCTCCAGTAGTAAAAGCGGTAGACAAAAATGGAAACGTCGATGTCAATGTAACAGGTGCTGCCAATAATG
Organism: Cyclobacteriaceae bacterium; assembly: GCA_035492075.1. Classification (GTDB taxonomy): domain Bacteria; phylum Bacteroidota; class Bacteroidia; order Cytophagales; family Cyclobacteriaceae; genus ELB16-189. The sequence goes on along the minus strand of DATJJP010000057.1, from coordinate 28,890 downwards.
TGACAATTACGAATGTGGGTAGTATCGCCATGAATCCAGGCAACACCACTTCACTGGTACTTACACCCTCACTTGGTATAGTTAATTTCCCGACGGGTGCCAGCGGCTTCCAATATACCGACGCCGGAAATGGTACGTTACTCGCCACAAAAGGTGCTCTCAACTCTAATACATTGACAGCAACTACTGGTTCAGTCGCGTGCAATCCGATTACCGTAAGTTATTTCAATGCGACAACGATCGCAGCGGGAACGCTGAACAATACCACCATCACTTCGATTGCATCAACGCCGGCATCGGCCGTCCTTGTCTTTGACTTCAAAATTGTAGATGATGGTGGGCCGAATCTTGGCGACGGAGCACCTACACGAATTTCACAAATTGTGATTGGTCAGGGCCCAAGCAATGGGTCAACGATTACGGACTGGACGCAGGTGATTCAAGGAGCGATATTGAAAGACAACTTGGGAAATACGATGTCATTGGATGTTTCGACCACTCCAGGCGCATTCACCCCTACAACTATCACGTTCTCATCAATTCCCAATACCGTCGGCACTTTGGGCTACGTGGCTGATGATGTCACTTCGACAAAGACCTACACGTTGAGTATATATCTCAAAAATCCTACGACAATACCGTTGACGCTCGACAACTTGAACCTTACGTTCGGAGTTGACAATGTAGGTGCAGATATGCAGGTGATTTCTACCAGCAGTACTTTCGCCGCATCGCAAAGCCAGCAATCCACCTTGGCGCAAAACACAATAAAGGTTTATGGAACCCAAATGAGGTTCATCACAAATATTTCGTCTCCACAGCTGCCGTTGAAAGACATAAACCTTCAGCAAACTCCAGTACCTCAGCTTGAAGTCGTTGACGCCAATGGAAACCGTGATTTGGATTTTACTACTGTAAATACCATTTCAGTCGCCGATGATGCAGGTATTTTCTTGAACCCGGGCAACGCCAACCCGATTAGTATTTCGGCGGCTTCAGGCTTAATTACTTTCCCAAATAATTTCCAATTCCAGTCTACAAGTTTAGGTGTAACCGTGACTGTGGCCACTGGAACTCCTAATGCCATAGGAGGTCTTGTTTCTGGAGGTGCAGCGGCAGGTGTGCAGCAGAGTGGAATCGATGTGCAAGCAGGCCAAAAGACCTTGATCGCGAACGGTACCGCAGCAGATGCCACGTTTTCATCTATTGTGAATACCAACACAGCTGCTGCCGGGATCAACTCCTTTAATTTTGACATTAAAGACGACTCGGGATTAATTCCGACGGATCCTAGCAATGACGGTTTGCCTACGCTTATTTCGTCGTTGACAATTACCGCAAATAATCCTGGTGTTGGTCATAACACGGTTGTCGCCTGGAATGAGGCAATTGCTGGTGCGGAACTTTGGGACAATCAAGGTACTCCAAAGAAGGTCACTGCTTCATCGATAACAGCCAACAGTATTGTGTTCACTAACATGCTAACTGCTGGTACTCCGGCGAGTACTGACGTCGGGTACGTTACAGATGACGGTACCAAATCCTATACGTTGAAATTCTGGTTGAAAAACCCAATGCCTTCAGGGGCTGGGACTCAAAACTATCCTTCGACCATCGATGGACTCCAATTTGAATTTCAAGTACTTAAGGCGGATATCGTTACAGGGGCTAACAGTACGTTAATCGTAAGCGGCCAGTCTGCAACTTCGGGCAATAAAGACGTAGTTGATGTTACGGCAACGCAACTTGATATCACTACCCCGTCCACGGCATCAAACGCGAGCATCAATACTGACTTCCCTGGAAGTGGTGGAGCTGTTGTTGTTCAGGCACGCGACCATTTTGGAAATCTTGACAAGGATTTCAATGGCAAGATCACCTCGGTAGCCAATGCCGTAGCCGGAACGATGACAGGTAATGGAATTGCAATAGGTTCAGCAGGCAGCGGAATTCAATTTGGAACTACCGCATTCTCTAGTGGCATGTTTACCTTTCCGACGACGTTCCAGTTCACCTCAGGTAGTAACGGGCAAGCCGTAACCCTCACTGTGAAGGCGGATAACACCGGCGGATCAAGTGGGGTAACGTGTGGTACAAACGCCATTTGTGCTGATCCTTCTGGTTCGCAAGGCATCTCGCCGGTGATCACACTCACCACCTCGTTTGAGTCTTCTATTCAAGGTGACCCCACATTCACGACGCCAACAAAGATTCCTTATTCACCACATCAAGAATCTACATTGACCAATTCAAGTTATGAATTGGCAAGAGTTGTCTTGGTTGATGGAAGTCGCACCTCCACTTCAAAATACGTAGGTTCAGTGAAGCCGGGTGGCGTTGCAAATTTCAGTGATACCGACTCTGGTGACTCCAAGGCGCACGGTGATAACGATGGTTCGTTTACGGCGCTGACTTCTATAACGATTGCCGTCTCTAATCCATCAAATCTCAGGACCATCGGTTTGTTTGACAGTAACGGAAACCAGATGGGATCTCAGATTGACGTAAAAGCATTGAATCTCACTAATCCTTCAGCGCCTCAGAATTTTAACTTTACGGGAAGTCCACTTATTACTGCACCAGATGATTCATCTGCTTCGTTTAGCGTACGTGTCAGTTTCAATAATACAGTGACGACGGTAAAGGACCTTGACAATATTACAATTCAACTGATTGCTGCGTCTGTCGGTACAGGGTCTCAACTGTTCAACGGTAATCCCGCCAACTCCGGTTTGATAAGTGGGTTCCCGGTGACTTTTATCGGTGGACATGATGCAACACAGCTAACCCCGCAGTCGTATGGCTTGATTGATGTTGTTGCAACTAGTTTGGATTTCACCACACAGCCGTCTTCACATGCTGGAGTTAACGAACCTGTAGGGCCGTCATACACCACACCACCTTTGCCAAGCACCAGCGCTGGTATCGTTCAAGCACGCGACAAGTTTGCGTTGGTTGACACCGAATTTGCCCCAGTAAATGGGTCACTAATCGGCGCTACCACAGGTTCTGTGATCATCCCGGCAACAGCGAATTTTGTTAACGGTGTGGTGAACTTAGATGGCATACAATACACTCAAAGTGGTGACGGTACACTTACTGCCACATTGAAAAGAACTGCAACGGGAACAATTACTACTTCAACTGGGTCAAACAGTGTGATTGGGGTAGGGACGTTGTTCTTGAGCGACCTAACATCAGGAATGATTATATATGATCAGTCTCCGGCAATGAACGTGATCGGAACTGTGCAGTCGATTGCTAGCAATACCAGTTTGACACTCGCCCTTAATGCTGCTGTGAACATGGTAGCGTCACCTTACATTGCGGAGTTGAACAGTTCAAAGGCGAATAGGAATACATCGGGAACAATTTCTTCGAGTACGGGATCAGCATCCGTAACAGGTACGGCCACTGCGTTTACCACAGATCTCGCCGTGGGTTCAATTATCAACGACATCAATGGAACGCGAGTAGGAACAGTGGCTTCCATTGGCAGTAATACGGCGCTTACTTTAAGTAGTAATGCCACAATTGCTCTTTCAAGTGCGCCTTACAACACCAACTCGATTTTCTCTGCCCATGTTGATGTCCTGGATGTAACAGTGACTTACGATGGGTCACATGGTGTTGTGACGCCGACTGTCGTGAGCCCTCCCGGAGCGAGTTTGAAAGGTGGAATAACCGGATACAACATTTTTGGTTTGAAATTCACAGCAACTAACACCACTGTTGGATCAGAACCTTTCATTAAAGGATTCACGATAAACTTTGATGTCCCTTATGAGTCTGCGGGAAATCCAACGTTCAAAAATTTCGTAGTGAAACTGGTGAATTCGTCGGGGACATTTGATATCCCGACGTGGTCAAAATCCGGCCCGAGTTCAGGCGTCTATGATAAAATTATTGTAGACTTAAGTAGCAATGCTCAATCGCTTGGAGCAGAGCCCAACAAATCAATCTCTTTCTTCTTGTACGCGGATGTCGATGCAAAAGTTAACTTAAGTACTTCACCAATCACCCCTTATTTCTCTGACTCTGGATATGCGAATCCTGCCAATGCCGATAATACAAATTCGTTGGTGTCCAATGGTACTTCGCACGGCGCATTTGTTGGTAACAAGTATTCATTCGCATCTACGCAACCACCCGTGTTGCTGACTTCTAAGAATGACTTGACCTTCCCATACTCAGGTCAACCTAACGTTGATCCGTTTTTGAGCCAAATCACGTTGCAGTTTAATACCAACGTGGGGTCATTTGACAATGGAGGTGCCGGTAACGCTGAGTTGTGGAGCAGAAGTACCAGTAGCAAAGTGGCTGATTTGATTTTCGATGCCTCACAAGCAAAGGCCAGCGTTCAGTTAAACAATACTGTGGATAATACGTATCCGACGCTTTTGTATGACGTTACAGATCCAAATAATTATGGACAGCCACTACCGACCCCACTCAATGCGGATGAGGTTTACTACGTAAAATTGAACAAGGGAAATTACGATGCAGTAAACCAAACGGGTTCTGGCATAACAGACTTTGGTTTGAACTTCTATGGAGGTATATCTTCCAACTCAGTGCTGTACTTTAAAATCTCGAGTGCAGCAGCTCCTAAACTCTCAAATGCGCAAAGCGCCTTCAATACCACATCGATTGGAACTCTGACGACCAATTTTGATCAATTTGGTACAGCTTTTTATTTGATCGTCAAAGCCGGCTCGCCAGTTCCAACCGCAGCTGAGGTCGCAGATCCATCGCCAAATACCTATTTGACCAATCATGGACTTCTTTTAACTCCAGGTGTTGTGGGAGCTAACGGAAGCTATGCGATCACCGCGATCAATGCCGATCAAACCTACACTTTTGCACCAAGTAATTTTGTGGCTAATCAAGCCTACGATGTCTATATCATCGCTCAAAATGATGCGGTTGCCCACGGGGTGCCTAACCCTGTTGTAGCCAGTGGTGTTTACGGAAGCGCTTCCGCTACTCCTAAGTATGGAGCGGGCGCCGGCGCTGGTCCAACCACCACCATTGCAGGATCTGGAACTGGAAGTATTGCAGGAAGCGCTACCACGATAACGCCCAACCTCGCCAATAGCAACTTTTTGATCTGTCCCGATAGCTACTATACTATTACTAGTCCGATCATCATAGCAGAAACGCAGAGCCCTTCGGTGGTGTCATTTGCCCAGAGCTATGTTCAAGATTTCAATATTTTGCTTCCCACGGGTTACCAATATGATGTGACTGTCACGCCCAACGTGCAACTGTTTGGAGCGGACTTTGTGCCCATCAGCGGCACGACGTATTGGAAATTCAGCTACACCAGTAACACCGTGCTCAACATTAGTTTCAATAACACTACTTCTGCAAATCCGAACGACTTTATTGTCATCTCTGGACTGAGCATTTTGGGCAAAACTGGAAGTTCGCAAGGCAATCTTCAATGGTTCTACGGAAAGAATGTGTTTACTAACGCTGCTTCACCGACGTTCTCATTGGGCACAATAGCGCTCCAATCCGTGACACCAGTTGATTTTGTTAATTCCTACTGGCAAAGCAACAGGGCACTATTCAATGCCATTGAACCAGTGTCTACACAGACCGTTGCTAACCCCGCAGGTGATGCACTTGACAAAACGGTGAATGCAATTCCAGATGATTATAAAGACCCAATATTCCCTGGTCAAGTGCAGTTGATCCCTGATAGTCGCACATTTGGAAATGGAGATTATTTGGCGAGTATTTTCTCAGGCAGTGGCGTGAGTGGTGATTTGTTTACCCTTAATTCAGTAGCGACTGGCGCAGCATTTAATATCACAGTGAGCCATACTGATCTCAATGGATGTACTACTCAGAAGGCAGAACAGTATTTGGTATATGATCATCGCAATACGATTTCAAACAAATTGGGTACGGCATACCCTTCACCGTCTACGTTGGCAGGCACTCAGCAAACCATATTTAACCCGAACTGGCCAGGTGCATCTCCTTCTATCGTATCTCAGGTACTTAATGACAATGAGTTGGCGGGATACACTTTGCAGAAGTTGGTGCTTGATCTACCGGCAAGCGAAATCGCACTGAACCAAGCTATTCCATCTACGGGAACGCAATTGATGTCGGGCTCGGCTTGGAGAAACCTAATACAAACTTCCGTGCTGACTGCCGGTAATGATCCTAATACGGGTGCTCTTTTTTATACTTGGGATTATGCCAAAATTCTAAATGCACCAACGGCGACCGTTCAAGCATCGCTTGATCCGAACATAATTCAAAACACACTGGACCCGAACTTGGTTAATGCCGGTGCATCGGATGTTTACGATTATTTTAGAACTAAAAAATTGTCGCCACAGAAGAACACTTATTGGACAGGTGGTTCATTGGGTAAAATTGAGTTTACAGGTATCTATCGAAGCACTGCAGATAATTCCGTGTATGCACCGTTCAGGCAAAATGTGGAGTTGTTTGTTCCTGCTGTTCCAGTGGTGGAAGTGATATCGCCAATTCCGACGATAGATGCATCTGATGTTACTACAGGGGTGGCTGGCGTGACCGTACAGTCACTGGGTGCAACGGGTAAGGTCTATAATAATCTCTACCCAGGTACATCTGTCTTTTGTGAGCAAGGAGGTACAATTAGCATTAACGGTTACCCTTCAGCTACGCCAGGTGTTTCCAGCGGTGGCTTTGGAATATATAATTATGCTAGCTATGACTTTTCAAAAGTGATCGTGCCATCTGGAATTATCACAGTGCAGAAAAGCGCAACTACAGTTCTTGGTAGCAATACTAAATTCACGACGGAGCTAGTCGTGGGAGCGACGTTGTTCGATCCTCAGGGAAACCCGATTGGTCAAATTGGTTCGATCGCGAATGATACGCAACTGTCGTTGGCTGTAGCCTCACCGCTATCCGTGACCACCAGTAGTTTCAGAGCCAACTTAAATGTGCCTATCCCTAATAATGCGAACGGATTTGTCGATAATCAAAATGGCTCGATGACACTTGATCCAGTGAAAATCAACAACACGTACAAGGACATGTTGATCACCTACACGTATCAGGAAAACACGTCGCCGGCCTACGGCATAGGGTATTTGGTCATAAGGGTAACTCCTAACCCCGTGCCTGCATTTACGATTGCTAGTGCATTGGCCAATCCTGGATCCTCGATTTTCAGCGCATCATGTGCAGGTAATCCAGTTCTATTTGATGCCAACTCGTCGACCATAGGTGGCGCTAAAAGTTCTCCTTCAAACGCCAACTATATTGCTAATTACACTTGGGATTTTGGCGACCCCGGTTCCGGTTCCCCTAATCAACCAAGTTTGATCGCAGGAACGCCAGGTGGACCAGGCGCGACGCCAACGGGTCACCCACAGATACCTAACCAGTATGTACAGTCGCTTGCACCGCAGGCCCAGTATTTTGACATGCCGGTTCACATCTTCACGACGTCAAATACCTATACCGTAAACTTATCGTTGACTTCAAATTGGCGCTGCCCGTCAACAGCAACCGCTACGATTATCAATCCTGCAACTCAGGCGAGCGATCTATTGTATGCCGGGTCATCGGGTGCTATTAAAGTGGGCGAGAACCCTGAGCCTAGTTTCACTATGGCTAAGAATTGCGTAGGGGATCAAATCACTTTTGATGCTAGTGCGTCGAAAATGCCAAGCTCAACAAGTAATTCACAGATTCAGAATTGGAACTGGAATTACAACTATCAATTTGCAGGCAACCCATACAATGCTAACAATCTGCCCAATCCAGTTCCAGCCACTAGTTCATTAGCGGCCGCCACTGGGTCTCTAACGGTGTATTCTCAGGCTGGCTTCTATGATGTTCAGTTGACCACCATCTCTACATTGGGTTGCCAGAAATCAATAGACAAGCCAATAAGTCAGCTTGCGGTAACGATTCCGTTCAATCAGTATTTCGATGCGAACGATGGCGGCTGGCAAATTGTTGACTTGAATACCAAGAACAATCCGCAGGGTACATATACTCCCGTTCCCGCGGGCACCACAAATCCAAACGTCTCTTGGAGTTGGGGGAACACAACAGGAAGAGCAACCAATGGCTACAACTCGGCCAACGCCCTGTGGTCTACTTCGGCGACAAAAATTCCTACTAATCCGCCGACCATTGTCAATGGACAAGGTTCATACTATGCTGGCGAGGCCTCTGCCATCTTCTCTCCCTGCTTAAACTTGGACCAAACAATTGTACCACGCCCGATGATATCGTACAGTGGTTTCGTTGATGTGGCGACAGGTGACGGTCTTGTCCTTCAGTACTCCACTGACGACTACAACATCTTGGACCCAAATAAGAATTGGACGATCCTTGGCACGGAAGGCTCGGGTCTCGATTGGTATACCAGTCAGGCGTTACCATCGAGCCCTGGAACGAATGCTCATAACACTACTGGACTTGGGTGGAGTGGAAATGGTATTGACGGAAACCCACCGCCAACGAGTACCAAGCACACTTGGATACATCCGAAGCATGCGCTAGACGCAGTCGCAACTTTGGCTGGCACCAAAAAAGTGATTTTGCGATTTGCCTTCGCGAGCACAAACAGTAACACTTACAACAAAGACGGGGTGTCAATCGACAGCGTTTTCTTTGGCAGCCGTACACGGACGATTTTGTTCGAGAACTTCACGTCCACGGATGCCGCCGGAAATAATGTGCTGAGCGGACAAATCAAATCAGACAACGATTATATCAGGGCCTTCGTCCAAAATAACATCACAAGCACCCAACTTGTAGATATCAACTATCACGTTGGTTTCGTTGGGCAGGATCCGTTTAATGCCGACAACATGTCTGATCCGAGTGCAAGGGCGTTATACTATGGCGTAAAAAACATTCCGTATGCGTTCCTCGATGGCCATCACCATTCTGGCACGGGAGCTGACTCAGCGCTGTTCACAACGTGGGGACAAGCTCAGTATGACCTGAATACGCTAAAACTGGCGCAAGCGGATTTCAACAATTCAGTGACCGTCAACCCGGATGGATCTCTGAAAATAGATGTGAACTTTACACCGTTGTTTGATCTCCCCTCAGGAGTAGGACAAACGACGTTGCAGATTGCCGTGTTGGAAAAATCAATTACAACGGATCCTGGATATGGAAAGATTACGACTGGCGAAACGAGCTTCGAATACGTTTTGAAGAAAATGCTGCCGAATGCGATTGGCACGCAGTTCACGACACCGATTGTCGGTCCGACTCCAGGGTCAACGCCTTCGTCACCGCCTGTCTATCACCCGATTTCTGTAGGAACATTCAATTACATTCCGAAAAATCTGCACAGCAATGAGCTTACAGTGGTGATCTTCTTACAAAATGAGACGACCAAAGAAGTGTATCAGGCCGACCTGATCGACAATTTGACTGTCAACAACGTGGTTACCGGAATCGAGCCGACCGCAGAGAACATTAAGCTTTATCCAAATCCAGCAGATCAAGAGCTCACGATAGAGCTTCCTTCGCCTGTGAAAGAGACAACTACCTTGCGATTGGCAAATCAGTGGGGCCAGTTTACTGAAATGAGCTCGTTCTCAGAAGGTGAGCAGAAGAAAACGATCAGCACTCGCGACCTCGCGGAAGGCGTTTACATTCTGCAGCTGGATGGAAACAACAATGCAGTGAGAGCGAAAGTGGTCGTGGTCCATAAGTAATAATCAGACAATAACCGAAGCATAAAATAGAGGAGAAGAGCCTCTATTTTATGCTTTCTTTTTGGGTTGTAAGTAGGTGATTATCAGATATTTTTTGCAACAGAAAGGAACATCACTTGATGAGACGGATAAGTTCGGAATATGATTTTTTTTTAACGGAGCAAAGCGTAGCTTTGGCTCGCACAACAAACCCTGAGACCTGACGTATGGAATTATTTCTCAAAGCCGATACGTGGCTTGCTTTGCTCACACTCTGTTTTTTGGAGATCGTACTTGGCATTGACAACATCATTTTCATTTCTATCGTTTCTAATAAGTTGCCCGAAGAGCTTCGCCCCAAGGCGCGCAACACAGGGCTCTTCCTTGCCATGTTTGTTCGTATCGCGTTTCTCCTCGGCATTACATGGATCATCGGGTTTAAAGAGCCATTGTTTGCTGTCGCTGATATTCTTCCGGAAGGCTTGATCAAGTTTCTCGGATTTCACGGCGAACATACCTTCAGCGGACGCGACTTGATTCTTGGTTTCGGCGGTTTGTTCTTGATTGCCAAAAGTACAATGGAGATCAACCACGAAATGGAAGGCGACCAGGACGAAAAAGGCGCCCGCAGATCATCGGTGCCCACATTGACCGGCACGATCATTCAAATCATTTTATTGGATATCATTTTCTCGTTTGATTCCATCCTTACGGCGGTGGGTATCGTGAACGAAGTGATCATCATGATTATGGCGGTGATCGTTTCGATTGGAGTAATGATGTTTTTCTCCGCGGCCATCAGCCGATTTATTCAGCAACACCCGTCGATGGAGGTGCTTGCGCTTGGTTTTCTGATTTTGATCGGCTTCATGCTTTTCCTGGAGGCGTTGGAGTACGTGGTCCCCAAACAATACATCTACTTTGCCATCGCATTTTCCCTGTTGATTGAATTGACAAATATTCGGGTGGTCAAACGAAGAAATGCCGACCCGGTCAAACTTCACAAGCCGTTTAACGAAGACGACATTCAATCACTCGATGCATCGAAAGAAGAAGAACCTGCGTTCACGGGCGATCCCAGTTATCCGATCGGTAAATTCCAAGTAAAGGACAGTTACACTTCCGACGAGCTTCAAAAACTGATTTCGAAGATCGAAATACTTCCCGCTAAACTGGAAGCCGCAGTGAGTGCAATGACAAATGAACAACAAGACACTCCCTACCGCGAGGGGGGATGGACCGTGCGTCAAGTCGTTCACCATTTATCGGACAGCCATATGAACGCCTATATTCGTACCAAGTGGGCGTTGACAGAAAGCACTCCAACGATCAAGGCATACGATCAGAAAAGCTGGGCGGAGACACCTGATGCGAAGATGCCTGTGGCCAATTCACTTAATTTGCTTCGACCACTTCATAAAAAATGGGCGTCGATGTTGAAAGAGCTCAAGGCCGAGGAACTGAACAAAGAATTTATTCACCCAGAGACCAACAAGCACATTCGCCTTAGCCAACTGATCGCAAACTATGCTTGGCACGGCGACCATCACCTGGCACACATTAACTCGCTAAAGAGAAAGATGGATTGGTAGTCGAGGTAGTAAAGATTTGCGTGAGCGTGAATCTGTAGATTTGTACCCTAATTGTCAACCCGCTCAACGTGTACTCACCACCTTGGTTTCTGTTTAACGCTCATCTCGAAACCATTTACCCTTCGGTTCTTCGCAGAGTTGACATAGCATATGAGCGTGAACGGTGCACATTGCCAGACGGGGACTTCCTAGATTTAGATTGGCTCAAGTTGGGCTCCGATAAAGTCGTGATAGTATCACATGGCTTAGAAGGAAATTCACACAGGGCCTATGTGAAAGGAATGGCGAAGGCTTTCTCTGAGAACGGGTTTGACGTCATCGCATGGAATTTTCGGGGCTGTAGCGGCGAAATGAATAAATCGCTGCGATTCTACCACAGTGGGGCTACGGATGATTTATCATTTGTAGTAGACCATGCTCTATCGAAATCATACCGTAGCGTTTTTTTAGTCGGCTTTAGCCTTGGAGGAAATCTGACGCTGAAATTTGCTGGCGAAAAACCCGTAGACCCAAGAGTGAAAGGAATAGCCGTATTTTCTGTGCCACTGAATTTGTACACCTCCTGCATCCAAATCTCGAGAAAATCCAACTGGATTTACTCCAACAGATTCCTGAACCACCTCAAGAAGAAAATAAAAACCAAAGCAAAACTGATGCAAGGCCTCGACGTCACAAACATCGACCACATCAAAACGCTTATCGACTTCGACGATCGATATACCGCGCCTTTACATGGCTTTGGCAGTGCTATTGATTACTACACTAAGTGCAGTGCAATCCATTTTCTTCAAGGAATACAGACACCCACTTTGGTGGTGAACGCAAAGAACGATCCATTTCTGAGTCCAGAGTGTTTTCCCCAGCTTGTCTCCAACTCCGTAGTGAAAATGGAGTTCCCCGATCGAGGCGGACATGTTGGCTTCGCTAGCTTTCAGCGAAATGGTCTATATTGGAGCGAACAACGAGCGCTCGAGTTTTTAGAGCAATTAGAAAGATGATTGAAAGGTTCTCCATTGGAGTTTCGGCAAAGCAGCTGGCGGTTAGGTATGACGTGGAGGAACCTCTTTCATTTCAATCGCGCTATAATGTTGCTCCCTCTCAGCTCGTGCCTTTGATTACTCAGGGTACCGTCCGTGGTTTCTCCTTCTTTTACTGGGGCCAACTACCCGGATGGACTAAAAACAAAACACTTGCAGAAAAAATAATCAACGTTCGCGCAGAACAGATCACCGAGCGCCCGGCGACTAAAAAGAACCTGAAAATGAATCGGTGCCTCATTCCTGCCGACGGGTTTTATTCTTGGAAAAAAATGGGTAAGAAGTCTCTTATCCCCTGGCGGTTTTCATTGAAAGACAAAGGTATTTTTTCAATGGCGGGGCTTTGGGAGGAATATGATGACGAGGAAGGCAACAATTTTCACACCTTCACTATTTTGACGGTTCCGTCCAACGAATTTGTATTGCCTGTAAACGAACGAATGCCAGCCATTTTATTTCGCGATCAAGAAGAAACTTGGCTTAAAAAAGACGCCGATGAGACTGACCTCTTGACTTTGTGCAAGTCAGCACCAGCAGCGTTGTTCGATGGGTTTGCGGTTTCCCCACAGCTAAATACGATTTCCTTTGATCGCCCTTCGCTTTTGCTGCCTGTGCCGCCCACCGATCAATTCGGCAACCTTACGTTGTTCGACTGAGTTTCAGGTGGCTTTAATTCTGAGTAATTTTGTTCTGACCATATACCTCCCGTGAAAAGACCACTACTTGTTGGGATAGTTCTGTTCGTGACCGTGGCTGAATCTCTCGGCCAAGCTGTTATGCGTTATACCTATCATGATGCTCAAAAGAAAAACATCAAAGAAGCATACCAAGTAAAAGACACCATTAAGAATATTCTAAACGGTCGATACACCTCTTACTTTTTGAATGGACATATTGAGTCGAAAGGACAATTCTTGAACAACGAAACCACAGGAGTCTGGGAATTTTATTTCGAAACCGGAAACTTAAGAATGAGAGGGATTCTGCGCCAGAATTCAAACTTCGGGCTTTGGGAATATTTCTACGAGAATGGCCAAAAGAGCATGGAGGGTACCATTGATGGGAAGTTGAAGGAAGGCGTGTGGAAGATTTACTATGAAAGTGGAGAACTCAAAGAGTCGGGCGAATATGCCGCCAATAAAAGGACCGGCTTATGGAAGACCTTCTTTGAAGATGGAGCCAAAAGGGGAGAGATAGAGTACAACAACGACATGGGGCGGTATACTGAATACTATCATTCGGGAAAGGCGTTCGCAGAGGGGCCAAAATCAGGCGCACGAAACGTAGGGCGATGGCGTACCTATGCGGAAGATGGCACCCTTGAAAGCGAAGGCGAATATAGTAGTGGTAGAAAAAACGGGGCATGGAGGTACTTCTATCCATCTGGAAGGGGTTCTTCTTCTGGTCAATATGAGAACGATGAACCGGTCGGCCTCTGGACTTACTATTTTGAAAATGGAAAGGTGAGCTCTCAAGGGGAGTTTGTCAAGGGGAGGAAAAGCGGTTATTGGAGTGCCTTTACAAAAGACGGAAAAGTGAGAAGCGAGGTCACTTACGTCAATGGCACTGGCGAGTTTCGCGAGTATTACCCTGGAGGGCAGTTGCGTATAAAAGGGCAAATTGTGAACGAAAAAAACCAAGGCAAGTGGCAGTATTTCTACGACGATGGAAGGGTGGAGGGTGAGTGCGATTTTGACAAAGGTACCGGCACTTACTATGGATTCTACCCAAGCGGAACACTGCAGACCAAAGGCCAAATTGAAAACGACCTACGCGTAGGCACTTGGGAGCTCTACGAAGAGGACGGGAACTTATCGGGGTATTATAAACCCGTCTACGAAAGCAAGACCCTCGCAGACGCCATCACTGCGATGGCAGAAAAATCGAAAGTGCCCTTTCCATTGACGAACGCGAAAAAGAATACCCGTAAGTTCTCCTATTTCGCTCCCATGTATCCTGAATACCGCAGCATGATCGTTCAGGGAAATCCGGTGCAGACGTTTGTGGGAGCGCTGCCCCTAGGGATTGAATTTTACAACGAAGCCCGACTAGGCCACGAGTTTTCCTTTGATGGGATCCGGGACCCATTTTTTACTTCTGATGGACACGTGCCGCTCGGAAAACTTTTCACGAGAGGTTATGCATTTTCTTTGAAGCAGAAATTTTACAATCCGATGAAAGCGGGCATGTGGTATTTTGGGCATGAAATCCGGTTTACAAACATCAGCCACTACACCAATGTTCAATTGCAGCCTTTGATCATCACTGCTACTGCACCTGAACAACGAGTGGAGTACGGCGTACTTCTCGGCTATCGATTAATGCAACACTTGGCCAAAGACGGTTTTACCATTGATGCATTCGTGGGGTATGGCGCGGGTTACAGAAGTGTGTCCATAGATCCTCAATTTCAGCAGGAATTCAGTACGGTCAATACCAATCACTTTTCTCAGTCGTTTCGAATGGGATTCAACTTTGGGTATTCCTTCTCGTTCGATACCACAAAATAAGGACCCACCTATTTTGCCTTAGACAGGTTTGTCATATTTTTTTGTAATTAGCAGCGTTTATGAGTTGATCTTTTTGAATTCATGTAAGCCCTAAAACCTCTACCATGCGTCAGCCCGATTCGCTTAGCCTTGTTGCCCAATTTCATAAAACATTTAAACATCCGATATTAGAAAAACCGACGATACCCCCTGAAGATCGATGCAAACTTCGTGTTTCTTTGATTGCCGAGGAGTTAAAAGAATTGGAGGAGGCCATAAAAGACAACGATATCACCGAGATAGCAGACGCACTATGCGACATTCAGTATGTTCTCTCCGGTGCCATCCTTGAGTTTGGTTTGGGTGAGAAATTCAATGCTCTTTTTGAAGAAGTGCAGCGCTCGAACATGAGCAAAGCTTGTGCAACGGAAAAAGAGGCTGTGGCTACGGTCGCCTACTACATGGCAAAAGACGGCACAGAATGCTACTTCCGCGAGGAGGGGGGGAAATGGCTGGTCTATCGGAAGTCCGACAATAAGACGATAAAATCCATCAACTATTCACCTGCTGATCTCAAAAAAATACTCCAGAATCAAGTATAATATTCGCTGTAGGCCGATTTTCCCGAACACCTTTTATATTTATCTTTAGGCGTAAAATCCTGTTTTTCATGGACCATCAAAGACCCACTACACCTTCAGAATTCCTAACGATTTGGAACGATATCATGTTCGTAGGGGCAATCGCTTTTGGCGTATTGACCGTCGTAGTTTACGTGCTCTATCGGATGCGGGTGTCTTTTTTCAAGGAACCAAAAGAGAAGTATGACTACATCCTTGCCCAGGAGATCCAATGGTACAAAAGAGTGTTTTTGTGCATCGGATTGTGCTTGGCTTGTGTCATCAATATGTATGGCTACGAGAAATTCCCCGTCATGGGCCTATGGTTTTTCGTCCGCACGTTCTTTTCTATCGCAATGGCAACCTTGATCAGTTATGTGGCAGCGTTGATCTTGGATTTCTACTACCCCACCAAGTTGAATTTCAAATTGAGGAAGCTTCGCTATACTCCGCGCATCAATCCAAAAAATGGAAAAAAGATGAGATTGCTCAGTGAGGACGAGGAAGATGTCCATTTGAACGAAGGCATGAAAGCGGAGGAGAATATTTTCTCCATCGATTATGATGTTTGGGTAGACGAAACAACGAGCGATGTTCACATCGAGAAATACCAAGGCCATTTGCTTGCTCTTCAATGCAAAAATTGTGGCTTTTATACGATGAAGGTGTTTAAAGAAGAGATCTCGGAAAAAAACGAAGACGGTTCACCAAAAGAATTGATAAAACATTATCAGTGCTCTTATTGCAAGAATGTCCGAGCTACCGCGTTTCTTGTGTCACGTAGAGAAGTGGATGACTACAAACATCAAAAACCTAAACTAGCCCGGAATACCAAAAACATTGAACTGGTGAAAGTCGATTTATTGTCTTCACTGGGTGCCAAAAGATCCTTTGAGTTTAAGTCCATCGAAGAATTGGAGAAGTTCCTCAAGGAATTCGACTTTGATAAAGTAGCGTAGGGCTCGGTAGAACCTCCCGGGCAGGATATTCGTTTAGTGAATAAATAGATAATGTTATGAAGAAGATATTTGTGCTGTCGGTATTAGTGTCAATGGCCTTGGTGTCAAAGGCTTACTTCAAGGATACAGTTACGCTGAAACCCAAAGCGGTCTATGGAAAAGAGGCAAAAGTGATTTCCGATATCCTGGATTTAAGACATTATCGCAGAATAACCCTCAACGACTCTCTTTCGGCCGCCATTCTTCAACAATATGTCGGGGAACTGGATAACAATCGAATGTTTTTTTTGGCCTCTGACATTCAAACCTTTGATAAATACAAGACTAGCCTTGATGACTTTACTAGGAAGGAAGATGTAAGCCCTGCGTATGAGATATATGCTGTTTTTCAGAAGCGGTACAGCGAGCGGATGGATTACTTGCTCAAGGACCTTATCAATCAGGATTTCGATTACACTGTTGATGAATATTTTGAGACCGAGCGCGACAAGGCACCTTGGCCAAAAACAGTGGAAGAAGTCAATGATGTTTGGCGTAAGTCCATTAAGAATCAAGCATTGAGCCTTAAACTGTCAGGGAAGAAGCCCGACGAAATAAAGGACCTAATCAAAAAAAGGTACGAACGGTACCAGAAGTCTTTTAACCAGTTCAACTCTGAAGACGTGTTCAATATTTACATGAACAGCATCACAGAAGCTTACGATCCACATACCAACTATCTTTCACCAAAGGCATCCGATTTGTTCAAGCAGAGCATGAGTCTTTCTTTGGAAGGAATTGGGGCTTCCCTTCAAACGGAAAATGATTACACGAAAGTGGCGCGCATTTTGCCCGGGGGAGACGCCGATAAATCGGGTAAACTACATGCCAACGATTTCATCATTGGGGTGGCTCAAGGGAAAGATGGAGATATGGTTGATGTTATCGGCTGGCGTTTGGATGACGTCGTGAAATTGATCAAGGGCCCAAAGGGAACGACGGTGCGATTGCTGATCCTCCCAGCAACGACAGGTGTCAGTGGACCCTCCCAAGAGATTACGTTGGTCAGGGACAAGATTAAATTGGAAGACCAGGCGGCGAAGAAAAATTTGATCAAATACAGAAGCAATAACAAAGACATGAAGCTGGGCGTGATCACCTTGCCCGGTTTCTACATGGACTTTGACGCTTATCAGAGAGGCGATCGAGATTACCGCAGCACTACACGTGATGTTAAAAAATTGATTGAGGAACTGAAGAAGGAAAATATAGACGGGTTGGTGATGGATTTACGGAACAACGGTGGAGGATCTCTCATGGAGGCGATCGACCTTACTGGTTTATTCATCAAAGACGGGCCCGTCGTACAGGTAAGAAGCTCAAATGACCAGATTCAGGTGGGTGCCGATGACGACCGCAGTGTGGCATACACTGGGCCCCTCGTAGTTTTGACGAATCGTCTGAGTGCCTCTGCTTCGGAGATTTTTGCGGCCGCGATTCAGGATTATCATCGAGGCATTATTGCCGGAGAGTCCACCTATGGAAAAGGGACCGTGCAGCGTATTCAAGATTTGAACACATTTATGAATGAAAAGACGCCGGTGGGAGAACTCAAATATACGTTTCAGAAATTTTACAGGGTGAGTGGAAGCAGCACGCAACATAAAGGCGTGGAACCCGATATCAAATTCCCGACAGCCCTGGACGCTGAACAGTATGGTGAAAGTGCCAATCTCAGCGCACTCCCCTGGGACGTCATCAAAGCTGTTTCTTACCAGAAGTCAACCGATGTGAACGAACGAATTATCGCCAACCTCTCTAAGTCGTACAGCAGCAGGATGAAACACGACCCTAGCTTAAAGAGCTTTATCTCTGATACGGAAGACCTAAGAAAAAACATGCATCAGACCTCCGTATCGCTGAACGAGGCAAAGCGTAGAAAGCAAATGGAGGAAGCGGAAAAGAAAAAAGCTTCTGGGAAACTGGATACAAAATTGACGTCCAAAGAAGGCCTCCCTGAAAAGGACGCTTTGCTCCAACTCAACGACGAGTACTTGAGAGAAGGATTGCTGATTTTATCTGAGCTGGTGACGGCCCGAATAGGTTGATCAGTGGTCGGTCAATTTTTCTAAGAACTTCTTGAATTTCGCAGTGTTATAATTCTTCATGCCAATTTCCTTTAATGCAATTGCACCGCTCTTGTCTATCACAAATGTGGTGGGGATGACATCTACGTTGAGTTGACTGGTCAGCGGTCCGGACGACATGTATACTGGAAAATTGAACTGCTTTTCTTCTGTGTATCGTTTCACTTTCTCTACTAACCTAGCCTCATCGATAGACAGCATCACGAAGGCGATCTTGCTGTGGTCACTGTCATCATAGAGTTTTTGAATCGAAGGCATTTCGCTACGGCAAGGACCACACCAGGTGGCCCATAGGTTCAAGAACACTACCTTGCCTTTGAAGGTGTTGAAATCCACGGCATTTCCTTTTAAATCGCGCAATCGGAAATCAAAGTCAAACCGGTCGGCATTCGTTTCGCGCTCAGAAGACGCGTCAATTACACCTGATTTCATTACTGCTGCTTGTACGGCCGATGAAACGGCTTGGCGCCAGGGAGGAACCACAACCATAGCGATCAGAGCTAACACGAGTACCAATTTTGATGCCTTCATGCTGAAAACCGTCTTATCTGCATGTTCTTTATTTTGGTAAATTGCCTATAAATTTAACTCAAAGAAATGGTTAATCGCCTCTTTATCGGATGCTTTCTGTTATTGTTGGCATTGCAAACATCCGCTCAAAAAGTTAAGTACAAAGACCTTATTGTGCTGCTCACCTCTAAGCAATACGACAAGGCGGAGCCGTTCCTCAAAAGATATCTGAAGGAGAACGACGACAACCCCAATGCTTATTTGTACATGGGTATTGTATTTCAAGACAAGCTCATGAAGGTGGACCCCCTTTTGCAAACTGACATTCATTCTGCCATCGTGGATTCCGCATTGATTAACTACGACAAGGCATTCAAAACAATTACCGACAAAGAACTTCGAAAAAATGACGAATACTACGAGGCGTACATGCGGAGGGATTTACGAACAGGCAAGTTTGTAATAAAGCTTTCGGATGTTCAGTTGGATATTGAGACGCGCATGAAGAATCTACGCGAACGCAAAGAAAAGGTGCAACAATTAAAAAAATATTTTGACGAATCGTCATCTTCTTACGCAAAGGCGGGAACGGTGTTCAAGTCACTTTTGCAAACCTATGGAAGTGAACGAAGTTTTTTTCTGCGGGCCGACGAAAAGATGATTGATAACTTGAAGCGCCTCGGGATGGTTTTCGATTCGACCACGGCAGCGTTTGAAAAATACAAGGCTACTTCGAAGGATATAGGTAAAACGGGGCATGATCAGGTGTTCACCCTGCAAGAGATAAAAGATATGAAGCGCGATGGCTCAGGCGTTGCCGAATTTGTGAAAGAAGATTTGAAATTGTGGGATTACAAACGTTGGTCGGTGCAGACCACAGAAATCGTTGAAAAAGAAATTTTCCCTCTTCGCAATGAGCTTTTAGCGCATGACATTGCGTTGAACAAACTACAAACGGAGCTGCAAAAGGATTCCGTACCCGTAAATAACGACCTCGTATTGTTGGCTAATAAATTATCCTCAAGCGTGTTAAAAAAATATGATACTGACCCGATGCCCTTGGCGCTGTTCGAGATGAAAAGTGCTGAACTTGAATATCATTCAGACGTCATTAAAAATCGCCCCCTCCGGGATACTTCTGATGTGCGATTAAAATTGGCTTACCTGAGGAAGGAAATGACTGATTTGAAAAAACTGGATAGCATTGCCACGAGACTGAGCCGGCGCAATTTTGCCGATGAAGAAAAAGACTTTCAGTATTTTATTTCAAAAGCCTATGGCACCGTGTCGGTCTTGCAGAACAATATCACAGCCACACTGGATATGGCGAAGCGTGAGAAAGCAAAGAAGCAAATCGCCTTTGATGCCACCACTCAATCTTTACGCTGGATGATTAACGCAAAAGACTCGATCCCTTTGTTTTTCGACTCAAATAGAGATCTCAAATTCAAACCGATTGTAATTGAGGAAGAGAAATTCACGTTTGGTATTTTCTATAAAGACACTGTATCGGCATCTGGGTACTTTTATTCGATCACCCCGTCGCGAATCCCGGAAGTCAAAGTCAATTTTCCAGTGGAACCAACTTCTTTTAGGAAAAGATTTTACCCGTTATTAAAAGGGTTGTCGGCTGTTGATCCATCGGGAAACTCATTTGTGGTTTTGACTTACTCCACCCAAAAAACAGACGAAAAATTCCCCGCTACGATCGCGAAGATTTACCGCGCCGACGGCCTTGCCTGGTGCAACAATTATAAATTTGAACAATTGCCTACCGACTTGTCTCTCAGCCCTGACACAGGGGATATTTCGGTGAAAGTGATGTTGGCCGATGGCTCCTCAAAAATTATCACCATCGACAAAACAGGAAAGCAGAAATAGATTAATTGCCGGTCAATTTTCTCCAGTCTTGGTAACGGAGAGTAATGCGTTGTTTCATTTTTTCAAAATTCTCCCAGCTGTCGGTGACATGGTAAATTGAAGGGAGAGCCTTTACGAGCACTTCATCGTAATCCGCACGATAAAGTCCGCCGCCATAGTAGTAGTAGGTGAACATGTTTCCTTCGCGATTGAACAACTCGTAGCCGAGGTACCCGTCCCAAATTTCACTCAAGATCGTACACGAAATTTCTTTGCGCTTGAACCTGAAAATTTGACCCGCAGCCTCTTCTTCGAAGTATTCTGAATACAATCCCATCTCAATAACCCAGCCGAGATAGATCCCGATGTGCACATACGCTTGCTCAATGGGAAGAGAGTCAGGAAAGTTGCCTAGAAAATGCGTTTTTGCATTGTCATAGATCGTTTTCTGCATGTCAGCTTTCTTTTCCATGGTGGTTTCTGAAGGTCGTACAAGTAAGTGATTATGCTCTCAACTTCAAAATTTATTTTGTGGGGTCAGTGAACGGCGCACGATCTCCGAACACCATTTTGTTGTTCTTTTTATCCACGTCAGCCATCCGTTGCGATGGATCAATTTCCATGCTTTCGATCTCAGAAAGTTTTCTATTGATTTTTACGGTGTAGGTAGGGTAGACCCAAGGCCACGCTTCACAAACAACCACAGGTACTGACCCTTCTTTGGGTTTGCCACCAACGAGCTCGTTCATGGAAATGTAATACAATTCCTTGGAGCCATCTTTGTAGGTCACCATAAGGTCGATGGGCATGGGGAATTCGCCGATCCTTTTTAAATCAACAAGAGTGTTCGCTCCGGCATCACTCACCAGGGTGATCGCGTAATCAACGCGCTTCGTGGTCGCCGTCCAATAACGCAAGTACCAACCCAACTGCAGGCCCGAAGTCTTTTCCATCACACGGATAAAATCATTGGGTGCAGGGTGCTTCATCTTCCATGTGTTGTAATAGCGAAGCATCCCTTTATAAAAATTTTCCTCTCCAATGATGTACTTCAATTGTTCAAGGAAAATTGCTCCGATACTATAGGCGGCCGTGCCATACGCGCGATTGGTTGTGAAATGATCTGAGTGCTGATCCGCCGGTTCCTGGAGACCGCTTGCCACCAGCGAATAGTAGGCACCATAGCTTCCGGTGTGTGACGTTTTTGGGTCGGCACCTGTGGCCACTGCCAGTGCCTCTGCACTGGCAAAATCGGTAAACCCCTCGTCCATCCACGCGTGCAATGACTCGTTTGACGCCAGCGCCATGTTAAACCAGCTGTGTGTTGATTCATGTGCCATTACTCCCTCGGGATGCTGCCCTTCGCCAAGAATGAGCGTGCACATCGGATATTCCATACCGCCATCGCCACCTTGAATGATGGAGTACGTGTCAAAAGGATATTTTCCAAAATATGTGTTCAAATGCTGAAATACTTTCACTGCGATAGGCTCCATGTTCTTCCAAGGTTCAGCTGTCTTCTCTGTTTTCTGGTAAAAGAAATGTAGTTCAGGACCATTAGGAACTTGTGCAATATCGTGGGTGTAGTCAGGGTCTGCCGCCCAAGCAAAATCGATCACGTTCTTGGCAACGAAGTTCCAAGTGAGGTTGCCTGCCGGTCTACTGACGGTGGTTCCTGGTTTTTCATATCCATAGCCAATCTTGTCAGGATTCTGCAGTTTGCCGGTGCCCGCAATGATGTACTTTGGGTCCATGGTGATCTTTACGTCAAAGTCTCCCCATACGCCATGGAACTCACGAGCAACGTATTGATACGCGTGCCATCCTTGGAAGTCATACTCAGCCATTTTTGGGTACCACTGTGTCATCGAATAAGATATTCCCTCGCGGTTGTCGCGACCCGACCGTCTGATTTGTATAGGAACTTGACCTTTGAATTTCAATTCAAACACGGATTTTGCTTTTGGGAGCATTGGTTTCGCCAGCGTTACTTCCAGTATTGTCTCATTCACTTTGTAGCTTACATCTTTTCCGTCTTGCTTTAATGACAAGATGTGCTGATATCCTATTTCATTATCCTTTAGCTTCGAAATGCGATCTCGTACGCGCCCATCGGGGTCAGGAAGGTTTCTTGAGCGCACATCCATCATGCTACCCGGTTGAAATGCATTGAAGTAAAGGTGATAATAAACCTTGTTCAACGTGTCCGGTGAATTGTTGTAATACACCAATTTCTGATCGCCATCAAACTGATGAGTGGAGACATCCATGTTTACGTGCATCGTGTATTCCACGCGCTGCTGCCAATAGGTGTTTTGGGCGTTGGCGAAAGAGGGCAGGAGGACAACAAGAGTAAGTGCAGTAAAGATTTGCTTCATAAGCTATCGTTTTAAAAATTCTATTTAGTCAATTTCATAAGATCAGTCAACACGGTTTTGGATTTGAAGTTGAAATACCGTGTAATACTGAGCGAAAGGTAGCCGCTATTGGTAACGGTGATGGGTTCATTTGGCAAGACTTGTTGAAAGTTGTAAACATAACTCAAGAGGAAACCCCAATCTTTATAATTTATGCTGAGCGGCATAGAAACGGAATAGTTCAGTACTCCAAATTCGTTGTAGCTGTCTGTTTTTATTCGGAAGAGAGGCTGATGTTGTGCGATTAATGCTCTGGCTTCAGACAATGTGGTTGCGTTCGGAATATATTGTGAGATCTGCCATTTCTCATTCCCGAGCAGCACGTTGAACGTGGGGTAAAACAAGATACGTCGGAGGCCGTGCCAATTTCTCTTTTCAAAATTCAGCATGATGCCGGGCATTAATCGATGTGCGGTTTTTTCCCCGAAGTAGAGTGAATAGTCGAATCGAAAAAGAAATGGCTTTAGTTCGTAAAAATTGCTCATGCCGATCGAGTTGGTATAAGGCAGGTGGTACGTTGAGTCTGAAAAAGAGTAGACGTAACGGCTGTATTCGAAATTCATCGTCCATTTATTGATGGTCTTCAAATAGCCCGCCGAGGGGATGGTCAGATACAGGTAAGGTGAATATTCCTGGCTCCAGTAGGCAGTGGCGTCAAGGTAGAGCCCTGATTTATGGTAATATGATATTCCCGGCGAAAGCCCAAACTGACTGAGCCCAAGGGTTCGACTTGCGGCGACTACGTTGCTGTTGAAGCCGAGTCGTGTGATCAGCGTCGACCCAAAGCCGTATGAATTTGGTGTTTGGACCAAACTGTCGATTAACTGAAGTATAGAAAAGTTGTTTAGCGCAGAATCCGCGGGCAGTTGGTTTGCGGAATCAAAAGTTTGCGCACCCGCAAGATCGACTCCCGTAAGCAATAAGAAACTTGCTATGATATTGCGCAGCAATCAACTGATCAGGCGCAGGTTTTATTGTTTCTTTTCGCGCAACTTCATGTTTCGGTCACGGAAATTCTCTTTCCGTTGCTGTTGTAACCGACGGTTGTTCAGCATATTGATAATGATGTTGCGGAAATCGTGCTCCGCCTTGCGCAAATTTAGCATTTGCTGGGCAGTAATTACGCTCATCATCTTTGCAGAATATTCCTTCTCGAGATTGAGCTCATCTTGCTTTACTTTAATACCCAAATCAATCAACGCTTGCTGCTGTTTGGGATCAGGATTGTTTGGGTTGATGTCTTTTTGAGCATCCCGGTAGGGTTTTCTGACATCCGCGCGTTTCTGATCAAACTCGTTGTAAATCGGCCAAAATTTCTGCGCCTGGTCAGGTGTTAAATTCAACCGTTGCGTAATCAAACCTACTCTGGCCGCTTTGATCTTATCTTTTACGTTTACGTCTGGCTGCGCATCTTCAACCACCTCTTGTGCTGTGGAAGCGAAGGTTAAGCTCACCAACAAAATAAAGAAGGTCCTTTTCATAGTCTTAGAGTTCATTTTCCAACACACTTTTGATTTCATTCATTTCTAAATCATCGATAGCATACTGCGTGTGAACATGAACATTTAGCGAATCTACGTCTCTGTCATCAAAGTTAATTACTTCCAATAATTCCGCCTCGGCAATTTCACTTTCATGTAAGTAGTCGATCAAATGCTCGGTGGGTATCGACGCCAGCAATTGCTCGGTATCTTGTACGGTTTTTGGCTTCCATACAATAATGCCGCCAATCACCAGAAGCAAAACAGGAAGCGCGTATCGCAAAGCGAAGCTCCACCCTGAGATCGTTTTCTTAGCGGGTGAGATGGTTTCTGTTTTGGCCTGAATTTTCAAGGCCAACTGGTCAAAATAGCCATCAGGCACCTCAAAAACGTTTTTTTTCGGTATTTCGTCCAGTCTTTTCATTTGTTGTTATGATTTAACATGAAGTCAATAGTTTAATCGTTTGACAGGAATTCTTCAATCTTTTTTACCGCGTGGTGAAAACTGGCCTTCAGAGCACCCACGCTGGTATGGGTCACTTCCGCCATCTCTTCGTAAGGCATTTCTTCAAAGTACTTTAAGTTGAAAACAAGCCGTTGCTTATCCGGCAATGTCAGCAATGCCTTTTGGAGTTTTTTCTGAATGTCGTCGCCCGTGATGTGCGGGGACGCGTCGAGCTTTGATACCAGTTGTTGGCCGACGTCTTCTATAGGCAAAAAGAACCTTTTTTTCTTCTTACTGAGGTACGACAAACATTCATTAGTGGCGATTCGATATATCCATGTAAACAATTGCGAGTCGCCCCGAAAGCTGTCGATGGATCGGTGCACTTTGATGAAAATTTCTTGGGTAAGGTCATCAGCGTCGTCATGATCGATGACCATTTTACGCACGAGCCAATACACGCGTTGCTGGTACGTTCGCACCAGCATATTGAATCCGTAGTTTCTCGAATCAGGATTTCGTATTTTCTCAAGAAGCTCGTGGTCTTCCAAAAAAGCGATATGGTTAGGGAGCGAAAGTTAGACTGACGCTTCCGTTGAAGGTTTAATTTATCTCAGTTTTTCAATCGAATCGACCAAAATCTCAAACTGTTCTTTCGAATGAGCTGGAAAGTTTGCAAAACGCAGCTGCATTTTCTTCAAGACACCATACCCGTCGCCCGCGAAAAGACCCTGCGACTTGAGATACTCGCTTATTTTTTCTGTTCGATCGCCACACTGCGCAACGATTACTGTTTTAGACTGTGCCTCCTTTTCTTTGACAAATGGGGATATAACGGAATGATTTCCCAACGCGTTGTAGAGAAGCGCCGCTTTATATTCAGTCTCCTTCCGAATGGTATTGATGCCGCGCCTCAGAAAATCGTCAACCACTTTCGATAGCAGGTAAATACCCAACACATTTGGCGTTTCTGGCGTTTGATGCTTCTTCGCATTTTGCAAATAGAACGGCAGTGAGTGATAAGTGCCAACGCCCCTTCCTTTTGATAGAAGTTGTTCTGCTTTGGCAATACACCGTTCGTTGACCATCCAGACGCCCAATCCGGCAGGCATACCAAATCCTTTTTGAACCGAAAAGAAAACGGAATCGATTTTGGTGTAATCAAAGGCTGGATAGGGTAGAGAAGAAACAGCATCAACTACAATCAGGGCATTTGGATTGCTTTCCCTAAAGCCATGAATAAAATCAGTGGTCAACGATACGCCTGTGCTGGTCTCGTTGTGGGTCAACCCAATCATTTCTACATCCGAAGAAACAGCATATTTTTCTCCAAAGGCGTGGCCAAATGTCGCATCGACTTTGGCGGATTGCCTGCCCAGCAATTTTGCGATTTCGAAAAAACGGTTTGAGAATGCGCCGTTTACAAAATGGAATGATTTTTCCTCCACTAAATTCTGGATCGATCTCTCCCAAATCTCTGTGGCCGACGAAGCGAACAACACATGAAAATCCGGTGGGATCTCAAGTAGTTGCTTTAGGCCTTCCGAAGCGCTTTGAAAGATCTTTTCAAATTCCTTGGTTCGGTGGCCCAATGAAGTGATGCCGTCTCGAAAGGCGACGCGCGCGTGGTCAGGAACGGTGAAATAGAGTTGAGAAGGTCCCGGGGCAAAGTTGGCGGTCATTTTCATGCAGGCTGACTCTTTAATTTATCCACACGGAAAGGACCGTGAGATACAAATCCATGAGGCTCCAAATCTAAAGAATGAAAGTGTCTGCGGATAGCTTCCTTTGGAAAAACTTTTTATTTCTTCTGTTTTGCAACGGGTTGCACCGGCGGCTTTCTAAGCGTGGCCACCTCCTCGGGCGAGAGCGTGAACGCACCCGTGTTGTTTTGACTTTTTATTTGCATATCAAGAATTTTTGGACTTGAGCTAGCTTTTTCAAACGTCAATATGAGTTGTGTAAAATTCAACGTAGAGTTCTGATCGGCGGGGAGTACCCCGTAAGTGATTTTCAGGACTTTCTGCTTGTCGTCCTTGAATGTCCTTAGCAGCGCGGTGCCGTAATCTTTTGGTTCCTTGAGGTCGGGAACATGTTTTGAAAAGTAATCAGATAATCCTTGCAGTGAATTGTTGGTGTGTTTGCATTCACTCGACAGAGGTAGAGAAGTGACTTGCAGTTTTTTCTGTAAAAACATTTCACATTTCTTGGCGATGTCAAAGTAGTAGCTGTTCTTCTTGGGGTCGAGATTGGTTTCGCGCAAAACAAACTTTTGCGCAATTGATGTTGTGCTGATGAATGCAAGCAACAAAACGGGAACGAGGTTGGTTTTCTTCATGGTCGGTTTTGTTTATCTAGGTTAAGGTATGCATACAGCCATGTGGAGAAAATCAGTTGGCGGTAGACTGAGTTTAAAAGGCACCATCGTGCTTTTTTCATCGGTGGATTTAAAATGAAAATAGTTGAGCGGGAAATGCTTAATCCGTATCTTTACAGCGTAATTCCCACTCGGATTTGGGACACGTTTGCTGAACCTAACAATAAAAACAATACCGGGTCAAAGCCAACTTACAAAATCAGGCCTCATCCGCCGACGGCGGACCTCGCCCTAAAAGCAGGATAACAGTGGAAGATTGCGGAAGAAGGCAACCCAAAACTTGTCTTAAGAGGGTTCAGAAACCACCTACCAGATCCGGTGGGTTTTATTTTTTGCCGGTTTTTTATTTTTTCAGCGCAGTTTTCAGCCCGGCTAACTTTATCTCGGTGAGCTTTCTCTTGGTGTCCAATGGGAAATCACCGTTCATCATCCAATCATAGTAAGCGGGCTCCTCAGCAAATACTTTTTCAACGAGTTTGCTCTTGTGTTTTCCGAAATTGAAGATGATTTCTCCCTTATTGTTGCGCACCATTCGTCCGGCCAGGTCCACCATATCGTCCCCCACCAGTTTTGCCAGTGTCTCCATGTCGTTCTTTATCATCCCCACTTTGCGTTCCAGGCCGTCGGTCACTTCCCGACCATCATACTTTTCGATTTGGGATATGAGCACTTCCATGGATGCTTGTGTATCGGCCTCGGCGGAGTGAGCGTTTTCTATTTCTTTCTGACAGTAAAACTTGTAGGCAGCCGAAAGGGTACGCTTTTCCATCAGGTGAAAAATCTTCTGCGAGTCGACGATCTTTTTCCGTGCGTATTCAAACTCGACATCGGCACGAAGAAATTCTTCTACCAGAATGGGCACATCAAACTTCAATATGTTGAAACCCGCCAAATCCGCGCCTTCAAAGAACTTGGCATATTCGCGTGCCACTTCCTTGAACGTCGGCTTGTCTTTGACATCGTCGTTGGTGATGCCGTGAATGAGGGTTGACTCTGCGGGGATAGGTACGGTCGGGTTGAGCAAATTGGCCTTGCGCTGCATCTCACCATTTGGCAGCACCTTGATCACAGCAATTTCTATGATTCGATCGTTGGCAATGTTTATGCCAGTGGCTTCAATGTCGAAAAAGCAGAGGGGGATTTTGAGATTTAACTTCATTCAAGAATTTGAAAGGAGTTATTTAAAAGTTGAAATGGCTTTATAGAATTGGCTCGATGTAATACCTATCTTCTTCAGGAATTCTTTCGCTGCGTTACAGTTTTTCAAGTCGTCAATGGAGGTCAGATGGCTTTC
>DATJJP010000056.1:0-54274 GCA_035492075.1 Cyclobacteriaceae bacterium | reverse complement strand
CGGTGGGGACCACCTCTTCCCATTCCGAACAGAGAAGTTAAGACCACCAGCGCTGATGGTACTAGGGTAAGACCCGGGAGAGTAAGTCGTTGCCTGACTTCACAAAGTGGCCCCTGCAGCATTGCAGGGGCTTTCTTTTTTTATGGCCTTACCAAAGAAGGCACTTCGGGTCGGCCCCAATCGATTAAACCCAGCAATAATTACTGGCTAGGAAAGGCGATCGTCCTCTGTTACTTTATTCTTATCACTCCCATTAGTCTTTGGAAAGTGATCGATGTGTTGGACAAGTTCTTCCGTCAGTGCGTCGTTTTGCTCGTCATGGATAAATCTTCGCCCTTCCGAAAGAGTACCGAAGATGTAGTACAACCCGGGTACGATGATCACCCCGAAAAGGGTTCCAAAAAACATTCCTCCAAGTGCAGAAGAACCAATCGTGCGGTTGCCCAGAGCACCTGCACCGTGCGCCAGTACCAACGGAATAAGCCCCGCAATAAAGGCGAAGGATGTCATCAGGATCGGTCGGAAGCGAACCCTTGCACCTTCGATAGCAGACTCCAGTATGGTCGCCCCCTGTCGGTTCTTCTGAACCGCAAACTCTACAATCAAAACGGCATTCTTTCCCAACAAGCCGATAAGCATGATCAGCCCCACCTGGGCATAAATGTCATTCGCCAATCCCATGGATTTAATAAGCAGGAACGACCCGAAAACCCCGGCAGGCAAGGACAATATCACGACCAGCGGCAATAAAAAACTTTCGTACTGTGCGGCCAACACCAAGTACGAAAAACCGAGCACGATCAGAAAAATATAAAGGGCTTCGTTGCCCCGCCTTACTTCATCGTAAGACAATGCGGCCCAATCTATATCATAACCTCTGGGCAATGTTTTAGCTGCGACTTCTTTTACGGCGGCTATTGCTTCTCCGCTGCTGAATCCTTTTGAGGGCCCACCACGGATCGCCGCGGTATTGTACATGTTGTATCGGTTGATTTCATTGGCTCCCTGTTTTTTCGTCACTCTCATGAAGGCCGAAAAAAAGACTGCCTCCCCACGGTCATTCTTCACCCACAAATTCATCAAGTCCGAAGGAAGCCTTCTGAATTCCGGAGCGGCTTGCACGAACACTTTGAAAAAGCGTTGGTACTTGATAAAACCGAGTTCGTAGGTGCTACCAAAATAGATCGAGAGCGTGTTCATCGCATTGCCGATCGAAACGCCTTTTTGCATGGCTACCTGGTTGTCAATCTCTATCTGGTACTGCGGATAGTTAGCACTGAAAAATGTGAACAAGCCCGTCAGTTCTTTGCGTTTTTGCAATGCATCCATGAACTCGTTCTTCACCCGTTCAAGATCATCGTATGTCCCATCTGGATTTTTGTCCAGGAGTTGTAAAGCAAAACCACCCGCGGCACCAAATCCGGGAACTGCGGGAGGGTCAAAAAATTCGATGGTTGCACCAGGAAATTTCTTCGCTTTCTCCTCCAGTTCGTAAATGATTTCAGGCACTGTGTGCTCACGCTCAGACCAAGGTTTAAGGTTGATCAGGCAGGTTCCCGCATTGGAGCCTCTACCCTCAGTGAGCACTTCATAGCCAGCGATAGACGAGACCGACGTGACACCCGCCACGCTCATAATCTCTTGCTGCAATTGGCGAGAAACATCATTGGTGCGTTCCAAGGTCGAACCGGGTGGCGTCTGCACAATCGCGTAAATCATTCCTTGATCCTCTCCAGGAATAAAACCAGAGGGTAGATTGCTTGCGATCAATAGAATGCCGCCGACAAACGCAAACCACATACCGGCTGTAAGCCATCTTCGGTGCGCAATCAATCTCAGCAAGGCCACATATTTTTCAGTGACTTTTTCGAATCGCTTGTTGAAGCCATCAATAAAAGTGGTGAACCAACCTTTCCTGGCGCTCACGGTATGTTTCTTAAGTATGATCGCGCACAAAACGGGCGTCAGTGTCAGTGCCACCACGCCGGAGAGAATAATCGAACTTGCCATCGCTATGGAGAACTGTCGATAGAACACGCCCACAGGACCCGACATGAATGACACCGGCACAAACACAGCGGTCATCAACAAAGTGATAGCGATCACAGCACCACTGATTTCGCCAAGCACTTTTGTTACGGCTCGATAAGGGGACAGGTGTTCTTTCTCCATCTTGGTGTGAACGGCCTCTACCACCACGATGGCGTTGTCCACCACAATGCCGATGGCGAGTACCACCGCGAACAACGTGATCATGTTTATCGTCAGGCCAAAAGCTTGCATGAAAATGAATGCGCCTATCAAGGAAACGGGTACGGCAAGGATCGGAATGAGTGTGGAGCGCCAATCTCCTAGAAATATGAACACGACCAAAGCCACTAGGATGAATGCATCTCTGAGTGTTGCCATTACATTTTCAGTAGACGCATCCAAGAACTTGGAAACATCATAACTGATTTCGTAATCCATCCCCGGAGGAAAATCTTTTTTCAACAAATCCAATTTTGCTTTTACGTTGGCAATGACGAGGCTGGCATTACTGCCGTAAGTTTGCTTCAACACGATCGCTGCCGACGGATACCCATTGAGGTTGGAATAGATGTCATAATATTCGCTTCCCAGGGCAACGGTCGCAATGTCCTTGAGGCGAAGCAGTTCACCCTTGGCGTTGGCCTTAATGATGACGTTGCCATATTGCTCGGGGTCGTTAAAACGGTCAGAATAGGTTAGCACGTATTCGAGCGCCTGTGCCCGCTGGCCATCGCCGCGACCTATTCTACCCGCCTTGCCGATAATACTTTGTTCGGCCAGTGCTACCATTGCGTCATCAGGTGAAATGTTGTACGCTCGCATTCGATCAGGGTTCAACCAAACCCGCATGGCGTACTGACGGCTTCCCAAGATTCTCGCCTGGCCGATGCCGTTGATACGCTGCAATTCTGGTATCATGGTCACGCCGGCATAGTTGAACAAAAACTTCATGTTGGCATCCTTGTCGGTACTGAATAGGTTGACGTACATCAGCATGCTTGGGATCACCGGAGTGATGATGACTCCTTCCCGTTGCACCAGAACCGGGAGCCTGTTCGTAACCTGCTCCACTCGATTAGAAACCTGCACGAGCGCTTGGTTTATGTTTGTGCCCGGCTCAAAGATTACTTGAATATTTGCTTCGCCAGCACTGGTGGCGTCGGAGGTCATGTACCGCATGCCCCACGCACCGTTGATGGCTTGCTCCAACGGGATGATGACCGATTCGGCAAGTGACTTGGCATTGGCGCCAGGGTACGATGCGGAGACCATGACCACCGGCGGTGCAACTTCGGGAAACTGAGAGGTTGGAAGCAAAGTGATAGCAAGTGCGCCCATGAAGACAATCACAAGCGACAACACAATAGCCAATACTGGTCTTTTGATAAAAAGGCCAAACATGATCAGGCTGTCCACGTTCGGCTCCTTCGTAGGCGAAGGTGACGGTTTAGTTTAGTTTAGTTGCGTGGATCGCAGCTATAAGTTACACCAAAAAGTAGGTTTTCCCGACAGCCGCCTAGTAAAAAGGACCGCTTGCCAATAAGTTTTTCCTAGAACTGCTGAGAAGCTGCCCCTAACGGGGGCATGCGGAAGGTTTCTGCTTTTGATTTTCAACTGAGTGCCGCCGACGTTTCAGCGGACATTAACCAACGCACACGATTTGAAGATCATTTGGGACAAGATACCTTGACGCTAAGGCCTGGAGAGTGTCAGGATTGCTTGCTTGAATTTTTGCGAAAAGATTTTTGTAAAAAGTTTCGCTCAAATTGTTTAAGCGGATGTTTTTTATTTTATCGGTGCATGCAAAGGGGTTTGCAACTTCCAATTGAAGGCTACCCAAGAAATGATTTTTTGCTGCGCTGAGTTCGCCGGCTTCGATCGGTTGTTCGATCAATCGGCTGAGCTCACGTTTTATTTCTGTAAGGGCCAATTCTTTTTTCTCTTTGCCAACGTCGGCTCCAATCGAAAACAGACAGTCATTTTTAAACGCATTGATAGAAGAATAAATCCCGTACGTGAGCCCTTTTTCTTCTCGAATGTTCTTCATCAATCGCGACCCGAAATACCCTCCGAGAATATGGTTGAGAAGGAGCAGCTCAAAATAATCGGGATGAGTTCTGCCGACAAACCGTTTCCCTAGGCGGATGGAACTCTGAACACTTTCTTCTTTGGTTATCTCCTCGCGAAGCGACGAAGGTATCGGAGCAAATTGTTTTTCACTGTGTCCCTTTTTCGTGGACGTAAATCGATCCGTCAGGATTTGAATTTGTTGCTTGTCAAAGTGGCCTGTCAAATAGACCTCGGATGGGGAGAACCGTTGTGAAAAAAAATGTACTAAATCTTGTGTTGATAAATCAAGGGCGTCGGCTTCCTCGACGGAACTGCCATAGGGATGGTCTGTGCCAAAAACATTTTTTCGCAAAAGCTTCGACGCAACAAAGCTGTTTTTCTCATTGTTGACTTTTAGATTCTCAACAAAAATTTCTCGTTGCAACTGAAATTCTTCAAGGGGAAAGACAGGTGCTGTGATGACGTCCCAAAATATCGGAAATACCTTGTCGAAATGCTTGTTGAGTCCGTACAATGAGGCGGAAACAAAATCATAGCTGGGCGAAATTTCAATTTGACTGCCGTGATAGTCGAAATATTCTGCAATTGCTTTCGCGTCGCGATTGGTCGTGCCTTTGTCCAGCGTTAGTGCGGTGAAATGTGAAACT
This sequence comes from Cyclobacteriaceae bacterium, assembly GCA_035492075.1. Classification (GTDB taxonomy): domain Bacteria; phylum Bacteroidota; class Bacteroidia; order Cytophagales; family Cyclobacteriaceae; genus ELB16-189. The sequence goes on along the minus strand of DATJJP010000056.1, from coordinate 49,526 downwards.
CCTCTTTTTGTTTCCCACCATTTCCCTGCGTCAAAAATGATTTCCAGTTTGAACACGTCCTGGGGCACCTCCGAAAGAAAAATAAGATCGAGGCCACCGGTTAGGCGAATGACTTTTGGCTCGGGCAGTTCAAATGTGAAAGTCTTGGAGAACGAAGGTGCAGATGAGCGATCGAGCATCCCTAGTCCGTTGGGGTATCGTTTTGTTTTGTCTCCTTTACAGGGAGCACGTAGAACACCGTGAATCGGATTGTTTCAGCAAGGGCACTTTGTCCGATCGTGGTTGGAATCATGTACGCCATGTCAATCCCCAAGATATCGCGTTTCGTCATTTCCATTCGAAGGCCAACGCCTGCTGTAAGGTATTTACGATTGCCTTTGTCTTTGGCTTCAAAAAAATATCCTGTACGTAGGGCAAAGAATTCTTTGTACCAATATTCCATCCCATAGGAGACGGTGACTTCTCGTATCTCTTCAGAAAAACCGCCTTGGGCATCCGAGAAAGATCCGAAGATGCCGCTCAGCAATGGTTTGGACTTACTGGTAGGTCCAGGACTTGGAACCATGAGTTTGTTGAAGTCCAAAGCAAAAGTCAGCGTGTTCTGAACATCCAAATGTGTTTTGTAGGCACCACCGAGGCGCAAATTTGTTGGAACAAAATCTTTGTTTGCCGGGCTGGTGTAAGTCATTTTGGACCCTAGGTTAGTAATCGCGCCTGCCAAAGAAAGAGTGGCATCTCTGGACGAAAGTTTTTTGGAATAGTAGGCACCCAGGTCAACGGCCACCGAGTTGCCCGCGCGTGCATCAGGTGTGCTGGGATTCGATCCAGTGAGGTTAGAACGAATGTAACGCAATGTTCCACCCAAGCTAAAATTCTGAGTTAGCCGACGCGAATAACTCACATCCACACCGTACTCCTTAGGGTTATACAATCCATCTTGATCTTGTGCCAGAGGCCCATGATTGAACTGGATAGATCCCATATCAAAATATTTAAGAGACGCAGCAACAACTTGGTTTTGATCGATTCTGTAAAACCCCGAGAGGTACAACAGTTTCATGTCGTTGATGATCTTGGCCAGCCATGGCGTATAGGAGGTTGTGAAACCGGATCCATGCTCTACGAATACAAGTTTGCTCGGATTCCAGTACACTGAATTGGCGTCGGGTGAAGTGGCTACCCCTACATCTCCCATTCCAGCGGCCCTGGCGTCGGGAGTGATCGTCAGAAAAGGAACAGCGGTAGTAATGACATGATTGGTAGAATCCTGACCGATGACGCCCACAGTATTTTGGGCGGAAGCGGTCAACGAAAGAACTAGAAGAACCCAACAAACTAAATATTTACTCATAAAAAGACTTTCGGGGTTTAAAGGTAATCAATTCAAGATAATTAGCTTAAGTGACCGGTCACACTGTGAGCCATCCGCAAGGGAACGGACGGATAGCCGCGCCACGTATATACCGGGGCCGATTTTTATTCCTTGGTAGCTTTTGCCATCCCATTTCCCAAGATCGACTGTATAATCGCTGGTAGTAATGGAATACCGTATGTCGTTGAGCGGTTTCCCTGCAAAATCATAAATCGTAAGAGTGGCTTCTAGGTCTTCACCCGCGCGCGTATGGGTAAAAAAGAAATTGGTTTCTGCCGATGTATAAAATGGATTGGGTGAATTAATGAACCCGCTTACGGCAATACCTGATCCGTCGGTCACCACGAAATCGATAGAGACCGAAGAGCGATTGTCATAGGTATCGGAAGCGGAAAGCGAAAGAGTGTGCCTTCCCTTCTTTAGCGTATCGAGGGGGTAAATGACGGTGCCTTGCCGCGCGCTGTTTTTCTTGCCAACGTAGAAATCGTTCAGTACATAAGACCACGCGTTGTCGATGGTGGCTACGATCGAATTTTGGGGATTGACGGAGGTGATATTGATTCCATTCGCATCGGAAAGTGTAGCAAAAAGTTGTGTGTTGGGCCCCACTGTTCCGCCGTTGACAAAAGTGGTGTCACTGAGATATAACTTTATTTCCGGAGGCGTGGTGTCTGAAGCAGCATCGGAATTCAGCCCTCCTACTTTGAAATTATTGGCATAGCCAGAACCTTCCGTGCCGTCATCTTGAAAGGCATAGAAACTCATTTTTCCATTGGAGATGCCGGATACCAAGTCGCGAGGCACAGTAAACTCAAAATGAAAATTCCCCTGCGACGCAGTTGTTGACCCATCGAACAATTTATTGGCACGCTCTGAAAAATTGTAAGGCGGTGCCGCTGGGTTGACAATTTCAGTAGGATCGCCCAATGTTTTCAGATTTTGGACTTTATCAAAGAGCGTGGCGTAAACCGTGCCGTTGAAATTTGAGATTGGGATTCCTGAATTTTGAATTTGCCCAGTGACTGAAACCGTTGAAAGAGCGTTGAGCGTATCGGAACCGGCGGTGGTTTTTATTTCCGTGGCGATCAATTGATCATTAGCAAAGGCAAGCTTCATGGAAGGATCCCCCAGGAGCGAAAAATTTCGATTCAGAATACCACTGATGCTATTGTTTTTTGTGTCGCGCATGATGTCACCGAGCCTGCGAAATTGATTGTTGCTTTTGGTAAATAGCGCTTCATAAAAAGCTTGATTCAGTTGAAAGTTTGTAGTTGAATAAACGGGGCGCGCTGTAGTTACGAGTCCGATAGCCCCTCCTTTTTTCTGAAGCAAAAGAAGCTCAGCGGAAGAAATGATGAAGGGATCGTCATTGCGCCCAAACTCGCAGGTAGCGGTGACAAATAGTGGATACTTTGGCTCGTTCTTCAGGCCGGTCACTAAATCGGGCGTAAGCAATTGTTCTTGTGCCCACACTCTTTCAGAGCCATGGCCCGTATAATTGACCAACACTTTTCCTTGGCGAATTGCCAAGTCAAGCGCCTTGGTTGCCTCTGGGCTGAACTGTCCGATGGGTTTCGAAATTTGTTTGTACTCATCGAGGAAAAGTCTTTTGGCATCGAACTCGGGGTGATTCTGTTCAACATTGGTTGCCAGTTGATCGGACTGTGCTTCATGCAGATTACTGTCGCCATCATCTGCCACAAAAAGAAAATTTTTGCGCCAGGGCCCAAAGCGGCTTGGGTTCGTCCCGTAATCAATTAATTTATCTACCACTGCTTGGGCATCATCGGCATTTTTGGCCGGGATCCTTCCTACACTCACGTCCATCGAGTAGTTCACCGCCGGGTTTTCATCCCACGATCCTTCGTGGTTTTCGAGGAAGCCATAGTAGTCATCCGACGAATAGGTTGCCAACGGGTCAAGCGAGACATACGACTCATAAATTGGAACCAAATTGGTGTTAGACAAGACTCGGTTTTTATAGTCGTAAGATCCACGCCCAAACAGCAAAACATACTTCAGGCTTCCGTTGGATTTTTTATAGACTTCGCGTATGAAATCGCGCAGCGCTGTTGGATCTAATTTTCCGCCGCCGTACTCGTTGTAAACTGCCTCGGTTGTTACCGCGATCACGTTCAGCAGATCATGGGATTGCCGATGCGTGCCAAGTCGATTTGCTTCGTCTAGAAGAGAGGGGTGCGAAATGATGAGCAAGTCGGCGGATGTGATGGCATGGAGATTTTGATTGGCGACTTTCTTTTCGAATGTGAGCGATGAAATGTTCTTTGGATCAAACACCACAAACCTTTTTAACGAATCAGTGCGCGTTGAGAAGGTGCATGAGCCGCCGACAAGTTGTGTCAATTGATTTTTGGTTCTGAATGGATTGGTCACCTCCCAAACCAGGCTGGTTGCAGAGACCGAACCGATCTGGAAAGTGGAATACGGATTTGCCAAACTCTCAGCACTGACAAAAAACGATTGATTGCCGTAGAGGGCGAGTTTTCTCTTCACGCTAAAAAGCAAATAATCCAGGTAGCCGACCGAGATCCCAGGTCCCCCCTTGTTGAATTGATATTTGATCAGCTGAGCTCCGTTAGCAGAAGCATTCACAGAAGCTTCATTAAAGGAAATGGTGTCAATGGTAATCCGGCCCTTGACGTCGAAAGTAGAGTTGGGCACGGCGGGGATTTTTTGGGTGAGAGCCGATATGTTATTATAGGAAACACTGAAAGAGCAATCAGTGATGGATTGTGCCATGACATGGCTCGTCATTTTAATGTTGGAGTTGGGAACAATGCCGGGGACATCTGCCTTCACCGTTATTTGAAGAGATTGATCGAACTGTTCACCAAACCATTGTCGGCCGGAATGCAATAAATTGTATTGATCATTTTCATAGTAGGCAAAATCATCAAACTGATTGATTACTGGAAAATCTCCACCCGCACTTGATACACTTGAAACACGCAGTCCAGGCGATGATGATAACGTTAAGAAAAAGAAATTCTTGGTAGAATACAGGTTGCTTTCATAGCTAAAAAAATTGCTCTTGCTATCATACGAATGCGCGTCGGGGCCATTGGCATAGAACAAAACATAGTCGGTCGAATTGAACTTGCCGTCTTCCTCTCCAACCACAGTAACGGCAATCTCTGCCAGATCCTTGATCCTGTCTGCGCTATTGGCTTGGGGCAGCATGCCCGCCTGGCCTGTATATATTCGAATATTTCTCGGGTCAATCTGCGCCGGGTTGATACCCGCTTTTTGAAGGAGGGAATAATCGATCTTATAGATACCGTCTTTGGTGACGGAAAATTTATACCAGTTTCCAGAACTCAATACCGATGACTGACCAAACGTGGAAACGCCGATCGACAGGAACAAAAGCAGTGAGTGAATTTTTTTTGTCACTTGATGGAAATAAAAAAGCATCTACCCCTGTACCCTCAGCGCGTTGCCGACTAACGAAAACCCGATGTAGGTTAGTATAATCAACGGTATTGCCGGTTTACCTATGAGCATTAGCAATAATACCGCACAAGCCAAAAAAGTAAATCGAAGTTTGTTGTTTGCCCAGGAAAAATCCTTGAATTTGAAGGCAATGATGTTGACCCGTGAAATGAGCAGCAGCGAAAAAACGATGGTTATTGAAACAAGCACCCAATCGTTCTGTATAAATTCTCCAACACGCCCCGTAATAAAAGGGAGCGCTGTAATAAAAATAGAGTTGGCAGGTGTATTTAGCCCTTTGAACGAATCGCGTTGTGTTTCGTCAACGTTGAAGGTCGCCAATCGCAAGGCGGAGCAGACAGCAATCAAAAAAGCCACGTAAGGCAAGTAATCATTGGATGAACTAGCTCCGATCATTTTATACATGGCTAGCGCGGGTAATATTCCAAAACTCACCATATCGGCGAGGGAGTCAAGTTCTTTGCCGATAGGTGATGTGACCTTAAGTTGCCGTGCCGCAAACCCATCAAAAAAATCAAAAACCCCAGCCGCCCAAACAAAATACGCCACGGGCAAAGACCTGTTCTCAAGGCAAAAAATAATGCCAAGGCAGCCACATAAAAGATTGCCACATGTGAGCGCATTGGGAATGTGTTTTTTCATGCGGAAAGTTTCATCGGATGAGGCTGAGAGCGCAAAATGGATTTGAGATTTTTTCTTCACCAATCGTGGTGGATGGACCGTGTCCAGGGTAAACCACAACCTCATCGGGTAGAATGAACAGCTTTTGATGAATGCTGTTAATCAACGTTTCGAAATTTCCACTGGGTAAGTCCGTGCGGCCAATGCTTTGCGCGAACAACACGTCGCCACTGAAAAGCACTTTTTCATTGGCATCATAAAACCCAATATGGCCAGGCGAATGTCCTGGCAGAAAAAGCACCTTCCAAGTCGTATTGCCAAACGAAACGACTTCACCCTCGGACAGGAGTTGATCAGGCTCTGCTTCGCGATAGGCATCGAATCCATAAAGTGGTGCATAATTTCTTACCGCTCGTGTGGTAGCCTCGTCCATTTTGCTGATCAAAAGAGGAGCCTTGAATTTGTCTTTTGCAAAATCATTGCCCAACACGTGATCCACATGGCCATGGGTGTTGAGAATGTATTTTATGACCAGCTTGTTTTCGTCAACGTAAGAGCTCAGCGTGCGTTGTTCTTCACGCGAATAGCACCCTGGATCAATGATCACCGCTTGCTTTGTTTCGTCAGACACCAGGTAAGTGTTTTCAGCGAAGGCATTGAATTCGAAGGCATGAATGGACAACATGACCCCAAAGGTACGAGTGATAAAATTCAAAATTCAATTTTCGAGATTCAAAATTCTACCGTTGTTGTTCTTAATTTTGATGTTAAATCCTGAACACCGAACTAAATGTCTTATTACTCTCGCCTCCAAGTCGTTTGTGATCCAGAATTTTCGGAAATACTCATGGCCGAAATAGCTGAAGCGGGTTTCGACACCTTTATGGAAACCGAAAAAGGTTTTGAAGCATATGCCAGCGACAAATTTGACAACTCAACCGTCGAGTTCGTCAAGGAAAAATACAAACATGTGTCGCCTCTTTTGTTTTATGAGGACAAAGTTGAGAAGCAAAACTGGAACAAGGAATGGGAGAAGAATGTGGCACCGGTGATGGTCGATGACCAGGTACTGGTCAGGGCAGAATTTCATCAGATCGAACAAAAATTCCCTTATGAAATAATCATCACGCCGAAAATGTCCTTTGGAACGGGGCATCACCAGACGACTTATCTGATGCTCAGAAATCAAGTCAAAATCGATCACCATGGCAAGAAGGTGATGGACGCGGGCTGTGGCACGGCTATTCTCTCGATCATGGCATCAAAACTGGGTGCGCAATCCGTGGAAGGGTTTGACATCGACGAGTGGAGCGTAGTCAATGGGAGAGAAAATGCCGAGATCAACCTTTGCAGCAATATCCATATTCAGCAAGGAAAACTCTCGGAATTAAAATTCGAGCGTCAATTCGACATCGTTCTTGCAAACATCAATCGAAACATATTGCTGGATGAGATGAAAAGCTATTCGAAGGAGCTCCAGCGAGGGGGCTATTTGCTATTGAGTGGATTCTACGAAAACGACGTCGACGCCTTGCTAAAGGAGGCATTGAAATTCGATCTTCATGAAGAGCGCCGCGACAGTAGAGAGACATGGGCGTGTCTTTTGCTCGTGAGGAAATAAATTGATACTTTTTCCGTTAATTTTCAGCGCAGGTCTAGACCATTGATTATTAGAACTTTCGCCTTTTATTTCCGAACTTTCCTCTTTGATGTACTTGGAATTTTGTGCTCTGATGGCCTTCTGACCCTGATCAAACCAATTTTTGAAGTGTACACCAGCGTTATTTCTGCGTGAAAAGAAATCTCAAATATTTTTTTGCCTTGTTTCTGGTCAGCGGACTCGCTTCAGCGCAGACTCCAGACCCTAATAACACAGCCACCCTCAGTTTTCAAGACAGTGTTCGCGTGATTTTGGAAAATACGAAAGCGATCGATGCATCGGCCATCGGCGCATCGTTTGGTGGATCATGGATCAATCTTTCTCCCGATCAGCAATTCATGATTCGAAAGCAAGCGAAACGCATGAAGAGGAAAGGATATCGCGTACAACCTCATTTCGTCAATTACTATGGCGCCATTGTGGCCGCCGTCGACGTCGAGAAAGTGGATGCGACCCGATTGTCAGAGTACCTGCAGATGTGCGGAAAAGCAGTTGAAAAAAACAGTATTAACCACGTTAATCTTTTCCTTCATCAAGCTCGTGATTTCTTTGAACATCATGCATTGAATTACGAAAAGTACTTTCGGCTCAAAGTGACGGATGACGACTATAGTTTTGTCTACTTGGAACCCGCCGCACCAGACACAACACAAGTGCCGTACGATCCTAAGGCCGACTCCATCGCTGCTGCTTTGCCCGCATGGCAAAAGCCGGTGGCACAGCCGCAACTACTGGGCCCCGCAATTGTATTCAACAAGGTGTCTCTGAATATCATCACGCCTTTTGACTCTGCCTTTCTTAAAGAAACAAAAGGAACGTTCTCGCTGAGGGACAGAATTTTCGTGGGTGAAGGCGGCAAGTTTGACTGGACACCGGCGGGCCTGAGCGCTGATTCGGTTTTCTACGAGTTCAGCAAATATAATTTTAGGACAACCCAGGCGGTCATCAGCGCGGGACAGGGCAAGCTTACTTATGTAGGCAAGGTAGCCGATAAAGTGGCTGGGGTTTTCGATTTCAAAAGTGTTCGCCATCAGAAAAAATCTTCGGTTTATCCAAGGTTCAGGTCGTATGAGAGTAACATATCCATCATCGGTTTGGGGTCAGACAAGCTTAAGTACTCCGGTGGATTTGGTATGGAAGGAGGGCAAATGACAAGCAATTCGGTTGACGGAAAGCCGGCGTCACTCGAAGTCCTTGGCGAAGCGGATAAAAAATTCAAAGCCGTCTCGGGCTCTTTTGCCTTCAAGGATTCTCTGGTGCTGGCCAATAGCGCCAGCATGGTCATCTATCAAGGGGTTGATTCCATTACGCACCCATCGTTGCAGATGCGCTATCGCTATGGAAAAAAAGAAGACCTAACGTTGAGCAAAGACAATACGCCACTACGCAAGGCGCCTTTTAGCTCAACGTATTTTGGGATAGACTTTCAGGCTGATGAAATCCGATGGAATTTGAAAAACGACACTTTGGATATTTCAATGAAGGGAAGTGGAAAGGTATCTCCGATGATTATCGAGTCGCACGATTTTTATGACCCCGAAGATTTTCGTCAGTTGAATGATTTGTCCTTCGAATTCAACCCATTCGTTCGGTTTGTCAATTATGCGAACAAAATGGGAACGCAGGATTTTAGCGTCTATGAATTGACCGACAAAAACACTTCTGCGGGAGCCGTAAAAATGGCGGCAGATTTTCTGTCTCAAAAGGGAATGATCGACTTCGATGCACGCTCAGGCAAAGTTCACGTGAAAGACAAAGCGATGCATTTTCTCAATGCCAAGAATGGTAAAGTCGACTACGATAACATGAAACTCCATTCGCTCACAGATACTGTAGCAAATGCCACCATAAATCTTAAAAGTGGCAAACTCGTGGTGCGTGGTGTAGATGAATTCAAAGTGAGCGACTCGCTCAACGTGCAAGTAAAACCGGACAGCGCCACCGTCACATTTCTGCACAACAGAGACATTGAATTCATGGGCACGATAGATGCGGGCAATTTTGAGATCACCGGAAAAAGGTTCACGTTTAGGTACGACAGTTTTTTGGTCGATCTAAAACACATCGATTCGATTCGGTTTTATGTGACGGAGCCGAACGGCCAGCGTAGACGAGTGAACAACTCAATGGTGGGGACAGATTCAACGGCGGCATCGGCGGCCGGTCTCCAGGCATCGGCCAGCAAAACATCAGGCACCCTTTATATCAATTTTCCAGACAACAAATCGGGCAAGGTCAGAAATCCAAACTTTCCGCGCCTCGATGCCAGTGCGGGTGGCGCAATTTACTTCGATCGCAAAGATGTACTCGACGGTGCCTATGATCGCTCGGTGTTTTTTGTGGTGCCTCCGTTTAAGCTGGATAGTTTGAATGATGCAGATCCGACGTCCATCAATTTTGACGGCACGTTTGTTTCGGGTGGGATGTTCCCCACATTCAAGGAAAAATTGCACACGATGCCCGATAAGTCGATGGGCTTTACGCATGCCGTGCCAAAAGAAGGATACAACCTCTACCAGGGCGAAGCCAAACTTTATGGCGGCGTGAGCCTCGACAATGCAGGGATTAGGTCTTCGGGTAAAATCAATTATTTGTCAACGTCGATAGAATCAAAAGACTTTGTGTTCTATCCCGACTCGGTGATTTCGAAAGGCAAAGTGGGCGAGATAAAAGAGAAGCAAATTGGAAGCGTAAATTATCCACAAGTAAGCTTTACCGACTATCAGCTCAAGTGGCTGCCGAAGCAAGACAAGATGCGGATCAGGAACTTGAAGGAGCCTTTTTCGTTGTATGATAGAACCGCTACGCTTAACGGCAGTGTCACGGTTTCAAAGAAAGGGGTAACCGGTGCCGGGCGGCTTTCAACTCGCGGATCAGAGGTAGGCTCAAGAGAGCTAAGTTTCAATTCCAAAGATTTCGGTGCGCGTCATGCGAAATTTGAAGTGAAGACGGGAAACCCCGACAAACCCGCTCTCGCTGGAAAGGACGTAAGGTTGAAATTTAATCTGGAGGAAAATTTTGCAACCATCAGTCCGGAGATAGAAGGTGTAGCAGCCATTGAATTCCCTTACGCTCAATTTAAGACGTCGATCCCTCAAGCGCGCTGGGATCTCAATACTCAGAAAATTGTGATGACGAAGGCGGCCGACGTGCCACTCGAAAATTCCTATTTCTACACCACGCGAAAAGAGCTGGATTCCCTAAGCTTCAATGCCGAAAAAGCCGAATACGATATTTTGACGCAGCAACTGAAAGTAAGCGGCATCCCTTACATTATTGTAGCAGATGCGAAGATCACACCGGAGAACAACGAAGTCTTAATCCTTGAAAACGCAAAGATCGGACAGTTGAAGAACACGGTGATCGTGCTCGACACACTCAATGGCTATCACCGTCTGACCGAAGGAGTCGTTGACATCGTTTCGCGGAAAGAATTTTCCGGTTACGCTACGTATCAATATGTGAATGCGGCCAGCGATACGTTTGCCATTAAGATGACCGATTTTCATTTGGAGCCCATCTCGGCGGAAGAATCAAAAAAGAAACGAAAAAATGTGGCCGCCTCTATGCAGACCGTGGCCAATGGAGCGGTAACGGATAAAGACAAGATCCTGGTGGCGCCACGCATCTTCTACAAAGGAGATATGGTGATGTACGCTACTCGACCCGCCCTGCAACTGAAAGGATTCATAAAACTTGATCTCAAAAAAATAAAGAACTATGACACGTGGCTCGCGTACAACCAAAGCGGAGATGAAAAAGACATTTTAATCGACTTCGACAATTCGGTGAGCGAAGCTGGGAAAAGAGCGGAAGGCGGACTGCATTTTGCGTCCGACAATAGTTTGTACATCACCTTCGTGTCTGACAAAAAAGATGAAAATGACGAAGACTTCTTTAAGCCAAGTGGAACACTCCATTTCGACAAAGAAAGCAATGAATTCAGGATAGAAGATTTGAAAAAAGCAGCGGGAGAAAAACTGGAAGGCAAAGTCTTCAATTACAATGAAGATAAACAGGAAGTTCGCTTTGAAGGTCCTGTGAACTTCTTCAAAGGTTCAAAAGATTTTAATCTGACCGCAAGTGCGTTGGGCTCTGGCAACCTGGAGACCAACGAGATCAAAATGAACTCACTCATCATGGCCGACATGAACATTCCACCGGCGGCCTATCAAATGATGGCAACAAACCTTCAGGAAGTAATCAAGAACGAGGGCGCGAATGACGGGCTTGGAGACCAGACGGAATTGCTTTATAAGATAGCAAACATCGTAGGAGAGAAAGTGGCCAAAGATTATGAGCAAAAATCGCAGCTCGCCTACACCTCACTTTCATTGATTCCCCAGTTGGCCGCGCCGATCACCTTTGCAAACGTGAACTTGAAGTGGTCGCAGGGCAAGAAAGCATTCTACAGTGAAGGAACGATCGGCGTCAGCAATGTCGGCCGCGTGGATATCAACGGAGGATTCGAAGGCTTTATGGAAATCAGAAAAAATGAAGACGGTTCTCCGGTGTTCCATGTGTTTTTCAAGGCGTCACCTGAATCTTGGTATTATTTTGGATATGAAGACAACCGTTTGATGATCCACTCGTCCAATCAACTGTTCAATGACGTGATCGCCAAGAAAACCAATGCAAGCAAAGCGAAGGTTGGCGAACTCGTTTTTATTCCGGGTAGTGACGACGAAACACTGGCGTGGATCAACAAATTCCGATTGAATTACTATGGCCTCGAAGCCCCTTACGACCTGACCAGCGGCACGGCCGCCGCCAAGAAGAAAGACGACAAAAAGGAAAAGAAGAAGGAAGACGATGGATTTTGATTGCCTCCGAGGAACCAAATCTCTTCGCTGCTGTTTTATATTTGCATTCCAATATTAAAAATTCCATGAATAAGAAAGTGTTACTGATGATCCTCGATGGATGGGGCATCGCGAAAAATAAAAAAGTGTCAGCAATAGATGCTGCGAAGACTCCCTACATCGATTCGCTTTACAAAAAATATTCGCACAGCAAGTTGCAGGCGTCTGGCTTGGCGGTTGGTTTGCCTGACGGGCAAATGGGGAATAGTGAAGTGGGCCACATGAACATCGGTGCCGGCCGGGTGGTTTATCAAGATTTGGTTCGTGTCAACAAGGCCGTGGAGGAAAAGGAACTTGATAAAAACGAAGTGTTGCTAGCCGCATTTAATTATGCGAAACAAAATAAAAAGGCAGTTCATTTGATTGGCTTGGTTTCGGATGGCGGCGTGCATTCGCACATTAATCATTTGAAAGGAATCTGCACGATAGCGCACAACGAAAAAGTGAAAGACCTTTTCATTCATGCCTTCACCGACGGCCGCGACACGGATCCCAAAGGTGGATTGGCATATATCTCTGACTTGCAAAGTCACATGAGCAAAACCAGTGGAAAATTGGCGAGCATCATTGGTCGATATTATGCCATGGACCGCGACAAGCGCTGGGAAAGAGTGAAATTGGCGTACGATCTACTGGTGCACGGCACAGGGGAAAAATCCACCGACGCTAAAAAGTCAATTCAGAAATCATATGATGCGGACGTGACGGATGAGTTCATCAAGCCGGTAGTGATGGTGGACGAAAAACAAAATCCAGTCGCCACCATCAAGGAAGGCGATGTGGTTATTTGCTTCAATTTTCGTACCGACCGCGGTAGAGAGATCACGATGGTGTTGACCCAGCAAGATTATCACGAACAGAACATGTACAAAATGCCATTGTATTATGTGACGCTCACCAACTACGATGATTCATTCAAGGATGTCAAAGTAATTTTTGACAAGGACAACTTGAACAACACGCTCGGAGAAATTGTGTCAAAGGCGGGAAAGAAACAAATCCGTATCGCCGAGACCGAAAAATATCCTCATGTAACCTTCTTCTTCTCTGGAGGGAGAGAGACGGCCTTTGCAGGCGAGTCAAGAATTCTTTGCCCATCGCCAAAAGTGGCCACCTATGACCTCAAGCCCGAAATGAGTGCATTTGATATCCGCGACAAAATCATCCCGGAATTGAACAAAAAAGAAGCTGATTTTATCTGCTTGAATTTTGCCAATCCTGATATGGTGGGACATACGGGAGTTTTTTCGGCGGCAGTGAAAGCATGCGAAACCGTGGATCAATGCAACGAAGCCGTTACCGAGGCGGCGCGAAAAAATGGATATACCACGATTATCATTGCTGATCACGGAAATGCCGATATGATGATCAATGACGATGGCACACCGAACACGGCCCACACGACCAACCTCGTTCCGTGTATATTGGTGGATGACAATTTTCATGGAAAGATCAGCGACGGGAGATTGGGCGACTTGGCGCCAACGATCTTGAAACTCATTGGACTAGAAATTCCCACCGAAATGACGGGTAACGTGCTGATCTGAGAATTTATGACTTCAACAATACTTCCGACTAGAATTCGTTGATGATTGTTCATGAGGAAGCTGCTGCCATTCCTGTTGATGCCGGTTTTAAGCTTTGCACAGCAAGGCAACGAGCCGCACGTTCAAGAAGGGCAGTTCACGTTCGACACGGATAAGCCCTTCAAGCTGCTCACCCTAGATGAGGAAATCAGAGAGCAGGTCGTGACGAAGAAGAAGAAACCGAAGCGGAAAGTTTTTTACGGAATCAAAACCAAAAAAGGATTTACACGCAAAGGCTTTGGTGAAAAGATGCAGCTCGAGCTTTTCTATGTGTTGAAAAAGAAAGACGAGAAGCCGTCTACCTTTGCACGAGATATCTTCTGGTACGACTACCGACGCGCGGAGATCAGGAAAACAAACAGCTCTGGCTTCGATCCTAAAAAAGGTGTGCTGCTCCATGGTCCATATAAGAAATTGGTGGGCGAGATAACCGTGGAAGAGGGAATTTTTTACAAAGGCACCAAGCACGGGCGATGGATGACCTACAATGTGCAGGACTTGGTGCAAAACAAATCGAAATATTATAAGGGATGGCCGAAGGAATCTTATGTGACCTACTACGACCCGAACGAGAAAAAGCATTTGAAAGAGGTGGTGCCCATCGAGTACGATGAAAAAAACGGCTACTACTACATGCTGTTTGAAAACGGAAATGTGGCTGTGGTGGGTGAGTACAAGTGGAATGAAAAAATCGGAGATTGGATCGAAAACTACCCCAATGGCAAACGCAAGCGCATCATCTCCTATGCCAAAGAGCCGTTCGACAAGGAATTCTCACCCTACATTCGCAAAGAATGGGACGATAAGGGCAAAGAGATTTATTCCAAATAATTTTCTTTTCTAAAAAACATTCCCAAGATTGTTTGGCCTAAAACCTATGACAAACATGAAATCATTCTGTTTTATTTTGTTGACGTCGCTTGCCACTTCACTTTTTGCCCAGGTCAACCCTAAACTATCAGCAAAACTTGATCAACAAGCCAAGGACATGGAACAGAAAGTCATTGAATGGCGTAGGCACTTTCATCAATACCCAGAGCTTTCCAACCGCGAAACAAAGACAGCTGCTTTCATCGTCGATCATTTGAAATCGCTGGGACTGAAAGTGCAAACCGGAGTAGCAAAAACCGGAGTGGTTGCCCTTCTTGAAACGGGGAAACCTGGCCCTGTCATTGCATTGCGCGCTGATATGGATGCACTACCCGTAACAGAGAGAAACAGTTTGCCCTTCGCCTCAAAGGAAACAGCAACTTACAATGGTTTGCAAACGGGAGTGATGCACGCCTGCGGTCATGACTCGCACATTTCTATTTTGATGGCCGTCGCCGAAATTCTTTCAAAGAACAAAACTGAATTGAAGGGCATCGTAAAATTTATTTTTCAACCCGCAGAGGAGGGCGCGCCGATGGGTGAAGTGGGAGGCGCTGATGTCATGGTGAAGGAAGGGGTACTCGACAATCCCAAGGTAGATGCTGTTTTTGGCATGCACATTCAGTCCATTCTTGAAGTGGGGAAGATCGGCTATCGCCCGGGTGGGATGATGGCTTCATCCGATTGGTTCTCGGTCAAAGTAAAAGGCAAACAAGCACACGGAGCAGCTCCGTGGATGAGCATCGACCCAATTGTGACCAGCGCTCAAATCATCATGGGACTTCAAACCGTTATCAGTAGACAAACCGAATTGACTAAGGAGGCCGCAGTTATTACGGTGGGAAGGATCAATGCGGGTATTCGCGAAAACATCATTCCCGAAGAAGCAAATTTTGCAGGCACCATTCGCACACTGGACAAAGACATGCAAGTGAAAATTCACGATAAAATAAAACTCACGGCTACCAAAATAGCGGAGAGTGCCGGAGCAACGGCTGAGGTGACGATAGAGAACAAAACCCCGGTCACCTATAATGATCCTCAGCTCACCGACAAAATGGTGGCCAGCTTGGAACGCGCTGCCGGTAAGGAGAATGTGATGTTGATTCATGCCGTCACCGGAGCCGAAGATTTTGGTTGTTACGAAGAGAAGGTTCCTGGCTTATTTTTCTTTGTGGGTGCCATGCCATCCGACATTTCACGGGACAAGGCGCCCTCACATCACACGCCTGATTTTATGCTCGACGAGCGCGGATTTCTCACTGGCCTCAAAGCCATGCTCAACCTGACCACCGATTACATGTTCATGAAAAAATAATCACCTTGATGGATTTTATACTGAAACTGGAAGACGCAGCGAAATTTGTTGCTGCCTATGTTTTGAGTTTGTATTTCGGAAATGCCTGGTGGCTGTTCTTTGCCTGGCTGCTAGCACCGGATGTGAGCATGATAGGGTACGCTCTTAATACAAGAGTAGGTGCAATACTGTACAACTTGGCACACCATCAAGGACTGGCGATCACTGTATTGGCAACAGGATTCTATTTTACCATTCCCGCGTTAACGTTCACGGGTATTGTTTTGCTCGGCCACAGCGCCCTCGACCGTATGCTGGGCTATGGCTTGAAATATCCCGACAATTTCAAGCACACGCACCTGGGCTGGATCGGCAAGAAGTAACGATTTTATTTCATTCCCAGAATTCGGAATGGCAACATGAGTAAGTTGCCGATGAACTTGAAGACAATCTCTATAGAGAACCCAATGATCTTGAATGGCAAAAGGATGAGCCAGATCAGTGGGAAGAGAAAAATCAATGCGATTGCCAACGGCCAGCACAGCACAAATAAAATGCACCAAAGAATCAAAGTAGCAAGGGTCCTCATAACACGGATTTGCCACTAGTTCACTCAATTATTTTGCCAAAGCAACAAACAGGGTTTTAAAAAGGCTTTGGCACAATTGAAAATTGAGCCTTTCCGGATTTGAACATGAAGCCGGTCATAACTGAACACCTTCTGTCTGCAAAAATCCAGCAACACGAAGCAACGCCAAGCCAACTTTCGTCGTCTACTTGCAAATTGGGAACCTTATGAAAAATCTCCTGCCTATTTTGCTAGTAACGTTGATGACGAGCCCCGCTTCAGCTCAAAGCAACAGCTATGAAATTTTTAAAGACACATTTAAAGGAGGCAAGGATGTTTTTTCCTTTGGCGTGCGTGGCTGGTTGGCTCGCACCGTGCTGCGGTTTGCTGACGAAGACGAATTCCAGGAAATGATCAGCGACGTAAAAACCATAAAAATAACGGTCGTGCCCAGACAACGATTTCACGAAAAAGACCTTTCGATTAGGGAATTCAAAAAAATCCTAACGGACGACTCGTTTGCAGAACTAGCGCAAGTGCGCGACGGAGGAGACAACGTAACCATTTACATCCAAGAAAATCTCAAACGAAAACACAACAACCTCTATTTTATTTTGGCGGAGGAAAGCGACCAAGTTGTAGCTATCGAGATGCGCGGTGACGTCAGCGAAGAATCACTCGCGCGGTTGAAGAAAGAAGTGGTTGGGAACCAATATCATTAGCGTTCAGTTGAATTTTTATTTGGCTAATTCGTCCATTATTATTTTTCGGAATTTTTCTTTCGTTTGCTGCAGACCTTTTTCATCCAAGGCGCCTCCCGCGCTGTATGCTACTATTTCACCTTTTTTGTTCAGAAAAATATTTGCCGGATAACTGTAAGTGGTTTTCAATTTTTGATCGAGCAGCTCTTTCGAGTTTGAGAAAACGTCGAAAGTAATCGATCTGTCCTTTAAGAACTCGGTCAAATGCTCGTCTTTGTCGGTTGAAAAAGCCAAAAGTAAGAACCCCTTGTCCTTAAATTCTTGATTCAGTTCATTCAGCAGCGGTATCTCGGCTTTGCAAGGAGCGCACCCAATAAACCAGGAATTGATCAAAACGACTTTATTTGTTAGGTCAGTGCTTGAATAATTTTTTCCCGACATGGCGGTCGCTTTAAATGAAGGAAATTTTTTGCCAACCATACATTCTTGCAGCTTTTGGTTTTTTTGGAAATACATGGAAAGATCAGAAGCATCATTTCCTGAAAAAATTTCGGCACAGGGGTGCAGGGTCTTTTCGTCGGATTGCGCTTGCGCAAACGCACGCATGACGACAACTAGGCTTAGCGTTAGCAACCGATTTGTCTTATTCAAATTCTGTAAACATCTCATCGTTGTATTTTGGTTAAAAACGTATTCAGTTCTTTCAGCTTATCTGTATTGATCAGGTCTACGCCCGCATCGAGTAAAGCCTGCCAGGCGAATTCATTGTCGGGAGTGCCCCATAGGCGAAAGAGTTTTCCTTCGGCGTGCACTTGCGCTGCCAGGTCGCGAATACGAGACAAGTCCTCTGCTTTCGCCGGTGAGGTTGCCGGCCAGCTGCACCAGTTTGAGTACGTGTCGCTAATTACGGGCATGACCTGTGATTGAAAACTTTCGCCGATGTCATCTGGACGTCCGTCCAAGGCGAGCCCCGCATAGTCCTCTTTCAAAATTATATCTATCGGTCGGTTTCCGGAGAGGAAGATTTTTACGGGGCAAAGATTTTCGTTGCACCAAAGGGATGGGTATCTTCTTAGCAAAACCTGCAATGCGCGGTATGCTTTCTCTCCGTCTGTTTTGATGTCGATCATCAAATAAAAAGGCCTGGTAGATGACGGAAAGATTTTTCCATTTTGCCTTAATAGCCTGTCAAGAGGAGCTAGGTAAAGCTTTTCAAGGGAAGGCGATCCTTCACCGACGCCATCGTGACCAACCAACAACTGATTTTTGAAGAGGTGAACATCTGCCTCGACGGAATTGAACCCATTTTCTAAAGCATCAAACAATGGCCGGGCATGCTCATAGTCGTTATGTGCGTGTGCGTTGAAGTGAACATACCCTTGGCTGAAAGCGCCAGGGGCGGCCATCCAAATGAGAAGGAAAAATCGGCAATTCATTTTGTCAAGGTAACAAAAATCCAATTTTTGATATATGTCAAAAAAGCAATCGCCCGGCACGCCAAACGCAACGAGTAATTGAAGACTGCGTTAATTTTGCAAAACAAAAATCATTCTATGGAATCACTCAAAAAAACTTTGTTCATTATTGCGATGGTTTCCATTACAGGATATACCATCCGTCACATTTATTTGAAATGGATGGAACCCCACTCCTCGGTGCTTGACAAATACGACAAGCCAATCACAGGTGAAATAAGGAATGCGAAATCGTTGAAGCAACTGGAGGACCTTTATGCCGAAGCTCATAAAAAAGTGCTGGTTGCTGAACCCAATGATTCGATAAAAGGAGTACCGCCTTATCAACGATATGATCGCGAGCCCTACAAGTCGGAATCTGAGTTGCGCGACGCCATCGTTCAATGGGAGTCCCAGTCGAACGAGATTTTCCAAATTCGATTTTATTGGGTCGCAGGGATTTTACTGGTGATCGTAGGATACGGCCTCTACCAGAAAATAAACCCTTGGCTTGGAGTTGCTGTCCTGATCATCGGGTTTGGTGAAATGGTCTATTGGACAAGCCCGACTTTCTTTCGGGGCGCAGGGTTTGAGTACGACCGTTTGCTCGATAACAAAATTGTATTGTCGCTGGCAACTCTTGTGTTGCTTATTGTCGCAGGGTTTTTCACGAATACATTAAAAGTCCACCAGAAATAGAACTAGGTCTAGGAGAGTCTCCTCGCTGGGGAGACTCTTTCGACGCATCAAGCGATTTGCTTTGGTGAGCCAAATCAATCTTACCTTTGTCGCACTAACGCTAACGCATGAGTAGAAATAAAATGATGTTGGTCTATATCACCAAGTGCGTGATCGGGGTGTTGCTTTGCTCTTTGCTATCTCTCTTTTTGTCAGAATGGATCGATTATCCATGGAGTTTGATTTCAGTGGTGCTTGTGCTGTCGCCGGAAGGTAAAGACGCCGTTGAGCTGGCCTTCACCAGAATTAAAGCCAACTTGGTCGGGGCATCTGTGGGTGTACTGATGTTGCTTTCACAACTCCCTTGGCCTTGGAATATTGCCCTGGGCGCTGCCCTGGCGTTGTTCATTTGCGACAGACTCAAACTCAACACGGCCGCACGATCTACACTGGCGGCCGTGATCATTATTTTGCTTCATCACGAGAGTGGACAGCTGTGGAGTTCGGCGGTTCATCGAGTGGGCGCGGTGATCACAGGTTGCGTCATTGGACTGCTGATCACGTATGTGTTCCATTCTTTTGTGAAGATTGAAACTCCGGCACTCAATTCTGAAGCAATGAAAAAGGAGAGAGAAAGTTGATCGCTCTCAACATGACTCTCAGTTTCGCATTTTGCTGAACACAAAGTCGTTATTTTTTTTGTTGGAATGACATTGGTAGCAGCCGGTCATCAACATTTTTGGAGCTCTTTCGGTTTTGCTGTCCCCCAAAAATTCTTCATAGCCCCAACCGCCTGTGGAGTCATAGCGAATGTCTTTCAGCATCACGTCCATGCTTGTCCTTTTTCCTTCGATGACGTTACCGTTGCCATCATCGATCATTTCAAACTTGTCGAAAACAAGTACAGATCCTTGAGGGAAGATTCCACTTTCGTATCCTCTGAGTGCTTCACTATTTGCGTAAATATGATGGAAGCCGCCAAACTGAGCGAAGCCTTTGCTCTTGGGTCCAATCGCGCCGGATTTTACGTGCTTCCACTGACGGAAGCCTTCGGGGTAAGGTACTTTGGGTTGTTCCTTGTAAAAGGTACTTGCATAGGCCACGCACAAAAGTGTGGCCGCGACGAACAAAATAGTGTATTTCTTCATAATCATCTCGGTGGTTTATTTGACTCCCTTCTCCGGATCCCAACTTCCTTGAAGTTTTCTTAGAAAAATGATTTGCCCGGTATGGTAGGCATTGTGCGTGCACATGTTGGTGATGCTTTCTTGCCAGTCGCTGAGTTTTTGTTCATTAGAATTTCTGATGGCAGTTTCCCAAGCGACGATTACATCATCTAATTTTTTCACCACGTCACTCCACTGCTTTTCATCAAACTTGTCGAATGTTTCGTTGTTGCCTCCCGTGAAGTCGACAATTTGTTCATTGTTGAATCTTTTCAGCAAACGTTCATTCCAAAAGGCGAGGTGATAGGCAAGTTGTCCTGCCGAGTGATTTCCACTTCCATCTTTCCACATAGCCTGCTTTGCGGTCAAACCCTCTAGGGCAACCTTAGCAGGAACAAACCACTCTTTTTGATTGTGTGTAGTTCTCAGTTCACGAAGTAAAATTGTTTTTATTGACGCGATGGGATTTTGAGGCGTAGTGTACAAGTTGGCGATCAACCAACGGTTTCCCGCTTTCAGCCACTTGGCCGTAAGTTTTCCAGTGTAGACGCCGGTGTCGCCTTGTGAAAGTTTTGCTTTCTGTTCATAGCTCCCAAGTACCATGGCGGTATCACCACTGAAAGTAATCGACTCTACGCTGGTTGAATTGGAGATCAGATGGATATCGGCAGCGGAAAAAGATTTTAAGAATTCTCGGATGGAATCGCGGCCTTCAAATTTTTTCATCCCCTTTCCACTAAGCACGCCCGTGGGCAAATAACTTTCCGCGAGCGAGTCGGCGTTCATTTGAAACGTAAGATGATCATATTGTCGCATGGCTTTTTCGATCTCTGATTTGCGATCGGCGCACGAGACCAAAATGAGAGCAGCAATAAAAATGGGCAGGTTTTTCATAGAAAATGATTTAAAAAGACAACCAATTAACGAATAACAGTTCAGTACTTGCAACCCCCGAGGTGAGGTATTCGCTGGGAGTCGACCGCGTGGTTGGCGATGCGCTTTTACTTAACTTCCCAACGTAAAACCGCATGGCATGGAAACTGTAAACCTCTCCCAAAAATTTTCAAAGATCAATGATCACTGGCACCCCTATATTGTAAGCGAGCTTAACGAAAATTATGTGAAGCTGGCAAAAGTGCAAGGTGAGTTTGTTTGGCACAAGCACGACGATGAAGACGAATTGTTCATCATCCAAAAGGGCACGCTCATTCTTGACTTTCGTGATAAAACCGTGGAGGTGAGCGCCGGAGAAATCTTGACAGTCCCCAAAGGTGTGGAGCATCGGCCGCGCACAAAAAACGGTGAGGAGGTTCATCTCATGCTGATCGAACCCAAAGAAACAAAGCACACTGGCGACGTCATGACCGAAAAAACCGTGACTAAACTAGAGTGGATATAAGCGATTTTAAAAATGAAAAAATATTTCGTTGGCGTTTTAGTTGTCGCAGCCACAACCACAGCGGCGTTTGGGCAATCAAAGAAATCGAACAGCAACAAGGATGGTGCTGTCAGCTCAATCAATAAGCACCAGACTGAACTAACTTCAATCAGCGACAAAATTTGGACTTATGCGGAAACGGCATTAAGGGAAAGTAAATCTTCAACGGAACTTGCCGACTATGCGGAAGCACAGGGATTCAAAGTCAAAAGAGGCGTATCCAGTATGCCGACTGCTTTTGTTGCAGAGTTTGGTTCTGGTAAGCCCGTCATTGGGATCATCGGCGAATTTGATGCGCTCCCGGGAATCTCACAAAAAGCACAGCCTACCAAAGAGCCACAGCAAGTTGGGGCACCGGGCCACGGATGCGGTCATAACCTTTTCGGTGCTGGCAGCTTGGGGGCGGCTGTTGCAATAAAAGAATTAATTGCTTCGGGGAAACTGAAAGGCACGATCCGATTTTACGGAACACCCGCCGAGGAATCTGTTGGAGGCAAAATTTATATGACTCGTGATGGGCTGTTCAATGATTTGGATGTCTGTTTGGATTGGCATCCAGATTCTGAAATAGCCGCAAGCACCCAAAGCTCGCAAGCCATGGTTGACTTTATCGTTGAGTTTAACGGCAAGGCAGCGCACGCCGCATTTGATCCTTGGGAGGGACGCAGCGCTGTGGACGGCGCCGAGGCATTTACCCATGGGGTAAACTTGCTGCGTGAACATGTGAAGCCAAGCGTACGGATGCATTATGCAATCAAAGCGGGTGGAGATGTGCCCAACGTGGTTCCGGAATACGCGAAAGTTTGGATGTGGATCCGCGATAGCAAGAGAAGTGTGGTGGATGAAGTTTTTGCGCGGGTGAAAGACATTGCCAGAGGCGCGGCACTCATCGCGGGCGTAGATTATAAAGTGACCATACAAACGGGCGACTTCGAACAACTCGTCAACAGGACAGGAGCCGAGGCGCTGCAAAAAAATGTAGAAGCGCTGGGGCCGATCGCATATACCGCAGAGGAAATCACATTCGCTAAAAAAATTCAAGAAGCACAAAACTTGGAGCCAACAGGACTTGATGGCACCATTCACCCGCTAAAGCAAACCAAAGAAGACCCCGATGGTGGTTCCACCGATGTGGGCGACGTGAGTTGGAATGTGCCGGAGATTAGTCTACTTGTAACTACAGCCCCTAAGAAAGCTGCGTGGCACGGATGGGCAGTGGTGGCCTGTGGAGGTATGAGCATCGGGCATAAAGGATTGCTATTTGCCGCCAAAGCACTAGCGATGACTATGGTGGATTTATTTGAAAATGAACAACTGAGAAAAGATGTCCGTGCCGAATTTGAAAAAAGAAAAGGCAACACCATTTATAAAGCATATATTCCCGATGGCCCACCACCAGTGCCTGCCAATTAAAAATGTTTAACAAACAATTTCTTGATCGACAAGCACGGCCAATTAATTTTGCTCGATGAAAAAAATAATTTTGCTTCTGTGCCTTGCTTTCTTTTCAGCATCACTAAGCGCACAAACCCAAACTGGCAAAGCCTCTTTTTATGCAGATGCCTTTGAGGGCCATCGAACGGCAAGCGGCGAAAAGTATAGAGCAAACAAATTAACTGCTGCTCACAAGACGCTTCCTTTTGGCACCGTAGTGAAGGTCACCAACCTAGCAAACAAGGAGTCAGTGAATGTCACCATCAACGATCGCGGGCCTTATGTGGAAGGAAGGGTGATCGATCTCTCAAAATCGGCGGCTGAGAAATTGAATTTTTTTAATCAAGGCACTGCTGACGTATCGATCGAGGTGGTGGATGAGGGCGATGGAAAAGGCAAAACACTTCCTGTTATGATCGATCATGTGACAGTAGAAGAAAAAGAATTTTATGATTTTGATATTGCAAAGATAAAACCAAAGGGTTTTGGTGCGCAGTTGGGCACGTATCAAGAGCTCGTGAATTTACTGAGGATGACCGACCACTTGAAGAACGCGTATAAAAAGAAAGTCACCGTCCAAGTAAAAGTGCTCAACGGAGTAAAATATTATAGTCTTATCCTCGGTCCTTTTTCCACTCATGACAAAGCAACCGATTTTTTAGCGAGCATGAAAAAACAGTTTCCCGATTCTTACGTGGTAGATTACTCTAAACAATAGCCACGTGCAAGAGATCATTGGTTATTGTTGTTCGGTGTTGATTGGAATGGTGCTGGGGCTGCTTGGTGGTGGCGGTTCTATTTTGTCTATCCCGATTCTGGTTTATCTATTCGGCATAGAGCCGGTGCAGGCGCAAGCGTATTCTCTTTTTATTGTAGGCATCACGAGTTTAGTTGGAGCGATTCCTAAATACCGCGAAAACCTAGTCAACGTAAGAACAGGAATACTGTTCGGCATCCCTTCCATCTTCGCGATTTTCGCGACACGCCACTGGGTGGTGCCGGCTATTCCTCAAATCATTTTTCAGGCCGATGGCTTTGACTTGACGAAGCGGGAATTGTTGCTCGGCCTTTTTGCTGTGCTGATGGTGTTAGCCTCTTTCCAGCTCATCAGAAACAAACGCGAGGTGAAGTCGGATAACCGAAAGTTTAGAATCTTTTTAGTGATTGTGGAGGGGACGCTCATCGGTTTCCTGACGGGGTTGGTTGGCGCGGGCGGCGGATTTTTGATCATACCTGCACTTGTGTTTTTGACCGGGCTACCGTTCAAAACGGCCGTCGGCACTTCTCTGTTCGTAATTGCCATTAATTCATTGATTGGATTCTCCGGCGACCTGCTCACACATCAAATGGACTGGACCTTTTTGGTCACAATCACAGCGCTCGCCGTAGGTGGAATCCTTATTGGCAATTCTTTTTCAAGAAAAATCGCGGCCCTTTATCTGCGCAAAGCATTTGGCTGGTTTACCCTCGTGGTTGGCGCGTGGATTTTGCTGAAAGAGTTTTTTATTTCTTGACAAAAAAGTAGGAAACTCCAAACGAAAGCGATCCCCAGGCCAAGCCAAATGAGGTAGTCGATTGTACGTCGGGTAGATATCTGTTGTAAGAATACCCCAGACTTCCAATGCTCCCTTCAACTGCCCACTTCGGTGTGGGAAAAAAAACAAGCACCGGCTTAAAGTTCAAACCTAGCGTATAATAGGAATTTTCCGAAGAGCTACTCCCTTGAGTTGTTTTGGTAGTGCCACGGACCGCACTTGCCGTCCCTTGAATGGCAAAGTAAACAGCGCTGGAAAGCGGCATATAATAACGACCAAACGGCGAGATACCAAATCCTGAATTGTCGGTTTTGGAGTTCACAACGGTGCCATTAATGGGCAAAAAAGTGTCTTGGCTGTAAGAACTTGAACCATAATTCAACGCTACCCCCCAAGCCATTTTTTCACTCGTCATCACGCCAATCGATGGAGATAGTGAGAAGGAACTCGTCTTGCTGGGGTTCATGGCAAATGGACTGTTGATGTCAGTTTTTTGTGCAGAAGTAGACAATGATCCTCCGAGAAAGGTCATTCCTTTGGTCAGTTGGGCTTTTGCAAAGCACGGAACAAGGGCAAGAAGGACTAGTATTATTTTTTTCATATGTGAAATGGTTGTGGTTCGGATTCTTAATCTGGTAGGCTGGCATTTCAAGAACGCTTAAACCCTGAAGTTGTTTCACAATTACTTAATTTTGCGATCAAAAATTATATGGTGGTCACTCGCGACAATGTGCTTGAAGTAAAAAAGGTTTGTGTTATTGGTCCCGAGTGCACTGGAAAGACTGACCTGTCGCAATTTCTGGCGCAGCATTATCATACCTCGTGGGTGGAAGAATATGCACGAGCGTACCTGAATAAGCTCGGTCGGGCCTATGACCAGATTGATCTATTGAAAATAGCTCACGGACAACTGCGGATGGAGGACGAATGGGTCTACGATGCGAACAAAGTATTGATTTGCGACACCAATTTGATCGTGATAAAAGTCTGGAGCGAGCACAAGTACGGTAATTGTGATCCCGATATCATCAAGAAAATAGCGGGACGAAAATATGATCTGTATTTACTGACGGATATCGATATCCCGTGGGCTGAAGACCCGCAACGCGAGCATCCAGACAAAAGAGACTATTTTCGAGATATCTACCGGAAAGAAGTTTTGGCCACTGGAGTTCCATTCGTGGAAATAGCTGGCGAACGCGAAGCGCGAAGAAAAAAGGCAATTGAGGCGATTAATTCTACGTTTAAGTTTTGATGGCAACGACTCCGCATAATCCGTACGCTGCCGTTCAGGTGCGTGATTTTCGATATTTTATTTTTTCCAAATTGTTCGTCACCCTTGCGGTGACCATTCAGGCGGTGGCGGTGGGTTGGCAAATTTATGAGATCACGAAGGATCCACTATCTCTGGGGCTTATAGGTTTGGCAGAAGCGATCCCCGCAATAGGCGTTTCCCTTTATGCTGGTCATTTGGCAGATGTAGTGGAGCGAAGGAAAATTATTTTGATCTGTGTCACTACCCTTGTGTTTTGCTCGTCAGCGCTACTTTTTTTTACTATGGATATGGGCGCTTTCATCTTGGCGAATGGTGCCCTTCCAATATATAGCGTAATATTTATCAGCGGCATAGCGCGCGGTTTTCTATCGCCGGCTACATTTTCATTTATGCCTCAGCTGATTGATCGTGATCTGTATCAGAATGCCATCACATGGAACAGCACGATATGGGAAGGTGCTGCGCTTGGCGGCCCCATGATTGGGGGATTGATCATTGATGCTTTCGGAATTACGCAAGCCTATGTTGTTGACGTTACTTTTACAACGATGGGTTTGATTTGCTATTTTTTGATTCCCAATAAACCATTGCCTCCGGTCACTGAAGAAGAAAGGATATGGGAGAAAATAAAAGCCGGGGTCCAATTTGTATTCAGCAACCAAATCATCCTTGGTGCGATCACTCTCGATTTGTTTGCCGTTTTGTTCGGCGGTGCAGTTGCTCTCCTTCCGATTTTTGCCAATGAAATCTTGGACGTGGGAAAAATGGGTTTCGGGGCCCTTCGTTCCGCTCCTTCAATCGGAGCTATACTGATGGCCATTTACATGACACACCATCCCATCAAGAAAAACATGGGAAGGATTTTGCTGTGGTGTGTGGCGGGGTTTGGCTTTTGCATGATCGGATTTGGATTCTCAACGTCCTTCTGGCTCTCGATGGCCTTGCTGATACTAAGTGGGGTGTTTGATTGTGTAAGCGTGATCGCGCGCGGCACGATGATCCACACGCTCACCCCGGAAAACATGAAGGGGCGGGTGTCGGCGGTGAACTCTATTTTTGTCGGTTCATCCAATGAAATAGGGGCTTTTGAATCTGGGGTGGCGGCCAGAATTTTTGGCACAGTTCGCTCCGTTGTATTGGGTGGAGCGATGACGCTCGCCGTTGTTTCCGTTACCGCATGGAAGGCAGTGAAGCTGCGCCGGCTTGATTCGATCAAGTAACGGGCTCAAAAATTAACAATCGATTATAAAACCGTTGGCGGGTTGTTAACAAGCCTGAGATGGCGATGGGGTTAGTTTTGAAAAAAACCAAACTCCAACCCGAATGAAAAAGACCATCTTCTATTTTCTTTTGTTGATCGGCACGGCGGCAACAGGCCAATCAAAAAAAATTCTGGGGACATGCTCGGTGGATGCGTTAAAGCAAGAGCCGTTTGCTTCTTGGTACACGTCAGGCTTGAATGATTACAAACCCAACCCGGAAATTCTCGCATCGCTAAAGAAAATAAATGCGAGCAAACTCACATTCAAAGTTTTTTTCGGCTCCTGGTGTGGTGACAGTAGACGTGAGCTGCCGCGTATGTCAAAGATTTTCAATGAACTTTCTATCGCTAAAGAGAATATTCAATGGATAGCGGTCGATGACTCGTCCACTTTTTACAAGCAATCACCTCAGCGGGAAGAAAAGGGCTTGAGCATTTTTCGCGTTCCGACTTTTATCGTGTATGATAAGAATGCTGAAATCGGACGGATCGTTGAATTCCCTGTAGAGACTCTGGAGCGAGACCTGCTTAAGATTCTCAATCGCCAGCCTTACGAAAGTAATTACAGAAGTTTCCCAACCATAACGCAATGGATGAAGAATGGGCTGCTCAGCGATCCCAACATAAGCGCACGAGGCCTTGCCGATCAACTTCATTCCAAAGTAGTGCGCGAAGGAGAACTCAATGCGTGTGGCTACGTGCTCCTTGCGCAAGGTAGGTCTCAAGAGGCTATCGTCGTGTTCCGAATCAACACCAATCTTTTCCCGTCGTCTGCGAATTGCTTTGATAGTTTGGGTGAAGCGTACGAGCTGACGGGCCAAAAGGAAAAATCCATTCACGCGTATGAATACGCCCAGACGCTCGATCCCAAAAACGAAAACGTAAAGAAGCAGTTGGCGAAACTCAAGGGCGGATGAACATTCCAAAAACCTGCCCAATCCATTAGATAAATGCGTTGACGGAAATAGTCCAAAATCGGCTCCAATAAACAGGCTAAAGTGACATAAGCTAATTAACCGAGACCAGACCCAGTCGGGTGACAGATTTTTATTCCGCCATGGAGAAAAATCTGGTTTTGGCGCAGGCGCAAATTGCTAGGGAGAAATCCATTGAGGTTTTGCACGCCACTGAAATTGACAGGAATTGCTGGGATGCCTTGGTGGCAGTCGCTGATGGTCCGCTCTATTGCACCTTCGACTACCTCAGTTGCTGTGGCGAATGGGAGGCGGTTGTCCTCATAGAAGAGTCTCAGTATTGGTACGCCGTTCCGATTCCTTACCGAGAGCGCGGTGGTATCAAGTATGTCTATCAATCGCCTTTTACCTGTTACCTCACCTTTTTGTGTCGGAAAAGAGAGGCCGGGAGCTTCGAGGTTTTCAAAAATGCATGGCGAGAACATTTGCGCAGCTACAAGTACCTAGCCAAGTATTTTTTTTGTGATTACTCTTTCCGTGAACTGGTGGAGTGTCAAGTCATCGAATGTGGTGGCCTGAAAATCGATCTGACTAGAAGCTATCAGGAAATTTTGAAGGGCTACTCTCATGATAGAGCGAGGAAACTGCGAAAGCCAACGAAGAACCTGACGATCTCTATGTCGGAAGACTTGGATTTGTTTTTCAAATGGAATGCTCAGCTACCGATAAAATCTTTTCAACCCTACCAGTTGGTGGTGCTGAGAGCGTTGTGGGAAAAACTTTCCTTCAATGGACAAATCGAATTGTATTTAGCAGCAATTGATGAAGAGCTATTCTGTGGTACTTTGATCGGCAAGTTCGGGACGACATTATATTCATTGGCAGCGTTCAGTACCGCAAACGGTCGAAAGACAAATGCATTAACGCAAGTCACCGACCATTTATTTCAAAAATACGCGCAATCGCATTACACCGTTTTTGATTTTGGAAGTATGACAGGTACCGGCATCGATGATTTCAAATTGAGCTTTGGTGCGGAACGTTACCGGATCTACCAAATCTATAAAAACAACCTTCCTTGGTATGTCAAGATCCCAAAATCGATCCTGAATTATTTTGGAGTTTCTGTTTCGTGAGGTTCGGATACTCGTTGCTCAGGTTTGGCAGATGATTTAGAGAATTTTAATTTTAGACAATGAAAACACTTTTTAAAACGCGATTGATTCGTACGATCGTTGTCCTTATCATCGGTTTCTTCGTTTTGTTCCTTTTCCGCTTCATCTATGGCTACACCACAGGGCTTTCGGAACTGCAGGAAGAAGAGCTCTCAAGTTTCTTCGGCGATAGTGAAGGCGTAAGAAAAAACTATGCAAGCGATAGCTACAAGTTTAAGAGACCGGTAGGCGGAGCAGCCGACGGCGTGGCTTCGGCTCAACTGCAGCAATTCGATGTGAATCAGAAGTACGAGAAAACAGCTACCGTACGAACACGCACAAAACAATTTGAGAATGACGAAAAACATACGCGTGCCACAATCAAGAAATTCAATAGCATTGTTCAGTTCGAAAAGAATACAGGCCGCAAAGGAAACCGAAGCATCTTTTTCTTGATCGGTGCACCGCCCGACAATTTTGACTCCCTTTATGCAGAAATGCTGAAGGTCGGAAGCGTTTTATCCAAAGAAATTGTCAAAGTCGATAAGACCAGTGAATTCAAGAATTTGAATGCGAGAAAAAATTCGCTCGAGATCACCCGACAATCTCTTTTGGAAATTAAAAAGCAGAGCGGCAAGATTGATGAGTATATTAATTTGCAAAACCGAATCTTGGAGATCGAACAAGAGTTGCAGTCATTGGGCGTTCAGCTTGGTGATTTTTCGGAAGAAAATGAATTCTGCACCGTAAAACTTTCGCTGTCGGAGTCGCACGAAATTAAGGTCAGCTTTTTGCATCGCGTGAAAGTGGCGTTCGAATGGGCAGCGCAATATTATTTGATGTTGCTCGGCATAACAGCGTTTGCGGCAACCACCGGCTTTTTCCTTTTGTTGATTATCGATAAACTCCTCCCATCAATCATCAACCGAATTAATCAGTAGTACCGAGAAATTAACAGGCGCAAACGAGTTCGGCATCGCATTGTGCCATTTATCACAAACCCCGGTGGGCAAATTATAAGTTCAGTGCTATCTTAGTAGATTATATTATCTCACCAAAACATGAATAAATCAATTCTACTACTTTGTCTGTCGGTGGCTGCGCTTTCGATCGGGTGTAGCAAAAAGAAGGAACTCACCCCTGACAAAAACAATGGAGGCATAACGCTTCCCGAAAAATTTGGGGCCGTGGTGGTCGTGGACTCGATCAGCCGCGGAAGGCACATGGCGATTGCTTCCAACGGGGATATTTATCTCCACCTGGCTCGACCAACCGCTGACGGAAAAGGCATCGTTGCCGTACGCGACTCTACCGGCGACGGACGAGCCGATATCATCAAAGGATATTCCGAAGTTACTGGCACCGGTATCGAACTTCACAACGGCTACCTCTACTACGCTGACAACTTGCACGTTTATCGCAGCAAGATTACAGGCGGAAACCTGTTGCCCGATCAAGCTCGAGATACAGTTGTGACGTTGGTTGGAGCAGATGGCCACTCTGCAAAAATTTTCACTTTCGATAATAAGGGCAGCATGTATGTCAACGTGGGCTCCTTGAGCAATTGCTGTGAAACCACATTGAGAATGCCTCACACGGCGGGTGATGATCCATGCAAGGAGTTGGAGACCCGTGCAGGCATTTGGAAATTTGATGACAATACGTTGGGACAGAAACAAGATCTCCAGCATCGTTATGCTACGGGTATCAGAAACGCGGTAGCCCTCGACTGGAATTTCAATTCAGGGAAACTCTACGCGCTGCAGCATGGGCGAGATGACCTTCATCGCTACTGGCCTGAATTCTATAGCGAAGAACAAAACACAGAGCTTCCCTCTGAAATTTTCTTCGACCTTGAGGAAGGCAGTGACATGGGCTGGCCATACATCTACTATGATCACATTCAGAAGAAAAGCTTCTTGAACCCCGAATATGGCGGTGACGGCAAGAAAACAGATCGCGTTGACAAGGCAAGAGCCCCATTACTCGGTTTCCCTGGCCACTGGGCTCCCAATGATGTTGTGTTTTATAAAGGCGATCTCTTCCCTGAGAAATATAAAAATGGTGCTTTCATAGCTTTCCATGGAAGCTGGAACAGATTGGGACACGAGCAACAAGGATTCAAGGTTGTTTTTGTTCCTATGAAAGACGGCAAGCCTTCCGGCGACTATGAAGTTTTTGCAGATGGATTCATTGGCCCCGAGCCGATCACAAATCCTGGCAACGCATTTTTCCGTCCCTGCGGCTTGGCCGAGGGGCCCGATGGTTCGCTTTATATTTCAGATTCGCAGCACGGCCGCATCTGGCGCATCATGTACTATCCGGATGGTGTTAAGGAAACGTCCGATCGCGCCTTGTTTGTGCCGGAGGTGAAAAAAGAGGAGGAGAAAGTGCCTGATGAACTGCAAGCCGGAAGAGTTGTTTACAATACCTATTGTGCGCCTTGCCACCAACGCGATGGTAAAGGGGCACCGGGTATGAACCCTCCGCTGGCAGGAATCAATATAGTGACTGGAAACAAAACTGAGTTGATCAAAATTATTCTGAAAGGATACGACAAGCCAACCAAGATCAACGGAGAATCGTACCAAAACGTGATGCCACCGCACGCATGGCTTGCTGACCAACAGATAGCAGATGTACTCACTTACATACGCAAATCGTGGGGCAACAAAGCCGATGAAGTGAAAGTCGATGAAGTGAAAAAGACCAGAGCGACGGTAGCCCCATAGAAAAAGATATCAGAACATACGGCAGCCACGGCCTTCGGGCCGTGGTTTTTTTTATGCACTAAACCGTAAGCTGTGTGCAAAAATGGTTTGTGCTGCACCGGCTCATGGCGGTTGGATATTTTTAGTTTTGACGGAGCGACCACCCTTCGTGTAGGAAAATGTTTGTCAACATCGTCGTTTGCGGCCAAAAAGATTTAAAATTCACAAACAAAAACCCCGACCATCAGGTCGGGGCTAATTTTTTTGCCGTTCATTCGAGAACTCAATTCCCTTTCTTTTCCAACGGAACTATTTTATTCGGTGCGGGTTTTTCTGCCAGCCTTTGAACGAGCAATTCTACTGCTTTTTCAATTTGCTCATCCCGTCCTTTCACTAACATCTCGTAGTGATTCTTCACTTTGTAGGTGGGCTCTAGTTGCGTGTTCTCCAAATATTTTCCGTCGGCGCCAACCATGCCCACTTGCGGAATACCAAATACGAGAGTAGGGTCGATTTGTTGTTCCCACCATACGGCAGTGCCTGTTCCTGGGATGGGCATCCCTACGGTCATGCCCAATGATTTTGCATCGTAGGCAAATGGGAACATGTGCGCGTCTGAATAATTGCTTTCACCAATCAACACGGCGGAAGGTTTTGTCCACTTGAACTGTGGCTCAAAGCCGATGTACTGACCACGCGGAATGACATCCAAATATTTCTTTCCACTCAAAAACGTGGAGAGGTCTTCGTGTAGCCAACCGCCGCCGTTGGAGCGAGTGTCAACGATGAGTGATTCTTTGTTGGCGTGCTTGCCGAGGGCTTCTTCATAAACCGTGCGATAACTTGGGTCGTTCATGCCACGCACGTGGATGTATCCTACTTTTCCCCTCGAGAGACTATCCACTTCCGCCGCTCTTCTCTCCACCCAGCGTCGGTACAGCATTTCTATTTCTTGGCCGATGCCAACGGGCTTTATAACTTCTTCCCAACGATTCTTTGTTGTTGGATCATACAAAGTGATCAGCGTATTCTTGCCCGCTTTGCGATTGAGGTATTTGAAGATGTCGGAATTTGAAGACAGGTTATCGTCATCTATCTTTTCGATGATCGTGCCCTTTTTCACTTTTGAATCAGCCCGGTCGAATGGACCTTTCTTTAGCACGGAGGAAATTCGAATTCCGTTGCCAGAGAAATTCTCATCATAGATCAAACCAAGCGAAGCCGTTTGGTCGCCATTTCTTGTATCGGGGCTGTAACGGCAACCCGTGTGAGAGGCATTCAACTCACCCAGCATTTCGCTCAGCATCTCGGCAAATTCCCAATTGTTGCTGATGTGCGGAAGGAATTTAGCGTATTCCTTTTTATAGAATCTCCAGTCCACTCCTTGCATGTCGGCGACATAAAATTTTTCGAGCATTTGACGCCAAGAGTGATCAAAAATGTAGGCAAGTTCTTGTTGTTTGAACAATTGCATTTCGCCATTGATGGACATCGTTTCTTTCTTTCCTGACTCGGCGTCAACCGAATTAGGTTTGCCATCGACCAAGACATAGAGCTTTTTGCCATCGCCGCTCATGTTTAGTGCGCCCGCGTTGTCGCCGAGCTTGGTGAGAATTTTCGTTTCGCGGGTGCGCAAGTTGGTGGTCCACAAGTCTATTCCTTTTTCTATGCGAGCGAGGTAATACAATTTTTCGCCATCGGGAGAAATGATGGCATCATTTAAAAGTGAAGAATGGATCGTCAGCTTGGCTTTCCGGTCTTCAAGGCCGTTCAGGTCAATGACGATGGCGTCGGATTTCTCTTCTTCTTTCGTGACGGGTTTCGTTTTATTCTTGTCGTCGGCCTTTTCATCTTTCGCTTTATCCTTGTCCTTGTCTTTTTCTTTTTCTTTGTCCTCCTTTTCTTTCAAGAGTTTATAATCGACTTCGCTGAGGCGGAACCTGTCGTATGCTTCTTGCGTAAAGAACATTCCATAGACGTCGGTACTGGCGCCCCAACTACCATGGTTTTTCATCCCGTCCCGATCGCTGAACCACAACATCATTTTCCCCTTCATCATCCAGCGTCCATTGCCATCGTTGTAGCCGCTCTTGGTGAGGTTGATCACTTCGCTGTTTCCTGCTGAGCTCACCAGGCCCACTTCACCGATCCAATGGTTGTCCAAGAGGTAATCCACGAGGAACCATTTGCCGTCCGGTGACCAGCTGTAGTATTGGTCGCCATCGCTGTAGGAATAATTTTTGTTTCCCGGGAGAATGGTTCTCACTGCCTTGGAAGCAAGGTTCGCCACACGGAGCGTGGTGCGGTTTTCGAGGTAGGCTACTTCTTTTCCATCGGGAGAAAATTCAGGTTGGAATTCTTCCGCGTCGGTGGCCACAACAGGTTCTTCTTTCAGCACCGTGGAGGCGTAGAAGTAGGGCTCTTCCTTGCGTACGATCGACGTTTTGTAGACATTCCAGTTGTTGTTTCGCTCGCCAGCGTAGACAAGATTTCTTCCGTCTTTGCTGAAGTTCACGCTGCGCTCTTGCTCGGGAGTATTGGTGATGCGTTTGGTGGCACCACCCTCTACAGACGTGACAAAAATTTCACCACGTACTACGAACGCAACTTCTTTTCCGTTCGGAGAAATAGCTAATTCAGTAGCACCGCTGTTTACGGGCACGATTTCATAAGGATTCAGTTTTGTTTCTGTCTGAATTTTGATGTCTACTTTTCTTGGCTGTTCGCCTTGGCGGAGCGTATAGATTTCGCCGTCGTACGAAAAGCAAAGTATCCCATTCGAAGACAACGAAAGAAAGCGAACGGGATGTTTTGAAAAATCGGTGAGTTGTGTTTTCTCTTTTGAACCCTTCAGGCCGAGACGATATACATTGAATGACCCTTTTTCTTCTGACAGGTAGTACAGAAAATTCTCCTGTGCATCGACCATGGGGTTGCGGTCTTCGCCTGCAAACGTGGTGAGTTGAGTGTGGGTCCCGTTCTTGGCGTCATACACCCAAAGATCACGGGCGATGGACGACTGATGATGCTTGCGCCACGGGTCTTCGTACCCTTTGCGATCTTGATAATAGATTTTTGTGGCACTGGCATTATAGACAGCAGCTTCTGAAGGCGTAGTAAGCACCATGTTGTTTCGGCCTCCTTCTATCGGAACACTATATAATTCTGGCATCGCGCGGTTGGGGAAGTCAGCATAGGCATCTAAATCGACACGCGTGGAGTTGAACAAAATATTTTTTCCATCGGGTGAAACGGACGTCGGAAAATCATTGGAAGAGTGGTAGGTCAGTCGCATCGGAAGACCACCCTGTGCGGAGATCGTGTAAATGTCAAAGTTGCCAAAACGATCAGAGGCAAACGCGATGGTTTTCCCGTCGGGCATCCACACGGGCATGAAGTCATGCGCGGGATGAACGGTGATGGGAGTGGCTTTGCCGCCACTCGTGCTGACGGTGTACAAATCACCTTGATAGGTGAAGGCGATCTGCGAACCATCGGGCGAGATGGAAGGATAGCGAAGCCATAGTGGGTTTTGTGCGAGGGCCGCCGTGCAAAGGAGAGACAGGAACGTAAATATCAATTTCATAAGCAAATGGGTTGGTGATGGAAATTATACGATTTCCCGCGAAAAAGGAATGGAATTTTACGCAGATGGAGTGAAACGGATTCCTAGAGTAAGTGCGTTTTCGGACGGTTGTGATCGAAGCCCAAGAAAAAATGGGTTTAAGGCCTGATGCCAAAATGATCGAACAAAGCTTTTTGAAACTCCTCGTCGGATGCTAGTGATTTTTCCTCTACCGTTTCCCCAATTTTGATTTTAATCGTGTTGCCAGAAATCGTAATTCGACCGGTTTCAGTTGGCAGCGTGCACAATCTATTTTTTACGAAATGAGAATCTGGGCTAGTTTGCTGGTAATGTAGCATCGGAAGGAAATCAGCGACAATTCGAGGTTCAAGAGTAAATATATATTGAGGTGTTTTATCGTCGTCCCCAATTTTACTTACGAGCAAATAGTCATCTTCCGTTTTTTCAATAATAAATTTTCCTCTCGGATCAACCTGCACTATGTCTGGTTTTACGATTAACGGTTGAAGAGCAAATTCTCCGTTGCCGACATCAACAAGATATTCTTGCCCATTCAGTTTGACAGTGAGAGCCATGTGATCAAACTCTGGCGGGTAGCTCTTTTTTGCCTTGTTGTAAACCCTCCCTGAAATGATTTGAACGTTAAACCCTATGTCTTTCAGTAATTGGTAAAACAAGCCGTTCAACTCATAGCAGAATCCACCTCTCCACTGAAACACTATTTTGTCAAATGAGTTTTCTAAAGCAATTTTTCTTCCCAAATGAATGTCCAAGTTTTCAAAAGGCACCGACAAAAGGTGAACGCGTTGAAGCACACAAAGATCTTCGAAAGAAGGAACAAGGTCAGTTTTTTCAAAGCCAATCCGTTTTAAATAAGCCGATCGATCCGTTTTTGATAAAAACATAAAATGAATAAGATTGCGGCCGCTAAAATACTTCTTCCCAGATTCTGAATGCATGATTCTTTCCATTTGGGCAGGAATCGAATGATTTCTGGCCTCAGAAATTATTATACAGTCATCGCTTCTTTCACCCGGATGGCTTGATTGATGTGTCGATGCTCGTGCTGGATCAAAAAGGTCAAAACATCCTCGAGATGATAGGTGATGAATCGGAAGCCAGGAGAAGTTAATACTACCCCCTCAAGATTAATCTGAGCGCAACGAGAGATGAGGCTCATGAACGTATCATGATGTTGATAAAATCGATCGATGATTGCGGCGTCTATATCGCTTGTTGACGGGAGGAAGACTTTTGTGGTTTTCATTTTTGTTTTAGGCTCTTCCGAAAGGGCGTTCACAAAGGCTTTTCCAAAAAACGTGCTGAACGGACTCCATTTTTCCCAGAAGGAGTGGACGTAACTGCCTTCGGTAATTCTTTTCAATGTCGGGAAATACAAACTGTCGGAAATGATAATGTGATCCAGACACTGACCGACGCTCCAACTCTTTGGGTCGGGCTTCCAGTTGAGTTGTTGCGGAGAGATGGAAGAAAATTCGGAGTTCACCTTACGTTTGGCTGCTTCGCCTTTGAGAAGGAGGTGTTGGATGAACTCCGAATTAACCATGATCAATCTGAAATCTTCAAATCAAACCTTCACCTCCGTATTGTTCATTACCTTCTCCTGAATCTGAATCGATTCGTGGTGAACGAGCCTGAGCAAGTCGCGTGTGAACCCTTCGTCTAGCCCCATTGCCTTGCAAAGCGCCACCCGTGTTTTGATGATCTCTTCCCATCGCGTCACCTGAAGAATTGTTACGTTATTTTCTTTTTTGTATTGACCGATCTTCTCGGAGACTTTCATGCGCTGCGCAAATTTTTGCATGATCTCATCATCTATCTGGTCAATCTGTTCGCGCAAAACGCTGAGTGTGTCCTTGAACGTTTTGTTTTCACTGGTCACTTTGCGCACCACCAGCTCGCTGATTATTTTTCCGAGCACGGCCGGTGTGACTTGTTGTTTGGCATCACTCCAGGCGGCGTCAGGATTGATGTGGCTCTCGATCATCAAGCCCGCCATGTCCAAGTCAAGGGCTTTCTGAGAAACAAAAGCAATCAGATCGCGATTGCCGCTGATGTGACTGGGGTCGCAGATGATATCAAGTTCCGGAACTCTGGTTTTCAGTTCGATCGCCAAATCCCACATGGGCTGATTTCTGAAAGGGCCTTTTTCGAATGACGAGAATCCACGATGAATGGCAGCCATTTTTGTAATGCCCGCTTTGTTGAGCCGCTCGAGAGCGCCGATCCAGAGTTCCAGATCGGGGTTCACCGGATTCTTTACCATCACCGGGATGTCAACGCCTTTCAATGAATCTGCAATTTCCTGAACGGAGAATGGATTCACCGTGGTGCGCGCACCGACCCACAGAATATCAACGCCGGCTTTCAAACAGGCTTCCACGTGAGCTGCATTGGCCACTTCGGTAGTGACAGGCAAACCCGTTTCCTTTTTTGCGTTGATGAGCCACTGCAGACCGACATCGCCCGCGCCTTCATATTGTCCGGGTCTCGTACGGGGCTTCCATATTCCCGCACGAAGCGCGTGCACTTTGCCTGTTGCTGCAATTTGCTTGGCAGTCGCTATGGTTTGCTCCTCCGTCTCGGCACTGCAGGGCCCGCTGATGATCACGGGCTTGTCAGTTTTCATCCATTTGGTGATCGACTGCAACTCTAATCCTTTTTTCATAACTCTAATTTAAATTCTGTTTTTAATTGATAAATGGCACATTGATCGGTTGATACTTAACCACGATTGAGCACTCGCTTGATGTCATTTGCTTTCGTCATTATTTTATGCAATTCTTTGGTGTCGCGCTTTTGTAAGTAGTATTGAAATTTTTGCAGGTGCATAATGTATTCGAGCAACGCCTGGCTCAAGTGTTCTGCGTTTTGCTCGAAGATCGGCGCCCACATATCGGGCGAACTTTTTGCCAGACGCACAGTGGAGGCAAAACCACTGCCCGCCAGGTCAAAAATGTTTTTCTCGTCTTTCTCTATGTCGAGCACGGTTTGCCCAAGTAAAAAAGAACTCACGTGTGAAAGGTGCGACACATAAGCCACGTGTTTGTCGTGATCTTCAGGCTCCATGAAAATGGTATTCATCCCGAGTGCTTTGAAAACTCTTTCCGCAACGGATAATGCGTCCTCAGAAGACTTGTCGCGTTCGCAAATGATATTGGTTTTGTTGTCAAACAATCCGTAGAAGGCAGCGGCGGGGCCAGAAAATTCAGTTCCCGCGATCGGGTGAGCCGCCACAAATTGACTCCGCCTCGGATGACCGCTTACCGATTTACAGATCGAATTTTTCGTTGATCCCGTGTCGATGACAACGGTATTTGGACCGACGGACTCGAGCATGAACGGCAGCAGTGCGCAGGCAGCATTGACCGGGATGGCTACAATCACCAGGTCACTTTGTCCAAGGAAATCATTTTCTGAAACGATCTTGTCAACTAATTTTAGCTCGAGTGCTTTTTTTGCATTTTCCTCATTGCGATCGATGCCGAGTATTTCGGTGGCTACACCTTTTTTGCGGAGGTCGAGAGCCATTGAGCCGCCAATCAATCCCAAGCCGATGATAGAGACTTTCATTGCGTTGTTAGTTGTTCGTTGATGGTTGATGGTTGACGTTTCTTGAAATGCTTGATTCTGGTAAGCGCTTCATTCAATTTTTCTTCGGTGGCACAAAGTGAGAGGCGGATAAATCGCCGCCCTGTTTCGCCGAAGATAAATCCAGGAGTGATAAATACTTTTGTTCCATACAGGATTTCATCAATCCATTTTTCAACGTCTGGAATTTGATCCGGGGCTTTCGCCCAAGCAAATAGTCCCGATTGCTTAGGTGAATACGCACACTCGAGTTCATCCAGGATTTTGCAAGCCGCTTGCTGCCTTTTTCTGTAAATAGAGTTTTGTTTTTGAAACCAGTCGTCGCCGCTCTTTAATGCTTCCACCGCGGCGTGCTGTAGCCCGAGAAACATACCGGAATCCATATTGCTCTTCACTCGGAGCACCGCTTCGATGTAATCTTTTCGTCCAGCCACCCAACCAATGCGCCAGCCGGCCATGTTGTGACTTTTGCTGAGTGAATTCAGTTCAAGCGCCACATCTGCAGCGCCATCAATCGATAAAATACTCAGTGGACTTTCATTTAAAATCAAACTGTAAGGATTGTCGTTGACAATCAGAAAATTGTTTTCACGTGCAAGATCAACGAGTTCTTTTAACTCTTGCTTGGATGCAATTCTTCCCGTAGGCATGTGGGGAAAATTTACCCACATGATTTTCACTTTTGATAAATCTTTCTGACGAAGGGCCGCGACATCGATTCCCCAATTTGACTTCTCGCTCATTTGGTAGGTGACAATTTTTGCGCCCGTCAATTTTGCAACAGATGCATACGTTGGATAACCAGGATCAGGGATCAATACTTCATCACCTTCATTCACAAAAGCCATACAGATGTGCATGATGCCTTCCTTCGATCCCATAAGCGGAAGAATATCTGTTTCTGTGTTGAGCGTGACGGAATACGTTTTTTTGTAAAAACCGGAAATCGCTTCGCGCAATTGCGGAATACCCTTATAGTTCTGATAGCCGTGGTTAGCCGGATTTTTTGCCGACGCGGTCAACGCATCAATGGCAGATTCTGATGGTGCGAGATCCGGACTTCCAATGCCGAGATTAATCACTCGTAATTCAGGCGAATCGAGCGAACGTACTTCCGCCAACTTCTTGCTGAAGTAGTACTCTTCCACTTCCAAAATTCTTTTCGCTGGCTGTATCATAATTTTTTTCTCTTGCTTTAGGCCGCCTAGCTGCTGGCTTCTAGCTTCTAGTTTTTGTCTCGCAGCTAGAAGCTCGCGGCTCGTAGCTATTTATACTCTATTTTCCCTTTCTTATACTCGCCCAACACACTGAAATTGTGCGTCTGCTTTTGTATCTGTCTCATCGCATTGTCATAATTTTTTCGCTCGCTCCACTCTACATCCACATGGATGGAATATTCCTGAGGTTTGCCGATCACGGGTATCGACTGGATCTTGCTTAGGTTGATCTGATGGTTTTTGAAAACCGTCAACACGTCGGCTAGGCTTCCCACTTCGTTACGTACTTCAAAACAAAGCGAGGCTTTGTTGGTTTCGTCGTTCGAATCACCATGCCGTGACAACACCAGGAAACGAGTGAAGTTTTTCTTGTGCGTTTCGATTCGTCTTCCCAAAATTTCCAACCCAAATCTTTTGGCCGCTAACTCGTTGGCGATTGCAGCTGTAGCTTTCAATTTTTTCTCGGCGACTTTGCGCGCTGAGATCGCTGTGTCGTCACTCTCGCGTAGCTCAACGCCATTCAACCGGTGCAGGTATTCGTAGCACTGACGAATGGCCATCGGATGGCTTTCCACCGTTTTGATGTCATCTAATTTCACACCCGGGTACGCAAGCAAATGCATGTGGATGGGCAAATAGATTTCTCCGACAATCAAAAACTTGAACTCCTGAAGTAAAAAATAATTGGGGAGGATACTGCCCGCAATTGTATTTTCAATGGCCATCATGGCAAAGTCGCACTCTTTCTTTTTCAGCGATTCGCAGAGTTTGTGAAACGTCATGCATTCCACCGGTTCGATGGAGTCGTTGAAATAAGTTCGAGCAGCCACCTCATGAAAGCAGGTGGAAATCCCTTGTATAGCGACCTTTAGTTTAGCATGTGTCATAAATAAAAAAGTCCCGATTTTGTCGGGACTCTTTTGATATTTTCGTTTTGTCTTTTTCTTTTTTGCAAAGCGATTTTACCTCAAGTCCCGCAGGGATTGATAATAGTAAAACCAAAAATAAAATCGCTGATTGCTGTTCATGGCTTCAAATAAAAAGGAAAAAACTTTCTCGCACAAACAAAATTGGTCGAAGCTTCGGATTTTTTCCTGCTAACGAGCGTTCGAATTGGATACTGGATACAGATTCTACACTTACGAAAGAAGGGGATATAGCATCTGGCATCCAGGACCCCGAATCAAGTATCCAGAATCCAATTACATTTGCACTCCAAATTTCCCTCCATGAACCCTAAGAAAATCACCCGCGCCCTCATTTCGGTTTTTTACAAGGACGGCCTTGAGCCATTGGTGCATCAATTGGCCAAAGACAACGTAGAGTTTGTATCTACTGGCGGAACGCAGGAGTTCATCGAGAAGTTGGGATACAAGGTGATACCGGTGGAGCTGCTCACAGGGTACCCTTCCATTTTTGGGGGGCGAGTAAAGACGTTGCATCCGGCCGTGTTCGGAGGGATACTATATAGAAGAGACGAACCGGGCGATGTAAAACAGGCGAGCGAATTTAAAATTGCATCCATTGATCTGGTGATCGTGGATCTGTATCCATTCGAAGAAACGGTGGCGAAGGGCGGAAAAGAAGAGGATATCGTAGAGAAAATCGATATCGGTGGAATTTCGCTGATTCGGGGAGCCGCGAAGAATTTCAATGATGTACTCATTGTGTCTTCCCGTAATCAATACGCGGAAACGCTCGAACTGTTGAAAAACAAAAATTCATCAACCGACCTATCCGACCGAAAACGTTTTGCGGCCCTCGCCTTCGATGTGACGTCGCACTATGATTCCGCTATTTTCAGTTACTTCAACCAAGAACAAAACATCCCAAGCTTCAAATCCAGCTATCAAAACGGAACGACCCTGCGCTATGGCGAAAATCCACATCAAAAGGGGCTCTATTTTGGTGATCTGGCCGGGCTCTTCGATCAGCTCAATGGCAAAGAACTTTCGTATAATAACCTGGTCGATGTGGACGCGGCCGTTAATCTGGTCAAAGAGTTTGAAGGGGAAACGGCTTTCGTCATCATCAAGCACACGAACGCCTGTGGGGTGGCCACGGGCTCGTCAGCCAAAGAGGCATACCTTAAGGCTTTTCAGGCCGACACGATCTCTGCCTTTGGCGGCGTTCTTGCTTCAAACAAAAAAATAGATCCCGCTGCTGCCGAAGAAATGAACAAACTTTTTTTCGAGATCTTGATCGCCCCGGACTACGACGCAAAGGCGCTTGAATTATTAAAATCGAAGAAGAATCGGATTATTCTTAAGCAAAAGCAACCGCTTACGGCGACGAAGCAGTTCAAAAGCCTGTTGAATGGCGTCATCGAGCAAGACTTGGATTTGCACACCGACGCTAAGACCGATTTGAAGACCATGACCAAGCGTGCACCAACGGCAGCCGAAGTAGATGCGCTTCTTTTTGCAAGTAAAGTTTGCAAGCACACGAAGTCAAACACGATCATTTTGGCAGTAGCCGGTCAGATGCTTTCCAGCGGTGTGGGGCAGACAAGCCGCGTGGACGCGCTGAAACAAGCCATTGAAAAAGCCAAGAGTTTCGGATTTGAACTGAAAAACGCGGTCATGGCCTCCGATGCCTTCTTTCCTTTCCCCGATTGCGTTGAGATTGCTCATCAACAAGGCATAGCCGCAGTCATTCAGCCCGGAGGCTCCATCAAAGATCAAGATTCCATCGACTATTGCGACAGACAAAACATAGCAATGGTATTCACCGGCTTCCGCCATTTCAAGCATTGATGAAAGTAGACCGGCGTTTTTGACGGTTGACCCTACCTGATGCCCGTCAAATAGGTCGATGTACCTAAATATTCCTTTCAGAAGAGTTTGCGTTGATATTTTCTTTTAATTTCACGCTTTAATATTCCGGAGGATATTTAATACATGGGACTTTTCGACTTCTTCACCAGCGACATCGCCATTGATCTAGGCACCGCTAACACGCTCATTATTCACAAAGACAAAGTGGTAGTTGACGAACCGAGCATTATCGCTATTGACAAAAACACGAACCGTGTGCTGGCCATCGGGCGCGATGCGATGCAAATGCACGAGAAAACCCACGACAATATCAAAACCATTCGCCCGCTAAAGGAAGGGGTGATTGCTGATTTCCACGCGGCCGAAATGATGATCCGCGGCATGATAAAAATGATCGACACAGGTCGCCGGTTTTTCCCGCCTTCATTGCGTATGGTAATTTGTATTCCCTCTGCAATTACGGAAGTGGAAAAACGTGCGGTGCGCGACTCCGCGGAACATGCCAACGCGAAAGAAGTTTACATGATCTACGAACCGATTGCAGCGGCGATTGGAACAGGTATTGATATCGAACAACCCATTGGAAATATGGTGGTGGATATTGGTGGGGGAACGACTGACATTGCAGTCATCGCTTTGTCAGGAATTGTTTGCGATCAATCCATTCGAATTGCAGGGGATACTTTCAACAGAGATATTTTGGACTACATGCGCCGGCAGCATAACCT
The DNA here is from genome assembly GCA_035492075.1 of Cyclobacteriaceae bacterium. GTDB lineage: Bacteria > Bacteroidota > Bacteroidia > Cytophagales > Cyclobacteriaceae > ELB16-189. Next base: position 5,574 of record DATJJP010000056.1, on the reverse strand, counting down.
TTTGATCGGTGAGCGTTCGGCTGAGCGTGTGAAAATAGAAGTAGGGTCTGCCATGACGGAGTTGGATGACGGTCCGGATGATTATGAAATCCGCGGTCGCGATCTGATGACAGGTATCCCTAAGACCATCAAGATTTCCTATTCGGAAATTGCTTTTGCGCTTGACAAATCAGTTTCAAAATTGGAAGAAGCCGTATTGAAAGCACTGGAAATGTCTCCGCCTGAACTTTCGGCAGACATTTATGAACGTGGCATTTATCTCACCGGCGGTGGTGCATTGCTCCGTGGTCTTGATAGACGCTTGGCATTGAAAACAAAACTGCCTATTCACGTTGCCGAAGACCCACTTCGTGCCGTTGTGCGCGGTACGGGCGCGGCGTTGAAGAATATCGAATTGTACCGTAAAGTGCTCATGACCTAATGGATGGAACGCCTCTTTAATTTTCTCTACGAATACAGGGCTTTCTTCACCTTTTTATTACTGGAATTTTTGTGTGCTTGGTTGCTCATCGTCAACAATCAGTACCAAAACACGAAATATTTTAATACGTCGAATAGCGTAGTCGCCTCGATCAACTCAACGGAGGAAGCGATACGTTCTTATTTTTCCTTGCGCGATGTAAACGCCGTACTCTCGAAAGAGAATTCGACCCTTCGAAATCAATTGGAACAGCGTAACCAGATGCTGTATTCGTACAAACTCAATCAGACGGACTCAACATTGCGTAAGCAATACGTGTATGTGAATAGCAAAGTGGTGAACAATACCACCAAATATTATAAGAACTACATCACCATCGATCGCGGTGCAGACTCGGGAATTGAACCGGGGATGGCGGTCATAAGTGAAGCAGGAGTAGTGGGTAAAGTGAAGACCGTGTCTGAACATTATGCGGTGGTCATTTCTTTGCTCAACATTGATGAGCAAGTTTCCTGTGTACTCAAACGCACGGGTCATTTTGGCACCGTACAGTGGGAGGGAACAAGCTCTTCACTGACGAGCTTAAAATATATTCCCCGACACGTAAGACCGATGGTCGGAGATTCGATTGTGACCTCAGAATACAATGCGATTTTTCCGCCGGGCATTTTCATTGGAAAGATCAAGGAATACAATTTGCGAAGCGAAGCGCCATTCTATGAAATAAAAGTTGAGCTCGGACAAGATTTTGGAAAACTGTCGTTTGTGGAGGTAGTCAAAAATCAATTAAAAAAAGAAAAAGAAGCTCTTGAACGTTCAACCTTCGGTGAATCGCGATGACACGTAACCTCGTTACATTACTGATCTCATTTGTCGCTTACGTACTAGCGCAAGCCTTTTTCAAGAACCTCATTCTGTTTAACACGGGCTTTTGTTTCTTGTACGTTGCGTTCGTTTTGCTGATGCCGATTGAGACCGGCAACCTTTTTTTGATGCTTGCCGGCTTCGCGATCGGTTTTGCAGTGGATGTATTTTACAATAGCCTAGGGCTGCATGCCATCTGCATGGTCCTCATTGCCTACATCCGCAATTATTGGTTGAGTATCATTACCCCTCAGGGTGGCTATGACCCGGGCGCGATGCCCAATTTGCCGTCACAGGGGGTTCAATGGTTTCTCGTTTATACTATGCCCTTGGTCTTTATCCATCACCTGATTTTATTTTTAGTTGAGTCTACGGGAACTTTGTTTTGGTATTCAATGCTTAAGACCATTAATAGCTTGCTATTCACCATAACGATGATGGTGATATTGCAGTATTTATTGCCGCAGCGGAGTAGAGCATGAACGAGGGGAGAAAGGAAATATTCCAAATTGCATTCGTGTTGATCGGCTTGATCTTCATTGTCAAACTGTTTTTTGTTCAGGTCGTCAACAATCGGTATGCAGAGCTTGCCAATAGCAATTCCATTCTCCGCCAGGTAGAATATCCTTTTCGAGGATTGATCTATGATCGAAAGGGAAAACTGATAGTTTACAATACACCAGAGTACGATCTAGAGGTCATCGTCAATGACATCAAGGATTTTGACTCTGCCAATTTTTGCAAAGTATTTGGGTTGACTATTAAGGAGCTGAAAAGTCGCTTCAAGGAAATCAAGGCCAAGAAAAAAGAATATTCTCCGGTGAAGCCAATGCTCTTTATCGATCAGCTTTCGAATGAGGACTTGGCCAGAGTACAAGACCACCTGGATGAATTTCCGGGGTTCTTTGTGCAGGCTCGTACTGCGCGTGCCTACACGACTGCCAGTTTGGCAAATGCACTCGGTTATGTGAGTGAGATCAGCAAGGATGCATTGAAAAAGGACGCCACTGGAATTTATAAACAAGGCGACTACATTGGCCAAAGTGGAATAGAGTCTTTTTACGAAGAGCAATTGCGCGGCAAACGTGGTTTGCGATTCAAGTTGCGCGATGTGAAGGGAATCGATAAAGGCCCTTTTAACGAAGGCAAGTACGATACGTTATCTGTACCTGGCCAAGATTTGGTTTCAAGCATCGATCTCGACTTGCAGTTGTATGGCGAAAAATTGATGAAAGGAAAGGCGGGAAGCATTGTGGCCATCGAGCCAGCAACCGGCGAAATACTTTCTCTCGTCTCTGGACCATCCTATGATCCCAATCTGTTGACGGGAAAAAAATACAGTTCCAACTTCAAGGCAATCAGTAGCGACACCATGAAGCCGCTCTTCAATCGGGCGCTTCAAGCGCAATATCGTCCGGGGTCGATTTTCAAAATAGCGCAAGCGATGACGGCGCTCCAAGAAGGAGTGATCACGCCGGAAACCCGCATCCGCTGTGATCGCACGATCATCGGATGCCACGGACCACACAGTTACGAGGATCTTCGAGGTGCAATTGCCAATTCCTGCAACGTGTATTTTCATGGAGTGCTGCGAAGGATGTTGAACCAAGGAAAATCGACCGATCCGTTCAAGGACACGCGGATCGGCTTGGAGCAATGGGACGATCATATCATGAGCTTTGGGTTTGGCCATCGATTGGGTATCGATTTGCCGAATGAAAAAAATGGGCTCGTTCCTTCTCCCGCTTCCTATGACCAGGCATATCACAACAAGCCGTGGAAATTTTCAAACATTTACTCTATCGCGATAGGCGAGGGTGAAAACTTAGTGGTGCCTTTACAAATGGCCAATTTTGCCGCGACGGTGGCCAATAAAGGATTTTATTTTACTCCTCATTTGATCAAAGGAATCGGCAACGACAAGAAACCGCTTCCTAACTATCTGATCAAGCATACCACAACGATCGACTCTGCCAATTTCAAAATTGCAGCCGATGCCATGCAATATGTGGTAGAGGCGGGTACTGGCCAGTGGTATGCTCGCCTTCAAGATGTAGTCGTCTGTGGCAAGACAGGAACGGTCGAGAACGAACCTGGTACTATGGATCACTCTGTATTTATTGCATTTGCGCCGCGTGAAAATCCCAAAATTGCTTTGTCGGTTTATGTGGAGCATGGAGGTCAGGGTGCAGGAGCGGCTGCTTCCATCGCGAGTTTGATGATTGAAAAATATTTGTTTGGCAAAACGCGCAGACCATATATAGAGGATTACGTGTTGGCAGGTGTATTTACTAACGCTAACTGATGAGAAGGGACTCCGATATTTCAGGATCGATCGATTGGACCACAGTGATGTTGTTTCTTGGGCTGGTGACCTTTGGATGGCTGAATATTCTTGCCGCCGTTTATGATGAAGGAGCCAGGCAATCCCTTTTCGATTTGTCCTTGAACTCTGGTCGGCAGCTTCTTTTTATCGGCGCTGCCATGGTCATTGCATTTGCTATTACCATCATTGACCTGCGATTTTATGAGACATTCGCTTATCTTTTTTATGGTCTGATTCTGTTCGCGCTGTTGCTTGTGCCGCTCATCGGGAGAGAAGTAGGCGGTAATAAAGCCTGGATTGGTATCGGGTCGTTTGGTGTGCAGCCTTCGGAGTTTGCAAAATTTGTGACTGCGCTCGCCGTGGCAAAATATATTGGCTCGGTGGGTTTTCGAATGGATAGCCTGCGAAGTCAAGCGACGTTGTTCGTCTTGATTGGCCTACCGATGGGGTTGATCCTTCTTCAAAAGGACACAGGCACGGCGCTGGTGTTTACTTCTTTTGTATTGGTCTTCTTCCGTGAAGGTATGTCTCCATTTCTGCTCATCGTCGGTCTGTGTGCTGCGACACTGTTTGTTTTGACTTTGTTGATTCCTGACCCCGTGTATTTATATGTTGCGATTGGCGTCGTGTTGGTGGCGCTCATTGTTTTCGAAAGGAAAAAGAAGCTGAGAAGAATAGTGTTGCTTACCATTGGCGCCATGATGATCAGCGGAGTGATCGCCAGCGTAGATTATGTGGTAAAAGACGTGCTGAAGCCGCACCAGCAGAATCGCATCAAGGCATTGATTAACCCAGATGCTGACCCGCTTGGATTTGGGTGGAATGTCACGCAATCAAAAATTGCCATTGGCAGCGGCCGTTTTTTTGGAAAAGGATATTTAAAGGGAACGCAAACGAAGTTTGATTTCGTGCCAGAGCAAAGTACCGATTTTATTTTTTGTACCGTCGGTGAAGAGCATGGCTGGATCGGAAGCGTCGTCGTGATCGCGACGTTTGTAACGCTCCTGCTCCGCATTGTTTATTTGGCCGAGCGACAAAAAAATCGGTTTACGCGAACCTATGGATATAGCGTGGCGTGCATTTTCTTTTTTCACTTTGCAGTGAATATCGGCATGACGGTAGGATTATTTCCGGTGATCGGAATTCCGCTCCCATTTTTCAGTTATGGAGGCTCCGCATTATGGGGATTCACGATTTTACTGTTTATCCTTTTGAAACTGGATGCGCACCGCGGACAAGTGCTCCAACGGATATGATCACTCAAAAACTATTTGCGGCTGCCAAAGAATAGTGTCAGGAAAACGGTAGGATACACTGCGTAGTTTTCGGTTTGTGCCATGAGCTCCACTTTCTTGAAATAGGCATCCACCAAAAAGCCTCCCTCAAAACCGGTAACATTGTTTTTTCCAGAGCCGAGCTCAAAATTCAGCGCAATCTTAAAATTGAAACCCATCTGAATTTTTGAATCACCAATGCCCTGAAATAAACTCCCAACACCCACAATTTGACTGTACTGCTGATTGGTGTAAGGTGCCTTTGCGGTATAATAAGTGCTGTCGGCATATTCGATATAATACGGAGCAACCACTCCGATGGAAGGCCCTCCTGCCGTCACCGCCTTCACCTCCACACCCTGTTGTGGCCCTTTAGTGAAGAGCACCAAATCGCGTCCATATTGCAGGCGCACGGCGTACAAATAATGCGTCTTGCCATAAATGAAATAATTGCCACTATTCACTGACTGCACGCGCACTTCGTGAGGGTTTTTCACATTCATCAGCTCGATACCAAAAGTCTCGAACATATTTTTCGTGATGCGCCTCGAGGATTTGAGTGTAAACCCTCCGATAAGTCCACCCGATGAGTTTTTGTTGATGCCCCAAACGAACTCGGAATTATAATCGTAGCTGTCCTGCGTTTGAGAAAACGACGGAAAGGAGGCCAAGAAAACGGACGACAAAAA
>DATJJP010000055.1:0-15851 GCA_035492075.1 Cyclobacteriaceae bacterium | reverse complement strand
TTCTTTCATGGCCAAACAACCTGACCTTGCTCAACTAAAAAAGCTAGCCACTCAGATCCGCCGAGACATCGTGCGCATGGTTCATGCCTGCCAAAGTGGACACCCCGGTGGTTCACTCGGATGCGCCGATTTTTTTGTGGCGCTCTATTTTCATTTTCTCAAGCACGATCCAAAATTCAATATGAATGGCGTGGGTGAAGATTTGTTCTTCCTTTCCAACGGGCACATTTCGCCCGTGTGGTACGCTACGCTGGCGCGTTCCGGATATTTCGATATCAAAGAACTGGCGACATTTCGGCAAATCAATTCTCGACTGCAGGGCCACCCCGCCACACACGAGCACCTGCCAGGAATACGTATTGCATCCGGTTCATTGGGCCAAGGACTGTCTGTAGCTATCGGTGCGGCTCAAGCGAAAAAACTCAACAAAGACAGTCAGACTGTTTTCGTATTGATGGGCGACGGCGAACAACAAGAAGGACAAGTTTGGGAAGGCTCTATGTATGCTGCCCACAACAAAGTAGACAACCTTATCGCATTCATCGATTACAATGGTCAGCAAATTGACGGGCCGGTCGACAAAATTCTTTCTCTAATGGATTTGAAAGCCAAATGGGAGGCGTTCGGTTGGATCGTGAATGAATTTGAAGGCAACAAAATGGAAGATGTACTCGCCGGCATTGAAAAAGCAAAATCACAGACGGGCAAAGGAAAACCGGTGATGAACTTGATGCGGACGGTCATGGGTTATGGCGTTGATTACATGATGGGCTCCCACAAGTGGCATGGTGTTGCCCCTAATGACGAGGAGTTGCAAAAAGCACTCGCTCAACTGGAAGAAACAATTGGCGATTATTAATCAGAGGAACCAAGGCACAATGGCCAACAGCAGCGTCACGATGATCCAAAAAAGTAATTTGTTACTAACTGTTTTTGTGCCGGCCATGGACTTTGGTTTTTACGAGTCAAACGAATTAGTTCCCTGGGTGTTGAATCACGATTGGGGTATTTTCAATGTTTAACAAGACATTAACAGAACACATGAAATTCACTTTCACCGAAAAAAAAGATACCCGCTCCGGGTTTGGGGCCGGGCTTCACGAACTGGGAAAGCAAAATGAGAACGTTGTTGGCTTATGTGCCGACCTCACGGGCTCATTAAAAATGGATGCCTTCAAAAAAGATTTTCCAGAGCGCTTTTTTCAAGTCGGTATTGCCGAGGCCAACATGATGGGGCTTGCTGCCGGCATGACCATCGGTGGCAAAATTCCGTTTACCGGAACCTTTGCCAATTTTTCAACAGGTCGTGTGTATGATCAAATCCGCCAATCGATTGCCTATTCGGGAAAGAACGTAAAAATTTGCGCTTCACATGCCGGCGTCACCCTGGGTGAGGACGGAGCAACGCACCAAATTCTGGAAGACGTTGGCATGATGCGGATGCTGCCTGGGATGACGGTGATTGTGCCCTGCGACTACAATCAAACCAAGGCGGCCACAATTGCACTCGGCAAACATAATGGCCCCACGTACCTGCGATTTGGCAGACCAAGCTGGCCTATTTTTACAGCACCCGACCGGCCATTCACCATTGGCAAAGCCGATAAGATGATCGAAGGAAAGGACGTTACCATTTTTGCATGCGGTCATTTGGTTTGGTCGGCGATCGAGGCCGAAGAAAAATTGGCCGCGCAAGGAATCAGTGTTGAACTCATCAACATCCACACCATTAAGCCGCTTGATGTTGACGCCATTTTGGAGTCAGTTCAAAAAACCAAATGCGCGGTGACGTGCGAGGAACATCAAATCAATGGCGGGCTGGGCGACGCTGTAGCTCAGGTGTTATCCCGTCACATTCCATCGCCTTTAGAAATGGTCGCTGTTCAAGATAGCTTTGGAGAAAGTGGAACGCCTACAGCGCTCTTGAAGAAATATGGCTTGGGCCCGGATAATATAGTAGAAGCCGCCAAGAAGGCTATCCAAAGGAAAAAATAAGGATTTTTGGAAGTTTACCTGCCCCTACAGTAGTGGGTGGGATTACCACTCCTACTGCGGGATCAGGTTGCACAGTTTTAACGCTATGGCAAAATAGGTTTTCCGTGCATTGGGTTTCAAAGTAGCGGGATAGGAATCAATTTTCCTAAGAATTCTATAAAACTTTATTTTACAGCAAAAAATGCCTTTTTTTGGGCAGAAATGGGCATTTTGGATGATCGAGGACAATTATAAACAGCGCGGATTACGTAAAAATTTGGTCAAAAAATTGCGCCTAAAAGGCATAACCGATGAAGCAGTTTTGGCAGCCATCGGAAAGGTGCCCAGGCACGTGTTTTTTGACGATGCGCTGCTCCCCCATGCCTACGAAGACAAGGCTTTTCCCATCGGCGAAGGCCAAACCATCTCTCAGCCGTACACCGTTGCCTTCCAAAGTGAAAAACTCCAGGTAAAGCCGAACGATAAAATCCTCGAAGTGGGCACCGGGTCCGGTTATCAGGCGGCCGTGCTGGTGGAAATGGGCGCCAAAGTCTATACCATAGAGTTCAATCGCAAGCTCTACGATACGGTCAAGTCCTTTCTTCCAAAACTCGGCTACCATCCTTATTTTTTCTATGGCGACGGATCCAAAGGGATACCCACCAAAGCCCCGTTCGACAAGATTATTGTCACTGCCGGTGCGCCGGTGATTCCTGCGGCACTCACCGAACAACTCCAGGAAGGCGGAATTCTGATCATTCCTGTTGGGAATCGAGAAACACAACGAATGGTCAAGCTCACCAAGAAAGACGGGAAGATGCTAAAAGAGGAGTTCAACCAATTTGCCTTTGTGCCTCTGCTCGGTGAGAGTGGATGGGAGCCTCCCGCCTAAAGTTTTACCCGATTTGCCTACCTACTAATTGGTAGGTATATTTGCCTCATGGTTTCAACCCGGGAACGGATTATACAGCTAACGGATACCTTTATCCGCGATAAAGGCTACAATGCGTTCAGTTTTTACGACATCGCTGAAAAGTTGAAAATCAAAAACGCTTCGATACATTATTACTTTTCCACCAAAACAGATCTGGGGCTCGCTTTACTGGAGTCACATACCGAAAGGCTGCACCAACTGCAAACATCCGTTGAAGGGAAAAACGGCGTGGCCAAAATCAAAGCTTTCTTATCCATCTACAATGCAATCCACAGGGAAGGGCGAATATGTATTGTTGGTTCACTAGCCACCGACATTAAAACAGTAGAACCGAAAATGGCGAAGGCGCTGAGCTCCTTTGCAAATGAAATTTTGTTGTGGGTGACAACAATACTTGAAGAGGGAAAAGGGAATAAAACATTTTCATTCACCGAATCGCCAAGAACAAAGGCGCTGATGATCATTACAAATATGCTTGCCGCCGTTCAACTGACGAGGCTTACTGGCGAAAAAGATTTTATCGCCATCCGTGAAAATGTTTTGGCGGGACTAAAAATCAAAAAATAAAAATCAAAGTAAACTATAATGAAAACGATTGAGGCACGAAGGGTAGTTGTTACGGGTTTGGGGGCGATCACTCCCATTGGAAACAATATCAACGATTTTTGGAACCATCTGGTGGCGGGCAAAAGCGGTGCCGGTCCTATTACTCATTTCGATACAGCAAAGTTCAAAACCAAATTTGCTTGCGAGGTGAAAGGTTTTGAGTTCGATAAATATTTTGATCGTCCGGAACTACGCAAGATGGACAAGTTCACTCAGTTCGCCATGATCGCCGCAGATGAGGCCATCCAAGATTCGCTCCTCGACTTAGAAAAAATAGATAAGCGAAAAGTGGGTGTCATCTGGGGATCTGGGAACGGAGGCTTTCAAACGTTTCAGGAGCAAGTGATGGAGTTTGCCAAAGGCGACGGTACGCCACGCTTCAATCCATTCTTCATTCCAAAAGTGATTGCCGATATCGCCTCGGGGTGGATTTCGATCAAGTACGGATTTATGGGATTGAATTTCACGACGATTTCCGCTTGCGCCACGTCAACGACCGCGATCATCGATGCATTCAATTACGTGCGTTGGGGAAAAGCCAACATTATTGTGACGGGGGGATCTGAGGCGGCGATTAATGAAGCTGGCATCGGCGGCTTCAATGCCTCTAAGGCCTTGTCGACTCGAAACGATGATCCCGTAGCGGCGTCACGACCCTTTGACAGAGATCGCGATGGGTTTGTCATGGGCGAAGGAGCGGGTGCGTTGATCCTCGAAGAATATGAACACGCAAAAAAACGTGGTGCGAAAATTTATGCCGAAGTGGCCGGCGGTGGCATGAGCGCCGATGCGTATCATTTAACAGGAACACATCCCGAAGGTGAGGGTGCGCTATTGGGAATGATGGCCGCTCTCGAAGACGCGGAAATGAAACCGTCTGACATCGATTACCTGAATGTGCACGCTACGTCAACACCGCTGGGAGATCTCAGTGAATCAAAAGCGATCGTCAAGCTTTTTGGAAATGAACTACCCCATTTGAATATAAGCGCCACAAAGTCGGCGACAGGTCACTTACTTGGTGCGGCCGGCGCGATCGAGGGAATCGCATCTATCCTTGCTGTTAAAAACGACACCATCCCTCCCACTATCAACACCACGAATGTTGATCCGGATATCTCTTCTTCGTTGAATTTGACGTTGGGCAAGAATGTAAAAAAGACGGTGAATGCGGCGATGAGCAATACCTTTGGTTTTGGGGGCCACAATGCAACGGCTGTTTTTAAAAAGATGATGCCATAAGGCTTAATATCTTCATCAATCACGGATGCAACGGACAGAGTTTGCTCTTTTTTTGTCGCCCGTGTGGTGATTAAGTAACTGGGGGCTTTTTGCAAAATTGTAGAACCATGCTTCAGTGCTGTCGAGCCCTGATGAGGTCCAGTAGAATCCATGAGCCTCTCGCCTTTGGTAACTTCCATCCACTTCCCTGTTCCCGCCAAGCAATGCATTGAAGCCTGATTCTCCTCCTGATATCAAGCGCACATAAGCAGTTTTCCCCTCATCATTTGAATCATCGTAAATTCCGCCATACGATTTTGCCAATGTTTGCCATTCATTGTCGGTGGGTAATCGCCAGCCATCTCCCAACGACGAACATGCTTTTTTTGCGGTTTGCCAAGTATACAGCCTTCCATATTGCAAGCAAAATTTTTCGTCATCCTGACTGCAATACGTGGTATCGACTTTCACTTTCAAATTTTCGACAAGCCACTCGTGCCCGTCGGCCATCTTCCTTGTCGCATGGCTGTCGTCATGTGAGGTCTTTGTGCCACAGCCAAGAATAATGAATGTCAATCCAAATGATAAAATGGCAGAGACAGGTTGCATTTGTTAGTGTATGTTCTTCATCAATTCCCTGACTTTTTCCATGCCCACGCTCGCCTTTTCGGCAACGAAATGAAGATTTGGCATTGGATTCACTTCAGGAGTTTTTGGATCGACAATGTATTTCGGCACATGCCCAGGGACGGCATGGATCAAACCTGCTGCCGGATAAACGACCAAAGAAGTACCGACCACCAGAAAGACATCGGCCAGCGATGTTTCGTGGGCTGCCACTCCCATCATCGGTACCATCTCGCCAAACCAAACAATGTTGGGGCGGAGTTGTGAGCCACGTTCGCATTTGTCGCCGATGTTCAACTCACTCCCATTGATTTTGTAAACCAACGTGGGGTCGAGTGTGCTGCGTGACTCGAACAAGCTGCCATGCAGGTGAAGGACTTTCTTTGAACCAGCACGTTCGTGAAGATCATCGACGTTTTGTGTGATAACAGTTACGTCAAAATCTTTTTGAAGTTCCGCCAAAACTTCGTGCCCACGATTTGGCTTTGCTGCGAGGGCGTTTTTTCTACGTTGATTATAAAATTCCAAAACCAATGAAGGGTTTCTATGCCACGCTTCGGGCGTTGCCACGTCTTCCACACGATGGCCTTCCCACAGCCCGCCCGAATCTCGAAAAGTAGCCAACCCACTTTCGGCACTGATGCCTGCCCCTGAAAGAACAATTAGCCTTTTCATACCATCAGGATAAACCGCATGTCCTTGTTCTTATGTCTTATGTCTATTTCAATTTCCGATCAAAAAAATCCTGCGCCGCCTTAAAGACTCTCGACCAGCTCTCGTACCTCAAAAAACCGTGAACCTCGTCGGGTAGGATAAGCAACTCCACGGGAACATTTTTCTCGCGCAGCTTTGTTGCCAAATCGGTAGTCTGTTGAAACATCACATTACGGTCGTCATCTCCGTGAATAAGCAAAACGGGTGCTGTCCACTTGCTTAGGTCTGCGTTGGGTGACGATTTCAACGCCAGGTCTTCTTCACTTTTTGTAATTCCCCATCCATTGGTGGCATCATGTGCATCGAATGACCAATCATGCACGCCGTGCAAGTCGACACCTGCCTTGAATATGTCAGGGTTTCTCGACAGCCCCATGGCGGTCAAGTATCCACCGTACGAACCTCCCCACAATCCAATTTTGTTTTTGTCCACTTCGGGCAACAGTTGCAAAAATTTTGCTGCGGCTACGACATCTAGATATTCACTGGCTCCGCGTGGTCCTTGATTTTTTGCCAAGCGGAAATCTTTTCCATAACCAATGCCATCTCTATAGTTAACGGATACGACCGCATATCCCAAACTTGCCATGTATTGATTGAACGCATACGCATTGTTGTAGTAATCACTGTAATGAAAGCCGAGCAGCATTTGACGATGTGGTCCGCCATGCATGTACACGATTCCAGCGCGCTTTCCCGAAATCTTCCGATCGATAAAAAGTTGCCCATGCAATGTGGTTCCATCAGCAGCCTGAAATGTCACTTGTTCAGGCTTCACAAAATATTCCTTTGAAAAAGTGGTTGATTTAATTGCATTCACTGGAAATATCTTTTTCGTCTCATCGATCTTCACCAACACCTTCGATGAATTAGTTGTAGAGCGAAAACAATAAAATGAAGTACCTCCAAATGCCGGCAGCATTTCTATTCCATCGCCCGAAGAAATGGAGGTCGGGTTTCCTGTGCTCACACTTGATTTCCAAATATGCCTTCGATCAATGTCTTCACGATTTCCATCGAAGTAAATATTCTGACCGGTAGCGTCAAGCGCAAAATTCTCAACTTCACCCTCGCCGGGCGTAATGTCCTTCACGTCGCTGCCATCCGGATTCATGGAATAAATGTGATTCCACCCGTTTTGTTCGGAATAAAATAGGAGGCGATTGCTACTTGCCCAGGCCAAAGGTTTTTCCCTCGCCTGCGCAAAGCCTCCATCTTCACCGGGCGATTTCCAAACCATCTTTGCCGTCAGTGCGTCGGCGTCAGCCACCCAGATAGAAAATTTTTCTCCGTTCTGAAAATTTTTCACTTCTCTGATTTTTGTTCCGGCTTTTCGAATGAATGCAATTAGTTTCCCCTCCGGCGACCAAACAGGCGAATCATCTTCGCTTACATCAGGTGCCACCCAACGGATTTTCTTTGTTACTGTACTATATATCCCGATAAAATTATGATCGCCACGTTCGCTGGTAAACAAAATGTCGTTGCCACTGGGGGAGAATTTTGGATTGCGATTGCTTCCTCGCGCGATGAAAAGTTGTTTTGGCGAGGTGTTTATGTCGAGGCCCGACTCATAGATCTGATTGCCTTTCGCAAAGAGGATCTTCAAACCATCCGGATAAAACAACGGACTGTTTCCCTGGGCAATTTTGGAAGCCGGGCTTTTGGAACTGATGTCTTTAAAGTAGATCGCTTGCTCAGTTCCTTCAGTCAAATTCGCAGGATTAGCGGTACCCCCTCGCACAAAAACCAGCTTGGTGCCATTGGGGGAAAATACGAGTTGGTTGATTTCCTGCCCATCATCCATCTGATAATCCGTGAACAATTTTGGTAGCTCGCTGCCGATTTTGATCATCACGTTGCGTTTGCCATGATCATTGATCACCCATGCAATATTTTTGCCATCGCCAGATGACGCAAAATTGGATTCGATCGGGTGGCTAATAAATTGCTCAAGTGTTTGTGCCAAACCAAGGCGGGCAATAAGCCCGAGAAAAAGCGTTACTAAAAGTCTCATACGTTGAAATTTTTCGAATATAACAAATGAAAGCCCTCCGTGCGACAACTTTTTTTAGGGGAAGCAAAACCATTTTTTGGAGGTTTCGTTTCATCAGGTAACAGATCAATTTCTGTGAAGCAATTCAAAAAACTCTCCTTAACCTTCGCATCGCTACTGGTCGTAGCATTTTCATTTTCTTTTACAAGGACCTCCGACGTCAACACTTCCTTTCAGGGCAAGTCGATCGAATTTCAACTCGCTATCGTAGCTGCGGATGGTGTCGATGATGATTTTGGGGACTCGGACTTTGAGAAAATTGTTGTAAGATCTCCTCAGCTGCCTGCCTGCATAGAAACCATTGGAGCCAAAATCCACCCCTCGGTTTTTGACCCTCACCATACGTCGATCCCATTTTTTTTGCATATCCGAAATCTGAGGATTTAAGTCGTCGCTCTTTTTATCACGCCCATTTTCCAAGCGTGATTCTTTTTTAATTCAAATCACTCTACACTCTAACCAAAATTTTCTTTTATGAAAAAGCAAATGTATTTCATTGCGCTTGCCGGAGGCATGTGCGCGCTGATGTCGTCATGCAGTATCAGTACTGTTCAACCGGGCTACCGAGGCATCAAGGTAAACTTGCTTGGGCAACACGGCGTGGAACAAAAACCTGTTGGTGTAGGGCGTTACATTATTGGCGTCAACCAAAGGATCTACAAGTTCCCCGTGTTCCAACAAAACTACATCTGGGACAACAACAGCTCGATCACTTTTCAAAGCAAAGAAGGCCTCGACGTAAGTGGGGATTTCGGGATCAGCTATTCTCTCGTGGCGGACAGCGTACCTGCCATTTTTCAAAAGTATCGCCGTGGAATAGATGAGATCACAAATATCTTCTTGCGTAACATGGTGCGAGATGCGCTCAATACGACCGCCTCACACATGCCCATCGAGTCCATCTACGGAGTTCACAAACGAGATCTTTTGTTAAAAGTGGACAGTATGGTGAGCAAACAAACGAAACGATACGGAATCATCATCGACCGCATATACACGATTGGAGAACTCCATCTCCCAGGGTCAATCGAAACAGCGATAAATGCAAAACTGGAAGCCAATCAACGCGCACAACAATCGCAAAATGAGGTGAAGGCCGTAGAAGCGGAAGCCAACAAGCGGATTGCCAAGTCGAAAGGCGAGGCCGAAAGCAGGGTAATCGAAGCTAAAGCCATTGCCGACAGTCAAGTCATCGAAGCTAAGGCTGCCGCCGATGTCATCAAAATAAAAGCGGCTGCCGATGCGGAAGCAACTCGCCTCAACTCCACAGCCCAAGCGGAAGCCAACTTGAAACTAGGCAAATCGATGAGTAAAGACCTGATCCAATATCGGTCGGTAGATCGCTGGGATGGGAAGTTGCCACAAATCTCCGGGCAAAACACGCCCTTCATTAGTCTAAACCAGAAGTAAAACTCCTAAATTCCTCTGGTTTCAGACCCGGCAGCGCAGGCCGGGTCTTTTTGCTTTTAGCGGTTTTTTTTGCTCTCACCAGCACGTTTTTCTGATTGGCATTTCTTTTTAACTTTACCCCCCGTTTAAACCACTAATTTCAGAATTCATGAAGTTTATCGTCAACTCCAGCTATTTGCTGAAACAACTCTCTCACATCAACGGAGTAATCACTACCAACCCGGTGGTACCAATCCTTGAGAACTTTCTTTTCGAAATAGATAAAAGCAAGCTGACAGTTACGGCTTCTGATTTGCAGACTTCGATGATCACGGAAATTAATGTGGAGTCGAAGGAGAAAGGAAACATTGCTGTGCCTGCTAAGATTTTGTTGGAGACGTTGAAAAATTTGCCGGACCAGCCTGTCACATTTTCGATTGACGAGTCCACCTACAGCATCGAGATCAGTTCTGACAATGGCCGCTACAAGTTGGCCGGAGAAAATGCCACTGACTTCCCGAAAGTTCCTTCGGTATCAAACGACTTTTCCGCCAACATTTCTACCGATGTTTTGGCTCGAGCTATCAACAATACCATTTTCGCGACCAGCAGCGATGAACTTCGCCCTGCCATGACCGGTGTGTATGTAAACCTGGGCGACAAAAACACCACGTTCGTTTCAACCGACGGGCATCGTTTGGTACGCTACAGAAGAACGGACATTAAATCAGACAACGGAAATACAATTATCATTCCTCGCAAGGCATTGAATTTGCTGAAGGCTACGCTGCCCACTGAAAATACAGACGTGAGCATCGACTTCAACATGAGCAACGCCTTCTTCCGTTTTGGAAACATCAGAATGATTTGCCGCCTGATTGACGAGCGTTTCCCTGATTATGAAAATGTAATCCCCACTACAAATCCGATCAAGATGACGATCAGTCGTGCGGATTTGCTAGGGTCCTTAAAGAGGATTTCGATTTATGCGAATAAAACAACGCATCAGGTTCGTTTGAAGATCACCGGCAGCGAACTTCAAGTGTCTGCAGAAGATTTAGATTTTTCCAATGAAGCCAACGAAAGACTTTCCTGTGAACACGAAGGCGAAGACATTGAAATCGGATTTAACGCACGCTTCCTGATCGAGATGCTCAGCAATCTTGACACGGATCAGATTAAATTGAACATGTCTGCGGCCAACAAGGCGGGTGTGATTTTCCCCGCTGAAAAAGAAAAAGGAGAAGATATCTTGATGCTTGTGATGCCAGTGATGCTAAACCAATACGCGTAATAAACGACTTTAATAAAGAAACAGAAAAGCCACCGATGGGTGGCTTTTCTGTTTTATAAATCAGTGTTGGCTTTAAATTTATTTCGCGTCGACTATCTCCACCACTGGCTGACCTGTGCAACCACTTGGAAATTTTATTCTTAACAAAGCAGAAATCGTTGGAGCCACGTCGGTAATATCGTGTCTTATCGCCGAACTGCCTTTGCGAACTCCTTTTCCATAAAAAAGCACAGGCACGTGAGTGTCGTACGAATAAGAAGATCCATGCGAAGAACCTTGAGCGCTACTCCAATCAAGCCACCCTGGCTCTAACTCAAACGCGACGTCCCCACTGCGTTTATGATTGAACCCACGTACCATCATCCCTTCGATCCCTCCGACGTTGTAACTAGCTTGTTTCAGCGTGGTTCGGGTGAAAACCTGTGCCACACCTTCTTTCGACTGCATATAATTTGCCACGAGATCAGTTGCAATTAGTAATTCTATGCCTGCACTTTTCGGATCGTCGCCAAACACTTCATGATTGAAAAAAACCTGTTGATTGGAGACTGACTCAACCAATGTTTTATTCGGAAAATGTTTCTGCAAGAAAGCATTGAGCTCGTCTTTCAAAGCCTTCGACTTGGTTGCATAGCCGGCCGGCACCCTGGCATCTTTCAGTGCTTGTGGCACATCAACCACTGCATGATCGGCAGTGAGGAAAACGAGGTATTTGTCCTTGCCTATTTCTTCATCTAACTTTAACAGTAGTGCTTCGATATTTCTATCAAGACGTAGATAGGTGTCTTCCACTTCCACTGAATTTGGTCCCATCAGGTGACCTACTAAATCAGTACTTGAAAATGAAACGGTGAAAAAATCGGTAACGGAATTCTTCCCCAGCCCCTCTCCTTTCAATGCAGCAAACGCAAAATCTGCAAGCAGATCATTTCCGTATGCCGTGTGGGCGAGCAAGTCGTAACCCCCATTGGCTTTATTCAGTTTGGCTAAATCGTAAGGAAAAACAGGTTTATCTTTTCCAACCAACACTTTCTCATAGGGAGAATCATCGGGACCGCTTTCCGTGTATTGGGCAATCGGCAATAAGGTGTTCCATTCTTTGTTAATATAGGTATCGACGGCCTTCGATGAGTTGAATGCCTCTGCCCAAGTTGGAAGGGACTTCACATAATAGGTACTTGAAATAAATTTTCCGCTTTTCGAATCGAACCAATAGGCGGCGTCCGCCAGATGGCCGGCAGGCAACACCGCGCCACGATCTTTCAGAGAAACTCCAACCACTTTTGATTTCTTTTGGGTGAACAACTTCAGCTCATCGGTAACCGTCGTCGACAAAAGGCGCCAGGGGCTTACGTCGCCGTTGCCATCCTCTACTCCCACCGGCTTCTGCTTTTCATCCTCCACGCAATTCACTGTTTTCTTTAGACTCTTGTCCCACCAGTCGTTGCCGATAACACCGTGAACGGCAGGCGTCGATCCAGTGTAGACGGACGCGTGGCCGGGGCCAGTGTAGGTTGGAATATAATTGTAATGCGCGTTTGTCAGCATGAAGCCGTCATTCATCAGGCGGCGAAACCCGTTCGCCCCGAACTTGTTTTCAAAGCGGTACAAGTATTCCTGGCGCATTTGGTCAACGACAATGCCGACGACTAGTTTGGGCTTCTCTTGTGAAAAGGCGAATCCTGCCACAGTCAAACAGAAGAACAGTAGAAACGATTTTTTCATGATCCAATTATCTTAAAAATTAATTATAAGGAGAAAGTCTTGAGTTAAAGTTTTATTATCGGTGATTTAATCTTGTGGGCAAACGATTCGCGCATACTCCTCATCTTCGTAAACTTGTTTTCGAAGCAGTTTTCCTGTTTTGTCGTAGTAAATGACGACCACAATACCCGCTTCCTCTACATCTTTGGCCGTGAAATAGAGCGGTTCATCCTCACTTCCCAAGTTCAATAAAAAAGTAAAACTAGGTGGGATGACTACACCGTGGACATTGCTCACCACGCCAAACAAGTTGTCTTGTTTTACAATCGCCAATTTCTCATCGGGCGTATTCTTAATCAACTGGATATTTTTTACCCGCGTCAATATTTTTTTTGAAGTCTTAAAATCAATCAGGTTCCAGTCAAAATCCTTTTTTGCCCACATCACGCCGTTGGCCCAAGGTTGAATTTCATCGAACTCAAATGCGCCGAGCTCTTCGCCATTTACGTCAATTAAACCACAACGACCGTTTTGAAATGCGATGACCACGGTATCTACGGGAATTAGGTTTCTTTCGAAGGCAGGCTTGATAATTTTGGCGTTGGCAATATTATAAAGTCCAAATTTTTTTCCGTCATACAGTGAAATGAAATTTTCTTTGAGCATCAAGATGTCGTAGGCTGCAGGAAGCACAACTTGCCCCTTCGTGTTGAGGACGCCTTTTTTGTTTTTCTTCGTCACCACAAAATAATCGGCGCTCAAGGATTCGATGTTGTCAAATTCGGCAATAAACAGCTTCGCCGCCGTCTCAATGCTAAACACCGTTTTCTTATTCTTTTGCTGAACAAAGAAGTAGCGAATCGAATCAGGCGATTTGATAAAAAACAATGTAGCCCCGGCAGGCACATCTACTTTTCTCGCCGCGCTGACGTGTACACGAACTGAATCACCGTGTGCGGTAAAAGCCAGCCCATTTTCGAACCAAATACTGTCGACGTTCGACTCGACGATTTTTTTTGAAAGTTGGTCATAGAGTTTTTTTTCAGACGCACTTTGCAACAGCAGCCACTGACGGTGAATCAAATAGCTATTCCATCGCTCGTTCTTAAGTTCTGGAATGTCAGGGAAAATGTATTGATCATTAAGCTTTCTAAGGAGCCCAAATTGTGTTTGTGTCAACCGCTGTAAGGCCAGGGGCACAACGAACTCTAACTTCGAATCAATAACGCCTTCCAAGGACCCATTGCGGACGAGCAGTCGATCCTTTCCAAAATCCCTCACTTCATCGACCACGAAACTTTCATCCAACTCGTTGCCATCGGCTGCCGCACTAAGGTGCCTCGACGTAACCAGCACTTTCTTTCCCATGCGATTAAGGATAACCACCTGCCCGATCATTTCAATCGAGATGAATTCCGGTTTGAGTAATGGTCTTCCATTCAACGCCAACAAACCGACCTTGCCGTTTTTTTTGATGAGCAGGTACCTCCCTTCAAGAACAGACGCCTCTTCAAAACAGCTGTAGATCTGCATACCCGATTTATGCAAAACGCTCTTGCAAGAATCAGCTATTTCTAAAAAACCATAGCCTAGGTTTTTGAACGATTTTGCCGTGGACAAAATTTTTCCACTTCTACTGACCAGCCCCGAACTCGTCATTAAAATATCCTCATCAACGAGTCCACATTTGTAGTTCTCTTCAATGTTGTCAAACTGTGCCTGCAATGACTGCGTCCCTTCGCTGTCTATAAATCCATATTTTCCGTTTTTATAAACCGGAACCCAAACTAATTTGTCCAGCCCTACCACATTCTGCAAGGAATCCGTTATGAACCGCTTTGGAACGGGCTCGTCAAGTTCGCGTGCAATATGAAATAAGATGTTTCGTGCAAAATCCGCATAGGCACTCTTGGGATGTTCGTCTACATATCGAATTAGCTCTGCCGGCAGTCCATTGCACGTAAGGACTTCGAAGACTTTTCGTTCCGCCTCTTTTCTATAGGGGCTTTGGGGAAAAGCGGCCACAAACGCCTCGTAACTTTTCCATTTTCGATCATGGGTCCTTGAATCAAAAAGCAGTTTCTCATATCGGTTTTTTGCTTCCGCAGCTCGGTGCGAATTCGGGTACTTTTTTATATAATCATCAAAGGCTTTGTAGGAATTTTGTTTCAGCGCGTCGAGGTAAGCCGCTTCATCTCGTAGTTCTGTTGCCGTATCGCGGTGGATTGAGAATTTGTATCGATCCAGATAATCGTTATAAGACTTTTCAGAATTGGCGTGCTTCGCGAAAGTAAATGCGGTTTTTTCTATTTTTCCCCTAAGGGACACCATCACCGCGCTGTCTATTAAGTCGCGCTTCAGTTTCTCCTTCTGTTTTGCGTTGAGCTGCGAAAAATGAGAGAGTGCCCTAAGGGAGTAGCGATATGCGCTATCGACTTGCTGGCCAGGGTTGAGTTCATTTAAAAACAAGTTCGCCAACGCGATTTCCACTTCGGGATTTAAGGTATCCTTTCGCAACGCTTTCCGGAGGACTTCCCGTGCTCCCGACCAATTTCCCTGGATTGTCTTTTTCTCCGCTTGCTTCACCGTGCCGCTTTGCGCGAAAGTGTGCTCGAAATTCAATACCACGAGCAGCCCTATAAGAATTCGAGTGATTTTTCCCAAAGACATTCATGCAAATTAGTTAAGAGCACAGGAAAAAACGATTTAGGGCAGCCCAGTTGCTGCAAAAATTGTTAATATTGCACCCTGATTTTTGAAGTTCTGGCATAGTCCAGAAACAAGTTCGGAATAACTCCGCCCATTCTTGTAAAAATCTGAATGTTAGGAGGAAACTTAAAGTTCGGGGTGTAGCGCAGCCCGGTTAGCGCATCACGTTAGGGACGTGGAGGTCGGATGTTCGAATCATCTCACCCCGACCAAGGGGCTACCAAACGAGGTAGCCCCAACGTTTTAATGTCGAACCATCACGAGGATGGACCGCCGACCTAACTATTTGAAATCTTTGGCCTCGTAGTTCAATGGATAGAATAGAAGTTTCCTAAACTTTTGATACAGGTTCGATTCCTGTCGGGGCTACAATAGGTTATAATAGTTGAAATTTGGCCTATTTTTGAACTTCTCGTTTCCCTTTTTGTATCTTTGTATGCCCTTTTGTTCCTGAAAAGGGAAACCGAAAGGGAAACGAAAATTGATACCAGAACCCTACTATATACGCGACCCCCGCAACGGCTCCATAAGGTTGCGCCAGAACCACGATTCGGGTCGTCAGATCATTACAATTCAAGGAGAGATTTGCGCAGGCTCTTGGGATAAGCGCAAAAAGCTTCCGA
>DATJJP010000054.1:0-32275 GCA_035492075.1 Cyclobacteriaceae bacterium | reverse complement strand
CTCCAACCAAGACAACAAATCCACGATCAACAACGGCGATTTTCTGATCTGGGGAGACAACGGACTTTCGCTGAAAGACAAATTGGGAGCCGATACTTTGCTCTCCGTTGTGCAGCGCCATTGGATGATGGAAGCAAGTGGACTTTCCGCAAGTCAAATGAAAACCACCCTTCAACTGGACGTAAGCCGTTTGGCTAAATCGACAGATGGCTTCTGGTTGATCATAGACAGAAGTGGCCAGGGAAATTTTGCAGCTAATAACGTAGAGTACATCAAAGCCACCAACGTCAGCAATGGAATGGCTACCTATTCGGTGAAGTGGGATACCGACGGATCAGGACGAGATGCATTTAGCTTTGCACGCGCCAAAGATTTTTTTGCCGTTGTCAAGACGCTTGGCAACCCCACTTGTTTTGACGTAAAGGGCGGCCACGTGCTTGTGGAAATGGTGGCCGGTCATGCGCCGTTCAACTACACATTGAAAGGTGCAACTAACAACACGAGCAGAACATGGCAAGGAAGCGACAATCAAATTGAAGAGAAACAGCTGACAAGTGATATCTACACGGCGACCATAAAAGACAGCCAAGGCAATCAGTCCGTGCGCACGTTCACTTTAACATCACCGAGCAAACTCAAAGTTGATCTTGGCGCTGACCAAAGCGTTGTTACTACACCCGTGATTACGCTTGACGCAGGTAAAGATATTCCAGACAGTGTCGCCGTGACGTACAAATGGGAGAGCAGTTTTGGATTCAGTAGTTCAGATCGAAAAGTGAGTCTTAATGAAGCCGCCATCTACACGGTAACTGTTACGCGACAACGTGACGGATGCCCTTTCAAAGATGAAATCACCATTAACGGAGCTGAGACCGATCGTATGGCGGTGTTCCCTGTGCCTGTAAAATCAGGAGACACTTTCAAGATGAGCGTCTCCCTACAAGATGCCGGAACGGTAGACGTCACAATCATCAACGGCAGTGGCGGGGTGGTAAAAGAAATGCAAGGATCCAATGGTACCGAGTATGAATTCATTTCCAGTCTTAATGATGTTGGGATTTACCTGGTGGTCATCAAGACACCCAAAGGCACCGAGACTCACAAGATGATTGTGAACTAAAAGCGAACCTCAAAAAAATTCAATAGATCAATAGCTATGCTACGTTCATTACAAATTTCCCTTGTTGCTTCATTAACTGTCATTTTGAGCACCACGACCTGGGCGGGCCCGAAACCAAAGACACCATCTACCCATGTGTATGCATCACCGAACAAGGAAGGATTGATAGGTACAACCGAAGAGTCGCCGTCAGACAATCCAGCCGACAATATTTTCCATGTACAAATGGACCAAACATTTTGCAGCAGTGACAACGTGTGGTTGGAGTACGAACTAGAAGGAGTCGAGGACCATACTGCCGTGGCACGAAGCATCAACGATCACCTTGCCGTTGGCGGACATTTGATAAAAAAGAGAAGAGGATGGGCTTTGCAGCAAGAGCGCGTCGATGGCACGTGGTTAAGACAAGGGGATAATGTGTTCCGTTTCACCATGCCCGAAGGAGCACAACATAGCTATCGGGTACGCAATCTTAAAATCACGGTCACCGCGAATACCGAAAGTGAAGAGCAAATAATCATCAATCAACCGTCGAAAAATTATTATGATGGAATGATCTATGTGAAAGGTTTTTTGCCTGAGAACAACCGAGAAAATATTAGGCTAAAGATCGAAGGAAAATTCGTGTCGATTTTCAAGGGAGAGTTTGAGGCCGAGGTTGCGATGGTAAAGACAAATTGCAATGTAGAAATGGAATTGATTTTTCCGGATGGAACGACACAATGTAAGGCGATCAGCTATGAAAAGATGGAGAGTGCCGACTTCTATTACGCCGTCAACTCTACCGTATTCTACAAAGAGCAATTCATCGATTGTGCAAAACCAGATTCTGTTTTCCTGCAAGGCGCAAATCTGAAATTATCGACTGGAGCATTGGCCAACGCTTCTTTACTTTCAATCACTACACTCCGAGACATCGACATCCCGGCGTTGGATGCCGGTATGGTCAACGTTACTGCGAATCATTTTGGCTATCGCTTTCTTCCGCATGGGACTGAGTTTCAAAAGGAAGCAAAACTCCGTGTTCCATTTGATGGAACCAAGATTCCTGATGGATATACGGATAAAGATATTCGAACTTATTTTTTTGATGAACAAACTCACCACTGGATTGCACTGAATTCAGATACGCTTCTGGCGAACA
The DNA here is from genome assembly GCA_035492075.1 of Cyclobacteriaceae bacterium. Taxonomy (GTDB): domain Bacteria; phylum Bacteroidota; class Bacteroidia; order Cytophagales; family Cyclobacteriaceae; genus ELB16-189. The sequence continues at coordinate 30,011 of DATJJP010000054.1, read as the reverse complement.
CAAATGAAGTGGTGTCGCGAGTGACGCACTTCACCGACTATATCAATGCCATTATCAAAGTGCCGGAGTCACCGGAAGTGGAAGCGTATAACTCAACTTCGATGAAAGGCATCAAAGCTGCCAACCCAACGGCCGCGGTAAACCTGATCAATCCGCCACAGGCCAATAATAGCGGAAGCGCCTCGCTAAGTTATCCGATCAACATCCCCGGGGGAAGAAATGGGGTGCAACCGCAGCTAGCTGTCAGCTACAACAGCTCGGGCGGCAACGGATGGATTGGCCTTGGCTGGAATTTGACCCTGCCTTCGGTTGGCATAGAAACGAGATGGGGAGTGCCAAGATATGATGCTACCCAGGAGACGGAGACTTATAGCATGAATGGTGAGATGCTCACACCCGTAGCTCATCGAGGAACTCTTGTCAACAGATCAACCGGCGATAAGCAATTCTATCCACGCATTGAAGGAGCATTTCATAAAATCATACGACACGGTAACGATCCGAAAAGTTATTGGTGGGAAGTAACCGACAAAAGTGGTACGAGGTATTTTTACGGAGGCTCGCCCGAAACACAATTAGATAAGACTGCGGTGCTCCGCGATGACGAGGCGCACGATGCCGGCAACATAGCCCACTGGTCTCTCACAGAAACTCGCGACCTCAACGGAAACTTTGTGAAATATCACTACGCAAAAGTTTCGAATACAGGACTTGCGAATGGTACAGTGCCTGGCTATCAATTGTATATCGACAACATCACTTACACCGGTCACAACGGTGCCGAAGGTCAATACAAAGTCGTATTTACTCGCCAGCAAGGAAGGCCAGACGTCACCATCTCAGCGAACCTCGGGTTCAAAGAAGTGACCGCTGACTTGCTTCAGAAAATCGATGTTCAGTTTAGTGGCAAGAGCGTTCGCAGTTATGTATTGAACTATAAGACGGGCGAATTTTATAAATCATTACTCAGCACTATCAGCGAATACGATGCGGCTGGCAAGCTTTTCAACACTCATACATTTGATTACTATGATGATGCGAAGTCGGGTGCGAGCCTCAAACCATTCAAAAATACTGAAAGCTGGACGGTGCCAAGTGATGGAGTAACGGGAGGTTTAATTGTTTCCAAGGCAGGTTTTGATGACAAAGCCTCAGCTTTTGGAGGTAACAAATCTACCGATGTGGGTGCAGGCATGACTGTGACTGCAGGTTTCTTTGATGGCATTTTATTTGCAAAAAGCAATTCGATTGGAGGTTCGTTTGGGTTTAGCCAGTCGGGAACGAATGGCAAAGTACTCATGATCGATATTAACGGTGACGGATTGAGCGACAAAGTAATCGCCGACGGCAATGGATTCCGATACCGCCCCAATTTGTCTCATGGTGGAACGCCGAAATTCGGAGATCCCATTGCGATAAAAAATGCAGGTGATTTTTTTGTTGAAAAAAGTACCACTACCAATTTTGGCTTTGAAGCCCAAGGAGGCTACGGAAACTTTTCGGCATTTGTGGGGGCGGGTCAAAGCAAAACCACCTCGGTAACCTCGGTTTATTTTACTGACGTGAATGGGGATGGGCTGCCAGATCTCATAAGCAATGGACTGGCCTATTTCAACCACATGGACGATCAGGGCGTAATCACGTTCTCACCAAGCAGCACTGGAACGCCCAACCCCATTTTAAATAGCGGAAGCGTGTCGTCGGATATTTTCCAAATCGATCCCGCAGAACTTCAAGCAGATATTGACGCCAACCCTTTGCACGACGTGGTACGTATGTGGCGAGCACCTTATGCGGGTCAAGTTGCAATTACGGCACCAGTACAGCTGGTCAGTACTGGCGAAGCTCCGCCGAATGCCGACGGTGTTCAAGTTTCAATTCAGCACAACGGTGACAACGCCATCTGGACGCAGCGGATTCAGGCCAATGATTTCTCAACGCACACCCCCACCGGCGTTAGCAACCTAAGTGTAGCTAAAGGAGATCGCATTTATTTCCGAGTTCAATCCGTCTTCAACGGCGAGGCGGATCTGGTGCAATGGTCGCCCGTTATTCAATATGTGGGTAAGGATTCCAAAGTGAGCGATGCCAACGGTAACAAGCTTTATCGTTTTGATGCTCAAAAAGAATTTGTACTCAGCGCACCGATGGAGGTAGGAACGCCAATTGCAGGAACGATCAGAATTGAAGGAGCTTTTCAAAAGCCAATAACCACCGATAGTATTCATGTGGAGATAGTTCACAAAACAGCGTCTAATACCATCGTGGAATTCAAACACGATTTTGCGTGGAATGAAACGTCCTCCACACCGATTACATTGGATCTTAACGTTGCACAACACGAGACATTTATTTTCACGGTCACTTCCAAGACAAATGTCGATTGGCCATCGCTACTGTGGAAGCCACACATCTATTATACAACTTCGAGTGATCCCAGCGTGACGGAGTTGTATCGCAACGGTCAGCCTGTCGTCAATTATTATCCTGTACCGAACTTCTCGATTTATGCCAACGCGCTAAACATTGCGCAGCCCTTTGTGGTGACCAAAAAAACCGACACGATTAGAGTGAAACCTTTGATACAACTCAACTCATGGCCAGATCCTTTCGGTCAGAACCCGCTCAACGGAAAAATTATTTTTTCTGTCAAGAGGAGAGACACTCTGGTAGGGAAACAAATGGTGAAAGTGGTCAACGGCCAAGTATCGACTGTAGACTCGCTCAAAATAAAAACGCACAAAAACGACACCTTGTATTTGGAGTATCATTTGTGGAATGATACCCTCGCTTTCTTTCTCAATACCGCAAAGTCTAAAGTGACCATGTCTGGAAAAGACACAACGGTGGACGCAAGTGTGTATACAAAATACAAACAGCTATCGGATATGATCTATGGCACATTGTACAGGCAATGGGGACACTTTGCTTACAATGGTAACCGTGATCGGGCAAATAATCCAATTGTTGAGTCTGATCTGAAATTGAATGACAAGCTTCAGTCATCACAATACCAGAGCGGTGACGTGACAGACCCGAGCGCGTTGAACAGCGCCTACGATCCTTCCAAAGACAATTTCATCATGCTCTTCGCAAAAGGAGAGCAACAAGTATGGCAAGGCTACGACAACCTTACCTATCTCAATGGCACACAAATTAGCAGCTCGCGTATGGGAGCTGACGACCTCACACCGGTGTCAGGCGCCAGCGGTTCTGTGAGAGGTATTAACAAGATCAGTAAGACAACTAACACTTCATTTTCAGGTGGTGCGGGCTTCGACGGTGTTGGAAACGGAAGCGTTAATACAAACAATGGTCAATCAAAATTGGTCAGTGATTTCATGGATCTTAACGGCGATCGTTACCCTGACATTGTTACGGACAAAGGTGTGCAATACACAAATCCTACTGGAGAACTACAGAGTACGTATCAAAATTTCATTTCAGGTAACATTACCTCAACGACCACCACCTCCACGGGCGCATCGGCCGGAGGTTTTGTGAAAATCACCCCCAAAGGTTCGGCTACCAACGCAAAAGCTACACGCTCGGATGTTGGCAGTGCTAAGGTCAGCGGTACTATCAGTGTAAATTATGGGCAGGGCACAAACTCGGGTAATTTTTCATGGCAAGATATCAATGGCGACGGCCTACCCGATCTAGTCTACTCTAATGGTACAGTGCAACTTAATTTGGGCTACAAACTTGCGCCGACAGAACCTTGGATGCAGCAAGGATTACAGGTATCAAAAAGCACAAGCGAAGGTGCTGGATTAGGTTTTTCAATTGGAGCTGGCAGTGAGTCGGCGAGCATTGGTGGCGGGATAGGTCTTTCGCGCTCAGACAATGATATTCAACGCTCGCTTCAAGATTTGAATGGAGATGGCCTGATTGATGATGTCAGCAACAACAATGGAGTAAAAGTAAGACTCAATACGGGGAATGGTTTTGGCAATTCGCAGTGGCAAGACTGGACGGGTGCGAGCAAAATCAACTTCAGTTCTACAACTGGAGAGTCTGCAAACGTTTCGTTTACTGGCTGTATTCCGTTAGTGCCACCGTTTGTGGTGGCAAAACTATGCTTCAACCCCAGTGTCAATGCCGGAGAAAGCATGAGCAAGGACCAGGTGCAGATTAACGACGTAGACGGCGACGGTTATCCCGATTATTTGCAATCCACAAATGATGGGGAACTTAATGTTTCTCGTTCCACGATAGGTCGTACCAACTTGTTGAAGAGCGTGCAGCGACCTCTCGGGGCTTCATTTACTCTCGACTATCAACGGCTTGGAAATACCTATGATCTTCCGCACAGTGTGTGGACGATGACCAGTGTGAAAACCTTTGATGGATTTGCGGGTGATGGCGCCGACACGTTGCTCACCACCTTCAGCTACGACAAGGGAATCTACGACCGCCATGAACGCGAAAACTATGGTTTTGCTAAAGTGACCACACAGACACATGATACCCAAAACAACAATTTGGTGTACGCAACGGTGACGCAAGCTTATGCGAATAACAACTATTATAGCAAGGGTTTATTGTTGAGTGAGACGACAACAGACGGGTTCGGGCGCAACTATATGGTGAAAACAAGTACCTACGATTTGAAAGACATTATTAAGGGAACAACATTGCCACCTATGTCATTGTCAAATGATGATGGAAATGCCTTTCCGGCACTTGTCAATACGGTGGAGCAATTTTTTGAAGGGCAGCCTAGCGTTGGCAAGAGCACTTCGATGCAATATAGTTATGACCTGCTCGGTAACGTGACCAACTATACAGACAACGGTGATGTTGGTACTGAAGATGATCTCAATGCAACCATCGCATATTACAATGTGGCCAGCAAGTATATCATGGGCACTCCTCAATCCATTATTGTAAAAAATGGAAGTACATTGCTTCGTAAGCGCGAATCGGTGATCGATCAAAACACAGGCGAGGTCACACAGATCAAACAGTATCTCGACGACAAAAACATAGCTGTACATGACATGCAATACGATAGCTATGGCAATCTTACTACAATGACGCGTCCAGCGAACAGTACAGGACAAAGATTGGCAATCAATTATGTTTATGATGCTGTGGTGAATACTTATCCAGTAACAGTGAGCAATAGTTATGGTTATACCAGCGCAGCTGATTATGATTTTAAATTTGGTCAGGTATTGAGCAGTACAGATTTGAATGGTAACAAGATTATTTACACACTCGATGATGTCGGCCGCATAATAACCATTCTTGGGCCATATGAAAATGGGGGAGCAAATACCTACACCATTAAGTTTGAATACCACGTATCCCCGGGAACTTCTGCACAGGAGAGTCCAGCTTGGGCTCTTACGAGTCACTTCGATCCACAAAACTCAAAAAACGATTTGCAGACATCTATTTTTGTAGATGGACTAGGCAGGGTGCTCCAAACCAAAAAGGATGTAGCCATCTTCAGTGGAGATGGAAAACCAGACACCGAGATGATGGGCGTGAGTGGAAGAATGCTCTTCGATGCTTTTGGAAGAACGACCAAAGCCTACTACCCAACGACGGAGTCTGTTGGCTCGCAAGGGATATTCAACAAAACATTCGATTCAGTTGCTCCTACGTCCACAACGTATGACGTGATGAACCGAACGCTCACTGTAACTCTGCCTGACGGCGCCATAACAAAAACTGATTATGGCTTTGACAGCGATCGCGATGGCAAATTGCAGTTCAGCACGAAAACTACCGACGCCAACGGGAAACTGGCAGAGCAGTTCACAGATGTCCGTGGACGTGTTACGTCAGTTAAAAACTTTTCGAGCGGAAATTCAGTGTGGGCAAGCTTCAAATACAATGCGATCAACGAGCAGATAGAAGCAACAGATGATTTGAAGCACACTACTTTCAGTACTTACGATAATCTTGGAAGAAAGACAACGCGCATACATCCGGACGCGGGTACTTCGACCTATAACTATGACTTGGTTGGAAATATGACCACCCTTGTTACAGCAAATCTTGCGACGGTTGGCTTGTCGATCGGATTCACGTATGACTTCGAAAGATTAATGCAAATCTCTTATCCTCTCAATCCTGAGAATAACGTAAAACTGACATATGGCGTAGCCGGAGAAAGTGACAATCGAGCTGGAAAGGTGGTGCTTCAAGAAGACGCCACCGGCGCCCAAGAATTCTTTTATGGAAAGCTTGGTGAAATTGTGAAGCTGGTGCGTACAGTAGTAATACCTCAACATGATGAGCAAACATTTGTAACAGAATGGCAAACTGATACATGGTGTAGGCTGACGGGTATGACCTACCCAGATGGTGAAACAGTGACCTACAACTACAATGCAGGCGGCTTGCTTCATGACATGAGTGGTAAGAAGAAAGGCAACAATTTTGCTTACGTGAATCAGTTAGGATATGACAAGTTTGAACAACGGGTATTCCTCGGCTATGGCAATGGAACAAAGACCACATACACCTACGAAGACGATCGAAGAAGGTTGAAAAACATGATTGCACAAACCACGGCGCAGCGTGCATTCATGGACAACCGCTACACCTATGACAAAGTGAACAACATTCTCGATCTGAAAAACAATGCGCCTGTGCCTGCCCCTAATTTGATGGGAGGTCCAAGCGAGTACAAGTACAGCTACGACGATCTTTACAGGTTAGTATCTGCCAACGGAAACTATAAAGGAGGAAATGATGAAGAAGCGTATGCCTTGGCGATGAGTTATAACTCGGTAGGAAGTATCTTAACTAAAAACCAGAGCCACACCAAGCAAGGAAATGTTCAGAAGAAAACCACGTATAGTAATAGTTACAACTACGGAGACACTCAGCCCCATGCACCTATTCACATAGGCCAGCAGACTTACACCTACGATGCCAACGGAAACCAATTGGGCTGGACGGATGACAAGAGTGGTCAACGCAGAAACATTGTCTGGGACGAACAGAACAGGATCAGGGCAATAGAAGACAACGGCGCGTATAATCATTACATCTACGATGCTGCAGGCGAGCGAGTGCTGAAGGGTAAGAGTTCAGGACAAAGAATATTTATTAACGGAAATTTGAAAGGAGGCTCTGGCGGCATGGGTAATTATACAGTGTATGTAAATCCATACATCGTTTTGAATAGTGGCGGATATACAAAGCATTTCTTTATCGAGGGCCAACGAATTGTTTCCAAACTCGGCGGCGGTTGGGACAACAACGGCCAAGCCTCATTGAAAACAGCAGGCAATGGAAAAGTAGATTACAATAACAAAGCTCAACAACTCATTACGGGAATAGTCAAGAATTTAAAGTTTCTCGGCGCAGATGGACAAATTCTGACAGCTGGAAAGAGTGGCAAGGTTCCCCCTGGTCAAGTAAAAGGAACAGGAAACGTGGCAGAATCATTCCGATATTTTTTCCATCCTGATCATTTGGGAAGCACAAGTTATGTGACAGATGCAAGTGGCGAAGTGTATCAGCACGTAGAGTATTTTGCTTTTGGAGAGACGTTTGTCGATGAACATTCAAATACTAACCGAACTCCATATCTGTTCAACGGAAAAGAGTTGGATGAAGAGACGGGACTATATTATTACGGAGCGAGGTATTATGACCCTAAAGTAAGCCTATGGGTAAGCGTCGACCCCAAGGCTGATCAAAGCCCAGAGTGGTCTCCTTTCAATTACACCTATAATAATCCGATGAGATTCGTTGATCCAGACGGAAAATTTGTGAGCGGAGACAAGACAACGAATATGTCCTCTTTCGTAGGGACACTCAAGAAATGGCAATCGGCGGCTAGCGCAATGTCGATTCGAACAATGAGAGGAAGCAGAGCTGGAACAATTATAGAAGGTCAAAATCATGCCTTAATAAGAGTTTTTGATGCTGATTTTAGAGCTACCAAACAAATTGTGAATCAAGTTGGCGATCAGGCTGGATTCAGTTATAACAAAGCTTTCGGTAAGTATGTTGACGTCGGTCTTCCACTTGACGTCGCACATTTTTTCAAGATGGCGAGTTTGGCACAGGATTATCCCGAGTTCGCAGTTAGAATGGCTTATGTAAGCGAGGAATTTGATCAAACAAAGGATAAGAGGCCGGCAGGACGAACGAGCGCATTTGCACCGGAAGACCTTTTCTCCAACGAACTCGGTTTGATTTTCGGAAGTGAAATTAGCCAAGTGGCTGATTTCAGCACCGAGTTGGGTGCCTATTTCAAAGAGATCAACACGTTGTTCACCACTAACGAATTGAAGGGCGGCAAATACTTGACTGACAAACGAATTGATAGGTTGAGGTCGATCGCAGAAAAGTACTACGGAACGCGTGACCTAACTAAATTTGGGAAAAATAGCACTCTATATAAACTCGAAAACATTAAGAAAATAAATGATAATGCAGAAAAGCGAGATTATCCTTTTTACAAAGAAAAATAAGGCGAGCATGAAAACACCATTTGCAATTGTCGCCATTCTGGTACTGATCTGTTGCAGCAACGAAGCGTATTTCGATAAAACCGTAAAAGTGGATTTACTGAATGAGCTGCAGTCTTGCGAAGAAGAAAATATTCACTACTCAATCTATCGAGTTTACGATACCACTTTTAAAAATTACGAGGGAAAGATAGCTTTCATTGTTTTGGATGATAAAATCGAGAGCGATAGTTTGTACAAGGTTCTTTTTCCAGAAATGACCGAAAAAAGAATAAGAGTTTCAGCGGAGTGTTTGCTTTCTAAGTCGCCAAGGACAAAGTCAAATGATGGATGCATTGGATCCTTTCAGGTGAAAGTGCTGAGGATAGTGGATGTAAAAGATGTCACAAATGAGTTTTCTTATCCAATTAGAAACTAAAAAGTATGGCGAGCTACCGCGCTGAACAATTAGCGCAGGATCATTACTCAGATCGAGGATTTCAGGGCGAGAGAGAAACGATTACCAAATTCTCTGGAAGGATTGAATATTGTTGATAGAGAGCTTTTCTACAGCAAGTGGGACAGCGTAAACTATTTGGTATGGTATGGAACCGATCTCGGAGAATCGATGACGTACTATTCAGACTCAAAAAAATGGGAAGAAAGGCAAAGAGGTTTTAGAAAGTCGAATAAAACTGACGAAAAATAATAAGGTAATGAGGAGGGACAGGCAGGGACAATGAATTGAGTTCTTTATTGGCAAAAGATGAGGTTCATTAGAGTTTTTCAAATTAGTCTAGTAGTAGTTTTAGCGCTTGTGTTCACAGGTTGTTTTGCTGGTGGCTACCAGAAAAAAATCAAGAAGAATAAAGCGGAGATTAAGGCAATGGCCAACTACGTCTTGACCAAGTATAGCAACGGGGCCCTCACTAAGTATATGATCATAACGATGGATACCGTCAAAGATCAAAAGCTCGTCGCATTTTGTAAAAAATTTGACATCAGGAACATCTACGTTTATGGCGCGGGTGGGTCGGAGTCAAGGTATTTGTCTTACACCATTTCATTCTTCAAGAATTATACACCGCTGGTCGGAAAGAAAACAGAAGTGATTGTCGACTACAAAAACGATGAACAGAAACGTGCATATCCATTTCCTCAGAGTATTAAAAAAATAGACGAAAATATTTATTACTCCCAGTATTAATGAGCTAGAATTTGAAAAACGAAAAAAATTCCAGGAGGTTATCAACAATAAGTGAACGACCAGGAAATAAATGAAAAGGACAGCAATCATTGCGACTGCGCTTGTTGGAGTATCAATCTTACTTTATTTCTACCTCAGAGACTCAAGAGATAGGAGACTACTTGAGCGTGGCGATCTGATCATTACTCAGATAGAGGATTTTAAAGTGCGAGAGAGACGATTGCCAAATTCTCTGGAGGAAGTTGAACATTGTTGATAAAGAACTTTTCTACAGCAAGTGTGACAGCGCAAACTACTTGATATGGTATGGAACCGATCTCGGAGAATCGATGACGTACTATTCCGATTCAAAAAAATGGGAAGAGGAGCAAAGAGGTTTTAAGAAGTCTAAATAAGTAGGATCAAACCGAAGCCGGTCATCAAAAGATAAAAACAGAATGCAAACTATGAAAAACAATATCATCCAAAACGTAATTATCCTTATCACACTCGTATTCACGATGAGTTTCGTCAACGCTGAAAAATTCAGCAAAGGCAAAGTCATCTACAACGATGGAAAATCCAAAACAGGATTCATCGAAAGCAGCTGGAATAAAACAATTCAATTCAAAACTTCCGAGACTGCCACCGCCGAGAAAATCAACGTCGACGACCTGAAGACTGTGGTCTATTTTAATGACGATGGAACAACCGATGAACTTGACCGTGTAAAGCGTTACGGACTTTTCAATAAACTCACCGACTACGAATGGCTGCACGTGGCCGAAAGAGGAGCGGTAACTATATATGTGATCGGAACGACGATGGGAAAGATTTCGGGACCGAAGGCGAGCTTCACCGACTACTATGCCATTCGCGAAGGCGAGCTGGGTGCCAAAATGATCTGCAGCGTTTCTAGCGGCAACCCCAATTCAGTGTTCAGAAACAGAGCCCCTGTCTATTTCGCCGACTATCCTGAATTGGCCGAAAAAATCAAATCAAAATTGTACACCTACAAAACCATTATGTTGGCCGTGAGAGAGTACAACAATTGGGCAGCCCAAAAAATTAATAAGAGATGAAACGTTTTTTTTATTCAGCCATTTTTTTGTTTTTCATTTCGGGCTGCAGTAGCAATGATACATCCGCGCCCACAATACCGAGCACTATGCCCATGTCGTCTTTCGTTGGTTCAAAGACGATGCCCATTTATAAATATGCTGGTTCAAACAACGGCGCTGCCTTGGGCTTTGAGTTCAAAGTCAAAGCCAATGCCTTTGTGACCGGATTGGGCTGCGCGTCACCGACAGTGGGAACCTACAATCTCACCCTTTTCCAAGTCGACAGTGTGAACAAAAGCGGAAAACTCTTGACCACCACTCCAATCACGATCGGGGTTGCTGACACGGCAAGCTTCAAATTCACCTACGTTGCCCTGGCAAACAAAATATCCATCTCTAAAGGAGTGTATTATAGAATTGCCATTAATGGAGACTTCACGGCTTATGATTATCTGACTTTTCCAACGGGCAACCAGATGTCGCTTCCTCTACCACTTCCCACCAATTCCAAATTCATATTCACAAATGGTGTTGCTGGTTATGCGAACCAATACCCCGACACGGAGTTCTCCACTTATATGTTCCCCGCCGATGTGGTGATTCAGTTCCCCTGAGGAATTTCCTTTGACCAAATCAACAAATCTTTTCGATTTTTCTGCAAGCTACTTATTAAGGAGTACAAGTCTGTTGGGTCGTTTTGGTACCTTACCTCGGTTTGTGTTCCTAGAATCCGAGTAATAAACCTGCTAAGACACCATGAGGACGACGATCCTGCTTTTTCTACTTTTTTCGAATTGGGCTTTTGCTCAGGCACCTATTCCGTCTTTTGAAGACGCTGATTTCAATGATTATTTTCTGAATAAGGCCAAACTCCCAGTGGTGAAGGGGAAGGTGCTCAACCTGGCGGCGCACGAAATCAAAAAGACACAAATAAGGTATTCCATTGTAACCCCATTCGATAAGCTGCAGGTCGCGAAGACAACGACATTGCATTCGGATGGCACTTTCGAGCTGACGCTTGACTATCCATTTCCCTATCAACAGATTTGGTTATCCGTTGGTGAATTGTTTTATACAGGAATCTATGCCAATGCTGATTTATACATTGAGCTAGATGCGCGCGTCCTAAAGAATCAGAAAGATGCTGCGTTTATCGCGGATGGTGTAAAATACCTTAGCACCGATGGGGCGCTCAACACCTACCTCAACAATCATATATTGTACAAGCGCGAACAGCAACTCAAGGTAGATCAAGCATTGCAACGCTGCCGTGTCATGTACCAGAACTATGACACCTATATCAAAAAGTACGATAGTCTCTACAACATACTCAATGAATTGGACAACGAATATGCACAGCAAAACCCGTCCGACTTTTCGTGGGTGCTGGCCAACGAAAGGCAATCGGCGTATTATGGAAATTTATGTGTCACGTATTGGGGCAAAGTGATGCCCGCAGCGGTTTTCGAGAGAGTCAACAAACACAAACCCTACCTTATCTCAAACAAAGGAATGCTGTTTTACAATTACTTGTTCAACTACCTAGAGATCATGCCTATGCCCAGGCATTACAAGGTCGGCGAAAATGCTTCAAGAATGGTCAATCTCCTGGATACTTTATTTACCCCTTCAAAATCTGATTTTTTGAAACTCCGATTTCCAAGCAAAGATCCCAACGAGAAGAAGATAGCCATGGATACCGTCTTGGTTCATGTGAAAACCGAATGGTGTAGGAGGGTTATTCAAAGCGAATATGAAAAACTCGGAACGAAGTTGAATTCGATAAACGCCCTGCTTAGTAATTCCAAATCTTTTTCATCTGGCAATCAATTGGGGAAACCCGTCGCCTCACTTTCGTTTGGAGCCAAATTATATAAAGTCGACACGATTGAAGCGCGAATGCTATTGTACAATCTAAAAAAACGGTTTGAGCACAAGGCAATGCTCATTGACGTATGGGCAACCTGGTGTGGGCCTTGCATTGAAGAATTTCCGCACAGCAAGGTATTGCGTGAGAGCACAAAGGATTTGCCGATTGAGTTTGTGTACATCTGTACCTCCGAGGGCTCCGACTTTGAGAAATGGAAAACGAAGATCGCTGAGTTTGAATTGAAAGGCACCCATATTTATGCGGACAAAAAAATAGTGCATGAATTGCTGGGGTTGTTTTCAAGATCCGGATACCCCACCTACATCTTGACAAATACCATCGGTGAATTCAAGACGACAAATATTCGGCCGTCTTCTTTAAGGAAAGAAAAGCTTTCAGAGTTGATTGAGTAACCGCTTTTAGGCACGGCGAGGACTTTCTGAGAGAGAAAAATTGGTTTTTAGTATGTTTTGAGGTTTCCTCGCTTCGAGCACCATTCCTGGAGGCCGACACCCGTCCTGTCGACACTGACGAAGCCCCGTCGAAAACACCAACGAACCGGTTGCACAGGCCGCCCCACTCATTAGTCGTTGTTTACCAGCCAACAAAAAATTATTTTAGAAGAAAATTGCCACTGAAATTTTAAGCCGCTATGAAAAGTCTTGCCGTCCTACTCTTGTCCGTCGCCTCTTGTGCCATCGGTCAAGTCAAAGATAAAGTGATCAAAGTCTATACCTCAGCCGATAATTCTGAGCTGAGATTCACAAAATCTTCTAGCGATTTGCATTTTACACCATTGTCACAGCCCCTTGAAACGCAAAGCTGTGTTTTTGTTTATCCATCCAAAAGGAATCAGACGTTCCTTGGGATAGGTGGCGCGATCACAGATGCAAGCGCTGAAGTGTTTGCAAAGCTCCCTAAGGAAAAACAAGAAGAATTTTTGAACGCCTATTTCAGCAAAGACAAAGGGTTGGGCTATTCACTCCTTCGCACCAACATCAATAGCTGCGATTTCAGCAGCGACAATTATACTTATGTGAAAGATGGCGACAAGGATTTGAATTCATTTTCTATCGAGCACGATCGCCAATTCAAAATCCCTTTGATAAAAAAAGCAATGGAGAGATCGGGCAACGTTACGATTTACGCGAGCCCTTGGAGCCCTCCATCATTCATGAAGAGTAACAAGGACATGCTTCACGGCGGCAAACTGCTTCCAGAATTTTATGATGCTTGGGCGAATTATTACGTGAAGTTTATTAAAGCTTACGAGGCAGAGAAAATTCCGATTTGGGGCATCAGCGTTCAGAATGAACCGATGGCCACACAGCGATGGGAATCTTGCATTTACTCAGCTGAAGATGAGCGCGATTTTCTGAAAAGGAGCTTGGGACCTGTGATGGAAAAAAGTGGATTGCAGCGCATCAAAATTATTGTGTGGGATCACAACCGCGACCTCATCACGCAACGGGCAACAACCCTTCTCGATGATGCGGAGGCAAATAAATATGTTTGGGGAGTTGGCTTTCATTGGTACGAGCCCTGGAGCGGCGGTGATCCGATGTTTGACAACGTAGCAAAAGTGAACCGCATGTATCCCGACAAAAACCTTTTGTTCACTGAAGGATGTGTCGAGTCATTTGATGCAAAAAAATACCAATGGTGGGCCAACGGTGAACGATACGGCCGCTCGATGATTAATGACTTTAATAATGGGACAGTCGGCTGGACGGATTGGAATATTTTGCTGGACGAAAATGGCGGCCCGAATCATGCCAAGAATTTTTGTTTTGCTCCTATACATGCCGACACCAAAACCTCTCAACTGATTTACACACCGTCCTATTATTTCATCGGGCATTTTTCAAAATTTATTAAGCCAGGTGCAAAGTGTGTAGCTAGTTCGGCGAGCAGAAGCCAGTTGCTTTCCACCTCATTTGTAAATCCCGATGGGGAAACCGTGACGGTGGTCATGAACCCTACAAACAAACAAATCAATTACTTCCTTGACGTGGAATCTTACGCGTCGGAGGTGGTGATCCCCGCAAAAGCAATTCAGACGTTGGTGTATTAGGGGTTTTGAATCGCTTTCGACTCTGATATAATGGGCGTGTTTTTCAATACGATTGTCTTGCTGGGATCCCTACATGGCTTCTACGAAAGACAATTATGTGTTCATTTATCCAACCAAGGATTGGAAGGAGCTCAGCATAAAAAAAGCGAGGGCAAAGGATTTCAAAGTTGACACCGAACACTTTTATGGGTCTGCCAAGATCTTCAAACGATGACAGTTGGCAGGAAATTATTGTGGCTTGGTAGAATTGTTCAATCGCATGAACACCAAACTATCACTATTTCTTGCGACAATCAAATTCTTCTGCACTGCCCCATCAACCCATTTTAAGTCACGAACCTGACCTTTGATGCCTAGAAGATTGGTCTGGTGAACGTATTTGACTTGCCCATTCTCGAACGTCATCATCGCAGCAGGTTGTGCCGCATACCTTCCCTCATATGGCATCACGTCGTAGAAATTTCCACCCGCCAAAAGGTATTTCTGATTGGCTTGCTCAAACTCAGCAAAGGAAAAAATGGGTGCCAATTGAACATCAAAAGGCAAGTCAGAACGTTTGAACTTTTCATTTCCTTCATTTATAAAACAAGACGAAGCCAATACTTCCGCCTGCAATTCGGTGTAGCCCTTAAACAAATCATAAAACATGTATTGAACCGATTTGCCTGCTACTTCTCCATAGGTGAGGTATGCTTTCTTCAAAACAGGTAACGACATCTCCAGAGCGTCTTTCGGGAGAAATGGATATTCAACGCCGTCGATGGTGTAACAAAGAATGGACTCCATGGAACTATTGCCATCAAAATCTGAAGTGTAGAGTTTTACAGGGCCGTTTTTACCACTGGCGAGTTTTGAATTCAGCCCCCAGTTGCCTCCCAAAATGTCCAATGATCCGTCCTTATTGACGTCCGTGATGTACAGTGTCTGCCACAATCCGCTGGAAGCAGGAAGTAGTGTCTTTTCGAAATTGCCTTTTCTATTCCAGTAAATTGTTACAGGCATGAATTCTCCGGCTACCACTAGGTCAGGCCACCCGTCTTTATTCAAATCCGCAAACACTGCTGTAGTAACCAAGCCGATTTGACTAAGGTTGATTTGGCCATTTCCGGCTATCCCAAATTTTCCTTTGCCATCGTTAAGATACAGGCGAGAAGATTGTGGAATCCCAAATCTCTGTTGATCGGACAGCACACCTACAAAAACATCTAGGTCGCCATCTTGATCTACATCGGCTGCGGTGACGCAGGATTTGTTGTAGAACATTTGTGGAATAGA
Organism: Cyclobacteriaceae bacterium; assembly: GCA_035492075.1. GTDB lineage: Bacteria > Bacteroidota > Bacteroidia > Cytophagales > Cyclobacteriaceae > ELB16-189. The sequence continues at coordinate 14,122 of DATJJP010000054.1, read as the reverse complement.
ATTCAAAGACTGTTTAAAATGACCTTTGCCATCGTTTAGAAACAAACGGTCGGCGTTGGCTATTGGGCCGCTGGGCATTTCGTTTCCGCCGGCCACCACCCATAAATCCAAATTACCATCACCGTTTGCGTCAAAAAATAGTGCATCGACATCTTCGCACATTCTGAAGCGATTGAACAAACTCGTATCGGATCGAGAAAAACCGCCATTGGCTTTCTGGATCATCAAAGCACCAGATGTGCCTCGACCACCACAAACATAAAAGTCGTCCAGCCCATCTTTATTCACATCGGCCACAGCCACTTTGGGGCCTCGCGTACTTTCTTTGTGCGGAATTAAATACTGCCTATTGTAATCTTCAAAGTCATTTTCAACATGCATCCATGGGCAGTTGGTTTGGGATGTCATGTCACTGAAGAATTCTTTTTCACTAGGAAAGAATTTATTGAAATGAAAGTCACCGAGAGCATCACTTTCATTCAGCGTCACGGCCTTATTGATATCGCATTTTTTTATCACTTGGTATTTTTGGCTTGGCCAAACCACCACCAAGCTGTCAACAGTTCGACTAGAATCAAGGCCGAAATGCAATCGGTAGTCAGACGATGATTGAAAGCCACGAGTTGGCATTAGCTGCTGAACCTGCCTACTCCCATTGGCAAACACAAATGCTTTTGCGCCGATGCCTTTGGTATTTGCGCCTTCCCCCTTGAGATCAATGGCTAAATAATTTTTTATGGAAGACATGTTCTTCAAAATCACCGCTGGAGAATTCAAGGCATTGATCACCACGTCAATGTTACCGTCATTGTCAAGGTCGCCGTAAGCTGCTCCGGTGTAAAAACCTTTTAAGCTTGTTATACCCCAAGCGACGCTCACATCTTCAAATTTGTTTTTCTTGTTTTGGAAGACAAACGGATGAGAACTTCCGTCAGGCATTTTGTCCAGTACTTGCTCGTCGTATTTCGTGTTTGTCTTTAGGTCAGACTTTTTCCTTTCCAGGTCAGAAACAAAACGAATATAGTCCATATCAACAGGCCGCTTCACAATGCCATCTGTAATAAAGAGATCTTTCCAGCCATCGTTGTCAAAATCGGCAAATAATGGAGTCCAGCTCCAGTCCGTTGCCGAGACGTTAGAGATCAGAGCCACTTCGCTGAATGAAGTACCGTTTCCATTATTGCGTTGCAGACAATTTCTAGAGACTTGGTTTTGGTAGCCATTGCGAGTGATTTTGAAATTGTATATTTCATTTCGCTCGTCACTTCCATAAGACTTTAATGTTTTCTCATCCGGTGGGAGCATGTCTACGGTCACTACATCCAGTTGAGCATCGTTGTTGTAGTCTGCAATATCATTCCCCATGCTGAACCTACTGTAGTGCCTAAAATGATCCGCGCCTTCTTCTTTGAATTTTCCATTTCCGAGATTGACATAGTAGTAGTCATTTTCATGAAAGTCATTTCCCACGTAGATGTCGTCCCAGCCATCGTTGTTGAGGTCGGCAATTCCCAACCCAAGGCCATACCCTAGGGAACTTTGATAAATCCCTGCTTCTTTTGATACATCAGTAAATTTTCCTTTTTCCTTGAGGTCGTTGCGTAACAGATAGTCACCGGCAGCGGAGTCAAACAAGATTCTGTTTTTGGCGTCCACAATATTTCCGTTTGGTTGCAACGACTCGTTTAAAATAAAACAGTCCAAATCGCCATCGCGGTCATAGTCGAAGAAACCAGATTGAACAGTGTATCCACTAAAATTCAAGCCATACTCAGCCGAACTTTCGACAAAGGTGTTGTCTCCCTTATTGATGAATAGTTCATTGTGCCCTTGTAACCCGAAGTTTTTCGCGAAAGCGGATACATAAATGTCTAACCGGCCATCGCCGTTTACATCGGCCATCGTAACGCCAGTGCACCAATCTGAACTTCCACCAACGCGCGCCTTGTCCGTGATATCTTCAAAATTGAAATTGCCCCGATTCAAATATAGTTTGTTGTGCCCTTTGCTATTGGCTGTAAAATAAATATCAGATAAACCATCATTGTTTATGTCTCCCACACCAACACCGCCTCCGTTGTAATAGTACAGGTAGTATAAGATGCCAAAGCCATCGCGTGGCTCCAACTTATTTTCAAAGGAGACATGAGTCGTTGAAGGATTGACTGCTTTAAAAAGTGATTTTGAGCGTTCTATTTGGCAACTGCAAAAAACGACGCCGAAAACTCCAATGAGAAAATAGTGAAATATTTTTTTCATAATTCTAATTCTTGCTTAGTGGAATGGACTTAAGGTAATTCACTACTTCTTCTTGATACGCAGAGGTAATATAATGCACATGCATCTTGGCCGGTGTGGGCGTGCTCTCACCTTGTAGGAGCATGCGGATGGCGTTGGAGTTTTTTTCGGGCATGTGGCACTGAATGCAATTTTGTTTCAATTGTGATGATGTCAGTTTCTTAAAACTGCAAAAAGTATTGTTTGCTTCGGTATGGCAAGTCATGCAACGATTTGAAAAATTCACTACTTTATTTTTTTCGTTCTCATGCACCGAATGGCAGGTAAGGCACGTCATGTCGCTCTTTAGAAAACATTTGCTTTGGCTCAGCATGCCGAATTGATTGCCGTGACTGTCAAGATTGCCAGAAGGAACTTGGACAGAATCGACACGGAAATATTCGTTAAGATCATGCCCCGGCTGAAATGTAAATGCTGGTTTTTTCGGTGCCATCTTTCCACCGTGACAGGAGCGGCAGAAATCGAGCTGCTGTTTACGTGAAAAATGTTTGAAGCTCACAATAAACTTGCCTTCTTTCTCCTGGGCATTTTGTTGATGGAAACTTACATGCTTGAGGCCTGGTCCGTGACATTTTTCGCAGTCCACACCGAGCATGAATTTCTTTTTAGAAAAATGTTCAGGACCTTTTCCAGATGACAAGGTTTTTTTAAAAAAAGTGCTGTGACATTCTAGACATCGAGAGGTAATTGGTCGGTTGAAAATCGGGCGATTCGAAAAACCAGGGCTATTTGCCCACGTGTTTACGGAAGTGAAAAAGCCAATGGGCAATTGAAAAAGACTGCTGTCCTGCCAAGTGAGATAGGTTTGGCCACGCACTCCGGAGCCAACGACAAAATCGATTGATTTCGATTTTACTTTTTCATTTCTGGAGTAGAGCGTTTGAGAAAATTGGTCGTGATTTTTATCCATCATCACAAAAAGATCGGGGGAATAAAAGAAGGCATTTTCATGTTCCTTAAAACTGCCCAGGATGCTGGTGGAGTCTGCCAACTGCGAAGTAAGGTGGTGTGGAGTAAGGAGGTGATTTTTATAGATATCCTCATGGCAGCTTTTGCAGGTTGTTGACCCGACGAACTGTGACCCATCGCTAACGGTCAGCTCTCTTTGTTCAGTTGATTTTGTGCATTGTAATGAGAGGCACCCACTAATCACAACTAATACCCATGGAAAATTCAAATTCATCTCTTGAATGCCTCAACAAGTTAATCAATAAAAAAGGGCTGAAGAAAATCTCCAGCCCTTAACCCTAAAGTACAATAATCTATTTTTTTCCCGCGAACAATGCCTGAACGTCTGTTGCCTTAAGAGCCGTGTTGTACATTCTGAATTGGTCAAGTCCACCATCCCAATTCATTCCCCAGCCCATGTCCTTGATGTTCTTGTTTCCACAAATATCTAGCTCTTGAACTTGTGTGGAATTCACGGAAAGGGCCCCATGGGCTGCCCATGATACTACTGTGCTGTTTGCAACTCCATCTACGTACAACGTCATGGCGGAGGTCGTAGCGTCGTAAACAAAAACTAAATGGTGCCAATTGTTGTCTTGCACGTTTGCCACCTTAGCTCCCGAGTTGGCGTTGCCGCTGCCATCCCACTGAAACCAATTGTCTGATTTTGTTTTGTCGTCAACCATATAAAATTTCACAATGGCAGAACTCGTGGGTGTCCATGTACCCCAGTCGAAAAGCAGAAACATGGAGAACCCATAGGTACCCCACTGGCCGTTGGCGGAGGGGACAGTGAACACAAAAGATGCATTCCCGTTAGGTATACCGTTTCGCTTTTCCCACAGTGAAATTGAGAAGCTACTTACAGTGCTTCCAAAATCGTTAGGTTGAGGATAAGTGATATACGTTTTGCCATCGCCTTGAATACCTTTTCCAGAAATTCCATCAATCGCAGTCATCGGATTTGTTGCAGGAAAAGTAGCACGAATGCTGTCAACGGCATTTAGCAAAATATTGGAAGACGTGCCATCAAATGCAGCAAAAAACTTAAGCGGGCCGCCCGGTTGATTGACATCTTTCACATAGTTGCCCAAGGCCGGCCTTTCCATATTCTGGCAAGAAAAAAACGTCAGTGCCGACACGGCCAGCAACGTTGAAATGTTAATTACCTTTTTCATGTTGATAATATTTAATTTTTACCAATTAGGATTTTGAACCAATATGCCACCGAATTGATTGATCGCTGGTTGGGGGATAGGGTAATATTGGCATTTTGGTGAGTAACCCAGTCCTGCCAACACGCTGTTGGCATCGCCCCAGCGAACCAAGTCATAGAAACGATATCCTTCCATCGCAAACTCCCAGCGCCTTTCATCTTTGATTGCTTGGAACAGGAGGGCTCCACTGGCCGTGACATCCGGTAGTGCATTTGAGTTAGAACCGGTATTGCGCGCCCGTGCTCTCACTTGGTTCAACATCGCCTGAGCAGATGCATCGTCGCCGGTTTGATTATAGGCTTCTGCAAGCATCAATAAAATATCAGCATATCGAATCACGCGGTGGTTAATCCAATCGGCTCCACCGGAGGAACCAATCTGTCCAGTGTATTGTCGCATTTGAGGATCAGAATATACTTTTTTATTCCAATAAGCCCGATCTAGGTATTTAGGACGCCCAATGCTGTCTTTGTTGTATGGAGGGAGAGTAGCCCCGAAACCGCCAGTCGAAGGGCCGCCGTCCGACTTCCCAGAACGAAGTATGGTACACCCCCATCTTGCATCTGTGCTGTCCCATTCGGCCACTAACTTGTCAGTGGGAACGTTCCATCCCCATCCCAAATTCCAATCAACGTTTGCACCGCCTTGACGAACGTTTTGCGAAGTTCCCCAAGCAGAGCCATAGTTGTTTGTTCCGCCCGATCCGAGGTATGCCTGAAATTCCAAAATAGACTCTGTGCTGTTTTTGCCCGCACCATTCAATCCCTCTTTAAACACATCGTAGAATTTTGGTACCAGACTATACTTACCTGAGTTCTTCACAATATTGGCGTGCTCAATTACTTTGGCGTAGTTTGCTCTAAACAAATACGTCTGAGCCCAAAGTGCATGTGCGGTATAAGTCACTAACCGGCCAGGGTAATCGGTGGTTGCTGTGTGCCATGTTTCGGGCAAGAATTGTACAGCGGAATCCAAATCACTGTCGATTTGCTTGTACACATCAGGCACGCTTGACTTCGCCTTGATTGCTCCCTGCGATGTTTGATAGTAATAGTTGTAAGTGGGTACTTCTCCGTATGCCTTTACCAACTCAAAATAAGCATATGCTCTCCAGAAATAGGCTTCTGCCACGTTGTGCATAGAGGCCTCATCGGTCAATTTCAAACTCCTGGCAGTCCAAATCAGCTTGCTTGCTGAATTGATGAGATAATAGTGGTCGTTCCAATAGGTATCAGTACCCCAGTCATCTTTGGTGTACTTAAATGTATCGAACTCGGTATCAATCTCTGCTCCATCCGTTTGACTACTTCCTTTCATTGCGTCATCATCGCGAATACTGTTCATGTCAAGCCAAGGTAAAGTATTCATACCCGCATAAGTGTACGCAGTGCTGTACAAGCCCAAAGCCTGTCCTTCCAAAGTGCTTTGGTTAACATCGGAGAGGGTGGCTTGCAACGGTTTTCTATCCAGGAAATCAGCACAACCAACCATCGCTAGTCCTGCGATGATTGCCAGTAGCCCAGTATAAGTTATTTTACTTTTCATATTCATCATCATTAGAATATCATACATTTTAAAAAGTGACATTTACACCAAGTGTGGTAACGCGGGGTATTGCACCCCCACCATTATCGTAGCCAAAGGCCGTAGCATCACCGCCATATTCGGGAGTGTATCCGTGGTTATGCTTGAACGTAACAAGGTTTTGGCAGTTAACATAAACTCGGAGCGCATTGATCTTCATCCGAGACAAAGCACTCGCGGGAAGGTTGTACCCCAATTGTATATTACGGAGGCGGATGTAGCTCCCATCCTCTATGTTATAAGTGGAACCATTGTAATTGATACGGTGTCCAGAGCTGATGATGGGCTGCCAGTTCGAAGTGCCGGGTCCGTGCCAACGATCGAGCATGAACTGAGGATAATTCACACGTTGGAAAGGGGACTCGAGCGAACCCCAAGTGCGGAAAATATCATTTCCATAAACGCCCTGCGCATCCACCGAAAAGCTGAATTGCTTGTAGTTCAAGTTGACATACATTCCATAAGTGAATTTTGGAGTAGGGTTACCAATCACAGTACGGCTGCGAGCGGTCACAGTTCCCTCTGCCTTGTCATCCTTGTTGGTTTGTTGGAACTTAAAATCACCAGGCCCATATGCGCCGATAGAAGATTGAATAGGTGATGCTAAAATATCAGCATAGGACTGAAACAAACCTGCGACACGGTATCCATAGAACGAACCGATAGGCTGGCCTACCAAAGTGCGGCTCTCTGCGCTGCCATTATTCTGGAACGCGCGTGATAAGAAGCCATTCGGCAAATCGCTGGAAAGGCTCACTACTTTATTTTGTAAAAAAGTAATGTTTCCACCTACATCAAGGCGCAAATCAGGGCCAAGGTTTTGTTTCCAAACTGCAGAAATTTCTTCTCCCCAGTTTCGAAGGCTGCCGCCATTGATCAATTCATCTTGCAAGCCGAGGCTTGTGCGGCTGATATAGGTCATCAAATTGTTTGTCGTTCTGCTGAAATAAGCAGCTTCAACATGCAATCTGTTGTCGAATGCGTCTGCTTCAATACCTACTTCAGCGGCATCAACCGTTTCCCATTTTAGATTTGGGTTGTTCAAATAGGCAGAGCTGTACGAATTGTAAACGCTGGAGCCAAACACGGCTTTGGTACCCGTAGTAATGTTTGGATAGCTCGGGTAGTTAATCGGTGTTCCATCCAACTGGCTTGCTGTTTGGTTACCCAACACACCATAAGAACCCTTTAACTTCAAGTAATTGATTTGCTTGATGTTTTGGAAAAAGCTCTCTTGGGTCAATTCCCATGCAGCTCCTAAGGCCCAGAATTGTTGGTAGCGGTTTTTGCCTGTCAATCGAGATGTTCCGTCATCCCGATACGAAGCATTCAAAAAGTACTTGCCTTTGTAATTATACATCACTCTTCCCAAAACAGATGCGGTGGAGTATTCGCTCTGATTTGACGTGGTATTGGCTGGATCTACAACGCCAAAGCCCGAAGACACGTACCAAAATCTCGAGTCGTTTGGAATAGGTAAATCCGACGACGAGGTTCCTTGCTTCACCGTCGTCTTGCGACCGAACTGGCCGAAATAATACGTGGTGAAACCAACTGACGCAGTGAGGTTATGTTCACCAATTGTCTTTTTATAATTCAGGATATAGTCCTGCTGGAATTTTCTCCAATCGGTATTTACCTCTACGAAACTGGTCCTGTTGCTATATAAAAAAGGCGTGTTGTTGAGTGGATTGTACGCATAATACAAAGGGGTGTATTGACGGTAGTCCTCATTCGAAACGTCGCCATACCAGGTAGCTCTAAAATTGAAATCCTTCAGGAAATTTATGTCCGCGTAAAAACTACCCACATAACGGGAAGTTCTGTCATTCAGTTTGTTCCACGTATTCTCAATTTCCAAAACAGGATTTATTACTCCCGCATTTTGCAACGCCACATCCAAAGAAGAATAGATGTTTTGATTGATGGTATTGGTGCTATAAGGATCCTGCACGGAAAAAGGTTTTGCGTAAGGCGAGATCTGAGGAATTACTTTTCTGGCATCGTCAAGCCGATTCGTGTTCGGGTTAACGCCATCTGGGTTGTTGAGGGTGTATGGGTTGATTTGATACTGCGTATTGAATGTAAAACCTGCTTTTATGTTTTTATTCAACTTTGCCTCATCACTCAAGGATACCGTGATCTTTTTCAGGTTCTCATGAATGATAATCCCATCATCGCTAATGTAGCCGAAGCCGACATTAAATTTGTTTCTTTCGGTACTTGTAGAGATGCTCAAGTTGTCGGTCTGTCTAACACCAACCCGAGTTACTGCGTCGATCCAGTTCGTATTGGCAGTTAATGACGAAAGGTCTGGCGGTGTTACACCGTTCGTTTGGGCTTCCTCATTATACAGTGTCGCAAACCCATTTGCGTCAACCATTTTAAGAGGATTGACCAGTTGTTTAAACCCAACAGTGGAGTTGAAGTTGACAGTCGTCTTGCCTTCTTTGGCCTTTTTTGTAGTGATCACAATAACGCCCGTAGCGCCTCTTACACCAAAAATGGCGAGTGACGACGCGTCCTTTAACACCTCCATGGTGGCGATATCGTTTGGATTGATGTAGCTGATATCATCCTGAAGAATTCCATCCACTACATACAAAGGTGCAACGTTGCCAATACTGGCTGTCCCTCGTATCCGAATGTCAGCTTTAGCGCCAGGCGTGCCGTTGTTCACAATGGAAAGGCCAGCCACTTTTCCTTGCAAAGAAGCCATCGGGTCTGTATTGGGTTTATCAGCGACCACGCTGCCATCCAACTTCACAATGGAACCAGTTAAGTCTCGCTTGTTTGCGACACCATAACCAATCACCACTACTTCTTCTAAAGCTTTGACGTCCGTTTCCATTGTCACATCAATGGTTGACCGACTAGCAACACCAATTTCTTGAGTTGCAAGCCCGATGAAAGAAAATACCAGTGTAGCATTTGCGGACCCTACCGTGATGGAATATTTTCCATCGGCATCCGTCACCGTACCATTGGTAGTTCCCTTTTCTGTAATGTTAACGCCCGGAAGCGAAGCTCCGTCGTCTTTTCCCACAACACGGCCCGTAACTGAGGTTTGAGCAAATGACATTGAGCTCAAGCCAATTAGGGCCAGCAATAGGAGGCAGCATCGAATCTGATAGAATTTGCCCATGTTTCGAATAGTTTTTAGGTTTAATAATGAAAAAAATTACACTTAATTACTGTGATTATCAGGTACTTATAAAGAAAACACCCGATCGTCACCTACTGTTATATCAAAATTATGTCTATGCAAAAGATTACTGAATTAATTTTCCAGAAATCGATTAAAAATTGGGTTCAAGCGTGTGTGTCAAGAATATTATTTTTAACGCTTAAAAAACACTTATTTCAAACGATTTAGTGGGTATTTAGTCGCTTACAAAAGCTTTTCTTATCGCTTAAAAAACGCTGATTCTGGCTTTCCGAGGCTCGATTTTCCTTCTTTTGAAATCCAATTTAATGTCCAAAATTGGCTCGCCAATTCACAATGGCAATTGATCAAAGGCCAATTGTGGTGATGAATAAGGTGTTTGAATAGAAATCAATTTTTATCCGATAATATGTTTCAGAAAGGAGGCGAAATATTGAAGCCTGTGCTTGGTTTCGTACTGATTTTTGTGACAACGGTTGTGTTGTCCCAATCTCAAAAGGGAAAATACGGAGATGGGCCCGACGAAATCCCGGTAGCAAAAGTTGTCAAGGGACTGACCGATGAACAATTATTGGAGACGGTGCAAAAGCAAACCTTCCGCTTCTTCTGGCACGGCGCTCACCCCGTGAGTGGCCTGGCGTTGGAGAGGAGTAACACCGTATTGGCAGAGCACTATTGGGATTACATCAACGAAGCGTGGGACGAACCCAACTTCAGTACGACAAAGTTTGGACCCGATGCCGCGGCGATAGGAGGAACAGGTTTTGGGATCATGAGCACGGTCATCGCCGTAGAAAGAAATTGGATCGGCCGCGACACGGCGGTGCGTAGGCTTATCAAGATCGCCGACTTTTTAATCAACGCCGATTGTTATCACGGCATCTATCCTCATTTCATGAACGGCCGCACAGGCAAGACCATCAAGTTTGACCGGCTCGATGATGGTGCAGACATCGTGGAAACTTCTTATCTCTTGATGGGTTTCCTCTGCGCGAAGGAATATTTCAACCGCGATACCCCACGTGAAAAATATTTGCGCAAGCGCATCGATCAGATGTGGGGTGCCGCCAATTGGAACTGGCATACGAACAATCAAAACAAATTGTATTGGCATTGGAGCCCCAATAATGATTTTGACATGAATTTTCCCGTCTGGGGATGGAACGAATGTTTGATTACCTACATCATGGCAGCGTCGTCTCAACATCATGCCATTTCAAAAAAAGTGTACGACGGATCTTGGGTGGGCAGCGGCGGATATAAGAATGGAAAAGAATATTATGGCTATAAGTTGCCTTTGGGAAATTTTGACAAAGGCGGGCCATTGTTTTTTGTTCAGTACACTTTTCAAGGTATCGATCCTACTGGCTTGAAAGATTCGCTGGGCACGGATTATTTTGAGCAGGGAAAAAATCACACGTTGATCAATCGCGCCTATTGCATCGAGAATCCAAAAAAATACAAAGGCTATAGCGACAAATGTTGGGGACTCACGGCGGGCGATAGCTACAAAGGGTATGTGGCGCATTGTCCTGAGGTGGATTTTGGTGTGGTACAACCAACGGCTGCGATTTCATCGATGCCCTACACTCCAAAAGAAAGTTTGCAGGCACTTCGTTATTTCTATGAGGAGCTTGGCGATAAAATTTGGAGCGATTACGGTTTTGTAGATGGATTCAGCATTCATCACAACTGGTATGCAAAATCTCATTTGGCCATAGATCAAGGACCTATTATCGTGATGCTCGAGAATTATCGGACAGGTCTGCTCTGGAAATTATTTATGAAAAACCCTGACCTACAAAAAGGGTTGAAGAAATTGGGTTTCACGTCTCCACACCTCAAAAAATAATCAACGATGGATGTTAAAATCTCGCGTCAGAATTTTTTACAATACACCGCGGCCGCTGGTGCTACGGCATTACTCTCTTCGTTGGAGGGTTTTGCAACGGAAGAGAACAAAAAATTACGCGTTGCCATTATTGGGTGCGGCAGTGTGAGCAACCGTTACATTCCACATCTACAGACGTCGTCTTTGATTGAGATTGTCAGTCTTTGTGATATCAAGTATGATCGGGCGGTGGCCCAGAATAAGCAGTACAGCGTGAATGCGACGACGTACGCCGATATCGATCAACTGTTAGCGGGCGTAGCATTTGACTTGCTAGTGACACTCACCGATATGCAAGCGCATGGTGGTCTCAACAAAAAAGCGTTGCAAGCCGGCAAGCATGTGTGGAGCGAAAAACCAATGGCGAATACGTATGCCGAAGGAAAAGCCTTGTACGATATGGCGAAAAGCAAGGGGCTTCGCATTTGGGGCGCGCCTGCCGTGGTAAACAGCCCCCAATTTGCTTTTATGAGCAAGAGCATCCAAGAAGGAAAACTAGGAAAAGTGGCGAGTGCACATGGACAGTACGGACACACTGGTCCAAGTTGGAGTGCTTTTTTCTATGAGAAGGGCGGAGGCAGTATGCCCGACCTGGGTGTGTACAATATGGCGACGTTGACAGGATTGCTGGGGCCGGCTAAAAGCGTGATGGCTATGTTAAGCATCGTGAATCCAGAACGTACGGTTGATGACAAGGGAAAAATAAAAGTAGAAGCGGAAGACAATGCTCATGTTTTATTAGAGCACGAAAAAGGAGTCATCAGTCATGTGATGTGTGGTTTCAATTATTTTGATCCGCACGGTCATGAGGCCGGAAGTCAGGCGTTGCACTCCATTCAGATTTATGGCGACAAAGGAAATCTTCGTTTGATTGGTTATGATTGGGAGACCAATGGCGTGGTGCTGGACAATTCATGGGACAAGCCACCGCAACTTGTGAGTACCGAAAAAGGAAATTACGTTTGGCAGCAAGGGGCAACAGTAATAGGGGAATCTCTTGTCAACAAGACCGAGCCATTGATTAATGTAGAACACGCCTTGCATGTGCTGGAGATCATTGAAGCGGCGAGGGCATCTTCAGTATCGGGCAAGAAGATCATTTTAAATAGCTCATTCCCTTGGCCGATAGTCAAATAAAAAAATGCGATATATTTTAACACTCCTCATTCTGTGCTGCAAAATTGCGTTTGCGCAACCGACGTATCAGAAAACGTATTGCAATCCGATGGACATCAACTATCGGTATAACTTTGAGCAGCTCAACGAAAGGATTTCTTATCGCTCAGGAGCCGATCCGGTTGTTGTCAACCACAAAGGAGAATACTACTTGTTCGTAACGATATCAGGTGGATGGTGGCATTCCAAAGATCTGCTCCACTGGGATTATGTGATGCCCGACAAATGGCCCATGGAAGACATGTGTGCACCGGCAGCGGTTTCTGTGAAAGACAGCTTGTATCTTTTTCAAAGCACGTTTCTGCAAAGGCCCATCTTCGTGAGCACCGAGCCGGAAAAAGGAAAACTGATTTTCTACAATCGCTGGCTTCCGTTGTTGCCCAAAGATGTGGGCCCTTGGGACCCCGATCTGTTTTATGACGATGACAAGGATAAGTGGTACATGTATTGGGGATCTTCAAATGTTTACCCCATCTATGGTGCAGAACTGGATAAGAAAAAAAATCTCACTTATAAAACGAAATACAAGGAGTTCATTTATCTGCATCCTGAGTTGCATGGCTGGGAGCGTTTCGGGAAAAATCATACCGATACGATCAAGCCATTTATAGAAGGCGCTTGGATGACCAAATACAAAAAGAAATATTATCTCCAATATGCGGGGCCCGGCACCGAGTACAATGTGTATGCCAACGGGACGTATGTCGGTGATGATCCCCTGGGGCCATTCACTTACGCTCCATATAATCCAATCTCCTATAAGCCGGGCGGATTTGTACAAGGTGCTGGCCATGGTTGTACGTTTCAAGACAACTTTGGAAATTATTGGAACATGGGCACGCCCTGGATTGCTGTCAATTGGAATTTCGAGCGGAGGATCGCTATGTTTCCTGCGGGCTTCGATAAGGACGACCAATTATTTTCGAACACGCGGTTTGGAGATCTACCACATTTCCTGCCCACCAAAAAATGGAATAGCAAAGATGAACTCTTCACTGGATGGATGTTGCTCAACTACAAAAAAACAGTGATCTCATCTTCCCAACGAGACGATTTTTCTGCTGCTCATGTCGCCGACGAAAACCCGCGGACGTTTTGGGTGGCGAATTCAAACAAGAAGGGAGAATGGCTTTCCATCGACCTTGGTAAAGAAATGGAGCTCCGGGCTTTTCAGATTAACTACACCGACTATAAGTCCAACTTGTTTTCCAACGATTCCTCTGTTTATATTCAATACGTGATGTACTCTTCAACGGATGGAAAAACCTGGAAAGTACTTCACGATCAATCCCAGGTAAAAGAAGACCACCCTAATGCGTACGTTGAATTGAATGCTCCTGTGAAGGCGCGTTATGTGAAATATGAAAACATATATGTGCCCACACCCAATTTGGCGATAAGTGACGTTCGTGTTTTTGGCAATGGCCTTGGCAAAATCCCTGAACGAGTGAAGGAACTTAACGTAGCTCGGCAGAAGGATGAAAGAAATGCATTGATCACTTGGCAGCCATCCAAAAGGGCAGTAGGATACAATGTGCTTTGGGGCATTGCCCCCGACAAGCTTTACCAGACGTATCAGGTCTGGGCGGATGAGGGCGCCCGACTGGAGTTACGCGCTTTGACTCTAAATCAAGCCTACTCCTTCGCTGTCGAAGCATTTGATGAGAATGGGGTGTCGGCTAAATCGGATGTTGTGACGATTAAGTAGTACCGCGTCGAGTGCCACATTACACCGCTTATTGATTAATTCTCCTAGTTGTTTAAACTCCTACTTATATTTATCGTCCATTCAAAAAAGCTACAATTCAATGAACAAAATTGATAAACTGTCTATTTTTTTAA
>DATJJP010000053.1:0-12063 GCA_035492075.1 Cyclobacteriaceae bacterium | reverse complement strand
CGGTCGCGGGTGATGCTGCTTGCAATATCTTTTACAGGCACATGCCCCGTCACCAACCCGACGCGAAGCGTTTCGCCGGTAAGCAGCATCAGGCTTTCGCCCGCATTGAATTCACTGGTAAAGAATTCAGTGTGGCCGCGATACGGAAATTCCTCACCGTGGATCGTGTTCTTATCGATGGGCGCCGTGACTATAGCATCAATTAACCCCTCCTTCATTTCTTCCGCCGCCTTTTTCAAACATAGAAATGCGGCTCTACCCGCCTCCTTGGAGGGCTGACCTGGGGTGATCTCTATCATTTCTTCCCAACAGTTCACGACGTTCACAGATTTGGGAAAGAACTGCCCCTTCGATTTCACTTGACTATAATTGAAATCCTCTACGTTCATTAGCTTTCGATAATAAGAAAGTGCGCGGGTCGATCCGTAGATGACCGGCGTCAGTAGACTCAACAACCGATTATCAGAGAGCGCCTTGATGACTACTTCTGTGCCTATGCCGTTAAGGTCTCCTATGGTTATGCCAATGCGTGGTTTGTCTTGTGTATTTGGATTCATTGAAGAAAGGTCAAGATTTAGGATGCAAGATTCAAAATTATGGGTTCAAGTTAACTAAATTCAGTTTGCACCTGAACCTTGATTGAAAATTGGAGGATAAGCGGATATCCATTTCTGCTTTTCATAGCGACCGTGCACGCGACAGGAGCTCATCCGAGTTTGAGCATCGTGACATCTCGTGACAGCAATCGTTAGATCCCCCCACCACAAAAAAATTTCTTCCATTGGGTGACTTCCGCTCATTGTTCAAGGATTATTGGCCTACAAAAGTTTAGTTAATTCGATCCTGAATTTTCATTTTTGCCCCGACGTATGTCGGGACTGAATTTTGAAAACCATTGGTTCGCCCTAAAAAATTTCTTGGCCAACATTTCCTGAAAGATCAAAACATCGCATCAAGAATTGTGGATGCATTGGTTTTGCCTGAAGGAAACAATTTTGTTTTGGAAGTGGGGCCTGGCACGGGCGTGCTCACTCAATTTCTAGTGAAGAAAAAAAATATCGACTTGCGATTGGCTGAAATTGATCGCGAATCGATTGCGTATTTGAAGGAGCACTATCCAACACATGCCGACAGAATCATTGAAGGCGATTTTTTGGAGCAGGACTTGAGCCAGCTTACGAAAGACGATATTTATGTGATCGGGAATTTCCCATACAATATTTCCTCACAGATTTTCTTCAAAGTGCTTGATCATCGAAATCAGGTGAAGCAGGTGGTGGGTATGATCCAAAAAGAGGTAGCAGACCGCATCGCAGAAAAGGAGGGAAGCAAGACCTACGGGATACTAAGCGTGCTGCTCCAGGCCTTTTATGACATCGAGTTTCTGTTCAAAGTTCCGCCCGGTGTTTTCTTCCCGCCGCCGAAGGTAATGTCGGGCGTGATACGGATGAAGCGAAATACCCGTGAGCACCTCCCTTGCGATGAAGTGCTTTTTAAGAAAGTGGTAAAGCAAGGATTTCAAAACCGACGGAAGACCTTGCGCAACGCACTCAAACCATTAAATTTACCAGCTCAGGTTTTGTCTCTTCCCGAAATGGATTTAAGAGCAGAACAATTGAGTGTAGAAGATTTTATTTCACTCACGTTACAAATCGAGAAGGATGGCGGAGCAGTTCGCAGAGTTTGAGTTGACCAAAGAGTTTCGCGATCGCTTTCAGATAGCAATTAACGATCGAGACGATGCGTTCATTGTTTCCAGTTTGGAAGAAGTAAACCCCGCAGACGTTACGGCGCTTTTGTATGAGTTCACCAGTGAAGAATCGAAGTATGTGCTCAATTTGCTGTCCCTACAGGTAAGGGCGCGAATTGTCAACGACCTTGACCCTGAAACAAGGAAGGCATTTCTAGCCATCTATTCATTGGAAGAATTAACGGAAATCATCAATCAACTCGATTCCGATGACGCTGCCGACATCCTGAATGAACTCCCTATTAAGACAAGCGAGGAGATTATTGCCCTGCTTGACCCCGACCTGAAATCTCAGGTGATCGACCTTCTTCGCTATGATGAAAATGTAGCAGGGGGATTGATGGCGAAAGAATTGATTCGCGCTCGCTCCAACTGGACCGTGGTGGAGTGCATCGATGAGATCCGCAAGCAAGCCGAAAACGAGACGAAATTTTATACCGTGTGGGTGGTGGACGAACACGATAAACTCTTGGGTAGAGTGGAGCTTCAAAAATTGATTCTTACCGATTCCAAAACGCTGGTGAAGGACATTTACAGTGATGATGTGGTATCAGTAGAGACGTATTTGGAAGATCGCGAAGTGGCAGAGATCATGAAGAAGTATGATTTGGAGTCGGTACCTGTTGTGAATGTGCAAGGGCAACTGGTGGGCAGGATCACCATTGACGACGTGGTGGACGTGATTACCGAGCAGGCGGAAGAAGAACGCCAGTTGATGAGCGGTATCACAGAAGACGTGGAAGAAGACGACAGCTTGTGGCTCAACGTCCGTGCGCGCTTGCCTTGGTTGCTGATTGGAATTTTTGGAGGAATGCTCAGCGCCCGCTTCATGGGATTTTTTGAACAGGAACTTGCCAAGGTGACGGCCATCGCTTTTTTTGTGCCTCTCATTCAGGCCACGGGCGGAAACGTGGGTATTCAATCTTCAGGCCTAGTCGTACAGAGTTTGTCGAATCCCGACTACGTCGATGAAGGGTTGTGGAAAAGGTTGGCCAAAGTATTTATGGTCGCATTGCTCAATGGCCTTTTGCTATCGCTGATCGTTCTGGCATCTACTTATATTTTTTTCAACAATGACCGTTTGTCATTGGTCGTTTCGTTTGCACTCTTTTGCGTAGTACTCTTTTCTTCCTTTGTTGGCACTGTTACGCCGATATTAATTAATCGTTTGGGTTTTAACCCCGCTTTGGCGTCCGGACCGTTCATCACTACGATGAGCGACCTGCTTGGGCTCACTACATATTTTCTTACCGTGCAGATTCTGATTTGACAAACCAAACTCACGTAACTTTTTACAATGAATGTGAACTTTTCTTCGTTCGACTTTTATTTTGTTTGTGATATAAATTCTATAAATTAAAGAGTGATTCTATAGCGATGGCGAAGAAGGGATTCAAACAGCAACTGCAGGACAAGTTCGATGAGATAGTCGAAAAACCTTTACTTACAAGCACGCTCGTGCTGATTGGTGTGGCAGTGATTGTGTTAAGTCTCAGTTTAAGTTATTACATCTCCGATTTTCATTCTTTTTGGGGACAGATTCTGGCCGAAGCGCATGGCATGATCTTCGACATCGCGGTGATCGGTATTTTGCTTTTCTGGTTGAATCAAAATGGGCAAACCCGACAGCAGATTCGCATGTATAAAGACGAGATCGATGATTTTCGTTTGTGGGAATCAGAAGAGGCGGCGTTCCGCACCGTGGGTAACATCAAGCGCTTGAACCGACACAAGATCTACGAGATCAACTTGGTTAATTGCCATTTGTCGAGAACCAATCTTAGTCACGTGAATTTGAGAGCCTCCAATTTAAATTCAGCGAATCTCACGAATTCATCCTTGATTGAAACCAATTTGGAAAACACGCGGCTTAATCAAACCAACTTCGAGAACTCCAATCTTAATCAAGCCAACTTAAAGGGGGCGTATGCCAGTGGAGCCAATTTCAAAGATGCATTTTTGATCAAAGCCAATTTTGAGGGCGCGTTTTTGATCAAGACCAATTTCAAGAATGCCTATTTGATGGAAGCGAATTTGCAAAACAGCTATTTAATGGGTGCTGATTTTGAAAACGCCAGTTTATACAAAGCTGATCTTCGTGGAGCAAAAGGTTTGACGATCGATCAGTTGGTAAAAGCGAAGACACTCTACCTGGCAAAGTTTGATGATTCTATTTTGGAGCAGGTGAAAGCTGCGATCCCTGAATTGGTGGGGAGCTAACATTTTGTTCTCAAGTATTAAATAAACTATCTTTGTATCGCATCAACAACGGCTTCGGCATCGAAGCCGTTGTTTGTTTTTTAATGACCAACGAAAATATTTTTTTAACGGATTGATTTATGAGCAAGAAAATTTCGTATTACACTAAGGAAGGCTTGGATAAATTGACAGCTGAACTTAATACGCTGAAAACCAAGGGCCGTGCTGATATCGCGAAACAAATTGCCGAAGCTCGAGACAAAGGTGACCTCAGTGAAAACGCAGAGTACGATGCAGCGAAAGATGCGCAGGGCCACCTGGAAGCGAAAATTGCCAAACTGGAAGACCTGGTGGGTAATGCTCGTTTGATCGATGAAACTAAAATTGATACGTCTGCCGTTTCTATTCTTTCTAAAGTGACGATCAAAAACAAAAAAAACGGAACCTCTGTAACATATACTTTAGTGAGCGAAGAAGAAGCGGATTTGAAAGCGGGAAAGATATCTACGCAATCGCCGATCGGTAAAGGTTTGCTCGGAAAGAAAAAAGGCGACGTCGCAAAAGTAAAAACGCCGGCCGGCGAGATGGAATTCGAAATAGTGAATATCGGTGCCTAGGGCGGTTTAGAACTTGGAGTGATAGAGATAGCAGATCACGAATCAATAATCGCTAATTAATAATCTCTTCGATGCCTTCGATCTTCACGAGAATCGTCAATCGCGAAATACCGAGTTACACCGTGGCGGAAGACGATTTCTTTTTGGCATTCCTCGATATCAATCCGTTGTCAAAAGGACATACTTTGATCGTACCCAAAAAAGAAGTTGATTATTTTTTTGATGTTGATGATGACACCCTTGCCGCGATGATGGTGTTTTCGAAGAAAGTAGCTCGCGCGATAAAAAAGACTACGAAATGCCGTCGGGTGGGAGTGGCGGTCATCGGATTTGAAGTACCACATGCACATCTTCACCTTGTCCCTATGAATGGAATGGGTGACATTAACTTTGCCAACCCGAAATTGAAGCTTGCAAAAGAGGAGTTTGAGCAAATAGCGAACAGTATCAAGGCAAATCTCGCCTAAACAAAATCGATATCGATATTCAGCGGGAAGCGCAAAAGAAATTCAAGGGCTTCTTCTACCGTGTGGCCTTCAAACAACACCTTGTATAGTCGATCTGTGATAAGTGCCCGCACTTTGTAATGATCTGCGCACATCTTGGCGATTCGCACCGTGTTGATCCCCTCGGCTACTTCTTTCATGTCTTCAATGATGTCTTGAAGTTTCTCACCTTTCGCCAGTCGATATCCCACGGTGAAATTTCTGCTCTTTGGGCTATTGCATGTAGTCACTAGATCCCCAATGCCAGCAACGCCCAAAAAAGCTTTCAAGTCGCCGCCGAGTGCGCGGCCCAGATAGACCATTTCCACGGCCCCTCTGCTGATCAATAAACCTTTGGCATTGTCACCAAAGCCGAGGCCGCTCAGGGCGCCCGATGCAATGGCAATAATATTTTTCAACACCCCGGCAATCTCGACACCAACGATATCATTGTTTTCATAAACTTGAAAACGGTCGCTCTTCAATAATTTCTTTCCCGTTTGAATTACTTCGTTGAAATGACTTGCCACTACCGTCGCTGCGGGTTGTCTAAGAGCGAGTTCTTTGCTCAGGTTCGGTCCTGCCAAACAACCGATGCGTACGACAACACTCTCTTCACTGATCACCTCACTCATGGTCTTCACCATTCTGCGATCAAGTTTTTTTACGGTTTCAATCGTTTCTCCTTTGGGCAGTGTGAGGTCAAATCCTTTTGTTCCGTGAATGAGCGTGTGGTAAGGGTGCAGATAAGGTGCGAGTTGAGTCATCATCTCCCGAAAATGTGAAGACGGCACCATCGGAAAAATCACTTCACATTCTTTGCCGATCCGTTCAAAGTCGTTGACAGCTTCTACCTTTTCACTCACTTCATACCCTCTGTTTTGACGGGTGGAGTTAATGCGGCGTACGTCCTCAGGGTTGCGAGCATAAAGCAATACTTTTCTGCCCTGCGTGAGCATGTTTGCAATGACAGTGCCGAAATTTCCTGCACCGATGACCCCGACCGGCTTATCAGATAAATTGTTCGAGGTCATAGCCGGCGAGGCGATTGTGGTAATAATACAAGAGCGAAAGATCTTGCGTGGCTATGCTTCCTTTTTTGTTTTTGTAGACGGATCTGTTCAAGTGAAATACGCCGGCGTTGTCAAGTCCGCGCTTGATGACCAAATCAGAGTTTCCTTTCAGGTGAGAAGCAATATTGATCTTTCCTTCTTCCTTCATTTGGTAGATCTGTTTTCGTACCCTTTTGAACGTAGCCCTAAATTCTTGATAATCGATTTCCAAATCTTCCTCGGGGAGCCGCAGTAAACTAAAAAGATCGAGCTGACTGTATTTTTTTTGCCACATTTCAAACGCAACGAAGGCCACCAAATGACTTGCAAAAACGCGATTGATTTTGTGGTATTCAGAAACGATGCGCTGACTCAGCATTCTGGTATATTCGTCTTCACGTTGCCGATCAACAGTCAGCTGCCCGCTGCTGATAAAGTAGTCTTTCGTGTTGATGATTCTTCCGTGTGAATCGAGACTGTTCCCGTCGTCGTCCACGTAGTTGCCCATCACATCGAGGCCTGGACCAATGGAGACCGAAATGTTTGACCTATTGGCGAAAAACTTGATCATGAATCGGATCAACTGAAAACTGCCATACTTGTCTTGTTCGGGAAAATACCGGTCCTGTCCTTTCTTCGACAAGTAGTCTTCAATTAAATCAGGTGCTTCTAAGACAAAGTGATAATTCAATGTCACGGGCACCACGAAAATCTTGCGTTGCTCGCCTTCGGGATTGTTATATAAGGTCCGCTGTGCTTCAATCGCCGTACTCAATAAGCCAAGCTTCAGTTGTTTCTCGATCATTCCCGATCGCGAGCGAGTTCCGCCGGGGAAAAACAAACTATGCGCACCCTTTTGAATGGCGAGATTGGAATACATTTTCAATGTTTCGAGGTAGGGAAGGTTTTTCTTTCTACGATCCACTTTGTATGCCCCGAGGCTGTTCATGAAGTAGGCGATGATCTTGATGTTGAACAGGTTCAATCCAGCGCCGTAAATAAAAGCAGGTAATCCCATTGTGTGAATCACCCAGCCGATCAAAATAGAATCGAGGTTGCTGAAATGCGTGGGTACCATCACTACTGTTCCCTGTCGCGCCAGCTTGCGTATCATTCCCACTTTGCCTACGATGTGAACTTTGTCGCGAAGGGTATATCGATTTCGAAAAAAGCCGCCGAATTTTTTGATGCGCGCGCCGTTGAGCAATCTGGCAAACCAGAATTTGACCACTTCGCGAGCAAATCGATAGCTCGTGGGTTTGAAGTTGCCCGCGATTTCCGTGGCATACCGGTGAACGATTTTCCGAAGCAGCTCATCCACTTTTGGCTTTGCTTGGTCGGCGTCCCCGGCGCCAAGTTCTACCAACTCATTTTTTACCGACGTCCAAAAACTTGAATCGTCTTTTGGGTCAACACGCCAGCGATTTCGTTTGATGCGGTTCTGTTCCCGATAGGCGGTCGCCTGAAGATCTTCAATAAGCTGTTTGGCGGAAGGCCTCATTTCGTGAATCCGTTCCACAGAACGACTGGTTACTTCTTCAACAAATTCCTTGCGGTTTTTGCTAAGTTGATAAACAGGCCAATCGGGAATACGGTCCAGAATGGGTTTGTATTTTTTGTTTTTGTTCTTCTTTTCTTCAATGATTTCCATCAACTAGGGATAAGACAAGTGGACAAAGTTAGCGTACCGAACTTCAATCCCAAAACTGGAAACAGAAGTCAGACATTCTTCATGGCGTTATGGAGGCTCTCGGCCATTTCGTTGAATCGTGCAATGGCAGCCTTGACGAACTCTTCACTTACTATTTTTTTTAGTTCTTCCTCTGAGGCAACATCGTATTCATGGATTTTGAAAGTCTGCTCTAATAGGCCAGCCTCGAATTTTATCAAATACCGATTGTTCCAATGAAAGATCGTGATCTTCAGCTCAGGGTGTGCTATTTCTCCAACTACTCTCACGTGTTTTTCGTGACAAATTCAAACTTTATTCGATGACATTCAACTTTAATCTTTTTTAAAAGCTGGCGGCCCAATAATAATTACAAATAATCGTTTGGTAGTTAGTCATTTCGAAAGGAGATGAGCCCCAAAAATTGCAACAACGTGCCTGTAAATTTCTACAAACCACAACCCCAATTGTAACCTATGCCGCAACGGATTTATTGGCTGGTGCTTTCATTGTTTTGTATCACTCTTACAAATGCCGGAGCCACACACCTTAGGGCCGGCAACATCACAGTCGTTCGAAAGAGTTGCAGCGATTACACGTACATCATCACGCTTCACGTCTACACGCGAACCAACGTTTACACCAAGTTTGGTACCGGTGGTGATGCAAAAATAGGCTTCGGCGATAACACATTTTTAGTACCCCGACCAGTGCCAAACCCGCCCATCGTGGGTCAGTCAAACAACGGTCCCATCGGCGAGGTGGTTTACTCAGTGGAACATAAGTATTCTGGCGCCGGCTCGTACACGATCACCTATTTTGAACATAATCGCAACGCGGATATTCTCAACATTGGCATTTCTGACCAAACGCCTTTTTTCATACAGACACAATTATTGATCGACGATTTTGTCGGTGGATGCAATAACAGTCCGCAACTACTCGTGCCTCCGATCGACCAAGGATGCACCGGCGTAAAATGGACGCACAACCCCGGAGCCTGGGATCCCGATGGCGACAGTCTTTCTTACTCGCTGTATATTCCCAAGCAAGGAGGTGTTTATAACTCGGAAGGGCTTTTTGTGTCGGGGATAGATGTGGGTGGATATAGTGATCCAAACTCGTCTAAGTTTAATACACCCAAGAATGCTTCCAACCTGTTCAAAATAGATCCGATTTCAGGGACCATCACTTGGGATTCACCTGGAATGGCAGGTGAGTACAACATTGCTTTCATCATTAAAGAGTGGAGAAAGATTCCCGGCACCTCTAAGTGGATATCTCTGGGCTATGTGGAGAGAGATATGCAGGTCGTGATCGATGATTGCAAAAACAATCCACCGAAACTCTCTGTGCCGCCAGACGTGTGTGTGGTGGCGGGAACTAAAGTGACCGCAGACATTTTCGCCCTCGACCCGTCGGTGATCGCGGGCCAGCGGACAAAACAAGATGGTGACAGCACGAAGATCGAGGGATTTTCAAATGTGTTTAAGGCAATAGCTCCTTTGGCCACCATCGTGCCAGGCCCGGCAGTTTGGCAATTGACGATAAGTGACACGCAGCAAGCGCATGTCCAGTTCAATTGGCAGACCGCATGCAGTCATGTGAAAGAGCAACCTTACGAAGTGGTGTTCAAGGCTACTGACAATGGAGTTCCTCCGTTAGCTTCCTTCGAGACCTGGAAGATCAGAGTTGTGGCGCCTGCACCGGTTTGGAATTCTGCAACTCTCAATGCCAACCAGCGTTCGGCCACCCTTGCTTGGAAAGCTTATACCTGCAGCAACGCGGTGATCATGCAAGTGTGGCGAAAAGTGGAGAGCGCACCGTTCACGCCACCACCCTGTGTCACGGGCATGCCTGACTATCTGGGCTATGATTTAATCAACGCTGTACCGATCAATAACACTTCCTACGTCGACCAAAGCTTGGCTGTCGGAGCACAGTACTGCTACCGTTTAGTAGCTGTTTTTCCTGACGCCGGCGGAGAAAGCTATGTCTCCGAAGAGATATGTCTTCCACCAATTCTCGCGGATGCTCCTGTCATTACCAACGTCACTGTTGATGTCACCGATACACAAGCAGGACAAATCACCGTCAAATGGACACCTCCATTTGAAATAGACCAAACGCAGTTTCCTGCGCCTTACTCTTATGTGGTCAAACGGGCAGATGGCAGGAATGGCAATAGTAATCTGAAAGCCGCACATCCAGGGCAACTGACAGACGTCAGCTTCGTGGATACTGGCCTGAACACTTCCAACAATATTTACAATTATAGAGTATTCTGTTATGATAAAAATGGGGGTTTTGTAGACACGTCTGCTGTTGCTTCTACGGTCCGATTGGAGCTTAAGCCATTGTCGAACAAGATACAGCTGTCGTGGTACGCGGATGTCCCTTGGTCAAACACGGACGTCAATTACCCTAAGCACTGGATATATAGATCCTCCAACACTGGCAGTAAGTTGATTTCGGATCTTGCTGTGATTGACAGCGTGGATGTGAGCCAACAAGTCTTCAGCTACCTTGATTCAGGTCAGTTCAACCAGACACCTTTAGTGAAAACGCAAGACTATTGTTATGCGGTAATGACCAAGGGGACCTATGGAAATCCGAAGATTAAAGCACCTTTGAAAAATTTCTCGGAGATAAACTGTATCAACCTTACAGCGAATGAGCCGCCATGTAAACCCACTATCTCTGTGACTGGAATAGACTGTAATAATTTCAACTCGTGCCCCGTCTTTAGTTCCACACGCAACTACAGTAATACCATTCGATGGTTAAGATCCGCTGACGATAATTGTCAGAAGAATATCAGAGGATACAATGTGTATGCCGCCAACGCTATGGGAGAAGCATTCACCTTGATCGCAGGGATGGTGACGGATACTTTTTACGTACATAGTGGATTAGCTTCGTTTGCACAATGTTATAAAGTATCGGCGGTGAATCGGGCGGGAACAGAAGGCGAACCTAGCGACCAGTTTTGTTTCGATAACTGTCCATACTACGAGTTACCAAATGTTTTCACTCCGAACGGAGACGGATGCAACGACAAGTTCAGCGCGTTCAGCATTCGGTTTTATGGCGATGACGGGTGGCCGTGTGGAAGTAGCCCTGAAGTTCCAAAAGATTCCCTTCACTATGCAAGTATTAAAAGCAGATGCGCTCGCTTCGTGTCGGGTGTGACACTCACGGTTTACAATCGATGGGGGCGGGAAGTCTACAAATACAAAAGTGGCGAAGGCGAGAATACAATTTACATCGACTGGAATGGAAAGGACAACCAAGGGCACGACCTTGACGCCGGCGTATATTACTATTCGGCAGCCGTGGTTTTTGATGTGGTCGATCCCAAGCGGAGGGACCGCCTGATCAAAGGTTGGGTTCAACTGATTCGCTAGCAGCAGCGGTCAATTTCAACGCATTAGAAGTTCGCAGTCTTGTCGGCGCGGATCGGACTTTCATGCGATCAAGTATCGTTTTCCTTCTTTATCCATGGCCATCTTCAACGGAATATTTTACGTCCATTCAAACCTATTTTGGATGGTTTAGTCTAATCTTCTCGGAACTACTCACCCAATGATAGTTAGGAAGGTTATTTTTGAAATGAGCGTGGATTCAAACCACCTAAACTATAGTTACGGGCCTCCGATCATCGATATTAATGTTGTATTTTTGAAAAACCGTTACTCTATTTCTGAATGTTGAAGCATGTGCGGATTTATTGGTTGATTTTTTCCCTGCTCTGTATTGCGCTTACAAGTGCCGAGGCAACACACCTTAGGGCAGGAGATATTACTGTGGTGCGAAAGAGCTGCAGCAGTTACTGCTACACTATCACCCTCCACGTTTACACCCGAGCAAACGTACCCGTTAAATTTAGTAGCGGCGGCTCTGGCGAACTGAATTTCGGCGACGGTAGCAAGGTGTTTCACCCGCACGAAATTGATAACCCCCCAATCATTGGTGAGTCAGACAATGGCCCGATTGGAGAAGTCACGTATTCCGTAGACTACTGCTATGCGGGTCCTGGACTGTACACCCTTACGTATTACGAACAGAACCGCAACGACGGCGTTCTCAACATTGCAAACTCGATCGACACCCCTTTTTTCATACAGACTCAATTATTGATCGATGACTTTGTTGGTGGCTGCAATAACACTCCGCAGCTGTTGGTGCCTCCCATCGATCAAGGCTGTACTGGTGTAAGATGGACACACAATCCAGGAGCCTGGGATCCTGATGGGGATAGCCTTTCCTATTCACTATATATTCCCAAACA
>DATJJP010000052.1:0-31888 GCA_035492075.1 Cyclobacteriaceae bacterium | reverse complement strand
TTGAGCGTTTTTTTTCTGCAAGCCAGAAATTAAAAGGGAAGAAAGCCTTGGTGACCGCTGGCCCAACACATGAAGCCATCGACCCAGTTCGATTCATTGGAAATAATTCATCAGGAAAAATGGGTTATGCCATAGCAGAAGAGTTAGCTAGCCAAGGCGCTGAAGTAAACTTGGTGTCAGGGCCTACAAACTTAACCATGACCAATCCAAGGGTAAAGTTGAGCAAGGTTACGTCTGCTGAAGAAATGTACAAGGCATGTTTGGCGATTTTCCCATCGATTGACATCGCAGTGTTGTCTGCCGCGGTAGCCGACTTTAAGCCTGTGAACAGAGCCGATCAGAAGATAAAAAAGACAGAAGCAGGGTTGATGGTAGAGCTTACAAAAACAGCCGACATTGCCGCTGAGCTTGGTAAAATGAAGAAAGCCAATCAATTCACTGTAGGCTTTGCGTTGGAAACTGAAAATGAAACAGCCAATGCCGAAAAGAAGATTGTATCCAAAAATTTCGACTTGATCGTGCTGAATTCCCTGAACGACAACGGTGCAGGATTTAGCCATGACACCAATAAAATCACACTCATCAACCGAAACAAAGAGGCCAAGAAATTTTCTTTGAAATCCAAGAAAGAAGTAGCACGCGACATCGTTAATGCTGTGATTGAAAACTATGCGTAAAATTCTGGTGATTGTGGCTGTGATCTTAAGCAATGCAGTTTTTTCGCAAGAGCTGAATTGCAAAGTCACGATCAATGCAGATCAGATCCAAACGTCAGACCGAAATGTCTTCAAAGACATGGAGCGTGCCATCGCTGCATTTCTTAATTCGAGGAAATGGACTAGTGACACATACAAAAACTACGAGAAAATCAATTGCGGTATCTTTTTGAATATCAGCACCATGCCGTCCATCGGGAGTTTCAAAGCTAACGCACAGATTACAGCCGCCCGGCCTATTTATGGAACGAACTACGAAACTGTACTTCTAAACTTTGCCGACCGCGAATTCGAATTTGAATACCTCGAATCGCAGCCGATGGAGTACAATGACAACAACTACATCAACAATCTGACAAGCTTATTGGCCTTTTATGCCTACACAATTTTGGCAGTCGATTATGACTCGTTCAGTGAAATGGGAGGCAATCCGTATGTCCAAAAAATGCTGTTGGTGGTTAACAATGCTCAATCGAGCAATCGTCCTGGATGGACAGCACTGGCCACTACGCGCAGCCGCTATTCCCTTTTTGAAAGCATGAATAACCCCCAACAGGCTGACATCAGAAAGGGATCTTATAAGTATCATCGATTGGCACTTGATACTTATCAGAAAGATGCCAATCAAAGTCAAGATCAGATTTTGGAGGTATTGAAGAATATTAAAAAAGTTTGGGGCGTCTATCCAACCTCTGTCTTGATTTCGTCCTTCTTCGATGCCAAGTTCAACGAGCTTGCCAATGTCTTCCATGATGCATCACTAAATACAAAGAGAGAAGCCTACGACATTCTCACTTCTATTGACCCCAAGCGAACGGTCTATCAGAAGATTATCTCCGATTAATTTCAATAGGATTTTTATTTTTAGTCCTTCAGTTGAAAGTAACTGGGCAGTCAGTTAATTTGCTTCACTTCACTCATTTTCATGCTCAAGCATCTTTCCATAAAAAATTACGCGCTCATCAGGCAACTCGAGATGAGTCCATCGGCTAGCCTTAATGTGGTGACGGGTGAAACAGGCGCGGGAAAGTCAATTATCCTTGGTGCCCTTGGTTTGCTCTTGGGCAATCGTGCTGATGTCAAAGCGCTATGGAATGAAAATGAAAAATGCATTACCGAGTGTACGTTTGATATTTCACCTTATTCGTTAAAAAATATTTTCGAGGAGGAGAATCTTGATTATGAAGATCAAACAGTAATTAGGAGAGAGGTGAGCCCAGCTGGAAAAAGTCGCGCGTTCATCAACGACACACCTGTCACACTAGAAGTGATGCGCAAAATTGGGGGCCGATTGATGGACATCCATTCACAACACGAAACGTTGGAGTTGAGCCGTCATCAATTTCAATTGGATTTGATTGATTCATTTGCGGGGAATGAGAAAATAAGAAATGACTACACTCTACTCTGGAAAAATTTTCAGCGCGCGAAAAGTGAATATGACAATTTGCAAAAAGAGGCCACTTCACTTCGCCAAGAGAATGATTTTGTGAAATTCCAACTGGAGGAACTGGTCAAAGCAAATCTCAAAGACGGAGATCAAGAAAAACTCGAATCTGAGCTTTCAGTGCTAGAGCATGCAGAGGAAATTAAAGCAAAACTCGACAAGATTAGTCAAGTGCTAGGCCAATCAGAATATTCAGTGAGCCAATCGCTTGCCAATGTCAAATCGGAATTTCAATCGCTAACAGGTTTTTCGAAAGAGTTTGAACTACTTTTTCAGCGAATCGAAAGTGCTAGGATTGAACTGAATGATATTTTAAGTGAAGTAGAGAACGCTAATGAAAAAACTGAATTTGATCCGACTCTAACCGAGCAAGTGAATAATAGGCTGAGTGTAATCTATCAACTTCAGCAAAAACATAAGGTGGTATCAATTGTAGAGCTTTTGAAACTACAGGACGCTCTTCAAGAAAAAGCAAACAAGACCAGCAATCTGGACGAGTCTTTAGCTAAAGCGGAAAAAAAATGGAAGCAGAGCGAGGAGGATTTAAGAAAACAAGCTGAAGCGCTTAGTAAATCGCGAAAGAAAGTTTTCACTCCATTATGTAAGCAACTCGTCAGCTTATTAACAGAGTTGGGGATCCCAGAGGCGCAACTGGGGATCGATCAGTCAATCACAGAGCCAACTCCAACAGGGGTGGATGATATTGAGATTGTTTTCAGTGCAAACAAAGGAATTGCGCCACGGCCGCTGGCTCAAGTGGCTTCAGGTGGCGAATTTTCACGAGTCATGTTCTCAATCAAATATGTGATGGCTGAGAAGAAATCGTTGCCCACGCTAATTTTAGACGAGATAGACAGCGGAGTATCAGGAGAGGTGGCAATTCGTCTTGGCAATCGAATGAAAGAAATGGCACAGCGACACCAAGTGATAGCAATAAGTCATTTGCCCCAAATCGCTGCTAAGGCAGATGCACATTACTTTGTATTCAAAGACAACTCATCGTCAAAAACAGAGAGTCAGATCCGCAAACTAGAAAGAAAAGATCGTGTGACAGAGATTGCGAAGATGATCGGTGGTGCAAAACCGTCCGCAGTCAACATCGAGAATGCAAAAGAGTTGATGGAAAACTAAATTTTCAGATCGAGACTAAGGAATTTCTCGAACGGTTGAAGCAGTAAGCTGATTTCTGATTTCTTCATTTTGTCTTTGGCTGAAAAGAACTTAGTTGTAACCGAAACATGATTTTTCTTTATCGTTCTGAGCCAAATTCCAATTGCTTTTCCATCGCTCACTATAATTGGCCTGAAAATTCCGTTTCCAACCAAAATGATTTTGGCAAATTTCGGATGCAAGGATGCACTTCGATCGGTATAGCCAATCATAAACTCATCATAAGCAGGAAGAAATAGGGGAGTTGTTTGTTTAGAGATTTGTGTGGAGCGTAATGATTTATCGTGCCAATAGATTTTATTATCGATTTTCTCACTGACTAGTTTTTCTTTCGCTAGGTCAAGACCCATCTTGGCATCAGCGGCAGGCAATCCTGACCACCACATGAAGTCTTGAATTGTGGCGGGCCCATGGCCTGTGAAATATTTTTTCGAAAGATTGTAAAGAGCTTCCTCTTTTGTGATTGACTTGGTTTTTGGTATTCGCTCGTCTATCAGTGAATAGGTGAACTGCTTTCCTCGCATGGGGCCATTGCACACAATTCCATTCAATTCCGCATCAAACATGATGTGTGTCGCTTGTAAGTTGTCCGCCTTGATTTTTCTCTGCCTAAGCTCGGCTACAATTTCTGTTCGTGTCAGGTAATTGCCTCCTTCCAGCAACCTTGCAATGATGTCGTTTGTCTTGTAGAAAATTTTTTCATTCAACTGGAGCTTTGTTTGGTAAGTTTTCATCGCAGCTTTGATATGAGGTGCAGTCAACTCCAGCATCCATCGAACGTCTTCGGCCAATACAAAATGCCAAGTAGGTCGCATGACATGGGTCCTTACTATTTCACATCGATTGATTGATTCTTCGATGGCCTTGTCAGTGGCATTGCGCATTCTAGAGCCTATCGCCCACTTAGCCATGTAGTAATCTTGTGCCTGCATTGCCCCCATCCAACCCACCACTTCTTTTGGAGATGTAAAACTGGCTTCCATTAGTTGTTGGTTGGCTAGTCTTAAGTAAGCGATTTCGGAAAGAGTCATTTGGGATGCTGGTTTTTACTCTTCAGTTTCTTTCTTGCTCGAACCGAATCCATCCACGCGAGCAACCCAAGAATCAATGCCAAAAAAGAGAGAATCGATATCAATTGAAGAAATCCAATATGATCACCTAAGATCATTCGCCAATTGATATACTGGTAGCAAAGTGTGTGCATATGAGCTATGGTGGAAATCTAAAATTAGATATATCTCAGATTACGAAGCTATGGCTGGCTCAAAAGTATAATGGGAGTCAGACCTTGGATCGGACGCTAGTATGGCACTTAAATCCAAAAAGTTTTTTTGTATAACCCGATCGCACGGTTATCTTTGCAGCCTGTTTTAAATGTCCGGTAGTTCAGCTGGTTAGAATGCCTGCCTGTCACGCAGGAGGTCGCGGGTTCGAGTCCCGTCCGGACCGCAAAAATCCCTGAAATCTTCAGGGATTTTTTGTTTATTTGCCGCACTAAATTTGTTGTCTATGGGTATTAGGCGTGATGTAAGCAAGGCTCTGGAGTCTACCGTTGAGTGGTCGATCTTTGCCTCCCGCTGGTTTCAAGCCCCTGTGTATCTAGGGCTTATCTTAGCTTCCGGATTTTATGTTTACAAGTTCCTTGATGAGCTCATGACGCTCGCCATGAACCTGCAAGCATGGAATGAGGTCACGGTGATGCTTTCAATCCTTGGGTTGATTGACATTTCCATGGTGATGAACCTACTGGTCATTGTAATCATCGGGGGTTATTCCATTTTTACCAGTCGAATCGATTTCGATGAACAAGAAGATAGACCCCATTGGATCGATAAGCTTGATGCAGATCGCCTGAAAGTGAAGTTGGCCACCTCGTTGGCTTCCATTTCCGGGGTGCATTTGCTAAAGACATTTATTGACATTCACTCTGCCACCTCCACCAAAGAATTTGAGGCTCTTAAATATGAGATAATCATTCACATGGTGTTCATTATATCGGCCCTGGTGCTCGCCTGGATTGCAAAAATCCTGGGACATGATGAGTAGGCAATAACCGAAGAATTTTGATTGAGCCCTCACGCTATTTCCGTGAGGGTTCTTCTTTTTACACCGTCAGGTAATCACCGTATTAACCTTTTCATCTGTCATTTTTGACTTTCCATCTAATCAAGCCGCAATTCACGCTTACACCCCGTTAACTTTTCGTATCAAAAGGAGTCCAAATAAAAAAAAGAGACGAAATATGATAAGACCGTTGAATACCTGGCGTGTAGTTGGCTTGGCTACGTTGATTGTTGCACTTGCGTTGGCTTGTCAGCATGATGATTCTCAAAATTTATTGGGTGTGAAGATGCAGCAATCGAATCAAGCCGCACAAGACAATAGCGTCATGATTGCGTCTGCTCAGGATGTAGTGAGTACTACGGCGAGCGCATTTTCCAGTCAAGGGTTGACCTTTGGTAGATTTGCCGAGCATGGCGATGACAACGACAGCGTGGAGTGCAAACCTACGATTACCAGCACAGTAACGATTACTCGACTAGGCGATAGCACAGTGATTTCGGGAAAGCTCATTATTGATTTCGGCACAATATGTACCGATACGTCCGAGATGAAGAAGGGCAAAATCATTGACTCCATTTATGTGGTGCTTTCAAAAACGGTGCACCGCGCTTCTGAATTCGTTGCGTTCGACAATTACTGGAGAGATTCAACAAGCATAGATGGCTCTTTTTCGATTACTTCAGGCACCGGACAACCGACGGTGGTCAAAATCAGTGGCACGAAAGTCCGGTATAAAGATGGATCGTCTTCATCGTGGACGGGTGACTTGACGTTTACAACTGAGAAAAGCGGCGTTGGCAATAGCTACACGGCATCAATGACAGCGACAGGCTCTTGGGGTGGGGTAACTCGAAGCGGCACAAGCTTCTCAGGAAACATCACTAAAGACGTGGTGTTCAAAGCAGGGTGCTTTGGACACAGGCATAAGTTCATGCCGGTAAGTGGAACGATAGACATAGTCACAAGCGGAGTCACCTCGACGATTGATTTTGGGGATGGAACGTGCGACAGAACTTACACCATAACTTCTGCCGGACAAACAACGACACATCACCTCGGTTAGTCGTAGATCTCAATAAAAATAAAGGATCCCTTGCATTGACTTGCAGGGGATTTTTTTATTTCTCCCCACTATGTCAATTCTCATTAACTTTGTCGGTTTATCAAAGTCAGAAACGAACAAACTGTGAATCTGCGAAGCGATTTGGACAAAGTCTCGGTTTTTAAGACCGTAGCCAGAACGGCCCAAAACTTAGGTTGTGAAACTTATGCGGTGGGCGGTTTTGTTCGTGATCTTTTACTCAAGCGCGCTTGTAAAGACATTGATTTTGTCTGTGTAGGGAGCGGAATTCAGTTGGCCGAAGCGCTGGCACAAACATTGGGAAATGCGCAGGTAACTACTTTCAAGAATTTTGGCACGGCCATGATCAAATACCAAGACTTTGATCTCGAATTTGTTGGCGCCAGGAAAGAGTCCTACCGAAGCGATTCGCGAAAACCAATCGTCGAGGACGGTACCTTAGAGGACGATCAAAAACGAAGGGACTTTACCATCAATGCGATGGCTATCAGCCTCAACGAAAAAAACTATGGTGAACTGATCGATCCATTTGGTGGGGTTGACCATCTGTCCAAAAAAATTATAAAAACACCCCTCGAACCCGAGATCACTTTCTCTGACGACCCGCTGCGTATGATGCGCGCAATTCGCTTTGCCTCACAATTGAATTTTGACATCGAGGCGGATTCGTATGAAGCGATCACCAAAAATACGGCGCGGCTGAAGATTGTTTCCTTGGAACGCATTACTGACGAACTGAATAAAATTATTTTGTCGCCTGTGCCCTCTTATGGATTCAAGCTACTCTTCCACTCTCGCCTGCTCAAGGAATTTTTTCCTGAAATGGTGGCCTTGCATGGCGTTGAATACGTCGATAACAAAGCACATAAAGATAATTTCTTCCACACCTTGCAAGTGCTCGACAACGTTGCCAAAGCTTCTGACAATCTGTGGCTTCGATGGGCAGCGATACTGCACGACATTGCAAAACCCGCGACAAAACGATTTGATCCACAAGTAGGATGGACGTTCCATGGCCATGAAGATAAAGGCGCACGGATGACTCCTGGTATTTTCAGAAGGATGAAGTTGCCGATGAATGAAAAAATGGAATTTGTACAAAAATTGGTACGCCTGCATTTGCGCCCTATTGCCCTTGTGAAAGAAGTGTCTGATTCGGCGGTGCGAAGATTGCTTTTTGAGGCAGGCGATGATGTGGATGCGCTCATGACGTTGTGCAGGGCTGACATCACCTCAAAAAATGCGGAGAAAGTCTCCAAGTACCTGGGCAATTTTGAGAAGGTGCAGCAGAAAATGATCGAACTGGAGGCGCGCGATAAAATCAGAAATTTTCAACCGCCGGTCTCAGGTGACGAAATCATGAGAATGTATAACTTGCCCGCCAGCCGAATCGTGGGGGATATGAAAGAGGAAATCAAAGAAGCTATACTAGACGGTAAGATCAAGAACTCTCGCGAAGAGGCACTGGAACTCCTGAACAAGATTGCCAAGGAAAAAGGACTGATAGACCAAAATGTAAACCAATAAAAACGTTATGAAAAAAAGTGTACTGGCCCTTGTTTTAATTGCCGTCGTCTCTGGCGTGTCTGCGCAGAAGAAAAAGAAAAATGAGAAAATAGAACCTGTCAAGCAAGAAGCCACAGTTCAGAAACCGGAG
This sequence comes from Cyclobacteriaceae bacterium, assembly GCA_035492075.1. GTDB lineage: Bacteria > Bacteroidota > Bacteroidia > Cytophagales > Cyclobacteriaceae > ELB16-189. The sequence goes on along the minus strand of DATJJP010000052.1, from coordinate 23,753 downwards.
CCTACAAAGACGGAGCCCGCGCCAACACCAAAAGACACGGTTCCACAAATTAATCCTTTGGTCAGGCACTTCGCGATCAAATATCAGGTGGCGTTGCAATGGAATGACGCCGAGGTAGCCAAAGATGCACTTTATGATTTGATTGTAGAAAATCAGGGCAATGATTCTTTGATTTATGAATTGGCCTACTATTATTTCTCCAATCAGAAATACCCTTCGGCTGTGCTTGTATCGCAAGAGCTGCTGAAGAGGAACCCAAAGAACCCCGCGGCTTTGGAAATGGCGGCCGTAGGATACGAAAATATCGGTGTGTATGATCGAGCCTTGCAAAGCTACGAGAGCTTGTTTTTGCTCCAAAATAACCCGACCGTCCTCTATAAAATGGCATTCTTACAACTCAGACTGAAACGCTACAAGGAAAGTATAACCTCATCTGATATTCTGATCGCGGATAAGTCGATCGATTCCTTGAAGGTCTCCTATACAGGCAGTGACAATAAAACCAAAGAGTTTCCAATGAGGGCGGCTGTTTTGAATTTGAAGGGGATGGTTATGCAAGAACAAGGGGATAAAGTGACGGCAAAGGCCCTTTTTCAGCAGTCCTTGGCGATTTCAGCCGATTTCCCCCCTGCTAAAGAAAACTTGCTAAAATTGAAATAGGAGTGCAACCTTCCGAAGACTGGGTTGTCTTTGACTAGCGTAAAGGTGTTTGCAGTATTCGGTCCAACATAACGTAGATGAGCTAATTGCCCGATGTCGGGGGGGCGATCGTCAAGCCTATTATCAGGTGTATAAACTGTACAGCCGTGCCATGTACAACGTGGGTTTTCGGATTGTGAACAATACGGATGAGGCCAAGGATGTACTTCAAGACGCTTTTATTAGTGCCTTCAATAATTTGGAGACCTATCGAGGCGATTCAGCATTCGGCGCTTGGCTGAAAAGGATCGTAGTCAACAAGGCCATCAATTTAGTTAGACGAAGGAGGTTCGAACGATTGCCCGAGCACGACACCTTTGATGTAAAAGAAGAAACAGAAACAGATGAATTGGAAGGATATCCATTTGAAGTAGAAAAGGTGAGGAAGGCAATCGAACAATTACCGGATGGATATCGCGTTGTATTGTCATTGTATTTGTTGGAGGGTTATGACCATAGTGAAATAGGTGAAATCCTGGGCATTACCGAATCCACCTCGAAATCCCAATTCAATCGGTCGAAAAAAAAATTAAGGGAAATTTTAGAAGGAGGCACAATATGAAAGATTCATTCAAAGAGTTCATCGAAAAAAACAGAGATGCATTTGATGCCCAGACTCCACCCGAAAGTACCTGGCATAAAATAGAGACTTCATTGCCTCGTGCGGGCAAACAAATCTTTATCAACTCTCTTGCGTTTTGGAGAGCAGCTGCCATAGTGTTGCTCGGCATATCGTCGTATTTGTTTTTTACCAAGAACGATATGGGTACGGCAAAAAAGGATGTCACGGCACTCCAAGGATTCAGTGATTTGGAATCTTACTATAGCCTTCAAATTAAAGAGAAGATGACGCTGGTGCACCGGTTTCAATCCCAAACCGACATAACGGAAGATGACGTCACGCAAAACCTGAAAAAACTTGAGGCAATGTACCTTGTTTTAAGACAGGAAATGAAGAACAGACCTACTCAAGATGTTCGTGATGCACTCGTGCTCAACTTGTTGGTGAGAATTGACCTGATTAATCAACAGCTCAATAAATTGGATCGCCCGCAGAAGGAAGACCAGACCCGTATTTAATATTCAGCCTCCAATTCGAAGTTCACTTTTTTCGAATCGAGCAATTTTCCTTCCTCGCATTTTAGGATTCGCGCTGGAAATTTTTTGATTAGGCCGTAGCTGTGCGTTGCCATTAGAATCGCTGTGCCACTCTTATTGATTTGTTGAAATACTTTTAGGATCCCGTGAGATACCTCTGGGTCCAAGTTGCCCGTGGGCTCGTCCGCAATGAGAATCAATGGTTCGTTGAGCAATGCACGGGCAATCACCACGCGCTGTTGCTCTCCTCCCGAAAGCTGGTGCGGCATTTTTTTCTCAACAGATCCTAGTCCCACTTGCATGAGAACTTCAGCTTGCCTGTTTTTCATCTTCGCGGAGTCGTTCCAGCCAGTGGCCTTCATCACAAAAGTCAAGTTTTCGGCCACCGTTCGATCAGGCAACAACTGAAAATCTTGAAAAATAATGCCGACTTTCCTCCGCAGCATAGGCACATGTTTGCCTTTTATACCATGGATGTTATATCCTGCTACGTCGATGGTTCCCGTTCGCAAGGGAAGGTCTGCATACATGGTTTTAAGCAAAGAAGATTTCCCCGATCCTGTCCGTCCGATCAGAAAAACGAATTCCCCTTTCTCAATCTCGAAATTGATGTCGTTCAATACGGAATTGTGCCCTTGAAAGACGGACACATCTTGAACTCGTACAACGGAATCGGAGGAGAATAACACTTGCCTAGAAATTTTTTAACCGTTGGCCTTTTTGTGGTCTGCCAAGAATTTGGCCAGCCCAATATCAGTCAGCGGATGAGAAAGCAAATCGGTAATTACCTTTAACGGGCACGTCGCTACGTCCGCGCCAATCTCTGCACACTTGAGAAGGTGCATGGTATGGCGAACACTGGCAGCCAAAATTTCAGTACGATAACTATAGTTGTCATAGATCAAACGAATTTGAGAAATCAACTCAAGTCCATCCTGTGAAATATCATCAAGTCTACCGATGAAAGGCGACATGTAACTCGCACCTGCCTTCGCGGCAAGCAGTGCCTGGCCAGCGGAAAAGACAAGCGTACAATTGGTACGGATGCCTTCACTGGAGAACTTCTTGATTGCCTTTACGCCATCCTTGATCATGGGTACCTTGACAACAATTTTGCTGTCAATTTTCGCGAGCTCTTTTCCTTCGGCAATAATGCCGTCAAAGTCCGTGGCAATGACTTCGGCACTCACGTTGTTGTCAACGATGTTGCAAATGGCTTTATAATGAGACATCACTTTTTCTTTGCCAGCAATTCCTTCTTTTGCCATCAACGACGGGTTTGTAGTGACGCCGTCAAGTACGCCCAGATTGTAAGCCTCTTTAATCTCGTTGAGATTGGCTGTATCAATGAAGAATTTCATGTGTAGTGAATAAGGTGGTTGTAGTGCAAAGCTAATAGATTTGACCGATGGAAGTGAAGCGTTGCCTGATTATTAAAGGCTGAATTTTTAATGTAACATTTCGTTACTTCGTGCGTTTTGCCTTTTTGTTTGACTTGAAATATACATGACTAGATTTCTACCGCTCCTTTGTATTCTCACTCTCACTCAGCCCTTTGCGTTTGGGCAAGCCAAGCACACACTTAGTGGATATATCAAGGATGGCTCCAATGGCGAAGCTTTGATCGGCGCCACGCTGTTCCTCAAGGAGGCAAACGCCGGTGTGATGGCCAACGCATACGGCTTTTATTCGATCACCGTTCCATCGGCATCCTATACGTTGATTTATAGTTTTGTTGGATACGAAAAAATCGAAAAGCAGATTTCACTGGACGCTGATCAACGTATTGATGTTGAATTGAAAACAGAGCCCAAACTACTGACCGAAGTAGTGGTGAGCGCAAAAGAAGATCCGTTAGGCAAAGTACAGAGCACCGAAATGGGCACGCATGAGCTAGACATCAGAACGATTAAAAAAATCCCTGCATTTCTTGGTGAAGTGGACGTGATCAAAGCCTTACAATCTCTGCCTGGGATAAGCACCGTGGGGGAAGGAGCTTCAGGCTATAATTCCCGTGGAGGAAGCGTTGGGCAAAACTTGATTTTGCTCGATGAGGCTCCGGTGTACAATTCATCACACATGCTTGGTTTTTTCTCCGTGTTTAACCCGGACGCCGTGATCGACACCAAATTGTATAAAGGCGCAATTCCCGCTCAGTATGGAGGCAGGCTTTCTTCCATCCTCGATGTAAGGATGAAAGAGGGGAACAACAAAAAATTTGAGGCCACAGGGGGGATTGGCACCATTTTCAGCCGCCTGGCATTGGAGAGCCCAATCCTTAAAGGCAAAGGTTCATTTATTGTGGCGGCACGCAGGTCATATATCGATGTCTTGGCGAGACCTTTTGTTAAAGTGTTGAAAGATGGAGGTGCACTCAATTTCTATGACTTGACCGCCAAAGCAAACTACAAATTCAGCGAACGCGATCGCATTTATCTGTCGGGCTATTTCGGGCGCGACAATTTTTTGTTTAGCAAAGACCAAGGCTTCAGTTGGGGAAATCAAACAGCAACGGTGCGATGGAATCATCTTTTCAATCGCAAATTGTTCTCCAACATCACCGGTGTCTATAGCGAGTATTCCTACAAACTTCAGTTTGGTGATGATGACCTAAACAAATTCAGGTGGAATTCTGCCATCACGAATTATATACTCAAGCCGAGCATGACCTATTTCATTAATTCGAATAATGAATTATCGTTCGGCGGAGAGGCCATCTATTATTTCTTTGTTCCCGCAGAAACCTATGGTGTAACCAATGGTGTAGGAAGACCACTCAATGTGCCCAAAAAATACAATCTCGAAACGTCGCTCTATGCAAATAATATTCAGAAATTAAGTCCAGCCATATCAATTGAATATGGATTGAGATTTTCTCAGTTCAACTCATTTGGCCCAGATACAGTTTATCAATACCGCGACACGGTTCCGGGTATTCGCAAACCGATCAAGTCATTCGAGGTTTATAAAAGCGGTCAGTCGTTCGCTCAATACAATAATTGGCAGCCACGATTCTCTGCGAAAGTCCAGATTAATGAAGTCAGCTCGATCAAAACGAGTTACAATTGCATGGTCCAATACCTGCATTTGATTTCAAATACAACCGCATCAAATCCGCTTGATGTTTGGAATCCATCGTCAAAGAACATTTTGCCGGAGATCGGTGATCAATTTGCCGTTGGCTATTTCAGAACAATCGGGAAGAATCACGAATGGGAAGCTTCGGTAGAATCGTACTTGCGAACTACCCAAAACCAAATCGACTATATCCCGGGGGCTGATCTGTTAATCAACAAGCACTTGGAGGGCGACTTACTCAGTGGCAAAGGCCGAGCTTACGGCGTCGAATTGTATTTGCACAAAAAGTCGGGCCGGCTTAATGGTTGGGTAAGTTACACGCTGGCGAAGACCGAGCTGCAAGTCAACGGCATAAACAACGGAGATTGGTATCCCACGCGTTATGATCAACGACACAATTTAAAAGTGGTGGCATTTTATGAAATCAATAGGCGTTGGTCTGCGTCAGCCAATTTTGCTTTTATGTCTGGAACACCTGCAACTTTCCCAACATCGGGTTACTATGAAAACGGTATTTACATCCCATATAATGCAAACAACTCTCGCGGCAACGCTCGTATCCCTGCCTACAATCGACTGGACATCTCCTTCCGCTTGGAAGGTAAGCGCGAAAAGAAAGGCCATGTAAGGAAGAATCACGACTATTGGGTGTTTTCGTTGTACAATGTGTACGGGCGTGAAAATCCTTTTTCGATTTACTTCACACAAGATGACAAACGTGTGCCGCAGGGGCAGATAATACAACGACAAGCCAAGCAGGTGGCGATTATTGGTTCAATTGTGCCGTCATTTTCTTACAACTTTAATTTTTGATCATGAATCCGGTAAAAAGAAAATATATCATAGCGCAGCTGATCGTGTTGTCGGTGATTCTGATTTCATGTGAAAAAATAATTAATCCCGAATTGCAAAGTGCGGTACCCGTGTTGGTGATTGAAGCTTGGATCAATAACAAACCCGAGAAGCAGATTGTGCAGCTCACGATGACGCAACCTTATTTTGACGAGTCCTTACCTACAGGGGTGAGTGGCGCTGCCGTTAATATCACTGATGACTTGAATAACGTCTACTCCTTTGTAGATGACGGAACAAACACAGGCACGTATCAATGGTTGCCGAGCAATGGACAAGGGTTCGGCGGTGTTGGGCGAAAATATAACCTTTCTGTGCAGACGGGAGGTGAGACTTTTGTCGCTTCATGCGAGATGAAAAGGACTACCTCAGTGGATAGCATTACTTTCACCATCAAGCCCGACTTTCAATTTCCAGACGGCTCGTACGTCGCCGAATTTTGGGGTCAGGACCCCGTAGGGCAAGGCGATTCTTACTGGATCAAGGCGTACAAGAACGGAGTACTGTTAGGGAAGCCCTCGGAAATAACCTTGGCCTATGATGCCGGGTTTTCTGCCGGCGGTAACTTCGACGGTGCTACATTCATTCCCCCTATCAGGCAGGCCATCAACCCGGTAGAGAAAGACCCAAAAGATGATCGGAAGAACTTGCCTCCTTACGTTAAGGGCGACTCTATTGCTGTAGAGATTTACTCGATTTCAAACGCCGCATTCGATCACATGCAGCAGGTAGAGATCCAAACTCAGCGTAATGGAGGGTTTGGGGCGCTATTTGCGCGGCCGATTGACAATGTTTCCAGTAATATTTTCAACAGTAACCCAAAAGGAAGCAAAGTAGTTGGCTTTTTCAACGTCTCCGCCGTGATGGGCAGGGGGAGGAAATTCCAGTGAACAGCGTGTCTTAAGCGAAACCTGAGCGGAAATAAAAAATGGCAAACCAACATCGCACCGCTACAACCGCCTACCCTTGCTACCTTCCGATCCTGGGGGAGTTCAGCAGGAGCTGGTCGTGCCGATTTGCCAATGCAAAGGTAGTGAATTTCCTTAAGTTACTCTCCGTGAAAGTGGGCACAAAATAAAAAAGCTACCCCTTTTAAGATAGCTTACTGAATGTCGCCCGTAATGGGTTGAGGTTACTGAGGAACCAGATTAAAAACCCAGTCACCGCTCACATTACTCACCCGCGTATATCCAGCCCCCGAGAAATTGAAGGCCAGCTGAAGGTTTTTACCAGCAGCATCAATCGAGTAGGTGATCTTTGCGCCATCATCACGGCAAATTTGTGTAGCGGGGTCGTCGTTGGTTGTGGTTGCATCACAATCGCCAAAAGTCCATGCACCAGAGTCTTTCCATACACTTGGCTTCGGGCGTCCTGTACAACTATAGGCGTAAGACGACGCTTGACCTTTCGTGCCCGAAATCGTCAACGTGAAACCAGTCCAATCAGAAGTCTTGTCAGTTCCTCCAAAGGAAACGGTGGATGCTTTCCACGTCTTTGAGAGCAGCCCAAATTGTTTGTCTGGCAACGGCTCAGAGTTTCCGCCCTTCGGGCCGCATCCCGAAAATGCAATAATCGAACCCAAAACAGCAATTGAAAGTACAGCGCGTAAAGCCTTCATGGTATTAGTTTATCGGTTAAACTTACGAAAATCAGTTCTCTTTCAAAAAACGTAGGTCATTTGAATGGTAAATTTCCACGCATTTAATCGCGAATACCGCTTTTTAGTAACCTACTTGTATCCCAATATGTCAACCTTCACCGCCGTCGTTGGGTATTCATGATCCTGATTTGACGCAATAAAAAGAGTCGTATGCGTAGGCACCCCTCCAAGCTGGGAATGATACCACTCAATCGATTTCTTGTCTAGGTTCGTGCAGGGCTCGTCCAAGAATAATAGACCGCATTCGGTATAAAATGCCAATGCCAGTTTCAGTCGCTGTCTCATGCCCGATGAAAACGAAGAAATCAATTTGTCACGGGACGTCTTCAACTCGATTCGATCAATGATCTCCTCTACCGGCAACCTGCCTTTTTTGAATTGGAAATGAAAACGAACCATTTCCTCAAGTGTAAATTCGTCAATCAGATCCATGTATGGTGCCGCGATCGATACCGCGTTAAAAATTTCACCGGGTTGATGCCCGGAGTAGCTGAGAGAGCCTTCACTCGGCTGCATCTGCCCCCAAAGAACCTGCATCAACGTAGACTTCCCTGAGCCATTCGGCCCAGTAATAGCAAATGTTTTTCCAGTGGCGAACTCGTAATTGAAATTTCTAAATACCCACTCGCGGTTGAAGCGCTTGCCGAGATGGTTGGCAGCTACATTCATTCAAATGAGGAGGTTCCCGAAGAAAAACCCTTCATGATGCCGCGCTCAGAGGCCTTTATGAAATTGACGATGTGGTCACGCTCAGGGCTGTTTGGCAAATCCTTTTCCACTAAGTCAAGTGCCTTGGAATTATTAAGGCCCTTCAAGAAGATGTATCGATAGATTTCTTGAATTTCTGAAATCTTTTCAGAGTCGAATCCGCGTCTACGTAGACCAATCGTGTTAATGCCACAATACGTAAGAGGCTCGCGCGCCGCCTTCGTGAATGGAGGAATATCTTTCCTCACGAGTGATCCACCCGACACCATCACATGGGCGCCCACTTTCACAAATTGGTGTACAGCGCTTGCTCCGCCAATAATCGCCCAGTCATCAATGGTAACGTGACCTGCCACCTGTACTGCATTTACCAGCACGCAATTGTTGCCGATGATGCAATCATGGGCGACGTGCACGTAGGCCATCAACAAGCAATTTTTTCCAATCTCCGTTTTGAACTTATCGTTTGTGCCCCGGCTGATCGTCACAAACTCACGGATGGAGGAATTGTCGCCAATAAATGTTTCTGTTTTTTCTCCTGCAAACTTGAGGTCTTGCGGAACGGACGAAATCGATGCGCCGGGATAAATCTTTACATTCTTCCCGAGTCGAGTTCCTTCCCAAAGAACGGCATTGGGGCCAATCCAGGAGCCATCGCCTACGACTACGTCGCTCTTGACAGTCGCGAATGGTTCGATTGTAACATTGTTCCCAATCTTTGCATCGGGATGAACGTTGGCTAACGGATATTGACTCATAAATCTTTTCTCACGATGCTGGCGGTCATTGTGCCTTCGCATACCAGGGTATTCCCCACATAAGCACGACCCGACATTTTAGCTATTCCTCTTCGGATGGGGGCAAGGAGGTCACACTGAATCACCAGTGTGTCGCCGGGCAAAACCATTTTGCGGAAACGGAACTCGTCGATGCCCAGAAAGTAAGTCCAGTAGTTTTCTGGATCAGGCACTGTATTGAGAACCAAAATACCGCCGATCTGCGCCATGGCTTCCACCTGAAGTACACCAGGCATTACCGGATTACGAGGAAAATGCCCTTGGAAATAGTTTTCGTTCATCGTCACGTTCTTCACGCCGATCACGCGCTCTTTGTCGAGGTAAATGATCTTGTCGATGAGCAGGAAGGGATAACGGTGAGGCAGTGTGGCAGTGATCTTATTGATGTCCATCACTGGAGGCAAGGCGGGGTTGTACTTTGGTACTCCCTTTTTGTCGGCCTCGGCCATTGATTTCTTAAGCTTCTTTGCGAAAGCCACGTTGGCGGCGTGTCCAGGTCTTGCGGCGAGGATTTGGGCCTTCAGCGGGCGTCCTGCCAATGCCAAGTCGCCGATGATATCCAGCAACTTGTGGCGTGCAGGTTCATTGTTGTAGCGAAGCTCTATGTTGTTGAGGATGCCCTCTTTTTTTACTTCTACTTTTGGTTTGTTCAACATGCGCGCGATGTTGTCAAGCTCGTGCGGTTCAACCACGCGGTCGACAATCACTATCGCATTATTTAAGTCACCCCCACGGATCAGGTTGTTTTTGTAGAGCATTTCTAGTTCATGCAGAAAACAAAATGTGCGGCAGGAGGCGATTTCTTTTTCAAACTGTTGAATGCTGGTAATGGATGCGTGCTGACTTCCCAACACCGGCGAATTGTAATCAACCATTACCGTTACGCGGTAGTCATCCAGTGGGAGGGCGGCGATCTCTACGTTACGGGCGGCTTCACGATAAAATATAGAGTCTTGAACTTCGAAGAAATCGCGAAGGGCATTTTGCTCCTCGGTTCCAACTTCTTTTAAGGCATTTACGAATTCAATGGAACTGCCATCCATGATAGGTGCTTCCGGCCCATCTATCTGGATCAGGACGTTATCAATCTCTAATCCGACAAGGGCAGCCAGCGTGTGTTCAATGGTGCTGATGCGTGCGCCGCTTTGTTCAATGGTGGTTCCGCGCGAAACGTCCACAACTCTATCGCAGTCTGCCTCGATGATCGGGGAGCCGGGCAGGTCGATGCGCTGGAATTTGATGCCATGATTGGGTTTGGCGGGCAGAAAAGTCATGGTAGCCTGAACCCCAGTGTGGAGGCCCACGCCTGAGATGGTTACCGACTTCTGAATGGTTTGCTGCTTATGATTGAGCATCAGTTGTTGAAAAGTGCGCAAATTTAAGGTCAATTAGGGGATAATCCAAAAGAGCCCCGAATGTGCTGAAGCACACAAATAGTTTTAGTTTTACCGGCTACTAAACAACAGATTATCATGGAACCTTACTTTGCTGAATTCTTCGGGACGTTATTGCTGCTGTTATTGGGCGATGGCGTGGTCGCTGCCGTCCTTTTGAAAAAATCGAAAGCGGAAAATGCAGGTTGGCTTGTGATCGTGATCGGGTGGGGGATAGCAGTGACGTTGGCGATCTATGCAGTAGGCAGCATCAGTGGCGCACACCTCAATCCCGCAGTAACTTTGGCAATGTTTTACCGAGGAATGCTTCCTGCCGATCAAATGATTGGATACATCGTGGCGCAACTAGCGGGTGCGTTTGTGGGGTCCGCGCTGGTTTGGGTGCATTACCTGCCTCATTGGAAGGAGACCTTGGATCCAGACACAAAGCGCGCCGTCTTTTGCACAGCTCCGGCCATTAGAAACACCGTTTCGAATCTGGTCAGTGAAATTACTGCCACCGCCGTACTTGTTCTTGCGATCCTCTTTATCGGTGCCAACGAATTTACCCAAGGACTGAATCCGATTGTCATTGGACTCATCATCATCTCGATTGGCTTGAGTCTGGGAGGAACTACCGGCTTCGCGATTAATCCAGCGCGAGACCTTGGCCCGCGTATCGCACACTTTGTTTTACCTATTCACGGAAAGGGGCACTCTGACTGGGGATATGCCTGGATTCCCGTGGTGGGGCCGATGATCGGTGGGCTTTTGGGTGCGTGGGTCTATAACCTAATCTATTAGAATAACCAGAGTCCAAAGTCGATAGTCCATAGTATACGGCTGCGAAGTAGCGACTATCGACCATCGGCCATTGACCATCGACTATGAAATACATCATCGCTCTCGACCAAGGAACTACCAGTTCACGCGCAGTTCTTTTTGATGAAGAAGGTGCTATCGTAAGGATCGCACAGCAAGAGTTTACTCAAATCTTCCCACAGTCGGGATGGGTGGAGCATGATGCGAATGAAATTTGGGCTACGCAACTTGGCGTTTTGCAACGGGTGATTTCAGAGAGTAAAATAGAGACAAAATCGATTGTGGCGATCGGCATTACCAATCAGCGTGAGACCACCGTCATTTGGAATAGGAAAACAGGCGAACCGATTTACAATGCCATTGTTTGGCAAGACAAACGCACGGCCGATACCTGCGAAGAGTTGAAGGCGCGAGGTCTTTCCGATTACGTGAGACAAAACACAGGTCTCGTGATCGACTCTTACTTTTCGGGCACGAAGATTAAATGGTTACTCGATCATGTAAAAGAGGCCCGACCGATGGCCGACAGGGGCGAGCTCGCCTTCGGCACGATCGATTCTTGGTTGATGTGGAAGTTGACGAGCGGAAAGGTTCATGCCACGGATTATTCCAACGCCTCGCGAACCATGCTCTTCAACATCCGTGAATTGAAATGGGACGACAAAATGTTGCACGCCTTGAACGTGCCCAAGTCAATATTGCCTCAGGTGAACCCATCCGCCTTTCATTTTGGCGACTGGGAGCTTGACGGAAACAAAATCCCGATCATGGGCGTCGCCGGCGATCAGCAAGCTGCGCTGTTTGGTCAGGCGTGCTTTGAAGCGGGGATGGCCAAGAACACCTATGGCACGGGTTGCTTTATGTTGATGAACACGGGAAGCAAAATTCAGCAGTCGAAGAACGGGTTGGTGACTACCATCGCCTGGGGACTTGATGGTAAGGTTGAATATGCCTTGGAAGGAAGCGTCTTCATCGCCGGTGCTGCGGTGCAATGGCTCCGTGATGGCCTGCACCTGATCGATCAATCCAAAGACTCCGAATATTTCGCTGCAAAGGCGCTTGGCTCTAACGAAGTGTATATGGTGCCTGCCTTCGCGGGCCTCGGTGCTCCTTACTGGGACATGTATGCACGCGGCGCGATTTTCGGTCTCACGCGCGACACGGGAAAAGATCACATCATTAAAGCAACCTTGGAGTCATTGGCGTATCAAACCAAGGATATCTTGAATGCGATGCAAGAAGACGCCGGACTGAAACTTTCCGCTTTGAAAGTGGACGGCGGCGCCTGTGCCAATAATATTCTCATGCAATTTCAGGCCGACATCCTGGGAACTGACGTAGAGCGCCCCGAAGTCATTGAGTCTACCGCGTTGGGTGCTGCTTACTTCGCAGGCATTAAAGCCGGTCTCTGGAAGAAGGAAGACATTGTCAGGCACCGGAAAATCCAAAAACGATTTGTATCTGAGATGGACAGCTCGCTTCGCGACAAGCTGTATCGTGGATGGAAGAAGGCCGTGGAGCGAACGATGAGATGGGTGGAGTGATTGTCAGTGATCAATTCGTCGACGTACAATGTATTTTAATGGCATTTGAAAAGAACGGAGTCCATATCGAAACTAAGATCAGAACCTTTTGACTTGCTCATCGTCGGAGGAGGGATCACGGGCGCCGGGATTGCCCTCGACGCGACATCCCGCGGACTCCGGACGGCGTTGATCGAAAAAAAAGATTTTGCTTACGGCACCAGCAGCCGATCGACCAAGCTGATCCACGGAGGTCTGCGCTACTTGAAGCAGCTGGAGTTTGGGTTGGTGAAAGAAGTTGGCAGCGAACGGGCGGTCGTCCACAACTTGGCGCCGCATCTCGTTATCCCCGAGAAAATGTTGTTGCCCTTGTACGAGAAGCGTGGACTGGGCAGCACGCTTACGTCCATCGGGCTAAAACTTTATGATTGGCTGGCGGGGGTGAAGCCGGAAGATCAGCGAAAGATGCTGACGCGAAAGCAAACGCTGAAGACAGAACCTTTGCTGAACTCAAACGATGTCAAGGGTGGGGCGATTTACGCGGAGTATAGAACGGACGACGCGCGGCTGACGATAGAGATCATAAAAACGGCGAAGGCGCGAGGAACAACGGTGTGCAATTACTGCGAGGCGACCGAATTCATCTATGATCAAGGAATGGTCGTCGGCCTAAAGGCAATGGATCATTTAGCCAACGAGGTGTTCGAGATTCAAGCTACGGCCATTGTGAACGCTGCGGGACCATGGGTGGACACGCTTAGGGAAAAAGACAAGTCCAAGTCGGGCAAACGACTGCACTTGACGAAAGGAGTGCACATTGTGGTCCCCAAAGAGAAGCTCCCCGTGGCGCAAGCCATCTATTTCGACGTAGGTGATGGCCGGATGATTTTTGCGATTCCACGCGGGAGAATCACGTACGTAGGCACCACTGACACAAACTATTCGGCGGCGATAGACGACGTGCATACGCAGCGGGAAGATGCCGAGTATTTGATCAAAGCGGTAAACGAGACGTTCACCAACGCCGACCTGCAACTGGCCGACATTGAATCGAGCTGGGCAGGGCTGCGGCCGCTTATCCACGAAGAAGGTAAGTCGGCATCTGAGCTTTCGCGGAAGGATGAGATCTTCCACTCGCCGTCGGGATTGATTTCGATTGCGGGCGGAAAACTCACGGGGTATCGCAAAATGGCAGAACGTGCCGTTGACCTTGTCGTGAAGAATTATTTTGACGAAGACAAGTTGTTGTCATGCCTGACGGGCTCGATCCATGTCACTGATCCTTTCCTAAAGAATGTAGAAGAGGTAAAGAATTATAGGCAGTCGATCGACGAGCGATTGCAACGTGAAGGGTTGCAGGCTTATGCTGGCTACCTTGTAAGCACCTACGGAAGGCAGACCGACGAGATCCTTTCGCTCTTCGAACACGCGAGCGTCGCGGATCATGATATTCGACTTGCACTAGCAGAACTTCGTTTTTGTATCGAGAAGGAGATGGTCGCATCGGCTTCCGATTTCTTTGTACGCCGAACGGGCATGCTTTATTTTGACATGCCGCGGTTGCAGCGAGTGATGGAGCCATTGGCTGCTGTCATGAAAGACCTGCTGCGATGGGACGAGGCACAAGCGGCATATCAAAGGAAAGAGATGGAGCGGCTGATTGCTGAGGCAACAGCGTTTTAGTGTCATGCCACTGCGGTGGGCTTCTAATGTGGTTACTATTTGATTCTCCCTTCGCTTGATCGGATTAATTAGAGATAATAAATTATAGAATAGTGATTATAGATTTTAGAGGGATGACGCCGAAACCACCAATCAATAATCATAATTCGCTAATCATTATTTGAACTGGAATAACCTCGACGGGTGTGGACTTTCCCGCACGCCGTCGTCCTTCAATGATTGTGCAGACCGTGCGCGACTGGACGTGCGCGCTCCTTGGATACCCAGCGGGCGCGCATTTTAGAGCCTGTGCCGCCGGTGGCGGCGCAGGCAGAGCCGATGTTCTGCAGCGGTAAGCTGCAGAACCCTTCCATGCGCGGCCTGCGCCTTTGCAAAAAGCATTTATCTGCTGGCCGCGCCCTTCGGCACGATACGCCGATGGGCTTGGGTTCTCACCAAGAGCCAAAGTACGATCACGACTTCCCGCCCCTATGTTTTCGCTTGGAGGTTTGGGGGTTGAGGCTGATTTCCAGTTGATGTGATCGGATTGATTAGTGATTGTTGATTTTAGAGGGATGACGATGAAACCACCAATCAATAATCATAATTCGCTAATCATTATTTGAACTGGAATAACCTCGACGGGTGTGGCCTTTCCCGCACGCCGTCATCCTTTGATGATTGTGCAGACCGTGCGCGACTGGACGTGCGCGCTTCCTTGGACGCCCAGCGGGCGCGCATTTTGGAGCCTGTGCCGCCAGTGGCGGCACAGGCAGAGCCGATGTTCTGCAGCCGTAAGCTGCAGAACCCTTCCGTGCGCGGCCTGCGCCTTTGCAAAAAGCATTTATCTGCTGGCCGCGCCATTCGGCACGATACGCCAACGGGCTTGGGTTCTCACCAAGAGCCAAGGTACGATCACGACTTCCCGCCCCTATGTTTTCGTTTGTAGGTTTGGGGGTTGAGGCTGATTTCCAGTTGATGTGATCGGCTTGATTAGTGATTGTTGATTTTAGAGGGATGACGCCGAAACCACCAATCAATAATCATAATTCACTAATCATTATTTGAGCTGGAATAACCTCGACGGGTGTGGCCTTTCCCGCACGTCGTCATCCTTCAATGATTGTGCAGACCGTGCGCGACTGGACGTGCGCGCTCCTTGGATGCCCAGCGGGCGCGCATTTTGGAGCCTGTGCCGCCAGCGGCGGCGCAGGCAGAGCCGATGTTCTGCAGCCGTAAGCTGCAGAACCCTTCCATGCGCGGCCTGCGCCTTTGCAAAAAGCATTTATCTGCTGGCCGCGCCTTTCGGCACGATACGCCGATGGGCTTGGGTTCTCACCGAGAGCCAAAGTACGATCACGACTTCCCGCCCCTATGTTTTCGTTTGTAGGTTTGGGGGTTGAGGCTGATTTCCAGTTGATGTGATCGGCTTGATTAGTGATTGTTGATTTTCAAGTAAGGATGCCAAACTAACCAATCAATAATCACTATTCACTAATCATTATTTGAACTGGAATAACCTCGACGGGTGTGGACTTTCCCGCACGCCGTCGTCCTTCAATGATTGTGCAGACCGTGCGCGACTGGACGTGCGCGCTCCTTGGACGCCCAGCAGGCGCGCATTTTGGAGCCTGTGCCGCCTGTGGCGGCGCAGGCAGAGCCGATGTTCTGCAGCTTACGGCTGCAGAACCCATCCATGCGCGGCCTGCGCCTTTGCAAAAAGCATTTGCCTGTTGGCCGCGCCCTTCGGCACGAGACGCCGATGGGCTTGGGTTCTCACCGAGAGCCAAAGTACGATCACGACTTCCCGCCCCTATGTTTTCGTTTGTAGGTTTGGGTGTTGAGGCTGATTTCAAGTTGATGTGATCGGCTTGATTAGTGATTGTTGATTTTCAAGTAAGGATGCCAAACTAACCAATCAATAACCACTATTTACTAATCACCAGTCGAATTAGGCTTCCAGTGGCACGTGTTAATCTTCCCAGCATACGATCTTCCCTTATCTCGAAGCATCCTGAGCTTCCCCGCACACAATCTTCCTTTATCTTGATGCATGCTTGGCTTCTCGGCATGCGATCTTCCTTTATCTTGATAGGTACTTGGCTTTCCCACACATAATCTTCCTTTATCTCGATGCAGGCTGGGCTTTCCCGTTCATAATCCTTCTTTATTATGGACAGGTCGTATGAAAAAAAGACGAATTATTCGGACCAATCGCGCCAAATGATAATCAAAAGGTTTGTTCTGATAATGAAATGCGGTGTAGAGATAAAATGGCGATGCAGATGATAACGCCTTTTATTTTTTTGGCGGGAAATTTAAATCAAAAAACAATGGCAAAAGATCAAACTAAACGGCTCAACCCCAAGGAGCTGCAAAACGACATCATCAGTAATGATGCCTTAAAGAGTATTGCGGGCTACGCACCACTAAATCCACTGTACACGGTGACAAACCTTACCACCTTGTATAGTGCGATGATCTCTGCACAAGCAACCGAGACGCAGGCCGACGCTATCGTACGTGCTGCACGCGACAAGGCCACCGCCGCCGAGTGGAATTTTCACAACGCGGTCCTGGGGAGTAAGGATCAAGTGAAAGCGCAGTTTGGTAAAGACAGCAACGAACTGCAATCGATAGGGTTGAAGAAATCATCCGAGTACAAAAGACCCACAACAAAGGTAAAATCGTCTGCGACTAAGTAACGTTGTTGCTATGTGATCGCAACGAAGGAATCAGTTCTAAAAGTTAGGTTTTGGGAGGCCCCGAGAGATCGGGGCTTTATTTTGTGGTGCACACTCGTAAGACAAATTTCAGTCATCGTTCGGAGCCTTCTCGAATAAGGGAAGGTACCTGATGTTATTTTTCCTTTTCCGAATACGCCAGCAAAAAAGAGATTCCCGTAAAGCCGATCGTGACGAAGACACGGGTGAGCTCCAGTCCTCCCATTACCAAAGGGTCAGCGATGGCGCGTGGAATGTGAAGCATCAGTAGCCAAAGAAAGATCATGAGGCCGAGCAACGTCGCTACCAATTTCAATTTGAACTTAAAAATAATTGCTAGGCCCGCGCCAATCAGTGCCGTGCCCGTAAGGTAGGTCCAGAAATAATGAAACGGCATCCAACTAGGAACCATCGTAGATACACCCTGGATATAGACAAAATGAAGGAGGCCATAGTCGATCAACATAACAGAGAAAAAGAATCCACCGTAGGGCATCAGCTTCTCCAAGAATTTCACCGCCACGTTGGAATGACTTCCCTCTCTTCGGCACGATGCGGCCATGATGAACGATGCACCTGTAAATGAAAGCGTCTGCATTGAAGGGGCCCATTGCATAAACACACGGCCTTTGTCTGAAAAGAAAAGCAAAAACGGAAGGTAACCCAGGAGGAAAAGGGTCAGGAACACGCCTCCCGAAATCAATGCAACCTCGTATACTTTCTTGTTAAGCAGATAAGCAAATCCTGTGAGGGTGAACACGATTCCCCAAGGATAAGCAAGAGCTCGATAAATGATGTTAGGGGAATAGTCAAGAGGAACAAAATTGGGACTGATGTTGCCATACGCCAGTTGCTGGATGCCCATGGCTACGATGCAGATACCGAAAGCCTTTTGACTCAGTGAGATAATCTTGTCCTTGTCCATTCGTGGGCGGGTTAATGTGCTCACCAATATTAGAAGATCGGATTGAGATAGGCACTCCCTCGTAGCGTGGTGTTTTATCTTCTGGGGAGACCTAAGCTATCCCTTGGGTGATGATGTTAAACTGCTAATTCTGGTCGCCTATAGCGCTATGTCGTTATACCCTTTGCATGAGGTGCGACACATGGGCGATGGACCTTTTGCATTTCAGGAAGGTGACTTGCGCGCGTGTAGGTTGGGTTGACGCCGCTGCGCGGCTTCAACAGGGTAAATGTTCTGTAGCCTTTGGCCACAGAATAAAATTCATCTGCCGATAGCGATTTGAGAAGAATGTCGACAACATATAAAGCAACTATGGCGCGCGACTCAACCACTTGAAAGGTGGGTGGCTGTTCGTCACTTGCATTTCTAAACTTCATTTCATCCTGTGCTAAGTGTACGGCCGTGGAATAAGCACATCTTGTGATCTTGCTGTGCGCGCTGACGATATTCTTGCAGCCGTAGGCCGCAGAATATGATCCTGGCTGGTGCCGCGAAGTGGCACCAGCCACAAGTGATGCGCGCCTTCGCGACCGCGATGGAAAGCTGGTATCCCTTCTCGCATAGACTACGCACCCGTAAAAGCCGCATGGCCCGATACTTATAATTGAGCATAAGGTGCATGTAAGATTTTCTACCTCAGCCTCCTTTCGTGAAATCGATAACCTTCACACCTTGCGGCCTTGTTTCCTTGCCTGCATGCTGTGATGCTGATGATTAAAAAGATGATCCTGCTTGCAGTGCCGGTGGAAAGGCGTTGAACGAAAATTAAACTGGTATTCTGGATGATAAGTAAGAATTTTTTGCTCGCGTTAGCGATGCTGATGAGTGTTGTTTCCTGCATGCCCCCCAAGTATTTGATCACTGCACCGAAGTCGGTTCCTTCTGACGTCGATGGGAGAGCCAAGAAGTTTATCTTCCTTCCCAAGGGGATAGAAACCCCCAACAAGTTTGCTTATTTAATCAACAAGAATAGGACTGCCGCTTTTACAGAAGAGCTTAAAAAAGTCAGCGACGCAGACACGAGACGATTTCTTCGATCTATCCAAAACCTCTTTGCGGGGAAATACAGCTTGGCCTACAATGACATAGTGAACGTGCCCCGATCGTCTTTTGATTATGAAGCCCAGATCTTGTTGGCAGACGTACTCCATGAAATGCATGTGGACACATTAAACTATCAAAGGATCTACCAGCGTGTGGCCGATAGTACGAAAGACGAAAACATTAGGGCAATAGCGATCAAACGAAATCGATTCTTGAAGTATGAGAAGTAGCCTGTCCACCATACTGATTATCGCGATGGCACTCTTGGTTTCGTCGTGTTCTCCCTACGGACGTCTTGCAAAAGACTTTGCAGGTAAGCAGACCAGTATCCAGTTTATTCATTCGCCAGGAAAAAGCCCAGTGAAGTTCAACATCTCCGTCGGCTTTGTTAAACCCGTAATCACTGACGCCGCTTTTAAAAGTGGGCAGATAAAGAATGTGAAAACGGAGATTATCCCAGCTATCATCTACACGGGCTGGACGTACTTCTACGAATGTTCGATCGGCCGCAATCAAGTAAAAGAAAAACTGGATTCGTTTGTCCAGTCTAGCTTGGTGGAGGAAGGAAACAGGAAGGGGATTTTTACAGCCGATACATCGTCCAATCACCCGTATACTGTTGAAATCGAAATTGACAGCATACGGAGTGCAGCTATTCATAAAACTACCGGGCATTTTGTTTATCTCTTTTTCTTTGCGACGTGGGGGAGTTCCACAAACGCTACCGGTAATCCAGCGTACTGCAGGTTTCATTATCGCCTGAGGAAAGGTGAAAAAGTGATCGTCGACAAATCCATCGGCAATTATTCTACTATCGATTTCTTGCGGCCATTTCCTTTCGACGAAAAAACGTTCAACGTGTACTTGCGCGCCTACTTGGTGGAATCCCTGGGCGACGCCATCCGAAAAAATATTGAGGCGGTAGTGCGGGAGGTGAATAGAGAATTGCGCGTTGATCCGATGTTGACACAGTGACGGTGTATGGTCTGTAATCAGCGTGCAGTCCTTGTGCCTTGCAACAAACTTACAATTCATAGACATAAGGTGCGCGCACAGAGACATCGTGAACACACGAAGCGGGCATCTAAAGACGCAACGTTCTAAGCCAAGGGCGGCAGTGCTATTTTCTTTTGTAAACTACACACTGATTATCCACCGAAGATTTATAGCAATTAATTTCAAGCACCTCTGCATTCCAGCTGGAGAGTTTTGCTTGCGCGTTTGCGACGATGCGCGACTGAACCTAAACTTCCTTCTTGCCGACCTTCTTCTTCAACGCATGCAGCTCTGTGACGTCGGTCTGTATGCCAAGGAGGCCCGTCTGCTTCAGATGCGGGATGTAAAATGCCATCTTCGTTGTAGTCAGGGTTGTGGTGTGGCCGTGCAGCACTTCGTCGAAAGTGTAGGTCTCACTTCCCTTCTTTACGATCTCCAGCTCTTGGTTTCTCCATTCTTGAGCGGTCTTCGCATCTACAAAATCAAAATCACTTTTTCCGATCAACTCTTCTACCGTGAGGTTGTGTGTCTTCGCCACGTTTAAGTTGGCCAGCACCATCTTGCCGTCTTTGTCTTTCAGGAAAATCTTTTGCGGCAATTGATTGAGTATCGAGATCATCGTGCTCACCATGTCCTTTGCTTCTACGCTTTGCCGATGGATCTCCTCTTGCGTGGCTGTCAACTCTTCCATGTTTTGCCGCATTTCTTCTTCCTGGCTCTGCATCTCTTCGGCACGCTGTTGCGTCTCGTTCAACATCAATTGCATTTTGGTGGACACTTTTGCCGATAGGATAGCGGATGCAATGAACTCGCCGGCTTTTTCCAGAAACGTGATGACGTGAGGCTCAAAAGGAGTGAACGACGACAACTCCAGAATGGCCTCCGTCTTGTTGTTATATTTCAACGGTACGATACATATGCTTGCTGGTGTAGACTGCCCGAGACCTGACGATATCTGCACGAAAGAAGGAGGGATTTCTTTTAGCACCATGGTCTCCCCATTTACAAAGGTTTGACCCACCAGGCCTTCATTCACATCAAGACGTTTGGATTTATTTGCCTCGTTGGCGTACGAACCTGTCAGTTCAAGAAATGTGTCTTCCGTGTTGTCGTTGTTGTATGAGAATAAAGAAGCTTGACACGATTTAAAGTAATGGGCTAAATAACTGGTGGCCTCTTGACAAAGCTTGGAAAGATCGGATTGATTCTGTCGCACCAACTGAGAGAACTGAGCGAGACCATCGTTTGTCCAATATCGTTGATCATCTTCCTGCTTGGCCAACTTCATTTGGTTACGCATCTTGATCAATTCACCTGCCAACGTACTTTCATTCGCATGGATGTTGGTTTGGTCAATCCCCGCCCAACGGACTTCAAAGTTCTTGTTCGAGATTTCCTTGATGAAGTTTACTGCTTTCCTGAAGTTGTCGATCGATTGGCTGATGGATTCCTGGAAACTGAGGGTAGTATGGTCTCCTTCGTCGCCTGGACTGAACAAGTATTTCCTGTTGTTCTCGTCGAGCTCGGTCAACAACATATTTCTCTCCTTACGTTCGCGGTTGATTTTGTATGCGACGTAAATGATCGACGGGACACCTAGTACAGCAAGGATGACAAGGATTAAAATGTTCCAGTTCAACGCAGATTCATAGTCGGTTTGCGCCTGGGCAATCTGTCGGTCTTCGTATTTAGTGATGCTGTCGTTGAACGGCGAGAACAGTACCCAAAGGTCATAGCCTTTGTCTTGGTTGAGGATTCGAACGAAGGTTTGGAGACTGTCTCTTTCGACTGCGGTCTTCATCTGCCTTGTCGTTTCAACATAACTTTCGATCCCTGTTTTTATATTCTCGAAGCGAGCAAGGACGGTATCCAGGCGTTGGATTTTAAACAGACTGTCGAGCTCCTTAAGGTTCCTGGCATTGTCCTTGAGGGCGTTTTCGTAAGGAGAGAGCACTTGTTTGTTTTTGGTGAGCGCATAGCCACGCAATCCGAGGTCCATTCCCCTAAGATATTCTCGGAAGATGTTCCCCAGCCTCATCTTCACAAGCTCTGCCTGCTGCTTCTTGGCCGTGGTGTCTACAATTCTTTTCTTGTTGTACCATGTGAATACCGTCGCTAAGACGATCAAGCACATGATGACAAGCATGTTTAGGATGATGAGTTTTTCTCTGAGCGATTTGATCCAAGCCATTGGTCTAAAATTTAACGCTGTATCAATTTAAAGGAATTGAAAGACAGGCCTCAATGAATGGGCGAAAGTTTTCGATAATCCTGTCGTCGGCAAGCCCGGCGGGCACGCTCGGAGGCGGAGGGCTGGCAACTGCTGGGCCTGCGGGGTTCCATTGGTTCGTGTTTTGCCAACAGATTGCTTCCTGGCTCCTATTTATTACACATGAAATAACCCAAACAGACCTATGGGGAATTGCCTTTTTCACCATCAGAAACGCCACAACGGCCGTTCGCAACCCTGTTTAAGCCCTGGTTCACCCGTCAAATCCTACCTCGCCTGCATGGCAAACCACTAAATCTTACACCCGAAAGTATGGAGGCAAGGTTGGACTTCCTGCGCCTTACGACGGCTATACATTTGTATCATCAACCACAGACAAAAAGCAAATATGAAAGCAGTAAAGGCAGCGATAGTAGGAGTAGTAATGATGATCGGGTCGGCAGCAATGGCACAAGAAGCCCGCCCGATGCACGAAGTATACTCGATGATGGTGTTCAACTTCGTAAAATACGTACAGTGGCCATCTGACGACAACAGCAAGGAGTTTGTCATCGGCGTTGTAGGTAACAACGACATGTTCCAAACACTGACGACCTGGTACGCAGGCAAGCCGAAAGGCAGCAAGACATATGTCATAAAGAAATTCAAAGACGCATCTGAAGTAGGCGACTGTCAAGTAGTCTTCATCGATCGCAGCAAAAGCAACGAGTTTGAGGCGATCAACAATAAAGTAAAAGGGAAAGGCACGCTGGTAGTAACTGACCGCATCGGCCTTGGCACAAAAGGAAGCTGCATCAACTTCAGAACGATAGATGATAAGCTGAAGTTTGAGTTGAACCAACACGCTATCGAAGCATCTAACCTCAAAGTGGCTACGTCACTTACAGCCATGGCGATCATGATCTAAAGATTTGGGTTTGTTTGTGTGAAAAAGGCCTTGGGTAACCGAGGCTTTTTCGTTTTTGTCTCGATCTAGGCCAATGATCTTTTCCCCAGCGGAGCTGGTGCTAAACGAATACTAGTGTCTGGTGGCATCGCCCGGTATGCTGCTAGCGGCAGGAGTACAGGGTCTTCGACATTCCGTGCCAGTTGCGCGGCCAACGAGTTGGTACACGTTGCAAAGACGCAGGCCGCGCAAGAAGGGTTCTGCGGCCTTCGGCCGCAGAACATTGACTTTGCAGGTGCCGCTTTTGGCGGCACCTGCTCTAGAGATGCGCGCGCAGTCTACATCAATGAAAAGCTTGAGTTCGGTCGCGCATGATACGGTGAGATCAGCAAGGGTAAAGGCAGCATCGATAGTTCCATGCCAGCTGATGAACAGAGGCTTCGCAGTTGAAACAGCTAAGTGCCGGGGGTGCAGGTCCTTTTGACAATCCGTGCGAGTGCGCGGCCAACGAGTTGGTACGCTTTGCAAAGACGCAGGCCGCGCAAGAAGGGTTCTGCGGCCTTCGGCCGCAGAACATCAGCTCCGCGGTTGCCGCCGCAAGCGGCAACCGCACAAAAAATGCGCGCGCAGTCTACATC
>DATJJP010000051.1:0-15812 GCA_035492075.1 Cyclobacteriaceae bacterium | reverse complement strand
GCCACTTCATTTACTGCCACCGATCTTTTGATCGACCATCAAGGAGTTTCGGGAACGTTCGCTGGCAATACGATCATCCCGCTCACCGACGGAGATATGAACGGCTGGGCGTTCTCTGTTGATTCCCTGTCGGTGTCGCTTCTGGCAAACCAAATTCAACGCGCTGGCTTCAAGGGAAATATTGTGGTGCCCATTACCGATCAGCAAACACCGTTTACATATGTGGCCACGTTCGGCGCCAACAATCAGTATTTGTTTGATCTCACTTCAGGCAAAAATATGCAGTTCAAGATTTTCCAGACCAGCAAGGTGGAAATCTATAAAGGCTCTACTATTGAGGTGAAAGTAGACAATGGCCGTTTTGTGCCTAAGGCTATTCTCAGCGGCAAGATGGATGTGGCAGCCAAGCTCAGCGAAGGAGGGCAGGGAGTAACGCTGGCAGATATCAAGTTCGAAAACCTGCAGGTGCAGTCGGTGCAGCCTTATATTAAGGCGGGCTATTTTTCTTTTGGCTCCGAGGCGTTTCAGCAACTAATGGCCGGCTTCCCGATCAGTATTGATAATATCGGAATGACTAGCGCTGCGGGTGATCAAGTGCGTTTGAACTTCGATCTTAAACTCAACTTGGTTGGTGAAAGCAGCGGATCCTTTGCAGCCGATGCCGGTCTCAGCATAGTCGGACAAATGAGCGCTGTAAATGGAAGCCAGAGTTGGAATTACAAAGGCCTTGATGTTCGAAACATTGACATTGATATAGATCAAGGTCAGTCATATAAATTCAAAGGCAGCCTCGCATTTTATCGCAAAGACCCAATTTATGGTGATGGATTTAATGGGTCGATCAAGGCCACTTTTTTATCAAAAATAACCGTCAGTGCAAGTGCAATTTTCGGGAATCTGCAGGGTGAACGCTATTGGTATGCTGATGCGCTTGTGAAATTCACAGAGGGCATCCCCTTCTTTCCGGGAGTTGGGTTTTATGGATTTGGTGGCGGCGCTTATTACCGAATGAAAATGGATCAGAGCAACTTGAGTCCGATAGGCAAAACAGCATCTGGTACTTCTTATGTGCCCGCTTTGAATAATGGATTGGGACTAAAAGCTATTGTGTATTTGGGATCCATGCCGAGCGAAAAAGCATTTACGGCAGACGTTACTTTCGAAATATCATTTTTCAAAGGGGGGGGAATTCATACCATCTCCATGACAGGAAATGCATTTATCGCTACCCCCAATGGATTAGGCGCGTCCCTTGACCAATTGAAGGCAACTGTTGGAAACATGCGAGCGAATCTTCCGAAACTCGATCAAGCCCTCAACTCGAGATTAGGAAACGCGATATCTCGCATTACAGCTAATGAGATGTCAAATGTCGACGCAATTCAAGGCGCTATAGGATCTGAAGCTGGAGAAAAGGGAGGGATTTCAGCGCATGTCTACATCTGCTACGATTTTGAAAACAATACCCTCCACGGAAATTTCGATACGAAAATTGATGTTGCCGCCGGTGTCTTAAAAGGTGGAGGTGAGGCGGTTCTCCACTTTGCTCCTCACGAGTGGTACGTCTACGTAGGAACCCCGGATCAACGATTTACAATCAGCATTGGCATAGGGCCAATACGAGCCGACGCAAACAGCTATTTCATGGTCGGTACGACAATACCGGGAAGCCCGCCACCGCCGCCCGAAGTTTCTCAAATACTTGGCGGTAAGGATCTCGACTACATGAAAGACCTAAATGCGATTGGCAATGGCGCTGGCTTTGCCTTCGGATCAGCATTAAGCGTAAAGACAGGTACAGTTAATTTCCTGATGTTTTATGCCAGCTTCAGCGCTGGTGCCGGCTTTGATATCATGGTAAAAGACTACGGCAACACCTATTGTGAAGGGAGCAACAGTCGCATTGGAATAAATGGCTGGTATGCCAATGGACAAGCGTACGCCTATTTCACAGGCGACATTGGCATAACGGTAAGCTTGTTTATGTCAACCAAGCACATAAAAATTCTGAGTATAGGTGCGGCTGCGGTGCTACAAGCAAAACTTCCTAACCCCATCTGGATGCGCGGGAACGTGGGAGGATACTTCAGTGTGCTTGGTGGATTCGTAAATGGAAGATGTGATTTTCAAGTTACACTTGGCAACGAATGTAAATTAATTAGGAAGAGCGACGACAGCGCGTTAAAAAACATATCAGTGATCGCTCAACTCACTCCAGGTGTTGGGGAAACAGAAGTCAACGTATTCAATAACCCGCAAGCAGTTTTCAACTTGGCAGTAGACAGGCAGTTCAGCTTGGCGAACGGCGATACGCAAGAAACATACAAGATCAACCTCGACAACTTCATTCTGACTGTGGATGGGAGTCCGATTCAGGGTGCCCTTCAATGGAACGACTCACACACTGTTGCCGCCGTAAACACCCTAGATGTTTTCCCTTCAAAAAAACAAATCAAATCGTCAGTTCAGGTCAGCTTCCAGAAATGGGTTAACGGCTCGTGGCAAAAAGTTTTGCAGAATGGACAACCCGTGATTGAAAAACAGGAGGTGACTTTTACAACTGCCGAAGCGCCCGATTACATCCCGCTTTCAAATGTGGAATACAGTTATCCAGTCATAGGGCAGCTGAATTTTTATCGCAATGAATCAAACGGCGGATTTGTGAAACTGAAAAAAGGACAACCTTACCTTTTTAATCCTGGTAGCGATTGGATTCAGACCGGCCAGTTCAAAGATATTAGTGGCGCCAAAACCCGCTTCGATTTTACCTACAACTCATCTAGTGCATTAGTCAATTTTATTATTCCGAGCGGCAAGTTGAAAGCGGATCAAATTTATTCTCTGGAATTGGTAAACACGCCGAAGAATCAAAATGGCAATATTGATAGAAATGTTGTAGCAGTTTCAGCTCGAGTTGATACAGGAATCCAAAATGTCAACACGGAGATCAAAACGCAACATGCACAAGGAACTATTACTCAATTACAAGACAAGTCAATTTTTAGTGGATATCTAAGGTCAAGTAAGTATGCATCGTTATCTGAAAAAGTGGCGGCTCAGAATCCCACAACTCTATTGTGCGGCTTGAGAATACCATGGGGTGTTTACTACCTAAAGGGTTTTTACGAAATCGATGAACCGTTTGATAAAGCGGAGCTATATGGAACAAGTTTCACTGCCTTCAAACCACTAGTAAGTTTTGAAGCGGACCTTTCGGACAACAAGTATTATAACGAACAAGCATTTCCGATAATTTACGAAGGCTATCCGCTTGACGGCAACATCTTCATAAAAAATAGACCGTCCGATGCCCTTGGTACTCCACCTGTGCGAGCAGTCGGGATAATTCAAAGCCCCGACGATTTTGAACTTGACCAAAATAGTATTGCCTATCAGAACACACCGACAGCGCAATACTATTTCTACGATTTGTTCAATTACATGTACTATGATTTTCAAGACATACAGCAACAAGTAGCAAATCGATACTTATCAAAAACAACAATATATCCGCGCATGGAGAAAATATTGTGGGGTAAGTTCCCTATGATTTTTAAAGGTGACTACAAGATAAATACCAGGTACGCGCTGCCAAGTCAGCAAAACTTAAATTCAGTGAAGCAGGTCACACTCAATAATCCCTTTGGTCAATGATTAAGGGCCCAATAACTATATGTTGTTTGATTGCGGGGACATTTGCGCTTGCGCAAAAACCAGGAGTAAAGCTTTTGGCAAAACCTAAGGACGGGTCCATTCTACTGAGATGGGCACCGACCAATTCAATGACTTGGTTGCGGGCTAATAAAAACGGTTATTATGTTGAGCGCTTTGTAATCACTCGAAAGAATGAGATTTTAAAAAAACCCGAAAAAATTCTTCTCTCCGCAAAACCACTAAAGCCTAAACCATTGGAGCATTGGCGAAGTGAGGTTGAGAAAAACGATTATTCCGCTGTGGCGGCGCAGGCTATTTATGGAAGCTCATTCCAAGCAACTATTCCTCAAAACGGAAGTTTTACAGACATAGCAAATCGTTCTAAGGAACAAGAGCAGAGGTTTTCTTTCGCGTTGTTCGCAGCGGATTGTTCATTTGAAACGGCAAGGCTGTCTGCCCTGGCTTTCAAGGATTCCACGGCGAAAAAAGATGAACGATACTTATACCGGGTTTATGTGGCCAACCAGGATTCAAAGATCAAACTCGACACAGGAATTTTCTATTTAGGATTACAGGATACCGTTGGTCTAACTCCACCTTTAAATTTGACTGCACAGTTTGGTGATCGCGCTGTTTTGCTAAGGTGGCCAAAGTCTTTTGCTCAACAATCATACACAAGTTTTGTTGTTGAAAGAAGTGAAGCGGGAGGTGATTTTGTGAGGCGGAATTCGTCTCCCTATATAAATGCCACGTCCGCAGACGAAAAGGAAACATTTTTTCAAGTAGTAGATTCTCTTCCGAGAAATGGACTTGAATATCAATACCGCGTTAGGGGGATAACCCCTTTTGGAGAAATCGGCCCAGAGTCGGAAAGAGTTAGCGGAACAGGTTATGAAACTTTAGCTGCAAAAGCCTCCGTAGTTGAGGCGAAAGAGGAGAGGGGTAAAATTTATGTCCGCTGGAGCATCGTTGGGAATCATAAAATAGTAGCCGGATATTTCGTTGAACGTGCGTCTGACCTTCATAAGACATTTCAAGAGCTGCATGAGAAACCCCTAAGTGAGGAAACCAAAGACTATATAGATCAGTCGCCACTTAGCACTGGCTATTATAGGATCAGGGTGTTGGGACAACATGGCCAATCGTCTACTTCATTTCCTGTTCTCGTTCAGATGGTTGACAGTATCCCGCCCTCAGCACCACAAGGGCTAAAAGTGAAAATTGATACGACGGGCATAGCGAAACTGTCATGGGCCCCAAACCATGAAATAGATTTACTTGGCTACAAAATTTATCGTTCGAATTTTGCGAAGGCAGAGTTTTCCGAGGTGAGTCACTCCACTATTTCAGATACGTATTATTCCGATTCGGTCAATGTGAAATCTTTGACTGCAAAAGTGTTTTACAAGTTGGCCGCATTTGACAAGCGGATGAACAGATCTTTTTACTCCGCCATAGTTGAATGCGAACTTCCAGATATTCTCCCTCCTCAACCGCCCACTATCAAAGAAATAAGACCTGAATCAAGTGCTATAGAGATCTCGTGGAATCCAAGCCCGAGCGAAGATCTTCTTTTTTATGAATTGGAACGAAAGAATGAAGACTCGATTCACTGGCGAGTGATTAAAGTTTTCAGTGGAAACGATTCTGTTTTTCGAGACGACAATTTTACGGGCGGATCAATTTATGAATATCGGTTGAGGTCAATCGACAAAAATAATTTGAAATCAATCCCGTCAAATTCGGTTCAGATCAAAGCACCAAACATGCGCCAAGAACTGTCGATAAAAGACATCGCCCTAAGAGCTGATCGCGAAAACAAGACCATCACGCTGTCGTGGAAATATTCAGGAACCGACGTTGAAAAATATCTCATTTATCGCGCCGAGGGGGAACGCTCCTTGAGTTTGTATAAGGCAATCCCAGGAACGAGTCTCGTTTTCGTGGATGAAGACGTAAGGATAAATAATACATACGCTTATCGGATCAAAACACTATTCAGCAAGGGTTATTATGATAAACTGAGCGAACTCGCAATTGTAAAGTTTTAACGCATGAGGATTAATTTGTTTTTTTTGTATCTGGTATTTCACGTCAGCCTTTCATTTGGCCAAAGGCTTAACGTGTCATATACCCTCACGTCACAACATGTCCTTTCAATGGACAATCTTAACCAGACATCTCTAACAATAGTTACGACCAGTGGAAATTATAGCGTGGCGACCTTAAACACGTTAGGTACTGTATCGGGCAACGTGATTGGCTTTGGTACACCCGTCGGCGTAAAGATCGATGACTCAGCGACAAATACTTCGGGAACCGCGTGTACCTCTTCAAAAACTTCCAATGTCAGTTTCTCAGCATATTGCCAAACTGTTGCCGTCTCAAATCAGATACTCTGCAATCAGGTGTCATTCAGTGTTACATTTAGTGCAATCATTGCAGTCCCCACAGCTTCTGCAACTACGATATGTGAAACCGATAAACTGAACTTAACCGCTACCAGTGGGTATGCAGGCTATGTTTGGCAGTACAGCATCAGCACCGGGGTATGGAATTCGTTGCCGGGCTTTCCTTCTAATACGGCTTCGATTGGTATCCAGGATATTTTTGGCGCGAGTTATACGAACCATTTGAATCAAGATATCTATTTCAGATACACCGTTGGCAATTGCAGTTATACTGCTCAGATCGGCCCCTACCGGTATGAGCCATCACAGGTTTCAGCAACTTACTCTACGCAAAGCCCAACATGCAAAAATGGGGGCGACGGATCAATCAATTTACAATCCTATAGCCGCTCGCCAATTCTAGGGGAGATTTTTAATTTTGAAGTCCACACGTCACCGGATATTAACCCAGCCTCACTTGTAACTAACACGAATCGACAATCGGGAAATTACTATGGAGTAGTGACCAGCAATTTCGGATGTGGGACATTGGTTTTCACTCCTCTTGCAATTCTTTCTGGTCCACGCAACCCTCTCACAGGCGCATTGGCCATCACGTCGAATTACAACGGTGCTCAAATCAGCTGTAGTGGATCGCACGATGGTCAGGTGGCAGCATCTAATAATGGCGGAGGCAACGGCTCGTACACCTATAGCCTTGACGGCGGATCCTTCCTTAACACGAATGTATTCACCGGGCTGTACCCTGGGAGTCATTCAGTCACAATCAGGGATGGATGCGCAACCCCAACCACGGCAACTACAAACACTGTGATCATTACCGAGCCTACAGCAGTAGGGATATCCGCCACACCTAGTACCTGCAATCCGTTCTCTGGACAAATTACCTTGTCGGGATCTGGTGGAACTGGACCTTACCGATCCAGTATAAATGGAGGAAGCTACTCATCGACTAGTTCCTTCACCGGGCTCTCTGTTCCAAACGTTTATAACATGCAAATTGAGGATTCGAATAATTGCACTAGTTCAGCTCTCAATGTAAGCCTTGTGGGGCCTTTAGTCGCAGGAAGCGTTATTCCACCCGTTTGCGCCAGCGGAGCGACCACGGTGCTTTCGATTTCAGGAGCATCAGGAGGCTCCGGTAATTTGACGTGGGAAGTCCATGATACATCAACAGGTGCACTAGTCGGGAGCGCACCCTCTGTTGCAAGTTCTATCTCTGCTTCTCCAGGTATTTATTATGCAAAGTTGATAGACGCTAATTACCCTACTTGTTCAACTGCAACAACAAACTTCACAGTAAACTCACCGGTGAGTGGTACTATCAATCAGACCCCGATAAATTGCTTTGGAGGAACAGCGACCCTTACTGCAAATCCATCTGGTGGAGTAAGCCCCTACGCAAATTATGTTTGGAACGGTATAGCGGGAACACAATCATTTCTTAATGCCGGTGCAGGAGCATACACGGTGACATTTAAAGATAGTAAAGGGTGTTCAGGATCAATTTTTCAATCAGTGACAACGCCAACGCAAATCTTAATCAATCCAACGATCAGCAACTTCAACACATACAACATTGCCTGCAGGGGTGGAGCTAACGGAACCATAAACCTTTCTCCGTCCGGCGGAACTCCAGGCACTCCCGCATACACTTATGCTTGGTCCACAGGGGCTACTTCTCAAAACTTAACTGGTCTGTCGGCCAATACTTATTCCGTCACAGTTAAAGACGGTAACGGTTGCGGAGTATCACAAAATTTCACTTTGACCGAGCCATCGTCTTCTGTTAGTGTCGCATTAAATTCAAAAACCGATGTCACCTGCTTTGGTGGTAACAATGGCACTATTGGTGTAACGGGTGCAGGCGGAGTTGGTGCCATCTCTTTCAGCAAAAACAATTGGGCGACATCGCAAATAAGTACTAGTTTTTTAGCACTACCCGCGGCTACTTATACAATTTCTGCTCGTGATGCTAATAGCTGCAACGCCACCACTGCGCCCATCGTCATCAATTCACCAACTGCCCTGTCAATTTCCTCCATCACTAAGAATAACCCCCTCTGCAACGGAGATGGAAATGGTAGCCTTTCTATTGCAGCAACAGGAGGGACGGGATCGTATACGTATTCTAACGGTGGAGCTTTCACGTCTTCCACTACCTTTTCTAATCTTGTGGCCGGTAGTTATGTGCTGTCGATAAAAGATGGAAACGGTTGCACATTATCTTCATCAACACAAACACTCACGGACCCACCTGTACTCAACTTGTTTTCTGCAACCGCTCCACAAAGTTGTACGGCTAACATGGATGGCTCTATAACCCTAAGCGGTACCGGAGGCATGTCGCCCTACATTTTCTCAAAAGACGGTGGTCTAAATTTTCAATCGAGTGGTAGTTTCCCCGCATTGGTGGCAGGCAGCTATGCGACAACTATAAGAGACAACAACGGATGTACTGCATCGAGCCTAGTCGCTATTGGCATTCAACCTCTCCTGTCGGCCAACATTAATCAAACATCATTCATCAATTGTTATGGCCAATCAACAGCAGCGCTATCAATAAATGCGAATGGAGGAACTTCGCCCTATGGCTATTCTTGGTCAAATGGCTCGGCGACACAAAGCATTAGCAGTCTCGCGGCTGGTAACTATTCCGTCGTGATCACTGATGCAAAAAATTGCACTGCGTCACAAAACACGGTAGTCACTCAACCTCCGATGCTGACTCTTTCTTCTATGAGTTCGAACTACAACGGCTTTGGAGTGAGCTGCCCAACTTCAACGGATGGATTTATCAACGCCGTTCCCACGGGGGGGACTTCACCGTACACCTATTTGTGGAATACAGGGGCAACAACCAACAGCATTTCAGCTATAGGGCCAGGTGCATACAACGTGACAATTACTGATTCAAAGGTTTGCACCGCAATTTTTTCGATGTCGTTGTCCGCCCCAACATCATTGAGCTTGGTCACTAGCTCGAAAACCGACGTGTCGTGCCATAGCGGAAATGATGGGTCGATCACAGTGTCGCCTGTTGGAGGTGTTGCTTCATACATGTTTTCAATTAACGGAGGGAGTTGGCAGCCATCATCAACATTTTCTTCGTTGGTTGCAAATTCCTACAAGGTGCAAGTCAAGGACGCCAACAATTGTGCCACTACGACATCCCTTGATATTACTGAGCCATCGCCAATAACAATAAGCATTGGTGTGATACAAGATGCTGGGTGTGGGCTTTCCAATGGTTCAATACAATCTTCCGCATCCGGAGGCACCGGAACATTGGTTTACTTGTGGAGCGATGCCTCTTCCCAAATCGTTAGCCGCTCTGCGAACTTGGCGAACTCCCCAAGTGGAGTCTACTCGATCACAGTAACGGATCAATTGGCATGCATTGCCGCCACCTCTGCGAACATAAACACGCTGAATGGCCCGGCTCTTTCTGTAATCAATCAAGTTGCAGCATCATGCAGCTATTCTACAGACGGTCGGGCTGATGTCACGGTCACTGCCGGTCCAAGCCCGTATATTTTTAGGTGGGGAAATGGCGAGACAGGAAGCTCAGCTGTCCACTTGGCCGCCGGAAGCAACACCGTTACGGTAACGGATGGCAACAACTGCAGCACCACAAAAAACTTCACAACTACTGCTCCACCCGCAATTTCGCTTGGCACGATGTTGAACAATTCCCCTACCTGCCCTCAAGGCACGGACGGCTCGATTCAAATCACTGCAAATGGCGGTAGCGCACCATACAGTTACTACTGGAACGGAAGCTTGGGAAGCAGCTCTCTTTCCGGCATCCCCTCCGGTACATATTCCCTCGCAATTACAGACGCAAACAGTTGCGCGTTTTCACAGAACATCACCGTCGTGGATGTAGCCCCCATTGTTATAAATGTTCTCAATCAAGTGGCACCATCATGTGAGTTGTCATCGGATGGAAGTTTGTTTGTGGGTGCTACGGGTGGAACCGGGCCGCTTGACTATTTCTGGAGCACTGACATTTCAGGCACATTGCTAAACGCAATCGCCGCCGGGGACTATACCGTAACAGTCACCGACAGCAAGAATTGTTCGCAAGAGAAACTAATCAAACTAGCCGCTCCGTCACCGATAACAGAATCATTGATTGCGACGCCAGCGCTCTGTAGCGGAGAAAACAGTGGAGCGATCGGATCTACACCAACAGGAGGCTCGGGCACCTATTCCTTCTCCATTGACAACGGCATTTCATGGCAGCCAAAAAATTTGTTTGCAGGCCTAAGGTCGGGCACCTATCAAATTATAGCAAAAGACATAAACGGATGCACCATCTCGTCATCGGCAACGGTGACGGAAGCTCCGGCCCTGGAAGTGGGCATATCAAAAATTGATCCTACGTGCGGGCAAGCCAACGGCTCGGCCGAAGCAACGGTGAGCGGAGGCACAGGTCTATATCATTACCTGTGGATCAACAGATTCAGTCAGCCTTTTGGAAATAGTTCCGATTTGCAAAATGCACCCGCGGATGCTTACACACTCACCGTCGCCGATGCAAATAATTGTACTGCCACGAAGGCGATCTCATTCACACCCTACCCTTCGGCGCAGTTCACCGTCAGCAACATTGGAAGCACATCTTGCAGTTATTCGTCCGACGGCTCGGCGAGAGTTGAAGTTACGTCAGCGCAACTTCCTTACTTGATTTCGTGGTCGAGCAACGAAACGTCGGCTACAGCGACAAGACTGGCAGCCGGGCAAAATACGATCAGCATTATAGATGCCAATAATTGTAAATTCAGTAAGACATTTCAAGTCCCTTCACCTTCGCCAATCAATCTCGTTTCTGAAACATTGATCCATCCGGTGTGCGCAGGAGGCGACGGGTCCATTCAAACAACGGCAACAGGTGGCGCGGGAAATTTTGCCTACACATGGAACGGAAACATTGGTCAAAGCGGTCTTCAAAACGCGAAAGCCGGATCGTACATTTTAGTGGTGACGGATAACAACAAGTGTACACTTGCCAAAACATATACATTGATTGACCCTCCGCGTTTCACCATCGATCTTGGAGCCGACCAAACGATTTGCCCCAACACCACCACATCAATGGGCGCCACCTTTGCAAATGCGACCTACGTCTGGACAGGTCCGAACAATTTTACAAGCCGTGCAGGAAAAGTGAACGTAGGCGCTAAAGGTCTATACCGACAGACCGTCACAAACGCGGATGGGTGCCAGGCCAACGACGATGTCGTGATAACTGTATCCAATAACTTATTGAAGGCAGATTTTCTCACCACAAGCAGAGCCCACGTAGGCGATACTCTTGCTATCATCGATATATCTTCCCCAATTCCCGATCAAATAAAATGGCAGATAGACAATGGCGCTACGATTGTATATGTGGACAAAGAGTACGCTCTCATCACTTTTTCTGATCCAGGTATTTTCAAAATAGGAGTGACCGCCACCCAAGGTGGATGCCAAGACGAATATTATCAAACGGTCACTATCGATGATCGGCCCGCGGGAAGTTCGGCAAAGCACAACACGGATGATTTCGACGTGAGCACGATAGTCGCTTTCCCCAATCCGTTCGAAGGCAAAACAAACGCGAGAATAGAATTGACTGATTCAGGTGCGGCCACTTTGAAGGTGTACAGCATGGCCACCCACCTGTTGATCCTGTCGCACGAGTTTGAGGGAGGCAGGGTCTACAACGCAGAGATTGATTTTGACGGGCGCGAAGCAGGACTGTACGTCATCATCGTGGAGTCACGATCGAAGGCAAAAGCGATTCGTGTTATCAAACTCTGAGAATCACCCCAGCGGGCCGGCCACCATCCACTAAAGTGAAAACACCTGGCAAAATTTTTTTGGCATTGCTCCTCGGCGTAGCGACATCCGAACTCAACGCTCAAGATCTAACACGCATCGGCAAGAGCAGCGCGCTGAAAGTGAGCGGGGGCTTGTCCACCAGCCAGCTATTTTATTGGGCAGATGGAATTCAAAACAGACGAAGCCCCTTCAGCTACTTCCTTACAGGAAATGTCAACTTCAATGTTTATGAGCTGAACATCCCCTTGTCGTTCACCTTCTCCAATCAAACCATTTCTGTTCAGCAACCTTTCAATCAATACAGCCTTCATCCTACCTACAAATGGCTGACCGCACACATCGGCTACACCAGCATGACGTTTTCGCCCTATACACTCAATGGTCACATTTTTCTTGGGGCAGGTGCCGATGCTTCTCCCAACGAAAAATGGAAAGTAAGCGCGATGTACGGAAGACTTCTGCGCGCCGTCAAACCCGACACCACCAACGGCCGCAACCAACCTGCCTTTGAGCAATGGGGATACGGCCTGAAAGCCCACTACGGCGACCAATCAAAATTCCTCGACTTGACTGTGTTCAGGGCAAAAGACAAAGTCAGCTCGCTGCCCTACGTGCCCGAAGCCCTCAACGTGCGGCCGCAAGAAAATTTGGTGTTGGCCATAGGCGGGGGAGCTTCATTGATAGAACGGCTTCAAGTGAAATACGAAATAGCAAGCAGCGCCATCACATCGGATACACGCGCCGAGAAAATCAACTCGGGCAATTTCTTTCAAGCCGCCGGCCCGCTCTTCACACCGCGAACATCTACTTCCTATTACAAAGCGATGAAGGGAGCGCTCAATTACAATGCAAAGAATTTTGTGGTGGGAATTGGCTACGAATGCATCGACCCTCAATACAAAACACTGGGCGCCTACTTCTTCAACAACGACCTGGAAAACATTACCCTCAACGGCAACCTGGCGCTGGGCGGAGGCAAAGTAAACGTGGGCATGAGCATAGGCACACAACGCGACAACCTCGACAACTCCAAGATCAGCACGCTAAGGCGATCGATCACCGCCGTCAGCGTTTCGTTTGTACCCTCACAACAGGTGAACATCTCCACGAGCTACTCCAACTTTCTCACCTACACCAACATCCGCTCTGCTTTCGTGAAAATCAACCAACTTACCGCCTACGATAACCTCGACACGCTCAACTATACACAGGTCTCGCAAAACGCCAATGCCAACATCAACTACATGGTGAGGGCGAGCAAAGAACGAAGGAAGTCGCTGAACGTGAACATCAGCTACATGAAGGCATCCGACACGCAAGCAAACGCGCCACAAAACTCGGGCACCACATTCCTGAACTTGAATACCGCCTACAGTATAAACTTCGTAGCCCGCAAACTCACGATCGCGCCCTCCCTCAATATGAGCAGCATCTCGATGGCCATGAACGCAACGACTATCGGTCCATCATTGACCATCGCCAAATCCTCCGACAATAAAAAATGGAGGGGAAGTTTCACTGCCAACGGCAACCGCACGTATGCCGAATCAAAATGGACAAGTCAAGTCATCACCCTTCGGCTTACAGGAGGGTACACGTTGCAGAAGAAGCACAACTTGAATTTATCGCTGGTGGCACTGAACAGAGCGGGCGCCGGGCTGCCTGCATTCAATGAATTTACGGGCACGGTGGGGTATGGATATTCGTTCAGTAGAAATTTTTGAGATGAAATTATTTAACGACTCGAGTTAATCAATCAATAGGAATTACTCCTACGGTGCGTAAAAGCGAGAATCGTTGAATTTCAAATTTTGTGCGACCGAATGATTTTAGCGAG
Organism: Cyclobacteriaceae bacterium; assembly: GCA_035492075.1. GTDB lineage: Bacteria > Bacteroidota > Bacteroidia > Cytophagales > Cyclobacteriaceae > ELB16-189. Next base: position 2,078 of record DATJJP010000051.1, on the reverse strand, counting down.
GGTTGAAGATGTTTAACAGATTTTGACAAAATATTTATGGATTATCTTAGGAGGCTTGGAAACTGGGTTAAGAACCTGTACAAGAATTTCTACTTCATCATTATTCTCCTCGTTGGCCTTGGGCTGGGCTTTGTCAACAATACATGGCTCAATGATAAAACTGTTGGCTTTTTGGCAGAAGGTATACTCGCCAGCGGAGTTTTTACAACTGCCCTGAAGACGTTTCAATTCACCGAAATATTTAAAGAAGAGCTATCGAAAGTTATTATCTCGAAGACGTTTTTGGAGATCCTCAATGAAAAAAGACTGGAAGAACTCTGGACCGATTGTTCCAAAATAATTAGCCAGCGCAGATTCCCGGAAATTTCCGATGACTTATTCAAGTTTGTTCGACAAAATTATCTGATGGTGGGGCTTGAATACTATTACTCCGAAATTCACATGACAATTGCCCTTAGTTATTTTGATGAAGTCAACAATCTAATTTTGTCAGACGAGACAACAATGATGAAAATAAAAGCAGTGAGCAAAAAACCCATTACTTACAAATTTGGCTCAACGATTGACAAGGCGCACAATCTGAAGCAAGAAGATGCATATCGATTGTTTGAGTTTTCAGTCAATGGAGAACCGCGTCCATTTAATCCCTCACCCGTTGAGTCTTCTGACAAGAAAAAATGGGAGGTGCATCAGGAAGTTCCGTTGAGCGGAGCATTGGAATACACCTTAGTGAGACGGGAAAAAAGGGTAGAGTCAATGAAAACAAATAGCGACTTTTTGACGTTTAAGATAGGCAGGCTCACCAAAAAATGGCATTTTAACGTGAAAAACGATACCAAATTTGCCCTTGATTATGTAACTTTCGGAACCATGGGCGATTTCGTGGATGACATCGAGGCGCTAAAATTGCACAGATACGATTTGTCTAAAGTGAGTAACAGCTTTATTTTATATGGTCAGGGCTTTTCAGTTCTTTTAAAATAAGAATCTTAAACGCGTAATGAAATGAAACGAGGACATGAAGTTTGGTTATAGTACGATCTCTTCAGTACTATGCTAGGGAGCTGAATCTTGGATGGATTCAGCTCCCTTGTTTTTTACCCCTCGCGGTCATATTACAATAGACTTTCTTGCCTGCAATCAAATTGAGGCCACACCAGTCTCAGTGATTGATTTTCTTTCGACTTCAGGTCGGTTCACAATATGCTCATGTCATGTCAAGAAATGGGTTACCTAAAACGTAAACTTAAAGCACGACAAAAGGATAGCAAAAGGAGAAACCAACAGCTAACCGCCAGCCGCCACCAGCTAAGAACCACCAACCGGCCGCTAGAAAGTATTATTCACCCTTGGGAGTTAATCCTACCTGCTTCCTTTTATAATTCGTTTTTTACTCGTCGCCACCGGCTCAAATAAAAATACCTGCAGCTAAAGAGAAGGCTTGCCTTTGAAGTGAGGTTGTCACCTTCATTGTGCCAACCGTTTTTCTTTTTACAAAACACTAATAAAATGCTGCGCTCAACTCTTTCTCTACTCGTCCTTCTGCTCGTCAACTCCTGCACGGAGCAAAAGATCACGTCCACTCCGGCGGGGTCAACACCGGCGTTATCCTCTCCCGAAACCGGCCCGGCGACCACATCACCCACGTTTCATAAAGGTATCGGATCGCCGATCGACCGGGCCACAGCGCTGCGATGGATAGCGAACTTTGCCAAAGTGAATCCCACCGCACCCGCCACGGAGCATTTCATCGACGCGGGTGTTTTGAAACGGATCGTCTCAAACTCAACGTGTGTGGGCGTAAGCTTGCATTACTCTCGCGACGGCGCAGGTCACTTGCACATCATTCCGATTGGCACCGACAGCAACGGCAAACAGATTCCGAACCTGGGCATCGACATCGGCGACAGCACCATCGACTGGCAGACCCAACAACGGTGGATAACCAACTACACCGGAAACGTGCGGTCGCATTTTTTTGGCACTCAAACGTTTTCCCGACTGGTGCAAGCCGAGATCGTGCGCATCACGATGGCCCTGGATGATTCAGGAAACCCACAATTATTGTTGAGCGACGC
>DATJJP010000050.1:0-5786 GCA_035492075.1 Cyclobacteriaceae bacterium | reverse complement strand
CGAAGATGCGGCGATCGCTACCGTCGGCGATGAAGTGACGGTGATGGTTTTCGAAGCCGTGCCGGAACAGCTCTGCCCCGTCGATCCCGTGACAGTGTAGGTTGTAGTCGCCGACGGGCTCACGGTGATGCTCGCCGTGGTCTCACCTGTGCTCCAGGAATAATCCGTTGCCCCACTCGCTGTCAAAGTTGTAGATCCGCCTGCGCACACCGACGACGAAGATGCGGCGATCGTTACCATCGGCGATGAAGTGACGGTGATGGTTTTCGAAGCCGTGCCGGAGCAGCTCTGCCCCGTCGATCCCGTGACAGTGTAGGTTGTAGTGTTGGAAGGATTCACGGTGATGCTCGCCGTGGTCTCGCCTGTGCTCCAGGAATAATCCGTTGCCCCAGTCGCTGTCAAAGTTGTAGATCCGCCCGCGCACACCGACGACGAAGATGCGGCGATCGCTACCGTTGGCGATGAAGTGACGGTGATGGTTTTCGAAGCCGTGCCGGAACAGCTCTGCCCCGTCGATCCCGTGACAGTGTAGGTTGTAGTCGCCGACGGGTTCACGGTGATGCTCGCCGTGGTCTCACCTGTGCTCCAGGAATAATCCGTTGCCCCGCTCGCTGTCAAAGTTGTCGATCCGCCCGCGCACACCGACGACGAAGATGCGGCGATCGTCACCGTCGGCGATGAAGTGACGGTGATGGTTCTCGAAGCCGTGCCGGAACAGCTCTGCCCCGTCGATCCCGTGACGGTGTAGGTTGTAGTGTTGGAAGGACTCACGGTGATGCTCGCTGTGGTCTCACCTGTGCTCCAAGCATAATCCGTTGCCCCGCTCGCTGTCAAAGTTGTCGATCCGCCTGCGCACACCGACGACGAAGATGCGGCGATCGCTACCGTTGGCGATGAAGTGGCGGTGACCGTCATGGAAATTATTGACTTGCAACCATTACTGTTGGTCCCCCTAACTGTGTAGGTGGTGGTGGTATTTGGGTTTACTGTGATGCTGGAAGTTGTTGCTCCATTGCTCCAAGAGTAAACTGCAGCTCCCTTCGCTGTTATTGTTGACGAACCTCCTGAGCAAATAGATGGCTGGCTGGCAGTCACGCTCAGTTCGGGTGATGAGATCACGGTGATTGTTTTGGAGATAGTTGCTGAGCAGCTGGGGCTGTTGTAACCGGTCACTGAATAGGTGGCCGCACTTTGGGGGCTCACCGAAATACTTGCACTCGTAGCGCCGGTATTCCACACATAACTTGATGCGCCGCTCGCCGTAAGGGTAGTTAAGGTACCCTCACAAATTTGAGAAGGCCCAGCAATCGAAACGGATGGAGGAGTGCAAGTCTGAGCATTGAGATGTTGACCTATCACAAATGCAATCACCAGCATTCCCAGTACTTTGTGCTGCATTGTTCCTCCTATGCCCATCTCTCTTTTGATAGAATTTTTCAAGCGTTTTTTCTTGTAAAACTATTGCTGAGAGAAATTTCGACCCAAGAACTTAACCTTACATTAGCATTACGGCTCGATGGGTTACAAACATCACGAAGTAGAGGGAGGGCAGTGAGCCAGAAAATTGACTACAGGCGAGATCGATAGGTCACACTATTTACTACGGGTGTCTTTGTTATTTGGATCGTTTGGTAAGATATCTCAGATATTCATCTGGCGTCCTCAAACGACGTACTACAGATGTTTTATTACTTTGGCTGGCACGCCAGCAACCAGCGTTTTTTTCGGAACATCGTGGGTAATGACCGAACCAGCGGCAATCACGGCACCGCTTCCAACAGTTACGCCTTTTAGTATGGTCACGCGAGAGGCGATCCACACATCGTCTTCGATGATAACTGGCATTACCTTCCCTTCTTTGCTTCTATCATAGGTATCGTGAAAGTCGCTGTCCATGATAAATGTATACGGCCCAATGCGCACACGCTGGCCGATGGTCACTGAATTTTTCACTGCAATATGAACCCCATTGATTCTTGAATATGGTCCAATCGTTAGAATCCCTTTGGGATGGACAAAAAATTTTGTTCGATCAAAAACCGACCAGATGGCCACACGATTGCCGACGATGATGGTCCCCCTATTACTGATGGTAGGTCTACCCCTAGTGGTTACCAAACTACCGACATGTGTACAAGACCACAGATGCACTTTGGCGAGCAACAGCCGCAGCGCAATAGAAATTATTTTGAAGCTAAAAAGCCAATACACTTTTGCGATCGTTGCTTCTGGATAGTCATCCCGCACCCGCTGCCATCTCTTCCTGAAATCTTTCCACAGACTCCACCTCACTGGCACGCCCCCCCAAGTTGTTTTGTATTCCATTGAAATTCGATCTACACCTTTCATATACTCACATTAAACTCCCACGTGCCATAAGATACCTCTTAACAGTGCACTTATATTTTTGAAATCAGCGATCAAAAGACTCTTGACAATTTTTTTTGGCACGGCAGCGAAGAAAAAAACGAAGAGGGAGATAAAACGAGCAGGGTAGGGCACATTTCGTTTGAGAAATAGGATTCTGTTCTTCGCCATAAAATAAGTTTTGAAAGGACTCTCTTTCCCTGTCGTGATGGATTCCTTGTGATATATTTTGGATTCGCCCGTATAGTATAGTTTGAATCCTTTCAGTTTCGCACGGACAGCCCAATCGTGCTCTTCATAATAAATAAAAAACGACTCGTCGAACATCCCCACTTCTTCAACAAGAGCCCGTGAGACCATCATACATGCGCCGTGCACAAGTTCTGTTTCACGTACAAAATCATATTGGCCTTGATCCACCTTTAGTTGCCCGTCTTTTTTTCCGCGTCCCGTCCATGGATTGATTCCATGAGAACCAGCGTATTGAATTTGTTCACCTCTTTGGAAATAAATGATTTTCGGTGACACCATTCCCGTTCGTTCTTTCTGGAAAAGACGCACCATCGGTTCCAGAAAACCTTTCACCACCTCCACGTCGTTGTTGATCAGCAGCAAAAGATCACCTTTGGCGGCTTTCATCCCTAAATTATTTCCGCCAGCGAATCCGAGGTTGATTGGTGATGGGATAAGCTGAATGTGTGGAAATTCATTTTTCAATCGTAAGAAACTCTTGTCCACGGATGCGTTGTCCACTACAATAATCTCGACGCGGGGGTAACTGATCGCGCGCAATGAAATTAATAGATCACGCGTGACCTCGGCTTTGTTGTAGTTCAAAGTGATTATCGAAACCAATGGCCACTGTGACGGCTGACTTGTCATGGATGAGTTCACCATCCCTCTGGAAGGTTTTCCTTGATTTCAATATTGCCAAACTCCTTGCTTTTGCGCGCACCTACTTTAACTGCCCACGCTGCCATCGACTTGATGCCATCTTCCAATGACGTAGAATTAGGCGCACCTAAAATGGTCTGCGCTTTTTTATGGTTGCAATAAGCGTGCACTACTTCCTTGCGAGGACGCAAATAACTTACCTTCGGCTTCATTTTGAATTGCTGACCAACAACATCTACCAGTTGATTTATCGTGTAGGGCTTGTCGGCGCCAATATTGAATACTTCATTGTAGGAACTTGGTGTGTTCACGCTGGTAGCAATAGGGATGGCTACATCATCAATGTAACTGAATGCGCGCGTCTGATTACCATCACCAAAAATCGTGAGCGGTTTTTCAGCCATAATTTGGTTCATGAAGATACCAATGACGTTGCGGTACTTATCTCCGATGTTTTGGTTTTCTCCGTACACGTTGTGCGGCCGGAAGATGACATAATTCAGACCAAACATTTCGTGCGCCGCTTTTAAATCAAGTTCAACAGCATACTTCGAAATTCCATATGGATCTTCGGGAACCGGCGTCATCTCTTCCAACATGGGAACTTGAGTGGGGCCGTATACGGCGATGGATGAAGTAAACACAAAGCATTTTACTTGATGTTTGACTGCTTCGTTAATAACATTTACACTACCGATCAAGTTATTGTTGTAATTGAACCTGCGGATAAAGTGCGACAACCCCTCAGCAGCGTACGCTGCAAGGTGATACACATAATCAAAACGATATTTCTCAAATAGCTTTGCCAAGAGGGCCTGGTCGCACACCGATCCTTCCACGAAGATGGCGCCTTCAGGGACATGGTCTTTGAACCCACCACTTAGGTCGTCGAGTACCACTACCCGATGCCCGAGTTTGAGGCAATGTTTAGCTACGTGAGATCCGATAAAGCCAGCTCCTCCAGTTACTAAAGAATTTATTGTATCCATTTATACTTTTTTTTTGTTGATCGAATGACCACAGACGTTTTGGTTTAAAGTTCCAGGCCAAGGCTTTAAAAAAAACCGCGGCGTGCTTGAATTGTCTCCGTGAGATGTATTGAAATGTTTTCACAGGCACCACTCCCACGAGAACGAAAAGAGTAAAACAAAAAAATTGAAACCCCGTTGAATTCCGTTTCATGAACAGCACTCGGTTTCTATTTTGATAGAATGTTTTTCGTAGACTTTCCTTCCCCATCGTCATCGACTCCTTATGGAAAATCAAAGCGGTCGGTTGGTAGAAGATAGTATAACCCGCCTTTCGAACTTGGGTAGACCAATCGAGTTCTTCATAGTAGATGAAGAAAACTTCGGGGAGGAGGCCCACTTCATTGACCGCTTTCCGCTTCACTAACATAGCGGCCCCATGCGCATAGGGTGTAAATGCAGGAACATCAAATTGTCCGTGGTCCTCCTGTTTAAATCCATAGGGCCTGTTGCGTCCAGTATAAGGATTGATTTTGGTGTACCCGGCATACTGTATGATGTTGGGATGAGAGAAATAGCGAATCTTCGGACAAACAATTCCAATTGAATCATCCGAAAAAAATGGCTCAATGAGGTTGTCCAGAAGCGTAGGCGTTACTTCAGTATCGTTGTTTACTATGAAATAGAAGTCGCCACTGGCCGACACAATACCCACATTGTTCCCTCCGCTAAATCCGAGGTTGGTAGGACTCCTAATGATCTTCACCTGAGGAAATTTGCTTTGAATGATCTCACTTGGGTCTTCATCTGAAGCGTTGTCAACCAAGATGATTTCATAGTTTGGGTACAAAAGTTTTTTGGTTGACTCGAGAAACTCGCAGGTTACTTCAAGCTGATTGCAGTTGATGGTAACGATAGAGATCAAGGGTTTGAGTTCATTGGTCATCGGACTGGCTCGTTGATGGTGTGTGGAGTATGAATAAAGGTTTTATTGGCCCCCCTGATTCGAAACAGAAGAAAAAGCATTTTGAAAAAAATAGACGGTAGTTCCTTCATTGAGTCGATGAGCTTGGAGGAATAATACGCTCTGGGAACGGCAGCGAATGTGAAAATCAGATTGAGCAGCAAGAGGTAAGGCCACCAACTGTAATCGAACAGAAGGTAATTCCGGAAGGGAAAAAGCACGATCGTGACGGCCGCCAGCAGACCAAAATTGATTAGCCTGGGCAATTGCACATTTCGAAGAACGGCGCTATTGAAAAAAGCAAAGTCACCTCGGAAAAGCGCTGCCACTCCCGGCACGAGATATTTCCATAAATAGAAATACTGACTGGAAATCCACCGCCGACGTTGCCCCTGAAAAGCATGTGCATCGGTTACCTTTTCATCTTTGACGTAAACTCCATTGTAGTAGTGGACTTTTGCGCCATGTTTTAGCAAATACAGCTCCAACTCACGATCGAAGCCTCCGACTGCATTCGTGGTCTGGAGATAATTCTTCAAGAGGTTAAAATCCACAATCAACCCCGACCCACTGATGGAGGAAGACAACCCAAC
>DATJJP010000049.1:0-16416 GCA_035492075.1 Cyclobacteriaceae bacterium | reverse complement strand
TCTATTAAAGAGCCCTTGCAGGGTTAAGAGTCCAGAGGGTGGCACAGATGATTTGAAATCGCTTGTTCAGTCAAAGCATTCGTACAGATCACCTTTCTCAGTCATGCTGGGCTTGGTGTTATGTTTTGCCAAAAAGGCTTGATATTCATTATGAGCAATGGCGGGTAAGTCGTAACCTAAGGTCCGTTGTTGCCAATGCCATTCCTAGAGCCTAGGCCCACCAACTTTTTCACGGTTAGCAAAAGGGTAAAATAAAAAAACCTCGATTTTTGTCGAGGCTTAAGAATCACTAGATCAATTCTTTAAATAGGATTTCCGTTTGTGGCAGTAGGTGCCTTTGAATACGTGGGGCAAGTATTGTAACTACAAGCCGACAACGTTGCCGATACGAGCACAATTCCAACTACGAGAGATTTCTTCATTCCGTGTAATTTTAGTTTCGATGTAAAGATAGTTGGTCGGGTTTTTCCAATATTTTGAAGAACATACAAATTCTTACATGGTCGTTATTAAGCGCAATCCTCTCAGCGAACGCCATGGCAGTGAACAGAAAACAGAAAATTTTGGTTTAACTTAAACTGAACAAACCTGAAATATGCTAGGTCATCGGTTTTCAAAATTTAATCCTCCTCCAGACGGCAAGTCTGATTTCGAGAAGCTGCTCAAGGTCTTCATGCAGCTCCTGTTGATTACTTCTGGAAATGTCGGGGAGGCGCTCCAATGGCTAACGGAGGTAGACAAACAGTATGGGTTGACGGGCAAAGATTATGGTGTCGGTGATTTTATAGAAGACCTTAAAAAGAATGGTTACATCACAGACGAAGGCCCCAACGGGGAATTTAAAATCAAGCCTAAGTCTGAGCAGCAAATGCGTCAATCGGCGCTCGAAGAGGTATTTGGAAAACTGAAGCGCACCAAGCCGGGGGGGCACCAAACTCCCCACAACGGCCGTGGCGACGAGCCTACCACAGATAAACGCGATTATGAGTTTGGCGACACGCTTGAGCAGATTTCGATGACCGATTCTCTGCGCAACGCCCAGATCAATCACGGCGTCGACGATTTTTTCATGACGGAAGAAGATCTGGAGGTCGTGGAAAATGAATTTAAAGCCCAGACATCTACCGTTTTGATGATCGATATTTCGCACTCGATGATCTTGTATGGCGAAGATCGCATCACCCCTGCAAAAAAAGTGGCCATGGCGCTAGCCGAATTGATCACCAAAAAATATCCGAAAGACACACTCGATGTGCTTGTATTCGGTGATGACGCGTGGCAAATTGAAATCAAAGACCTGCCTTACCTGCAGGTGGGACCTTATCACACCAACACCGTGGCCGGATTAGAGCTTGCAATGGGAATTTTACGCAGAAAGAAAAATGCCAACAAACAGATTTTCATGATCACGGATGGCAAGCCGACATGCGTTAAACAAGGGATCAAATATTACAAGAACGCATTTGGTCTTGATCAAAAAATACTGAACAAAACCCTCGATCTCGCCGTTCAGCTGCGAAAAATAAAAATACCCGTCACTACTTTTATGATCGCCACAGATCCCTATTTGAAGGCTTTTGTGCGCGAGTTTACCAAAGCCAACAATGGAAATGCGTACTATAGCAGCCTCCAGGGATTAGGCAATTTGGTTTTTGAAGATTTCCGGAAAAACAGAACAAAAAATTTGTAAAAAAAAATTGAATGACATCGCACAAAGACATAAAGACCCTGGGACTGTTGAAAGCTAGTGGTTACAAATTCAAAACCGTCAAGGACGAATTGCGGCAGAACCTGATCGAGAAACTGAAAAAAAAGGAAAACGTCTTCGAAGGGATTTGGGGTTATGAAGAAACTGTAATTCCTGAACTTGAAAGAGCGATTCTTGCGGGGCACGACATCAATTTTCTCGGTCTTCGCGGCCAGGCAAAAACACGTATCGCAAGGATGATGGTAAATCTGTTGGACGAATACATACCCGTCATCGAAGGATCTGAGCTCAATGACGATCCGCTGAATCCGATTTCGAGGTATGGTCGCGACAAGGTAAATGAAACGGGCGATGAAACGAAGGTGACGTGGCTGAATCGCGAAGAGCGTTATACGGAGAAACTTGCCACACCGGATGTTTCCATCGCCGACTTAATCGGTGATGTGGATCCGATAAAAGCCGCTTCCTTAAAACTTCCTTATTCAGACGAGCGTGTAATTCACTTCGGATTGATCCCACGGTCGCACCGCTGCATTTTTGTGATCAACGAATTGCCCGACCTGCAAGCCAGAATCCAAGTTGCATTGTTCAACATCTTACAAGAAGGCGATATTCAAATCCGCGGTTTCAAACTGCGTCTGCCGCTGGATATTCAATTTGTGTTCACCGCAAATCCGGAAGATTACACCAATCGCGGAAGTATCGTCACGCCGCTCAAAGACCGTATCGATAGTCAGATCATCACGCACTATCCAAAAAGCTTGGAGATAGGTAAACGAATCACGCAACAAGAAGCACGCATTCGTGCCGAACAAAATCGAATGGTATCGATGGCGGAAGTGGCGAAAGACATCATTGAGCAAATCGCGTTCGAAGCACGCAAGAGCGAGTTTGTTGACGCCAAAAGTGGAGTGTCGGCTCGATTAACCATTTCAGCTTATGAAAATCTTGTTGCCGCGGCGGAACGCAGGAGTATTATCAACAACGAAAAAAATACATTCATTCGGATCTCAGATTTTGTTGGAGTTATCCCTTCGATCACCGGAAAAGTAGAACTGGTATATGAAGGCCAGCAAGAAGGGCCTGGTATTGTGGCCCAGAATCTGTTGGGCAAGGCCATCCGGTCACAGTTCATCAATTACTTCCCCGATCCCGAAAAATACAGAAAGCAAAAAGAAAAAAGTCCGTACAAAAAAATCACCGAATGGTTTGGCGATGGAAATGCGGTTGACCTCCTGCATGACATGAGCAATCAGAATTACGAAAAAACGTTGAGGTCAGTTCCCGGTCTCTCTGACTTAGTGAATGAATTTCAAAAAGGGTTGGATGCCAACAGTAAACAATTCTTCATGGAGTTTGCGCTCCACGGTCTGGCAGAGTACAGCCTCATCAGCAAGCACAACCTAACGGCGGGCCATCAGTTTAAAGATTTGCTCAGCAGCATGTTCAGTTTGCCCAAAGCAGAAGACGATGAAGAAGGGGAAGCCTTCGGTAACGATAAATACTAACAGTGAAGAAGTTCACGAACTGTACAAGCTGGTGGCCGAAGGTGAAGGGCAACACTTGGAGTTCAAACACAAAGTTGCCCACCCCGAGAAAGTAGTGCGCGAGATGATTGCCTTTGCCAATAGCGAGGGAGGCACCATTCTCATTGGTGTGGATGATAATCACGAACTCGTTGGACTGAAGTACCCCGACGAAGAATTGCTTAGTCTAAACGAGGCGCTCCAAAAATTCGTGAAGCAGAAATTGATCTTCCATGATTCGTTGATCAAGCTATCCGAAAAAAAATCGGTGCTCCGTGTGGACATACCGCCCAGCGAAAAGCCACCCATCTATTTTTGGGTGAGCGAGAAAGAAAAAGAGAGTTATGTGAGGGTAAATGACATGAGCATTAAGGCGAGTGACGAGATGATCGAAATCATCCAAAGAAAACGCAAAGGGAAAGATATTCGTTTCTATTTTGCCCAGCATGAACTCGCGCTGATGAAATACCTCGATTCAAATCCATTTATAACACTTCACGAATTTCAAAACCTTACCGGGCTCACCCGTTTTGCAGCCTCTAGAAAACTCATCTTATTGGTATTGGCAAATGTGCTGAAGATCACTGCTTCTGAAAAGGGAGACAGATATTCTCGAGTTTAAAGCTGTCGTCCAGAATTTACTTTTATTTCAGAGCCCTCCGCGAGAAAAACCGACAACGGCTTCTCCAATTTCAAAAAATCAAATTGACCACCGTAGACGGCACCAAAGTCGACCTCCACATTGTAGCTTCTGACTTTGTAGACTTTCCATGTAGGGTGCTCTACTTGATATTCTGATGTTTTATCTTTCACTTTGGTGTACCCCCAATAATGCTCTGTAATAAATTCTTCTTCGCTCCCATTTTCAATATTGGAAGCGGTGGGCGACGCCATGACTGAAAAAGAGTTCCAGCTTCTCTTTTTCCATCGATATTCTACGTTCAAAGAGCTATCATCCAACCGCCATAAATGATCCATTGACATTGTCTCATAGTTTTCTTTGTAAATCCGATTCGCAACAAAGGTCAACGCAGCTCTTGGCACAATCTCTTTGATGAAAACTACGCCTCGTTTCCACCCTTCGGTGTCTTTGTATCTGACGTAAAATCTCAAGTTGACTTCCTCAAAATTGATGTGGAAAGGAATCTGTAGGCCTTTGATTTTGGTATTAAGAAACATGAAACCGACCAAGCTGACATAACAGGTTCCATTCCAAAGTTCGATCTCCGTCTTGTTTGGCACGTAAGTCTGGAGAATTTTTCTATCGATGGGGTAGTTGGCCATCGACAGTTTTCGCCATTCAGCGTGAAGAAAAGTGGAGGGCATTACAATTCTTCCTCCCGCTCCAACATCAAAATAGACGCCTGAGGTACGATGTAATACTTCTCACTCTCGTACATGACCTCGATGGCACCTTTCTGCAAAAAAATGGCCAGGTCACTCTCCTGCGCCTGCAGTGGCAAATATTTCACTTGCTCTTCCTTGCCTTTCCATAGATCATCTTCATCCGCAGGCATCGGTAGCGGATAACCTGGTCCAACCTTGATAACATACCCTCGCTGGATTTTTTCCTTCTCCTGCACACTGGGCGGCAAGTAAAGTCCGCTTTCTGTCTTGTCCGATTCTTTGATTGGCTTTATCAGTACGCGGTCTCCTACGACAATCAGTTTCTTTAATTTATTATCCGCCGTAATTTTTGTTCTCATGCATTAAAATAATTCTCCTTGATCGTCTTTTTTCTCTGGAAATGATTCCGCGGTGTAAAGTGGCAATTTGTTCAGCCGGTTGGATAACACTGATTCCTCCGTTACAATTCCCTTTGCGTTGGCTTCATTTTTCAACGAGGAAGTTTCTTGCTCCAATTCCTTCGCGCTGATGTGCTTTGCCCTTCTCTCAATTGGAGGGTTGATTTTTTCGGCCTTTTCAAATTCCGACACTTTTTCCAGAATATCTTTCGGCAAATCGGCTTCACTTCGATACACCAACTCAAAGAATTGTCGGGTAAAAAATCCGTCTATTTGAATTCTTCTTTTGGAAAGGTGGACAAACTTGCCCAACACACGACAAATGTTCTCTCGCTCTTCGGGGCTCAGTTGCTCTGCAAATTCGTAATCTTCTATTTTCAGCAAACTCAAAATTACCGGCTCCAGTGAGTCAAGCGAAATCACAAACACGTTGTAATCGGCCAGCCTGAATACAAATTGGTCCAGGCTTTCAAGTGTATTGCTTGGCACGACGAGAAAAATATCTTTTTTCACATCTTGCTCCTTCGCGTATTTCTTTGCCGACTCGGCCTGGTTTTTTAGATAATTTCTAAAGTTTGATAGATCATCGCCAGCTGGACTCTTTGCGTCGAATACCACAAACTCGTTGCTAATCTTAATGGTGTTGTCGGGTTCACCTTTAAAGGGAACTTTGTCAACATATTCAATTGTGTGCCTGGAGCAAATGGTCTTGATACTGTTCTTTACATTCTCTTGATGAGCAGTCCATGTTTCGCGCAGCCTGTGAATTCGGTTGATTTCCGCGTCCTTGCGCTCCTGCAATTCACGACCGCGATCGTTTTGGATTCTGTCCTGAATGTTCTTCAGCGAGTCTACCGCTTTTGCGTGATCTTGCTTCCTAAACTCTTCGTCTTTCTGTAGTTGCGTATTTTGTTGAACCGTCTTTTGAAGCTCCCGTTCTGTTGCCTCCAGTCGCTCGATCAGCACAGCTCTCTCATTTGAGAGCTCAGTACCTCGTTTAAAGAACGCCTTGTTTTGCTCAGAAAGAGTCGTCAATTCTCTTTGCAACGACTCAATTTGTTTGTTTGATTCTTTCAAAACTTGAACCTCCGTAGAAAGCCTTGTCACGGCCTCATTTAAGCCTCTGTTGGTTGCTTTTTCTACGGAAAGAGAGTTATCTGCTTGAGTTGAGGATTCAATTTTCGCGACAAGTTTCTGCAAATCAGCAGAGGCATCAATCATTTGGTTTTTGATGCGTCCCCATCCAAAAACCCGATCGAAAAGGCCAAGGCCTTTCAGGCTTTCAAAAAGCCGTTTGATATTATCAAAACTGGAGTCCATAGTGGTGTACTAAAGTTTAAAAAATTGACTGCGCTAAGCAGGCACTACAAAGGTAGTGAGTGCGAGCCATAATTGCATTGGGTTCACAGGCAATCTCCGTATCTTTGTTTTCCTCCTAAAAATGAATGTTTATGGTTGATACAATCGCATCTGCAAACGCCGCCATCGCCCTAGAAGAAAAATATGGTGCGCACAATTACCACCCACTTCCCGTGGTTTTACACAAAGGTGAAGGTGTCTATTTGTGGGATGTAGAAGGCAAACGCTATTACGATTTTCTGTCGGCCTACAGTGCGGTTAACCAAGGGCACTGTCATCCGCGTATCATCAATGCGATGATCCATCAGGCGAAGGAACTGACGTTGACGTCACGCGCCTTTTACAATGACAAACTTGGCCCTGCTGAAAAATATGTTTGCGAAGCATTCGGCTACGACAAGGCGTTGTTCATGAACAGTGGCGCCGAGGCCAACGAAACGGCGATCAAGCTTGCTCGCAAATGGGGCTATACCAAAAAAAAGATCGAAGAAAATAAAGCCGTGATCGTCGTGGCGAAACAAAATTTTCACGGAAGGACGACAACAATTATTTCCGCATCCACAGATCCATCTGCAACAAATGGTTTTGGTCCGTTCATGCCTGGGTTCGAAATCATCGACTATGACAGCGTACCCGCACTTGAAAAAGCGCTGGCGAATAAAAATGTTTGCGGGCTTTGGATCGAACCCATTCAAGGTGAAGCCGGCGTGTATGTTCCGCATGACGGCTATCTGAAAGCCGCCGAAAAACTTTGCAAACACCACAACGTGTTGTTGATGATGGACGAAATACAAACGGGAATTGCACGGACGGGGAAGATGCTTGCCAGCGATCACGAAAACGTAAAAGCAGACATCCTGATTCTTGGCAAAGCATTGAGCGGTGGCGTTATGCCGATCTCTTTAGTTCTTGCCAATGACGATATCATGTTGGTGATTAAGCCAGGTGAGCACGGTTCCACTTTCGGAGGCAATCCTTTGGCTGCCGCCGTATGCATCGAATCGCTGCAGGTAATAAAAGATGAAAAGCTCGCAGAAAATGCAGAACGCCTTGGGAAGGTTTTCCGTGAGCGAATGAATGCGCTTATCAAGAAAACAAAATCAATTGCGCTCGTTCGGGGCAAGGGACTGCTCAATGCGATCGTCATCAACGACACGCCCGAAAGCGAAACCGCCTGGAATCTTTGTTTGAAGTTTGCCGAGAACGGCCTGTTGGCAAAACCCACCCACGGCAACATCATCCGTCTTGCTCCGCCGCTGGTGATCAACGAAGAACAAATTCACGAATGCGGCGACATTATCGAAAAAAGTGTAATGTCATCATAGAAGATGTTCGGCAGATCAAAAATGAAGCAGAGTTTGGGTCGATTCATTTTTGAATTCGTGTTATTATTTCTTGCCATCACCGCTGGATTTTTTGTGGAAAACCTCCGCGAAAACTGGAGTGAGAAAAGGCAGGAAAGAGAGCTGATCAAAACGATGGTGCAGGATCTTGAGATCGATATCCAAAGTCTCGACTCAGCCATCACCTTACGTGGCAATCGGATAGCCATGCTCGATTCGCTGACACTACTGATCAATTCATCGGAAGCAAACCAATGGACTCACCGCTTGTACATTTTCGGCAGAAAGGTAACTCGCATTCTGGACTTCTCGTTTCTCTCTACGGACCGCACTTTCGAGCAACTAAAGAATGCCAACGGATTTAGGCTCATCGAAAACCAAAAGGTGGCGGTGCGGATTTCCAAATATTATGAACAGGTCAACCAAATCAAGCAACTGCAAGGCGTCGAGAATGATTTCACGAAAATATACCTTCCCATTTCCTACCGGATTTTTGACGGACTTGCGTTTGACAGAATCGTGGACAAAAAAGGAAGGGTGACTTCATTCTCGGCGAACGAAAACCCACAGCTTCTTAAAGGATATGAAAATCACCTCAATGATTTCAATGGTAATCTCAACAACATCAAGTCTGTTAACAAATACGTAAAGGACAGTGAAACGAAGTTGATTACCCAGGCACAAAAACTCATTGAGTTCATCAAAAAAGAATATCAACTCGATTAGTTATTTAGCTAACTTCAGACTCGCTTAAAATTAATTTATGAAACAGATCATGGGTTTCATTCTGGTTTGCATTGCCGGGAAATCGCTGGCGCAAACCATCCCGTCAGCGGAAGTACAAATCAAAACGGCATTATTGGCCGCACCCGCCGATTCAAAAGACAAGGCGATGGTTTACGGTTATTCCCCAACTGGCGAATTCATCGTCCTTCGCAAAGGAGAAAATGAAATGGTGTGTCTTGCCGATGACCCCAATCAGCCCGGCCTCAACGTATCCTGTTATCACAAAAGTCTCGACCCTTTTATGGCGCGTGGTCGCGAGTTGAAAAAAGCGAAGAAAAGTTTTCAGGAAATTTTTGACATCCGCGAAAAGGAGGTTAAAAGCGGCACTTTAATTATGCCCAAGCAGCCCACCACTCTTTTTATTCTGACCGCAGATAAAGAAAAGTACAATCCGGCCACAGGAGATGCTCAAGACAGCTACATGCGCTCCGTAGTTTACATCCCATATGCAACTTCGGAGAGTACTGGATTGCCAACCAAACCCGTTGGCCCCGGGCTACCTTGGATCATGGACCCCGGTACACATCGGGCGCACATCATGATCGATCCCCCTAAGAAATAAAGAACTCTTTGCCGGCAAAAATTCTCCTTCCTCTACGATAACGGAGGTCATTAATAAATCATCAAAATTCTCTTGCTGCAACCCGAAGAGATAATTTGCGTTCTTCGGAAATGTAAACCCCAGAAAATGAAAACAAAATCCTTGCTCACCGGTGTGCTACTCTCGCTCGCGTCCCTCGCGTTGTGCCAAAACAAAGATCCCTTGGCTACAGAAATTGTTACTTCGGACCTTGACCGCTTTTGGATAGCACTGGATAAATCAGGTTCGGATGTAACCGCAGCTGTGCTCGATCAATATTACCTCACGCCCGGCTCAAAGGGAATCAAAGGGTTTACAGATGGCAGGATCAAGAGCCCCGAAAATTTAGCGAGGGTGATTAAATCACATTCGAAATATTATCGCTCGATCAAACCAAGTGTGGATAGTATCGCGGGCATGAAAACTCAAATCAAGAAGGCGTTAATTAAGTTAAAGGAGTATTATCCCGATGCGATTTTCCCTCCGGTCTATTTCGTCATTGGTGCCCTGAACTCAGGAGGTACATCCTCCGATGATGGCCTCATCATAGGGGCGGAGATGTACGGGCTTACCTCGCAAACACCGAAGGAAGAACTCAGTAACTGGTTGCAGACCGTTCTAAAACCAGCGAACCAGGTACCTCACATCGTTGCCCACGAACTTGTTCATTTCCAGCAGGACTATGACGGCGGGACATTGCTAGCGGCCGCTATAAAAGAAGGGGCAGCCGACTTCATCGCCGAACTCATTTCAGGTAAACACATCAACCAACATGTGCACGACTTTGCAAATCCAAAAGAAAGAGAGCTTTGGGAGGAATTCAAGTCCAAAATGGACAAGGAGGATTACAAAGGTTGGCTCTACAGTTCTACGGAAGGGAGACCCAACGATCTTGGATATTGGATGGGTTACAAAATTACGAGCGCCTATTTTGACCAGGCGCAAGACAAAAAAGCGGCCATCAAAGACATATTGAACATCAAAGACTTCAATAAGTTCCTTGACAAAAGTGGGTATGCCTCCAAGTTCAAGTAAGAAGTCCAAAAACTTTAGCTAATTTTTCTTTTCTTCGTAGAGTTCAAAAACACTATGCAAACCCTCGGCCGCTCCGACCGTGTTGACCTGCCTGGTTTAGAGCTTGAAAATATTCATGCTAAGATCGACACGGGTGCGTACACCTGCAGCCTACACTGCTCCACCACCGAAGTAGTGAACGGAAAACTGCGATTTGTTCTGCTCGACGAAGAACATCCCGAATTCACGGGGCGAGTCTACAAATTCAAAAAATTTGATCAGCGTGAAATAAAAAATTCGTTCGGTGAAGCTGAGCTTCGTTATGTGATAAAAACAAAAATAAAAATCTTCGATCATCTAATTCGTGCTGAATTTTCGCTGAGTAACCGTGGGAACCTGAAATTCCCTGTCTTGCTGGGAAGGAAAATTTTACGAAAGCGCTTTCTCATCGATGTAACCAAAAAAGACTTATCTTACCTTGAGAAAGTCAATCGTTAATAGTTGTCCGTTAACAGAATTTTAAATGCGAATAACGATTAACTAATAACAAATAATGGCCTTCCCATGAACATCGCTATACTCTCTCGCGATACAAAGCTTTACTCCACACGCCGACTCAAAGAAGCGGGGGAAAAACACGGACACAAAGTGGAGATCATCGACCACATGAAATGCGTACTGCTGATCGAAAAGAAAAACCCGATGGTGTGGTACAATGGCCGCAAGCTGGATTATTTCGATGCCATCATTCCACGGATTGGAGCATCGGTCACTTTTTATGGGGCGGCTGTGGTTCGTCAGTTTGAAATGATGAAAGTTTTCACGGCGATCGAATCTCAAGCGCTCATCCGCTCGCGCGACAAACTTCGCAGCATGCAGATTCTTTCTCGTGCGGGATTGGGACTACCCAAAACCGTTTTCATGGACTACACGAAAGACACGGAAGGAATCATTGAGGCGGTAGGCGGTGCACCTGTAGTCATTAAATTACTGGAGGGCACGCAGGGCTTAGGTGTTGTTCTTGCCGAAAACAAAAAAGCGGCACAGTCCGTGATTGAAGCATTCCACGGAGTAAAGACACGCATTATCGTTCAAGAATTCATCAAAGAAGCCAAAGGCGCCGACATCCGCGCATTTGTGGTAAATGGCGAAGTGGTTGGTGCGATGAAAAGACAAGCCAGGGATGGTGAGTTCAGATCCAACTTGCACCGTGGCGGACATGCTACGGTCGTTAAATTGGATCGCCATCAAAAACATTCGGCGATCCTGGCTGCAAAAAAATTAGGACTTGGCGTAGCGGGCGTTGATATGCTCCCTTCAAAACGAGGGCCGCTGATTATAGAGGTAAACTCTTCTCCTGGCCTGGAGGGAATTGAAGGCGCCACACAAGTGGACATTGCCGGAAAAATCTACCAGTACATCGAAAAACATGCGGGAAAGAAAAAAATCCAAAAAGATAAAGTCAACGCATGACCATTGCAGAGCATGAAATTAAGCCGGGCGAGTTCAAAGAAATAAATATCAACATCGCTCGCCTACCCTCCCGCACGCAAATTGACACTCCGATCTACGTATATCGAGGCATAGAAGACGGCCCCACTCTCGCTTTGACCGCCGGAATGCACGGCGATGAAATCAACGGCATGGAAATCGTGCGCCGGGTAATCGACAACGGCTATAACCGAGTGAAGCGGGGCACGGTGCTTTGCATGCCGGTCATCAATGTATACGGATTTTTGAATTACTCGCGTGAGGTACCTGATGGCAAGGACATCAATCGCTCTTTTCCCGGAAGCAAAAGTGGATCTCTCGCGGCGCGCGTAGCTTACCACATGACACACGACATTCTTCCGTTTATAGACTATGGAGTTGATTTTCACACCGGTGGAGCTGCACGCACCAACTATCCGCAGGTAAGATGTGTGATGAAAGAACCCATTAACGTGGAGTTGGCAAATGCATTTCACGCCCCATTCACCATCGACGCGCCTTTTAGGCCGCATTCCCTTCGATTGACGGCCGCAAAAAAAAACAAGCACATCATTGTATATGAGGGCGGTGAATCGATTCGGTTAGATCAATATGCCATTGAAGAGGGTGTCAACGGTACGCTTCGATTGATGAAACATCTGAAGATGATTGATGATGCGCCGACGCCTCGCGAAGAGAATCGAATTATTTGGAGCTCCTCTTGGGCACGGGCAAGAACCGCCGGTCTTTTTCAAAGTGCGGTCAACTGTGGAGACTTGATCAAGAAAAATCAATTGGTGGGCACGCTGACAGATCCTTTCGGTGAATTCAAAGAACAAATCAAATCGCCATCCACTGGTTACGTTGTAGGGCTCAACAATAATCCAGTCGTAAATGCGGGGGATGCATTGCTTCACATCGGTCTTGACAATGTTTGCAAAATCGATGGTGGAAGCGAAGAATAAACACCTTTGCCTATGAAAAAATTGTTCTGCCTCATTGCGTCTATTTGCTTTCCCTACCTACTGGTTGCCCAAAAAGCAAAAGACTACACAGAAGTGGTTTCTGACCTCGTACAAAAACTTGAAAACGCGCACGTCGCTTCTACCCCTATGCGAATCGCCTTCGTGCCTTTCGTACCCTCCAATTCGGAAGAAACTTCAAAGGCATTCGGAGATTACTTAACCGAATCGATTACCGGAAAGCTCTCGGAAGCCCCACAAAAATTTAAAGTCTTCGAGCGTCAACGCTTGGATGCGGTCTTCAAAGAACACCAGTTGGAACTGAGCGGGATGATGAAACCCAGTGAAGCGCTGAAAGTTGGTCAACTGCTGCCCATTGATGCCTTGTTCTCGGGCACCTATACCAAATTGAAATCCTACATCGACATCAGCGGAAGACTCATCGATGTTTCCTCAGGAGAAATATTGACAAGTTATTCGGGACGCATCAAGATCAACAAAAACATCAAGACCCTTTTTGTCTCTCAACAAACTGCCGCGACCACGCCCGCTCAAACAGTAGCCGAAGCCACACCGCCAACCAATGTCACGATCATCAATCAAATCAACTCGGGCACCACTCCGCCCAAAAAAACGACTGAAGAAATCTGCAAGGCAAAAGTAGAAGCGTTCCGGCCACATCTTTTGGACTTGTCGTCGGACGAGAAAATAAAATCGGTGTTAGAGGAAGCGATGAAAACGCCCTTCTATGGCACCTGCGGACAAATTCACTATTACACCATCTCTGCGCTGTCGCGCTATCATCTTTATCCTGAAGCATATAAAAAGTTCCTTGCCCAAACGCTCGACACGATCGCCTCCCCTACCAGTGATGACAGGGCGTATGAGATAGTTCGTTACTGGGCCGACGATAAAACCATCGATGACCAAGAATGGAATTGTGGATTTGCGGCACTGAAAAAAGTGGGTAATTATTCGCTGTCAAGTTACATCGGATATCTCGTGGGCAGGGTGAACGACGCCCCTGCTCTCTTACAAAAAAGAGCGGCATCAATTATGGAAGTTGCGAAGAACCAAAAACTAGGGTTACCACGTCCTATATCGTACAACGAAGCGTATTTCGAATTGATCGAGGGCCTTGATAAGAATCAAGATTTGAAAATATTTGCTTACGAAAGTTTTTCTCCCTCACTCAACATTGATTCCAAAACTGCACACCGCCTTTTTTCCAAACTCGATGTCCTTTACAAAGAGGAAAACAGACCCGCTGAAAAAAGTAAGGTATTGAATTGGATCATCACTTTCTTTCAAAAATATTCCTTTGAAAAATCCCACGAAGAATTGTACGAATTCGCTTTCTCATACAAATTGACCTCAAACGAATCGACGAATGAGCGCATACGCAACGAATACCCGGCTGCCGACTTGTCGATCGTCGTTGCGCAGTTGAAAAATAGATTTACGGAATATGCTACCCTTTCACCTTACAATAGCCAAAAAGAAGATCGAGTAAATTTTTGTGCACAGAATGAGATTCCTATTCCCGGCGTGATTCCTACGGTAGCTGAAGCAGATCAAATCTTGAAAGGCTCAAATCTTGATGAGCAACTGCGGATTTTGAAATTGGAGGAGCAGATGAAAAATGTTTCAAAAACAATGGAACCTGCATTGATTGCTTTGCTTGACAGGAAAAGTCTCGAAGAAAAAGAAAAGCTAACCGAAATTCAATCCATTGCGGTAACCCTTCTTGGGCACTTGAAAACCACCCATACGAAGTCGATCGATCAGATGATCAAAATGGTTTCAAGCTTCAACTATAGCGAATCTGATCGAGCGAAAGCAGCTCTCGTGGAAATCGGGAAACCCGCAGTGCAGCCACTCATTAAAAAACTTCAAACGAGTACCGTGCAAGAGGACGGACTGCGATATCAAATCATCTTGATGCTTGGCAAGATGGGAAAGGATGCGAAGCCAGCGGAAGCAGCACTTCAGAGCCTTTTATCAAAAACAACAAACAGCGACGTGAGGTACATCATCGAAGCGTCACTTGAGGCGATAAAGTAATTGCCAAAAGAGATCAGAAGTCCGGACAAGGAATAATCAACTTGTCTTTTGGTGGCTTGCGGGGATCACGAGTACTCCACGAATACACGATACTGAATTCGTGCGCACCACCGCTACGCGCCCCCAATTTCGAAATGGTAAAGTCGTAGCTGTAACCGATGTTCAAAATATCTTTTGCTCCCTTCTTGGTGAAACCTACCAACAACACAATCGATTCATTGTTCACAATTCCATTCACACTTTTGAAAGGAACTCCACGATACCACGTTCCGATAATCAACGGCTCAAGCGTGTAGTATACACCTAAATCCATTTGGTCAAACCTTCCTTGATGGCGATATTGAAACGTAGGTGTAATACTTCGCTCACGTGGCTTCGAATAGAACCCCGCGCCCATCACGCCCGGCCTGAGCGGAAATTTCCAACCCCCATGACCGCTGATCTTCATCGGGAGTTTATCGGGTGATCCCGCCAAAGATTGGTTCGGCTGTGTGATGTGTGCGCCCGTCACGCCAAACCATCCATTCTTTGAATAAAATAATCCCCCCATCGTCATGTCGGGAAAGAATTTGGATTGTCCGCCACTCAGTTGTTCTGCCGAAATACTTCCCGGAATCAATTGCCCTGTGCTTGGATCAAATTGATCGCCGAAAAGGAGTTTGTCAAAATTGATAGATCGGTTATAAAGACTCACCTGAAAACCTGGGCGAAAAGATAGGTTGTTTACGATCCGCAAATCATAGGACGTCATCAGTCCAATCATGGTCGATTGGATACCCAGCACTCCCTCGGCGTCTCTGGTGATAATAGCACCAAGGCCCAGGTTTTTGCTTTCATTGTAAAAATCTCCAAACGCGGATATAGTTGTGAAGTTCGCATCGATAGCGGGCCATTGGTTACGATAGTTAGCACCTATCCGTGCCTGGCCTGTTGCGCCGGCAAACGCCGGGTTCAAATACAATGGTGCGGCATAGAATTGTGAAAATTGTGGGTCTTGCGCAGTTACTGTCCCGCCCGCCATTAGGATCAACGCAAAATAAGCAACCCATTTATACATCCATTGGGGGGATTTAACAGCACTCATCCAAGCAAATTAAGATGATTAAATGATATTATGAAAAACATTTGTCGACAAAACCATGGCCTCCAGCTACTAACGATATTTTTCGTCATATTGTATATTTTTAGAATGCATCAAGCGTTTTAACTTTCGCTGGCAATGTGTGTCTTAATGAAGACGATGGGAAATCCTTTTTACATGTATTTGAAACGAGTTTCATTTTTTGCTTTGGTGCTTGCTTCCGCCGTGACTGCGACCGCGCAGAATCTAGCACAACACAATTGGTATTTTGGAAATTCCGTTAATGCAATTCGATTCAACCGCGGCACCAACAAGGCCTTTATAGTAACCAATAAAGCTATTCCATTCGGTACGGGCGGAAGCGCGGTAGCAACCGATCCTGCCAACGCCAATCTTCTCTTTTACACCGATGGGGTCAACGTGTACAACGCTAACAACGTCGTGATGCCCAATGGAAACGGACTCACAGCAAATTCGACTTCCAATCAGCCCGTAGTAATTTGCCCGAAGCCCAACGACTCAACTGTATTTTATATTTTCACCAATACCGCAGCCTATCCCACGGGTGGAGCTATTTCGATCGACACGGTAGATATGAAATTGTTTGGAGGAGCGGTATTTCCAGCTCCGGCTTTGGGTGATTTAAAAAACCCTAAGAACGGTGCCATTGCTGCGCTGACCAATCGCGCTGAAGGAATGATTATCATACCCCACGCCAACGGTACTGACTACTGGCTCATCACACAGCAAACCAATTCTCAGAGTTTCGCCGCAACAC
>DATJJP010000048.1:0-17812 GCA_035492075.1 Cyclobacteriaceae bacterium | reverse complement strand
GGAGCTGAGGGGTTCGAACCCCCGACCCTCTGCTTGTAAGGCAGATGCTCTGAACCAGCTGAGCTAAGCTCCCTAATTTTTTAGGACTGCAAAGGTAAGCGAGAAATTCATTTGTGCAAACCCATCAAAAAGACTTTCGTGCCTAAATTGAAATTTCATTTATTTGACGCATGAAATTAAAATTTTTTGTTTCGTTCTGCTTTTTGTTGCTGATGAACCAAGCATTCGCCCAGCTAGCCACGCCCAAATTCGATGTGCAAGGTCACCGCGGCGCACGCGGCCTCATGCCTGAAAACACAATCCCCGCTTTTTTGGCAGCATTGGATTCGGGCGTCACCACATTGGAGATGGATTTGACCATCACCAAAGACAAACAGGTAGTCGTTTCGCACGACCATTGGATGAGCGCCGATTTTTGCCTCGACCCATCCGGAAAAGAAATCAAAGGACGCGACGAAAAGAAATTCAATATTTACAAAATGACCTATGCGGAGGTCAGCATGTGGGATTGTGGCTCAAAAGGAAATGCGAAGTATCCGCATCAACAGAAAATGAAAATATCCAAGCCGCTATTGTCGGATGTCATCGTAGCGGTGGAAAACCACATCAAAAATTTTACCCGATATGAAGTGGACTATAACATCGAGATCAAGTGCGGCCCGAGCAGCGACGGAGTATTCCACCCAAAGCCGGAAGAATTTTCGGATTTAGTTTATACCCTCATCGATCAATATCTCCCCTGGGACAGAATTGTAATACAATCGTTCGACATGCGTGTGCTCCGGTACTGGAACCAAAAGTATCCAAAGGTGCGCCTGGCTCTGCTGATCGATAATTTGAAAGAGTCGAAAGACAACCTCAAGGAACTCGGGTTTTTTCCAGACATCTACAGCCCGGAGTTTCACCTGCTCGACAAAAACGAAGTGAATCACTTACACGCACTTACTCCGTCAAGGCTTTTGAAGCCCGGCCAAAAAATCAAACCGATGCGTGTGATCCCGTGGACCGTCAATGATGAAAATGACATGACGGATTTCGTAGCCATGGGCGTGGATGGCCTTATCACCGATTACCCGGACCGAGCAAGAAAATTGAAGTTGACGCTGAACGTGAAGAAATAGATTACTTATTCCTCGCGGCCTTTACTTCTTCGGGGGTGATTGCACCTCCTTTGTTGCCGAATGAATTTCTAATGTAGTTGAGTACGTCGCTCGTTTGCTGATCGTTCAAGTCAAAGGCAGTCATCTCTCCATTGTACATTTTTCCCTTTACTTTCATTTCGCCTTTAGCACCGTAAAGTACTTGTTGAATCGCGCGCTTTTTGTCGGCCATGAGGTAGTCTGATTTTGCCAGGGGAGGATAAACATCTTCAATGCCCTCGCCCTGCTCCAGGTGGCAAGTAAGGCACTGCGCGGTATAAATATCCTTGCCGCGCGCAACACTTTCCGCGAGAACAAATTTTGGTTTTTGTTGAAATGAAGCGAGCGCGAACACCGTCACTATCGAAAACAAGAGAATTTTTTTCATTGATAAGTTAATTGATAATTGATCATTTGCACATCGAAAATCAAACTTCCTCCAAATTGAAAGGCAGCACTCTGATTCGCTTGCCCGTCAAATCGAAAATGGCATTCGTTAATGCAGGGGTAAACGGAGGTAATCCGGGTTCGCCCACGCCGCCGGCTTTTTCATCGTTGTCCATCACATGCACTTCGATTTCAGGGATGTCTGCGATGCGCGGCATTTTATAAGCATCGAAATTTCTCTCTACGGCTTTTCCATCCGCAAAATGCGTGGCATGTTTGGTTGCAGCGCCGAGTGCCATCACAATGCTGCCTTCCACCTGCGCGGCAATTATGTCTGGATTTACATACCACCCACAATCCATCACCGCCCACACTTTGTCGATCTTCACTTTGCCTTCGCCATTTTTTGAAACCTTCACTACTTCTCCAACGATGCTAGAGAAACACTCTGTGATAGCAACACCGTAGCCTTCATTTTTTCCACGCTTCTTCCACCCGCTAACTTCCTCCAATTTGGAAATCAAATCTTGGTAGCGGGGGTTGTTCAAGTGTTGTCTACGGAAATCCAAGGGATCCTTGCTGGCGGCTAAAGCCATTTCATCAATGAAACTTTCGAATGCAAATCCATTGGTAGAGGAATAAACGGATCGCCACCACATTACTGGAATAGGTGACTCCAATGGTGTGTCGCCAAAAGTATAATGGGGAATTGTTTTGAAGTAGGGCTCCAGAAAACCTTCAACCACATCGCTGTTGTAAGAGGAGCGATCTGCTCCTGGATTTTGAACATCCATGTTTTGGCCTGCCATGCGAGTTTCAAATGCGGCGATACGACCACCTTTGCTTACCCCGCCTTTGCAAGCGTAAACCATACCAGGCCTAAAGGGCCCGAGTGTCATGTCATCTTCGCGTGACCAAACTACTTGCACGGGTGCTTTGATTTCTTTCGAGATCATGACCGCTTCGTGCGTGTAGTCGGTAAACGCTTTGCGACCAAACCCACCACCCAAAAAAGTCATGTTCACTTTCACTTTGGAAGGATCCAACTTTAGAGTGCCAGCAATATCTCCTTGAATCCAATCGGGGCCTTGAATGGGTCCCCAGATTTCGCAGCTGTCTTCTTTCACGTCTGCAACGCAGTTGAGCGGCTCCATGCAACTGTGAGATTCATATGGAGTTTCGTATAGCGCTTCGAGTTTCTTGTCGGCTTTTTCATAGGCGGCGGCAAAATTGCCTTGCGTCTTGTATGAGATGAGGCTTCCTTTTTGAAGTTGATCTTTCATCTTTTCATACAGCTGCTCTGTGCTGTGGTGATCAAACCCCGAATCATCCCACTCCACTTTCAACACTTTTCTGCCTTGCATGGCTGACCATAAATTATCCGCTACCACGGCAACCCCTTCATAAAAATGATCGAAGACCTTGCGGTTGGTCTTGAGAACATATTTTACGCCTGCAATTTTCTTTGTTTCCGTATCATCAAAACTTTTGACCTTGCCTTCGAAGCGAGGATTGCGTTCCACCACTGCATACATCATCCCCGGTAATTTTTTGTCGATTCCGAAAATGGCCGAGCCATTTACTTTCAGCGGTATATCCTGACGGGGTAGCGGCTTCCGAATGATTTTGTAATCCTTGGGGTTTTTCAACTCGACGTTTTTGGGCGGAGTCAATTTTGAAGCATCTGCCACCAGCTCGCCATAACCCAATTTTTTTCCTGACGGACGATGAATCACAAATCCGTTTTCCGCATAACACTCTGATTTGTTTGCACTCCATTTGTTGGCGGCTGCTTCAACAAGCATTTCGCGTGCCGATGCACTCACACGCAAAAGATTTTTGTAAGACCCACGTATGGTTGAACTTCCTCCCGTTATTTGACTTCCATATTTTCTGGGATTGCCTTGTGCAAAAGCGATATTCACTTGATTCAAATCTACCTCCAGCTCCTCGGCTATGATCTGAGGAACGGATTGATACGAGCCCTGCCCCATCTCAGCGCGGTGATTGGTGAGCGTCACTTTCCCCGAAGTGTCGATCGATATCCATGCATTCAATTCTACACCGAGATTTTCCGCGGATTCATTTTTTAAGATTTGAATATTTTTTCCGTCGACCGAAAAAAATCCAAGCGAAAGTGCAGCACCGGCCATACTGCTCAGCTTGACGAAATCTCTGCGGGTGATGTGTTGTTTTTTTTCCATAGTCGACTTCGATTATTTTGATGCCATGATTATAGAAGCTGATTTTATCGCTTTGCGAATGCGCACATACGTCCCGCATCGACAAATATGTCCTGCCATGTTGGCGTCGATGTCTTTGTCCGTAGGCTTGGGATTTTTTTTCAGCAACGCCGCCGCCGCCATGATCTGTCCACTTTGACAATATCCACACTGGGGCACTTGCTCTTTGATCCACGCGAGTTGCACAGGATGCGAATTGTTGTCCGACAAGCCTTCAATCGTAGTAATTTCTTTTCCAGCCACGACTTTTACCGGCATCGAACAAGAGCGAATTGGATTTCCGTTGAGGTGAACAGTGCACGCTCCACACTGTGCTATTCCACAACCAAATTTTGTTCCGGTGAGCCCAACGATATCGCGAATCGCCCAGAGCAACGGCATTGAAGGATCTGCTTCTATCGTGTGCTCTTTGCCATTGATTTTTAATGTAAATGAAGCCATACGTTTTTGGATTGGAGGCTGAATATACAAAATCACGAAACGAATCGCAGAGGATTTTTTGTGAATCAATGGCAGGACAGAAATGTTAACAACCGATTAACAGTTGAAATGATTTTGAACCGGTTGGCATAAAAAAGTATATTGCTATGATCGACAGCGTGTCAAAAAAATGAGCAATAAAATGAGCACCATGAACAGACGGCATTTCATCAATTCGTCGGCCTTAATCGCATCCACATTTTTGATCGACCTCGATGCTTTTGCCGCCCCTCTCTTAAAAAATATTGGCATTCAGCTTTTTTCACTTCCAAAACTTTTGGAGAAGGACTTCAAAATGGGAATTCAATTGTTGGCAAAGATGGGCTACAGAGAAATTGAAATGTATGGTCCCTTTCCGTTCAGCACGAAATTGGCCATGGAGCGATGGGTCTCCATTGGCCCCGCACTTGGGTTTAACGGCAGTGGCTATTTTGGGCAATCGGCCGAAGCAGTGAAAGCCATTTTCGCGGAAGCCAAAATTTCAGTGCCGTCCATTCACACCGACTTCGACACACTGCAGAAGAACATGGAGCAGTTGGGTGAGGCATCGCAGCGGATCGGATTCAAATACGTGGTACTCCCCGCTATTCCGCCGGAGAACAGAAAGACACTAGACGACTACAAAAAGACGATCGATACGTTCAATAAAATCGGTGAACAGGCGAAAAAAGTGGGCCTGCGATTTGCGTACCACAATCATGGCTACGGAATGCAAGAAGTGGAGGGAAAGATTCCTCTTCAAATGATTATTGAAAATACAGATCCAAAACTTGTGGCATTGGAAATGGATCTCTTTTGGCATATTGCCGGCGGAGGCGATCCGGTCGAATATTTCAAAAAATATCCAGGCCGTTACAAAATGATGCACGTGAAAAACATGAAGAAAAAAGTAAAATTTTCAACGGACGGTGGAGATTCAAAAGAATGGATCGAATTATTTCCATTCATGACGACCACAGGCGACGGCGTGCTGGACTTGAAATCGATCATTGCGGCCGCGCAAAAATCAGGAATGGATCATTTCTTCGTAGAACAAGATGTGGTTGCCGACCCTGAAATTAATTTAAAGAAGAGCATCGACTATTTGAAGACGTTATAATGTGCGGTGATCTTTTGCAAATGCGGAGAACGGGGTTTTCATTTTTCTGTTTGCTGACGATGGCCGTGTTGTGCGCTCAAGCACAAAAACTGTCGGGAACTGTTCTGGATGCACAAACGAATAAGCCTCTGCCGTATGTTCATATTGGCGTGTTGAACAAAAACATGGGAGTGATCTCCGCCGAAAACGGAAAATTTGAGATTGACTTATCCAAAGCAGACAAAAACGATCAGCTTCTATTTTCGATGCTTGGTTACGAAGTCGTAAAGAAGGACGTTGCCTACATTTCTAATTTGGCTTACCTGGAAGTGAAACTTGTTCAGAGACCAGAGCAATTGAAAGAAGCCGTGGTGCACAGCAAGAGACAGAAGCCCATAAAACTGGGAAGGTCTAATCCCTCACATACTACGATCGGTCATAGCGGAACAGCGGAATTGGGGCTGGGTGGAGAATGGGGACTTCAAATTTTGAACAAACGAAAAAAATACTGGATCGATAATGTGCAGTTTCATTTACGTTTCAACACCGTAGACAGCATTTTATTCAGGATTCAGATTTATTCCGTGAAAGCTGGCTTGCCACACGAAAGCCTTCTCGCGCACGAAGCGTTTGTAACAAGCCACGCGAACCAACATTGGATCGTTAAAGATTTTGAACAAGACAATCTGATTTTGGACGAAGACGTGATCGTGACTTTTGAAGTGGTGCGCATTTGGTGGAGCAAGAAATCGGACAACCAATTTTTTATTACTTACGGTAAAGGTTATCAAGAAGGAAAATCTTTTTCGCGTGCCTCAAGTTTGGATAAATGGGCCATTGGTGAGCGACCGCCTGTGACGATGTTTATGACGGTGTCAGATTACTAAACTCCGACGAATGGAGTTCAAAAATTCCGAATCACTAATCCTTTGTGAGTAGAAGCCCTCTGCTAAAAGTTGGTTAGTTTTGGTGCTCCAAAGAACTTTCACATGAAGAAAATAATTTCTGTTTTCGCCGCAACAATTTTGGCGAGCTTGATCGGATGCTCCGTCTCTCCGAAAAACGGACTAGATCAAAGTGCAAAGGCTTTTCTTTCCGAATTTCAAAAGAAACTTGAGGGCTCGAATGAAGAGATTTTAGCACTGTTTTTGACGAACCAGAACAAAAATGAGATTCTTAAAGCGATTGAGATTCTGCGGAATTCGGACACTTCCGGCATAAGAGTTCTACCACTATTTGAGCAGGCCACAGCATCTTGGGTTGATACTTTTTTACGAGTAGAAATACCTCTTGAAATGCAAGGCAATGGCAGTGAAATTCAAAAACAGAAATTTTTCATGAAACTTTTCCAGCGTGATGGCAGATATCACATCGGTGGGCTGGAGGCGGATGAAATGTACAAGCAGTATATACTTATAAAAGCTGAAAATGATGGAGCTCTTGCCCGTAGAATGGCAGATGCTAAAATTTACTATGACAAAGCACGGGAACTTCAGAAAAACTGCGACACTATCGTATGGTATGTGCATCACAAAAACATGACGTATTATTATGCGGTAAATGGATCGTTCAATTTTGATTCGCTCGCGAAAGGCGTCAAGCAGGACTATAAAATGGGGCTACTGGACGAAAATGGAATAGTGATTGTGCCGATTGAATTTGACCTAATTGGAAATCCTTCGATCGGTTTACCAGATGCAGTTGAAGTAAGTAAAGGGGGAAAAGTCGGTTACTATGGTTTGACAGGCAAACTGATCGTTCCTGCGGCGCACGACTGGTTGATACCTTATCAAGAAAATGAAACTCAGGCGCTAGTAAAAAATGATTCATCTTACGGATGGCTGGACAAGCTCTTTGTCTACCACAGAGGATTCCCCTCAGTAACGGCAGAGCAAAGTATCAAAGAATTTGGCTACCTCACCACCAACACCTTCTCATTTGGCGCCAAGCACAATGACATTATCAATGTGCTTTATCCACTGACGGGGGAATTCCGCTTCAACGGAAGTGGAGTAGTTGTGCCACCGGCTTATTTTGTGAAGGCTGGACTTTTTTCATCGATGGAGACCCAGTATTTGACGGACAAAAGGGACAGCCTGAATTTCCAATATGGAACAGAGTATGTTGAAACCAAAAGCCGAAAACCGTTTAACGTCACCGAAACAATTGATGCATTTATCTCGGAATTCAAGTCAAGGTTCGTAGGCGGGAGGCAAGAGTTTTATATGACCTACAAGATTACTCTCGTAGATAAAAACCAGAATGTTTTGACTCGCGTTGATGCGTACGGAGATCACGATTTTCAATTTCGAAAAAAGACAGACTCACTGTATGAATCCCGAGCAACTTACGACATGGGAGGTGGTTTTGCTCAAGAATTCAATTTTCCAAGCTATGTCTATTACAGATTTGATGGTCGTCAATTCACACAACTTAGTACCCATCGTGAGTTTGCATTTACAGAGTTCATTAAAATGGACAGCAGTTATCTGACAGGAGACTTTGCGGTATGGGATAGCAAAATCGAAAAGCAGGTGAAAACGAATTTTGTGGGCACTGCAACACTGGGATACATGAGAAATGAGATTCTTGCTAGTTATGGTTTTATTTTTTCAGAAGCTCATTTATCCGAGTGGTATGGAAATCAAAATTGGTACACGCCAATTACCGACTCCTATGATGAAGTCTATAACAAAGCCTCCGAAATCGATAAATACAATCTCGACTTCCTAAACCGAATGATTGGAGCACCAGAAGCTAAATCAATGTAGTGGATAAATGAAATTGGCGATGAAGATTTTCTGGGGTTTGCTATTTGTTCTGGGTGCATCACTTACCATAAATGCCCTAACGTATCTCAATTTCGATCCTTCCTATAGCTTTCTAAAAATAAAACAACAGGCCGTCGCTACTGGAATTTACCTTCCCTTTTATTATTTCCACGTAATCATCGCCGGACTGGTATTAGTTGCGGGCTTCATTCAGGTCTCAAAATGGTTTCGAAGCAGATACCTGAACCTTCACCGGAAGGCTGGCTATTTTTATGTTTTTGGTATCCTGTTCTTGGCCGCGCCTGGCGCATTGGTCATGAGCTTCTTTGTTGATCGCGGAACACCCGTGCTGATTAGTTTCTTGCTGCAATGTGGGCTTTGGTTCTACTGCACTACGATCGCATTTGTGAAAATAAAAAACAGGGATATCGCTGCCCACGAACGTTGGATGTGGAGAAGTTTTTCGCTCACTCTCGCTGCGATTACATTGCGCGTTTATATTTTCTTCTCTTCCTTTTATTTCGACTTGAGCCAACCCATGGCCTATGCGATCATCGCCTGGGCAAGCTGGGTTCCGAATTTATTGTTGGTGGAATATTTCAAACGGGGTGTCATCTTTGCATCGTTAAAAAAATTGAACTACACCTAACATGTTCAACGACCCCGAACTCAGCGGAAAATACCTCGGCACCATCTCACAAGATTTTGTGAAAGTGGCCGATACCATAAAAGAAGCATCCTATCAAATTCGAAAAGCAGGTTTTGAATGTCCTGTGTTCCCGATATCAAAGGAGGAAATTCCAGTTGGCCAATTGCTGATTGGAAAATTTGAACTCAATCTCGATTGGAATTACTACGCCTCTTACCTAGACGAATTTATCCAACGTGAACTCGTAGCAGAAGACAAACAAGATGAATTTTTGCACGCATACAAAGATCCGGATGAGTTCTGCTGCCTGTTCGTCGTGGATGAAGAGTTCACCAATTTTGTTTTTATCCCTTATCCGGAGGATTGATCCAATTTTTGAATTGAAGGTCAGTTTGAAATCAGCACCAAAATGAATAAGATTGTAATGAAAAAGGGGTGCGTCAACACCCCTGAAACCTAACCAATCTGGCGCGATTGACTGTTTAGAACCTAGTTCTTCCCCAGATTACCATGCAATCTTGCTGGATTGCATCTTGGCCTGGGAGGTACTCGTGAAAATATTTAAAGGGCCTTGCGCCCTTTTTTTATGCAGCCAAGCCATATACTTCATCGTCCGTTTTTAAACTGTAAGTATTGCCCTCGTATTTTGACGAACCTGGCTCCAGTAGGATGTCACCAGCTTTCCCTTGCCTTCCAAGCGAACTTCTGACATTATCCACTACATTCCCTGCATCAAATTTTGGATTTGCTGCTTTGGCATATTCAGCCACGTCGCTTGCCTTCGCAGTTCCACCTAATTCCCGCAGGATTATCCTAGAGTACAGGTCCCAATTCATGTCTCTTTTTTTAGGTATACCAATGCCAGCCTTGCTCACAGGTTTGCTTTCCTCTTTGGTCTTTTTTGTGATGGCAATTTTTTGATTGGTTCCTAATTCAGCTTCACTGACCCCAGCCGTAATCAGATATATCCTCAACGCATCCAATTGAAGCTTCAGCTTGCGATATTGGTTGATTGAATCTTGAATATAGCCGTCCATAATGATTCGGTTAACTGCGTGCAAGTTACTAAAAAAGATAGTAATTATCCAAACCTGAATCAGAATGATTTATTGATCTATCCCAATGATTGTATACAATGGTATTGGACATCGTGAAGATGCCCCACCCAAAGACATACCTTTCTCATGAGAATTGTGTTTGCTTTGTAGCTTTAGGAAACTTTTTTGGGAGGTAAGCCTTTGCGTTGAAGGCCATAGGATCACCATTTGGCACCCTATTTCTTCTTATAAAACACCAGTTCGCCGCCTTCATCTCCCGAAACCTTCAACGGATTTCCGATCGGCGTTTGATTGGTAGTCTCTGCTACACCAAGTTTCACCGACTGAATTAATTCTGATACCGCGATTTTATCCTTTTTGTTTTCCTTCAAAAACTTGATGACCTGTGTGGCAAACGGACTGTTGGTTCCCTGCGCGCCGTCTGACACTGTCTCCAACCTTCCTGAGGCTAATCCCCAGCGCGACTTAAATTTTTCCACGTTTTCGGCATAGCCTCTTTTCTGCTCCCCAAAAAGCGATCCTGAAAAACAAGCATCAGCCACCAGAAACGTGTGTTGCGAATTGATGCTCTCAATGATTTTTAAGATGGACGAGTTGGGGAGGTAGTCGCCTTCTTCGTTCAAATGTGCTTCGTAGGGAATCCAATAACCTTCGTTGAGCAACTCATCAAAATGCCCATGGCCGGAAAAGTAAATCACAAGGTTATCCGTGGACGCCACCTGACTGATATAACTGCGCAATGTTTTGTAAATATTGCTGCGCGTAGCCTGCTCATCCCGCAACACGGTTACATTTGAAAAGTCGAAGTTGTACAAGCCCATCAGCGTGCCCGCCATATCGTTTGCATCTTTTACGGCGTTGTTCAAGTGAGGCCAGTATTGATAATTGTTGATGCCCACCACCATTAAGAAATTTTTCGCTTTGCTAGGATCGTAATCTCCACCATCAAGGTCTTTTCTAAGAATCGAAAATTTCTTCAGGGCAATATTGTCGTTCACGTCCGTTGCTTCGATCGTTACGAAATTGTCGCCCATACTGAGCGGCAACTTGATGACAAAGTTTCCGTTCGTTTTTAAGGGGGTTTCTATACCATTCACGCGCAACCTCCTCACGCCGGATTCATCGATTACCGATCCTGTGATGTCAATCAAGTCTTTCGAATAGCGGACTTGGTTGTCCTGGATGCTCGGTGGATTGGAGACGAAAATCTGGGGAGGATTTATATCTTTTTTGTCTTTAAAGCGGAATACGGGTGAGATGTTCAATGATTCGATGTTCCAATATTTAGCTTCATTTACAAATTCCTGAAGGGTTGCCAACTCTTTGCCACTTGGGCTGACAGCGAGAGCCAGCACCGAAGTTTCAAAGTCATCTAGTTTCAGCGCGGGCAGCCCCGTATTTACGTCGTAGACGCCAACAGCATTTTTCTCCAGCGCCGCAAAAACAAATTTTCCATCGTTGCTGTACTTCAAGTCGTAAATCCAGCCGCGTTGTGGAAATTCCTTCACCTTTTTGCCGGTCTCCACATCCCACAGGATTATTTTTTTGTCGTCGCCACCGCTTGCCAAAATCTTACCGTCGGGAGAAAAAGCAAGCGCCCGCACCCAGCCGTCATGACCTTGAATTTTTTTGACGGTCTTCCCAGTGTTTGCATCTCTCATGAAAATATCACGTTCGGCACCTCCCGTGGCAATCCATTTTCCGTCCGCGCTTACGTCAAGCCCGCGAAGGGATTTGGTATGGTCTTTTTCACTCGCTATCAGTTTTGCAGAGGCGACATCCCAAAGATTTACCGATTTGTCTTCGCTGATCGACACCAACGATTTGTCACCATTAAAAAAGCGAACGTCAATTACGCTGGCCGTGTGCCCTTTAAGCGTGGCAGTGAGTTTGCCATCCGGTACGGTCCATATTTTGATCGTCTCGTCACTACAGGCTGCAGCTACCGACGCGTTGTCGTTGCTGAACATCATTTTGTTCACCCCCCTGGATCCCGCAAACGTAGTAGCTTTTGTGTCGCTGCCCGCGTTGAGCAACTGTAGTTCACTTGGCGTGGACAAAGCCAAGTATTTTGAGTCTGGCGAATAGGTGAGCGCGATTGGCGATTTTACTTTGATCGTTGCCTTCTTCAAGTCTTGAGCGAACAAAGACGTTGACAAAACGATCAAAGCCAACGGAAGGGTTAGCTTCTTCATAAAAATGAGTTTTATTTTCTCTTACCGATGTTGTAGGTGAAGCCCGTCTTGATTTCAACCATGAAGCTTACATCTGCCCAAAATAATTTTTGGGAGAAACTTTTGGCGCTGGCCTCGAAAACATTCCAATACAAGTGATTGCCGTAACGCCGCATGATGCCGATCCCTCCACCGAAGGCGTTCGTTTTGTTGGCCAGGCGAAAACCCTTGTCCTCAACGATCTCCACTTTGCCGTAATTCAAATTTAAGTAAGGTCTCCATCTTGCTGCCCGCCCCGTCGACACGCGCAAATCAATGGCATTGTATGAGCTGTACGCTTGAGAGTCGCCACCACCGATGTTGAATTTGAAATCCTTGTTATTATAGCCATTGCCTCGAAGGCTATTGGAGTAAATCCATCCCAGGGCAATGTTCTGTGTGATCTGCCAGTGGGCACCCAAAACGATATTGGTGGTCTCCATCGCCTTCAACGTGCCGTCCTCCTTGTCGCCACCCGGCATGACACTTTGGGCAATTTTTGCCTCTACATCGAATCGGGGCAGTGAGAATTGCGCTTGAGCACCAACGGCGCCAATGCCACAGATCAATAGGATCATCACGTTAGCGCGCATAATTGAATTTGAAAGTGATGCCTTCGTTTGTCGTCGGCCCGCCGGTAGTCACAGCACCCGGTAGCCACCAATCAATAGAATAAATATTCAATAAGATATCTCCGTGCGTAAAGTATCCACGGTTTATCATCAGCGGATGAAAATAATACGTGTCATACGCGCCGGTATTGCCGCTGTTTCCGCAGTTGCCGCCACCGGTCTTAATATCATCAATCTCAAGTTGTGTGAGTATTGAGTTGGTTTGGGCACCGGTGATAATATATCTCGCATTCAATTGACCACTGTTCGTATTTAGATCTGCCCCCGAGCACGAGTTGCCCGAGCTGCTGGGGCAATTGCAGTTGCCATAATTGTAATTGTATCCGTTGTATTGCACAGCAGATGAACTTCCGCCAAGCTGCGGTAGGCTGTTGCTTGAATAGGTTTGATATTGGAAGTTTAGCGTGACGAGAGGAGCGCCTTTTGATCTACGCAACAACGTGGACACATAGCCCTGGGTGTTGTAAATGAGCGAATCGTTGTAAACGGTTGTATCCGTAGCAAAAACCCTCGATATGACGTTGGTCACCCTCCATTGGCTGTTGTAGAGATAGGAGTACCACTCCTTCAGCTGATTGTTTTGACTAACCGTCGTTCCACGCGGATTTCCATTGTCGTAGAACGAAGTTCTAATCACTATTCCTGTCGAAGAAATTTTGCTTCTGAAAATCATTTTGGTCTTGGTGAAAACAGGCCAAGTAAAAATGCTCTGCCTTACGATCGTGCCATTTATTTTATTGTTGAGATCGATCGTGGTGGTGATCGGAGTTTTGTAGATCGAGTCGGTCACCGCTATTGTGGCAGTTGGAACAATCGTCGTCGCTAAATTCTGAGTGACATCGATACCGGATAATCTAAGCTGATTGAGCTGGCTCAGTGAGGTAATATCACTGTCCTTAATAATTGAGCAAGAAAAGCCAATTATCAACAGCAGGGGAAAGCCAACTTTGCTTGAACGCACCATAATAGACAGGAGGGGGCTTACTCAAATATAAACAAATTATAGAATTGGCGTCTTTACTGCGGTAATTTCATTCGTGGAAACTACCTCATGATCCCAGGGCTCCTGTCTTTAGATTCTTTTCCCTAAAAATGCTTCCACCCCTGGGCCTGCAACGTAACCACTGTTCCTTGTTTGGAGATCATCACTTTTTGATTGGGATTATCGTGCATATGGCCAATGAAGTGAATATCAGGATGATTTTTAAGTGACTCGAAGTCGGAAGGCTTTATCGTAAACAATAATTCATAATCCTCACCACCGTTAAGTGCTGCCGTGATCGGATCCATCTTGAATTCAACGGCGGTTTCAAAAGCGCCGGTATCAATCGGGATTTTGTCTTCGAAGATTTTTACGCCGAGGTTTGAATTTTTTGCCAAGTGGAATAATTCGCTCGCCAGCCCGTCCGAAACATCAATCATCGATGTAGGGACAATATTTTTTTCTGCCAGGTCATAAATAATGTCCATTCTCGCCTCAGGCTTCAATTGCCGACCCACCAGATACTCGTACTTTTCCAAATCCGGTTGCATTTCAGGGTTCGATTGAAAAACTTGCTTTTCGCGCTCGAGCACTTGCAACCCCATGAATGCTGCCCCAAGATCTCCGGTGACACAAATAATGTCACTCGCCTTCGCACCACTCCTCAAAACCGTTTTTTCTTTTTCGGCCCTTCCGATCACCGTGATTGATATCACCAAACCCGCCGGCGATGATGTTGTGTCTCCACCTACTAAGTCAATTTTGTAATTGGTGCAAGCCGCACGAATTCCTTCATAAAGGGCGTCCACAGCTTCGAGTGAAAAACGATTACTAAGGCCAAGGGCGACGACGATTTGTTCGGGCTTTCCGTTCATCGCAGCGATGTCACTTACATTGACGGCCACCGCTTTGTAGCCCAGGTGTTGCAAAGGCACGTATCCCAAATCAAAGTGCGGCCCCTCGATGAGCATGTCTGTGCTGACAAGCAGGTTTTCCTTCCCCAGGTCAATTACTGCAGCATCGTCGCCAATGCCTTTGGAGGACGAAGGATTTTGCAGCATCACATTGTTCCTGATTCGATCGATCAATCCAAACTCGCCCAACTGAGATATTTCCGTTCGCTTTTGCTCCATGACCAAAAATTTTGGCAAAAGTACGATTTGAAAACACATCGACACACCGATCGCAGGGAACGATATTTTCGATGTGGACGATGTTAAAAAAAAATTATCGAAAGAGGTACGCGGGGTATACCTCTCCCGCTTTGAATTCATTCTGTTCGAGTGGCAATTGCAAGAAGCCATCAACGTCTTTTAGATTGGCAAAATCGCCTGAGCCACCGCCCGCCGCCGGATAGGCCATTAATTTTCCATTTTCGTTTTTGATTTTGACCTGAAGAAAATAAGTGAGTAGCGGACCGAACGAAAAGTCGCTTGCCAGAATAGCAACTGAATCCGTTGCGGAGTCGCACATGCTTTTCGTCAGCCAAGGCACAACATATCGGTGAAAACATAGGAACGTTGAAACCGGGTTGCCGGGAAGCGCAAACACAAAATTCTTTGACGATGCCCCAAACCACATCGGCTTGCCCGGCCGCTGGCTAACACCGTGAAATAGTTTTTTGACGCCCAACGATTCCAAGGCCTCTGGCACAAAATCAAGTTTACCCTTAGACACTCCACCGGACAAAATGACAAGTTCATATTTTTCAAGAATGGCCTTTACGCTATTTGCAATTTCCTCTTTGTCATCCTTGAAGTGAAACGAATCTGCATTCGCGCCCAAGGTTTGGAGAGCGGCCTCTAGTGCATAGCTATTTGACTTTCTAATTTGATGTGGCAACGGAGTCTCATTCACTTCCACCAATTCATCACCGGTTGAGATGACTGCCGCACGCGGAGGTTGGTAAACGCGCACTTCACTTTTTCCTAAAGATGCGAGCAGTGCAATTTCAGCAGGAGACAATCGCCCCCCTTTGGACAGGAGCAAGTCACCTTGTCTGGCATCGCTGCCTCTTTGATGTACGTTCTGGGCCCGTTCAATTTTAGTTTCCGATAAAGAAGCAGTCTTGGTTTGAATTGAAATCATCTCATACGGGACAACCGTATCTGTTCCCACAGGAAGCGGTGCACCCGTCATGATTTCGATACATTTTTTTTTGTCGCTCAAGACTTGTTGAGGTTGACCGGCTGCTTGCATCGACTCGACGGAAAAAATTCGCTGGCCATTTTGAAAGCTTTCGATCGAAATGGCAATCCCATCCATTGTTGCTCTATTGAACGGAGGCAAATCACGGTCGGCTTTGATTTCTTCAGCTAAAACTTTTCCTACCGCCTGAGTGAGCTTTACTTTTGCTTCTTTCGGCTGAAACAAATGACCTAGAATAATTCTTTCGGCTTCGGCAACGCTCACCATCGAATTCTTATTTTTGTTTCAGGCAAGTTACTCGGTACCATGTAGCTTGTGCAAATTGTTTATCGATGAGCAAGCGAACGGACAAGAAAAAAAACAAACTGAGTCACGTTGATAAATCCGGACTTCCCTCCATGGTCGATGTCTCGGCCAAAAGCACCACTATCAGAATTGCCAAAGCCCGCGCAGAAGTCAGGTTAACAAAAAATATTTTAGACGCGATAAACGGCGATGAACTGATTACCAAGAAAGGCCCGGTGTTTCAAACGGCGATTTTAGCCGGGGTTGCAGCCGCAAAGAGAACATCTGAGCTCATTCCTCTTTGCCACCCGTTGATGACCGAAGATTGCCAAGTGAAAATCTCTATCAATAATAAAAGAGTCTTCATTGACACGACAGTGAAAGTTACTGCCAAAACAGGTGCTGAAATGGAGGCGCTTACGGCGGCTTCCGTGGCGGCGCTTACTATATATGACATGTGCAAAGCCCTGTCTCACGATATTTCCATAGAGAACATCCAACTAATGGCCAAATCAGGCGGAAAAAAGGATTTTGAACGTGGATAAAAAGTTGATAACTGTTTTTTTCAAGCAACGCTGCCTAGGCCGAGCCATAACATTGTTCAACACAGTGCCTTAAAGGCTTCAGGTTCCCACATTTTTTCAATCTCACTCTTGCTAGCTAAGCATTAGTTCCTATCTTTGCAGTCCTTTTTGCGGGAGGAAACCGCGAATCGGCTTAAAATCAGCAAAATAGGTTTCAATTATGCCTGGAATATTAGGACGTAAAGTAGGAATGACCAGCGTTTTCGGCGCAGATGGTCAAAGCGTGCCGGTGACGGTTATTGAAGCCGGCCCTTGTGTAGTTACGCACGTAAAAACCAAGGAGACCGATGGCTACAAAGCTGTACAACTGGCGTTTGGCGAGAAAAAGGAAAAAAATACGCCTGATCCCATGGTAGGTCACTTCAAAAAAGCAGGAACTACGCCCAAAAGACATGTCGTGGAGTTTCGCGATTTCAGCGATGAATTCGCCGGCTTGCTTGAATTAGGCAAAGAAATAAAAGTAAGTGATGTGTTTGTAGAAGGCGATTTTTTGGATGCCGTAGGTACCTCA
Organism: Cyclobacteriaceae bacterium; assembly: GCA_035492075.1. Lineage (GTDB taxonomy): Bacteria > Bacteroidota > Bacteroidia > Cytophagales > Cyclobacteriaceae > ELB16-189. The sequence goes on along the minus strand of DATJJP010000048.1, from coordinate 652 downwards.
AAGGGTAAAGGTTTCCAGGGTGTTGTCAAGCGTCACAATTTTCAAGGTGTTGGTGGACAGACGCATGGTCAGCATAACCGTCTTCGTGCGCCAGGGTCAATGGGTAATGCGTCGTTCGCGTCACGCGTAATCAAAGGCAAGCGTTTGCCCGGCCGCATGGGCGGAGAGCGTGTGAAGAACACCAACTTGAAAGTGGTAAAAATTATGGCGGATCAAAACCTCATCCTCGTGAGTGGTTCTGTTCCTGGTGCAAAGAATTCAACGATAATCCTTCAGAAGTAATGGACTTAGCGGTTGTAAAATCTAACGGTGAAAAAACCGGTCGCAAAGTGAGCCTCTCTACCGAGGTGTTTGGTATCGAGCCCAACGATCACGCGATCTACTTGGATGTGAAAAGCATCTTGGCCAACCAACGCCAGGGTACACACAAGTCAAAGCAGAGAAACGAAATCACCGGATCTTCAAAGAAGATCAAGAAACAAAAAGGAACAGGCGGTGCGCGTGCGGGTAATATCAAGAACCCTCAATTCAAAGGTGGTGGTCGTATTTTCGGTCCTACACCTCGCGACTACTCTTTCAAACTCAACAAGAAAGTAAAAGACCTGGCTCGCAGATCAGCCCTTAGCTATAAAGCAAAAGACAATTCCATCGC
>DATJJP010000047.1:0-226435 GCA_035492075.1 Cyclobacteriaceae bacterium | reverse complement strand
GTTGGTGGAATGACAAATTGCTTGTGGATGAGGTCAAACACGTCAGGGAATCCACCAACGTTTGAAATAACAAACACCATCCCGAGCGATACAAACACGGCTACATTAATAATGATCAACTGCACATGACCATTATTGTGTCGACTAAATGCGTTTTTGAATTCTTCAAACATGTAGGCTAAGATTTACCCTGCATTCCAACAACTGATTACTAAAAATAATTGTTCCGTTCGAAAATGGCTAATCGATTCTACCCTCCCGTAGACCTCCAATAAGTAATTATAAGAAATCCAACGAAGGCGCCACCAAAGTGTGCTAAGTGTGCAACTGTACCACTGCGATCCATGAAGTAAGTAAGTCCCCCGACGATGAACACAAAATATTTTGCTTTGATCGGAATGGGTACAAAAAGCATCATGAGGTCCATGTTGGGAAACACCATTCCAAAGGCCATGAGAATGCCGTAGAGCGCTCCAGAGGCCCCTAACATTGGCCCGGAATGGCCCGGAAAGAAAAAATAATTCGCCACTCCGAAGATCACGCCGGCACCTATCCCAGTCGCCAGGTAAAAAAACAGGAGCTTTTTCTCTCCCCAATAGGTTTCCAAAATGGGGGCAAAGGAGGCGAGCGCCAAGAGGTTAAAAAAGATATGTCCGATGCCACCGTGCGCAAACATATAAGTCAAGAATTGGTAAGGCTCGAAATAAGGTGTGCCGAGTGGCCAAAGCGAAAAATAGGCCGTCACGTAGTCGGTGAGGTTTTGGCCTACAAAGACAACTACGTTAATAATAATCAGGGTGCGGACGAGGGGCGTGAGATTAAACATAGAATTCTATCGGGTAAAATAATTTTCAATCTTAGACGAGTCGAGAGTGAAAAAGGTTGGCCTGCCGTCGGCCGTAAAATTGGGGGTGTTGCAGGCAAACAAAGTGCCGGCGATTCCCTCCATTTCTTCAGGAGACAATTTCTGGCCGGTCTTGATACTGGCCCGTTTTGCCAAAGCTTGCGCGAGGTTTTCCTTTATTGGCAATTGCAGCTCGGATTGATTTTTCTTGAACTGCTCAATCAATCCTTCGAACAACTCTTTTTCGCTGCCATGAACATCTGTGGGCGTACCAGAAATCAATAGCGTGTTCTTACCAAACACTTCGAATTTAAAGCCCAGGGCCTGAATCTCTCGCTCCATTTCCAGCGTCAGCGCAAAATCGGCGGCGTTCATCGTCAACGTTTGGGGGAATAGGCTTTGCTGGCTGTTGCCCGCTACACCTTTCAATTGCAACAAATATTTTTCGAAGAGTACACGCTCATGCGCAGCCTGTTGATCGATGAACAACACCCCATTTCGTGACGCCCGCACAATGTACCGCTGCTGAAGCTGAAAGATTCCTTTCTCCGATTCCGTCGAAACCTCGTTTGGTTTGTTGACCGCACTTTCTAACCGCACAGTGGTTTTAAGTTCTGTTTTTTCAAATAACCTTGAAGTACCCGATTCCTGTTCGTAGAGTTTGTTCCAGTTTTGCAGGTTTGATCGATTCAACGAACTGAACTGCTCATCGTAGTATTGATCACGAGAAAGCGGTTGTGTACTTACTTTATTCATCAAATTGACGTCGGCATTGAAGTCAATGGCGGGGGCGAGGTTGTGTGAACCCAATGCTTGCTTGACTGCACTCCACACCACGCCATAGACGGAACGCTCATCATCAAATTTGATTTCTGTTTTTGTGGGATGCACATTGACGTCAACATGTTTTGGGTCGATCTCAACAAACATGGCATAAAAAGGAAAATGATTTTCCTGGAGCAACCCTTCGTATGCGCTCGTCACAGCATAACCCAAATAATTGTTTCTGATGAAACGGTTGTTCACAAAAATGAATTGTTCGCCGCGTTTTCTTTTGGCGAGCTCAGGCCTTCCGATATACCCCGTAATTTTCAGTAGCGAAGTTTCCTCTTGAACAGGGGCCAGTTGCGATTGGTAGTTTTTACCAAACAGATTGACAATGCGTTGGCTCAGCTTACTCGAAGGCAGGTCCAGCACTAGTTCATCTTCTTGAATAAGAGAAAAGGAAATAGCTGGATTGGCAAGAGCGATACGCTGAAACTCCTCTGTGATGTGGCTCATCTCCACGCCATTCGATTTCAAAAAATTTCTACGGGCGGGGATGTTGTAAAACAAATTCTTGATGCTGATGCTCGTACCTTTTTCGCAAGCCGTGAGTTCTTGTTTTTTTGCTTCTGATCCTTCCACAACCAGCAAGGTGCCAAGCTCCTCGTTAGCGAGTCTCGTTTTCATTTCCATCTGAGACACGGCCGCAATGGATGCGAGAGCTTCGCCTCGGAAACCCATCGTACGCAAGCGGAACAAGTCGTCTGCTGTTCTGATTTTGGATGTGGCGTGACGCTCCAAACTCATCCGGGCATCGGTTTCGCTCATGCCTTGGCCATTGTCGATTACTTGAAGCAACGCTTTGCCGGCGTCTTTCACAATCAGTTTTATGGAAGTGGCACCGGCGTCAATGGCGTTCTCCATCAATTCCTTCACGGCCGACGAGGGACGCTGCACGACTTCACCTGCCGCGATTTGATTCGCAATGGAGTCCGGAAGAAGTTGAATTATATCTGGCATGCCAAGCGCGAAAGTTACGAAAAGTGAGCGTGCCATATTCTTGTTGCTCGAAGATTTTCATTTGTTGATCTTGACTTAAAATTATGGCACAATGAACGCGGGAAGGCTGGCATCAATCGACGTGTTCAGGGCACTGACCATGTTCCTGATGATTTTTGTGAATGACTTATGGACCTTAAAAAATATTCCAGGCTGGTTGGAACATGCCCCGGCGGCGGCCGACGCGCTTGGATTGGCAGACGTTGTATTTCCCATGTTTTTATTTATTGTGGGACTTTCGATTCCGCTGGCGGTCAATCAGCGAATGAGTAAAGGTGACTCTAAGTCGACCATTGCCAGACATACGCTGTTGCGTTCCGTGGCGCTCATTGTAATGGGTTTGTTTCATGTCAATCTGGAATCCTACAATGATGCGGCCATTTTGCCCAGGCCACTGTGGGAGATACTTATTACTATCTGCTTTTTTCTGATCTGGCTCGATTATAAAAACGGGTCTCCCCAAAAGAAATATATGTTTCAAGGACTTGGTGTTGCACTTCTTGTGGCAATGGCGATCATCTATCGAGGTGAAAACGGCGGCGGAATGACCATACAATGGTGGGGGATTCTTGGGTTAATTGGATGGAGTTATTTGATTGGTTCTGTCATCTACCTTCTTTTTCTTCAACTAGGGGCGATTTACTTGATCATGACGATCTTCTTTTTGCTTTTCAGTGCAGCAAAGAATTTGCATTGGCTCGATGCGCTAGCATTTATTCGCCCGTACGTTTGGATATTGAGCGATGGGGCATTTCCGGCCCTGGTTATGGGTGGGATCACTACGATGTGCTTTTATCGTGTGTCAAAGCCCAGGGTTTTTTTTATCGGCGTTTCCTTAGCATCCGTCGCCCTAATAGTTTTCTGTTTTTTTGCGACGCGCCCGTGGTGGGGCATTCACAAAATTGCAGCGTCACCTTCTTGGGTGTCTCTGTGCATAGGAATAAGTGCACTTTGTTTCGTTGCCCTCATCTGGCTCGTCGATGTCAGAAGGAAGGAGAGTTGGTTTGCTATTTTAAAGCCGGCAGGAACGAGTACACTTACCGTCTACCTGCTTCCGTATTTTCATTACGCCATCCTTGCTTGGGCAGGGGTGGCCCTTCCTTTGTTTTTGCGAACAGGAGCGATCGGTATTCTTAAGTCACTGCTCTATGCCTTGATTCTTATGGTCATCACTGGCTTCCTTGAAAAAAGAAAGGTGAGACTGAAAATTTAATTAAGCAGACAGCAATTCCTTCTTTCCGTTTTCGAGCGGAACGAGGTTCAACTCAGGAGCCAAGATAATACTTACGTTGTCCCATTCATACCAGGCTTTCAATTTCTCGAGCTTCACAGAGCCGGTTAAATATTGGTGGCCGTTGCTTTGATACCCACCTTTGAAGTTTTCAAAATCGTGATTGGAGATCAAGGTGCCCGTAGGAAAACTAACGACCACATCCACTGTTGCATTATTCGAGAAAATCAAGTTGTCGCCCTGTGACGATTTCTTGTATTCGTAACGGTAGTTATAGGTAAGCGCCGAAACATCGGATAACACGGCTGAGCCAGTGGGATAACTGCCCGCGCCTTTGCCAATAAACACTTGCTTCTCGGCAAATGCACCTTGCAAGAGCACGGCATTAAATTCATTGCGCACCGCGGCCAATACATTGTCTTGTTGAATATATTGGGGGATAACAAACGCGTAGATCCTGCCTTCACTTTTGAACGCACGGGCCACCAGTTTGATTTTGAAGTTGTTTTCCTTGGCGTACTTTAAATCTGTAGCACTGATCTTGTCGATGCCGATGTTGATGATCTCTTCCGGTTTTGGAAAAACTCCGAACGTATGGGCGACGGCGATCGTCAATTTGAATTTCGCATCGAAGCCCTTGACGTCTAGCGATGGATCGGATTCAGCAAAGCCGAGTTCTTGGGCGCCTTTCAGTGCTTCGAGATAACTTTTCTTTTCTTCGAAGACTTTTGTAAGGATGTAGTTGGTTGATCCGTTGAAAATCCCCTCGATGCTGGTGAGCAAGTCATTGTCGTAGTATTCTTCAAGGTTGCGCAAAATGGGTATACTTCCGCAGACAGAGCCCTCGTATAGGATCGAGCGGTTATAGCGTTTCTGCAGATTGTAGATTTCCACCAGGTTCTCCGCAAGCATTTTTTTATTGGCGGTCACCACGTGTTTCCCGTTTTGCACCGCTTGTTTCACAATTTCAAATGAAGCGGCGGCATCGTCGATCATCTCCACTACGACATCGATTTCGGGATCGTTGAGAATCTCACCTTTATCGTAAGTAAAAATGGAGGCGTCAAGAATTCTTTTCTTGTCACGATTTTTTACGCAGATTTTTTTGATCTCTGCTTTAATGCCATGCGTTTCGTTGAGCACGTGATAAAGACCTTGCCCTACACACCCAAATCCAAAGACACCGAGTTTTAAATGTTTGTGTTCGCTCATGAGATAGAAAAATTAAAAGATTCCAAAAAACTTTAATGTGATAAATTGTTTTTGCCTAATGCTGAATGTCTAGCCTAATTCTCAATACTTAATTCCTAACCAAAGCCGGTACGCTTAAAAATTTCTTCACCACCTCCTTCAACTGTTCAAACTCCACCAGGAACCCGTCGTGACCATATTGCGAAGCGATCTTTTCAAATTTCGCTTGTGCGATGTGGCTGGCCAGGAATTTTTGTTCGCTGATCGGGTAAAGTAGGTCGCTCTCGATCCCCACCACGAGTGTTTCGGCAGTGATTTTTTGCAGAGCGGCTTCAATGCTTTTTCTTCCGCGCCCTACGTTGTGGCTGTCCATCACCTTGGTCAACAGCCAATAGGTAAATGCGTTGAATCGGTTTGCGAGCTTTTGGCCTTGATAGCGTTGATAAGACGCTGCCCGAAAACCATCGAGCTTGTCATCCGTTTTTTCTGATTGCTTGATTTCATACCCTTGATAAGCGCGATAAGAAATCATGGCGATTGCACGCGCCGCCTTTAGCCCTTCAATGCCAGCCCGTTCGTCATTTTCTTTCCAAGTAACGTCGGCTTCGATGGCCATCCTTTGAGCTTCGTTGAAGGCGATCCCCCAAGGCGAATGGGCCGCGTTGGTGGCGATGGCCACTAAATGTTCAAACACGTTTGGTTTTTCGATGGCCCATTCAATGGCTTGTTGACCTCCGAGCGAACCACCAATTACAGTATGTACTTTGCCGATCTGCAAATGGTGGCGCAGCAAATCAAAAGCCCGCACGATGTCGCGATTGGTGAGCTGAGGGAAATCATGGAAATACGGTTGCTCTGTACTTGGGTTCATGGAGAGAGGCCCGGTTGAACCATAGCAGCCACCCAATGTATTTGCGCAAATGATAAAATACTCCTGCGGTGGGTAGGGACTGTCGGAATCAAAAAAACCAGCCCACCAATCCGCAAAGTCTGAGCTTCCTGTCAGCGCATGGCAGACCCAAACGACGTTGTCGCGTTCTTGGGTCAACTGGCCGTACGTCGTGTATTTGAGTTGAAACCCTTGTAGTTTTTTTCCTGACTCCAGCTCAAACTCGTGAGGATAATGGAATATCGAATCTGTCTTTATCATAAGGCATTCAGGTACACAACAACACGGGATGACTTCAGGTTTTTCATGTGAACGTTATTTTGATGTGCTCGATTGATAAATAATTGTTAATGAATTGACGGAGACCGTCGGGCTTAAAAATGTTGTCGGTAAGTGGGCTAGCCTTTAACAACACGCTCGTGCACCGGCCTGTCGTGTAGGCAGGCAAATACATGCACAACGCATCGGGGCCGCACAAAAGATGCCGGCTTGTGGGAAGGTAAAAATGAAATCAGCCAGTGATTTGAGCTTTTCGCGGAGGAGGTTGAATGTTGTTTTCATTGTTTTTAATCGGTTTATCGTTTCCGCCACCTTGGCGGACAGGCTTTAGCACCGTTCTTTCGAGGGTTGCTAGCGCTTCATTGAGCCTGATCTCTCTGCGCTTCTTTATAAATCGATTAAGCGAAATGCTCGATCGACTTGATGGCACAAATGTATACTGGTTTTATAGAGTTGTCAAGAACCAGCGAAAAAGAATTATGGATTTTTTTGACTGACGAATGTTAGTCACGTAAAACAGAGGATTATTTGTCGTTTTTTGTACGATCAGGCGTGTCGGGATGAGCCTGAAATGTTTTGTTGATGGACGTGACGACGTCGTTGAGTTCTTCTGTAGAATTGATAAGGTGGCTCATGATCACAGGTTTTTCTGCCGAGTCCGTCTTCGTCTGAAGCAAATTCACTAACCCCATGATGCGCGCCAGTGGTGCCCTTAATTTGTGCGCATTCAAGAAGGCGTAGCTGGACAGTTTCGTATTTTGATTTTCCAAAGCCTCGGTACGTTGCGCGACGAGTTGCTCCAATTTTTCGTTGCCTTCGGCAATCTGTTTGCTGATAGCTTCTATTTCTTTGTTTTTATCAGCGAGTGCATCGCGTTGGCTTGTAACTTTCTCTTGCTGCGATCGTAGCTCCTCATTGAGTGCAATGAGTTCATCATGTTGCTTTTTAATTTGATTTCGTTGCTGATCGATTTCTGAATTTTTTTCCGACAGCTCACTATTCTTGGCCTTTATTCTCTTGTAACTGCGAAACCCAAAAAACAAAAACAAGACGGCCAACACCGCCAATGCGATCACAAACCCCAGTTGCGTATTTTTTATGGCCAGCCCTTCGGATTGCAGCTCACTATTTTTTTTCAACAACTCGATCTCGGCTTGTTTCTTGTTTGATTCAAATTGTAAGCGTTTGGCGGCGATTTCAGATTCTACCTTCGAACTCCGCACACTGTCTTTATAGGCAACGAACAGCTTGAAGTATTCAAATGATTTGCCCTTGTCATTTTCTGCTTGGGCTATTCGGTACATCAAATCGTAGAGATCCCGAATGATGGCTCGGAAATTAGATTTCAACGCTTGGTCCAGCGCTACACGAGCGAATTTTTTTGATTCAGCGTACTTTGCCTTTATAAAATAGACCGACGCGATGGCCTTATTGGAAAGCACAAATCCACGATGGTCATTGATTTCTTCGGAAAGTTTGATCGCTTTGAAGTAGCGCGCTAGAGCTGAATCATATTGCCGAGTGGCTTCGAATACGTCTCCCAGGTTTCTGGTGTTTGTCGTTGTGCCTAGCCGATACCCATGATGTATGCTGTAATCCAGTGCCGTGGTATATGCGTCTGTGGCTTGATTATACTGCTTTAGGGCAAGGTAGGAGTCACCCATGTTATTGAGGACGGTCGATTCACGCAGAGGGTTCATCAGGCGGCGTTGCATCTGCCTTGCTTTGAGCAGGTAGATCAATCCTTCCTTAGGTTTACCCATACTATTGTACACGGTGCCAATATTTCCGTTGATGTCGGCTTCCACCTGTGCATGATGGTTGAGTTCCGCAATGCGCAGTCCCTCCATAAAAAAATTGAGCGAATTAGGAACATTACCTTGTTGCCAGTAGGACATCGCCAACTGTCTACAGGCGTCGGCTTGGCCTCTGGTGAATTGAATGGTGGTGGCAATTTTTTTTGCTTCCAACGCATATTTAAAAGAAGCCACGGGATTTGAATAATAGTTCGCGTAGGCCAATTGGTTGAGGAGGAGAACGCGTGTCGTGTCTTGCTCTGGATGGGAATTGACTTCTCTCAGGAGACTGTCTGCCGACAGGTTAGCCACCTGCGCAATGGCCGACGGAAATGGAAGAAGCAGAAGGAAAACCCCCAACCATTTAGCGCATTTTGAAGATGAAAATTGCAACGTCATCTACCCGAAGTTGACCAATTTGAATTTAAAAGAAAAGAATCAGCATAGAAATGGACTGATATAATTAATCCGTCTTGGTTTGTTTTTTTAGGAGGACAATTTGACCGGTGTGATAGATGTCATGCTGTAGGAGGCCATGCACCATGGTGTAAAAATCGTATTTGCGATTTGGCACGGTGGCAAACAGTTTGCTTTCTGGAAATTTTTTTAAGGCGGCAAGCAAGTTCGTTTGGCTTTCCTTCAGGTTTTCCAGCGCTCTTTCCCAGTCCGTCGCCGTTGGAAAATTTTCGGCGTCGGAAACTTCATACATGGAATCGCCATCCAACCGCCTGGCGACAAAATTCCGCCATGCCGTCATGTGTAAAACCAACTCCACAATACTATGGGAATCGAAGGGTTTTCGAGAGGCCATTTGAGCGTCGATGCCCTCCAAAGACTCGCGCACCGATGGGCCGTGCCAAGCGGGTCCATGAAAAGTCTTTTCCAGAAGAGCGGCCATGTTATTGATTTCCATCGGTGGTTTGCTTTTCATAGGCGGTAATTCCATGCTGCAGCGTTTCGCTGATCGAACGAATCACTTGGTCTAAGTCCTTCGATACTTTTTTCAGATGGCTAATCAGTTGCTGTTCCTTTACTTCTGCTTTTTCGTTTTTCAGGAGCTCAACGATCTCATTGATATCCGCGACTGGTCCATTGAGTTTGAATGCGTTGATGTGTGCGTACTCCTCTAGCCGCTTGTATTGTTCTTGCAGGATGGCTGTACGTTTGGCTACCAGTTCCTCCAACCCATGGCTGGTTTCCTTTACTCGGTTGTGGAGCGTTTCTATGCTTTCGTTTTGAGCTGCCAGAGAATCGCGCTGGGCAATTGCTTCTTCTTGTTGCCCTTTGATCTCCTCGTTGATGGCAATGACATCGTCCCGCTGCCTTTCAAGTTCACTCCGCTGTCGGGTGATCTCTGCATTTCGATCCGCCAGTTGTCCGCTCAGTGATTTTTGGAGGCGGAATCCTCGAAACGTAACAAACAAAAACGCGGCCATGAGAACCAGCACCGTGCTTCCGGTAATCAAGAGATTGCTTTTCAGTTTGATTTCTTCCTCTTGGATTTGCGCCTCTTTTTTGAGCACGTTGATTTCCAAACTCTTTTTTTGCATTTCATACTCTAATTGAAGAGATGCGATGCGAGATGCCTCTGCCGTATTTTGTATGCTGTCCTTGTAGGAAGTGAACATTTTGAAATTGTCGAAGGCTTTCGCTGTCTTTCCTTGTGCCTCCGCCGACTGATACAGCAGGTCGTATACATCGCGGATGTACGTCTTTAAATGTACTTCTTTTGCTAACGCAAGGCACTCGCTCAGCTCTTTGTCGGCGGCAGGATATTGATGCATTGCGATGAATACTTTGGCGATGGCCATCCTTGAGTGAACCATGGTTCGATGATTTCGTGTGGTATCACTTGATCTTTTTGCCCTAGTAAAATAGGCGATCGCATCATCGTATTTCTCCTGAAGAGCATACACTTCTCCAACGCCGATCGTGGCCAGATCAATCACCATCCGGGTGTCTTTCAATTGGCTGAACAGGGCGATGGACTGGTTGTAGTAATACAGCGCGCTGTCAGGTGATTTCAGGTGGTAAAAACCGTTGCCTACATTGAGCCTCATGATCCCTTCTCGGCGTCGATTCTTCAATTCCATTTGTTTGGACAACGAGGCTTTATAATATTTCAAAGCAGAAGAGTAATCGCTCATGTCATTATAGACCATGCCGAGATTACCCATCAAGTCGGCCTGTATTTGCTTGCTATCTACGGAATCGGCCACTTTCATCCCCTTTAGGAAATTGTCGAGCGCCGCCAACTGATTGGCTTGTGCCCAAAAAGAGTTGCCGAGCATCCGATAAGAGAGCGCAATCCCTTCGCCGTACCTGATGGCGTTGGAAATCGCGAGGGCCTCTTGAGCGTACTTCCCCGCAACGGCAGGGTGATCATACATTTCGCTGTTGGCCAGTTGCAGAAGAACGGAAACGCGAATGGAATCCGCTTGATGGTGGGTATTCAGCAAGCTGTTTAGACTGTCCACCAATTTCTTTTGGCCAACAGCAAGGCTCGCAATACCTATCAAAAAGGCTAATAATAGAGTTCTTCTGTACATTTCTGTGGCAAACAAACGTGAAAGTTAGGAAAGATTTAGACAATTCGATTGTCGCGATTGAGGGCGCTGTGGCTCGCTTAGGGTACCATTGGACGGTTTCCTGCTGTCCCTCTTTCACAACGGAAATCGGTGATTTTTTCACTACCCCACCCGTTGACCAATGAATTTGGCTGTTGCATTCCACTAGGCTGCCACCACAAAGTTCGATATGGTCGTTGCAAAATTCCGTGTGATTGCGAATGAACGCATCATAACCCGCAAAGAGGCTGTGAAAAACTTACCTGCAGGCAATTATATCAACACGAAGTTCGATATGATTGTCTTGACGAAGGAAGTGATCGTTACAAAGTGAGATGCAATAGTGTATCATAGTTAGTCAACAGTCCATTTGTCATGCTGGCATGTCCAAGAGTCAGGAGCGATCGTCACAAAGTACTGTCTGATTGATACAAAGTTCGGTTTGATTGTCCGAGTGAAATGTGTGATCGTTACAAAGTTATAGTCAACGGTATATTATCGATAGTCAATCGTACCATTGTCAGGAGTAATCATCACAAAATTCGATCTGATTGATACAAAGTTCGATGTGATTGTCCGAGCGAGCGGCGTGATCGTTCCAAAATGGAATGCAATCGCCAACACACACGTTGTGATTGCCACACGTGTTGTATTGCTAGCTTAATGTTTGTGAATGAGCTCACGCCCCTGTACTCGGGGCAAATTTTTAGGTGAGCATACCTCCATCCACCTGGATGACCTGACCGGTGATATAAGTGGACATATTGGAGGCCAGAAACACACACGCATCAGCTACGTCTTCGGGCTTACCGCCACGTTTCAATGGAATGGCGTCACGCCAGCCTTGAACGGTTTTCTCGTCAAGTTTTCCTGTCATTTCGGTTTCAATAAATCCGGGTGCAATCGCATTGGAACGAATTCCTCTAGAACCTAATTCAAGTGCCACTGATTTTGTGAAACCGATAATACCCGCCTTTGAAGCGGCGTAGTTGGCTTGCCCTGCGTTTCCTTTCAAGCCTACCACTGAAGTCATATTAATAATAGAGCCACTCTTTTGTTTCATCATGGGTTTGGTGGCTGCCTTCACCGTGTTGAAGCAAGATTTCAAGTTGACGTTCATGATTTTGTCCCACGATTCTTCGTTCATGCGCAAGAGCAGGTTGTCCATGGTAATACCTGCATTGTTGATGAGAATGTCGAGGGAACCAAAGTCGACCACCACATCGTTGATAAGCTTGTCGGCTTGTGCGAAATCAGAGGCGTCAGAGCGATAGCCCTTTGCCTTTACTCCTTTTGATGCCAATTCGTTTTCAAGGGCTTGTCCTTGTTCTACACTGGAAAGGTAGGTGAACGCCACATTGGCTCCTTGCTCTGCAAATTTGATGGCAATACTGCGACCGATCCCTTTCGAAGCCCCGGTGATAAGCGCCGTTTTATTTTGTAGAAGTTTCATTTTTTCGATTCAAAAATTTAGGATAGATATTGAGCAAAGTTGCAACTAAAATTCCTACTCCCAAGCCAGTGATGAACCCTCCGTTGGCGCGCATCCCTTTTAGATACTGGCCAACGATTATGAAGACCATCCCCGCGATTGACAGAAAATAATCCTTCCATTTTGTCATGGGAGCAAACAATATTGTGCGAAACTAATCTTTTTTTGGCATCCAATATTTTGGATTAATTTGGCAAGCTTTTTAAGGCAAAATTTAACCGAAGAAAATTATGGCAAACTATGATTTGATCGTCATCGGCTCCGGCCCTGGGGGATATGTGGCAGCTATTCGCGCCTCACAACTGGGATTGAAAGTGGGTGTAGTTGAGAAAGCCGAGCTGGGCGGTATTTGTTTGAACTGGGGATGTATTCCTACGAAAGCATTGTTGAAGAGTGCGAATGTGTTTGAATATATTCAGCATGCCAAGGACTATGGCATCGATGTGAAAGATGCTTCTGTTGACTTTGCAGGCGTGGTGAAGCGCAGCCGCGAAGTAGCCAATGGCATGAGCAAGGGAATTCAATTCCTTTTCAAGAAAAACAAGATCGATCACATTGCAGGCAATGGTGTCTTGAAGAAAGGTAATAAAGTGGAAGTCACCGATGCAGCTGGAAAGAAGACGGTTTACGATGCGAAGAATATCATTCTTGCTACCGGCGCACGTTCTCGCGAACTACCTGCGCTGAAGATCGATGGAAAGAAAATCATTGGATATCGTGAGGCAATGGTGCTGCCAGAGCGTCCGAAGAAATTGTTGGTAGTGGGATCTGGCGCCATCGGAGTAGAGTTTGCTTACTTCTATAGTACCATGGGCGCCGAGGTGACGATTGTCGAATTCTTGCCGCGCATTGTTCCAGTCGAAGACGAAGAAGTCTCTAAACAACTGGAGAAGTCGTTTAAGAAAGCGGGCATGACGATCCACACCAACTCCGAAGTTACGGCAGTGGATACCAAAGGGAAGGGTTGTATTTCTACCGTGAAGACACCTACCGGCGAGATCAAAATCGAATCTGACATTGTGCTTTCCGCGGTTGGTATTGCCACGAATCTTGAAGGCATTGGCCTCGAAGAAGCAGGCGTGAAGACAGAAAAAGGAAAAGTAGTGGTAGATCAGTTCTACAAAACCAACGTTTCCGGAGTGTACGCGATCGGGGACATTACTTCCGGACCGGCATTGGCACACGTGGCCTCCGCCGAAGGAATCATCTGCGTAGAAAAAATAGCAGGTCAAAATCCCGAACCACTCAATTATAATAACGTGCCGGGATGTACCTACTGCTCACCGGAGATTGCATCAGTGGGTTACACTGAAGAAGCCGCGAAGAAGGCGGGTTATCAAATCAAGGTGGGTAAGTTTCCGTTCACGGCATCAGGCAAAGCGAAAGCTGCGGGCGCTCCCGATGGTTTTGTTAAGGTGATCTTTGACGCCAAATATGGTGAATGGTTGGGCGCCCACTTCATCGGTGCCAACGTAACTGAAATGATTGCTGAGGTGGTGGTGGCTCGTAAGCTGGAGACGACGGGTCATGAAATCATTAAATCAGTGCACCCTCACCCGACGATGAGCGAAGCGATCATGGAAGCAGCAGCGGCCGCTTACGGCGAAGTGATTCACTTATAAGAAAATTTTTCTGGGCGACCCGAGAGGCTGAAGTCGACGAGGCTTCAGTCTTTTTTTTGCCTTGCGCTGTAAATTTTATTTCAATTAAAAAGACTAACTTAGATAACCAGTCAAGTAGATCCCTTCCCCCACTTGCTAAAGTTGGTCTCATGTCAAGGGTAATATGCGTCAGTAATCATAAAGGAGGAGTAGGCAAAACCACGGTGGTAGCTAACCTCGGATTTGCGCTCGCGCGCAATTTCAAAGTCCTTTTGATTGACATGGATCCGCAAGCCAATCTTTCATCTGGATTGGGCTTTGCCACTAGCGAAGAAAACCTGAGTCGATATTTTAAGGAAAAGATTCATTTCAGATTCCCAACACTGCGTCCGTCGGTGATAAACCAGTACGTGCACATCATCCCATCGAATGTTGATTTGATCAAAATTGAAGATTTGCTTCATGAAACGCCGCGAGCTGAAAACGTGCTCAACGAAATGCTGAGTCCACTCAAGGCGATCTATGATTTGATTTTGTTGGATTGCCCACCTTCCTTCAATTTGCTTACCCTGAATGCCCTTCACAGTTGCAATTTGATTCTTATTCCTGCCAAGCCGGAGATTTTTTCAATCAACGGCATTGGCCTGATAAGAAAATTTGCCACCGACAACGCTATTCCATTCAAGATCATTTTCAATCAGGTGAACTTGCGGTCAACGTTGCATCAAAAAGTGATTTCAGAGGCCGCGGCGAAATTCAACGGCAACCTGCTGGGCCAAAATGTACGCAACAATATTTCGCTGGCCGAGGCATTTGAACATGCGCGTGACATCTTCAATTACAACAATGCGAGCCAAGGCGCCGAAGATTTTTCGAACTTGGCCGAAGAATTGATTCCGTTTGTATGAAGTTCTTAAATCTCTAGCTACGAAGTCATCGCCCTCAAAATGTCATGCTGCGTAATGATGTGCGCATGTTCCTTCTCATCGCGCACGAGCAACGCCTTGTTGGTTTTGTTCAACATGGATGATAGTACGTCGAGGGTAGTATCATAGGCAACCACTTGCATGGGTGCATCCATGATCTCGCCCACTGACTTGTCCTTGATGGTAGGGTCCGAAATAATTTTTTCAACCAGCGTAGAAGTACTGACGCTGCCCACAAATTCGTTGCCCTCGATAACGGGCACCTGATCCACGCCTTCTTTGTTCATCAATCGAATCGCTTCCCCGATGGTTGACCTCTTGGTGACGGTGTGCAAGGAGTCTTTGCCGTTACGATTGATGATGATTTCACGGGCGGTAGCAAATACTCTTTCTTCCGTGAACCCGTGGTCTTTCATCCACATGTCGTTGTAGACTTTATTTAGGTAGCGCGTTCCGTGGTCGGGCAGGAGGATTACCATGACGTCTCCTTTTTTCAAATGTTCTCGTGCATACTCCAGTGCACCGTGCACCGCCGAGCCGCTGCTCCAGCCTACAAACATACCTTCCTCGCGCGAAAGCCTGCGCGCCATGATCGCGCTGTCTTTGTCGGTCACCTTAATAAAGGTGTCGATCACATTAAAGTCAACATTCTTAGGTAAAATGTCTTCGCCAAAACCTTCTGTGAGGTAGGGGTAAATTTCGTTGCGATCGAAGATGCCTGTCTCCTTGTATTTCTTGAATACGGATCCATAGGTATCGATTCCAACCGTAATGAGGTTGGGGTTTTGTTCTTTTAAGAATTTCGCAGTGCCGCACATCGATCCGCCAGTGCCTACAGTGGCTACATAGTGTGTGATTTTTCCGCCCGACTGGGTCCAGATTTCGGGACCAGTGGTCTCATAGTGCGCCCTAGCGTTCGATGGATTATCGTATTGATTGGGATAAATGGAGTTGGGGATCTCTTGATTGAGTTTTCGGGCCACTGAATAATAAGAGCGAGGATCTTCGGGCTCTACATTGGTTGGGCACACGATCACTTCGGCTCCCACGGCCCGCAGAATGTTGATTTTTTCCTGCGATTGCTTATCGGCCATGGTGAAAATGCATTTGTATCCTTTCGCCACTGCCGTGAGGGCCAAGCCCATTCCAGTATTTCCAGATGTTCCCTCGATGATCGTTCCTCCCGGTTTCAGTCGTCCATCTTTTTCAGCATCTTCAATCATTTTCAAAGCCATCCGGTCTTTCGTGCTGTTGCCGGGATTGAAGTATTCAACTTTTGCCAGCAAGGTTCCCGCTATGCCTTTGTT
Organism: Cyclobacteriaceae bacterium; assembly: GCA_035492075.1. Lineage (GTDB taxonomy): Bacteria > Bacteroidota > Bacteroidia > Cytophagales > Cyclobacteriaceae > ELB16-189. The sequence goes on along the minus strand of DATJJP010000047.1, from coordinate 210,488 downwards.
TAATTTGTTCAGACGGACCATTGGGGTGTTACCAATCGTTTCGATGATGGAATTATAAATCATGACTTCAAAATTTTGGTGCAAGTTAGCAAAAAGCTCCGCGCATTTCTTCGTAAAAGAGGAGTGCGCGATTTGCCTTGGAATAACATATTTTCGGCATCGTCTTCGAGGGAGCATTTCATCAACGCGCGCAGGAAAATCAATCGACTTCAAAGCGATATGAATGTCAAGCTGTCATCGGGCGTGATGCATCTTACGAAATGCGAGCGCAACGGCTTGTACGTAAAAGAGCACCCGCCGACGGTGTTCTCATTTTAAGTGGGGAGCTTTCTTTGTACAAAGAAATGATTGGCGCCGCCCCGATGAGGCAAGGGAACATTCTTGTAGGCGAAATGCGGTTCTGTTGTTACTTGCTAAGGGTTCGCTTGTCGTTGTTGATTTCAAGCCAGTACCCGTCAGGGTCTTGGATCCATACTTGTGATACACCATCTGTCCGTGTGGTCGTTTTTCCTTTTTCGCCGCCGGCATTGTACCAAGTGACTTTCTTTTGAGTCAAGGTGGTCTTGAATTGATCGAGGTTGTCGGTGCTCAGGCAGATGTGGTTATTTTGAAAGTACTGGATTTTCTTTTGAGCTCCTGAAATAATGTGGAGCGAAGTTCCAAAGCCCAAATCCAGCCATACATGTTTGCCGTCGTGGAAGGGTTCGGGGATGGAGTCCAGTCCAACTACCTCCCTGTAGAAGGTGCTGGATTGCTTAAGATCTGTAACAAAGATGGCCAGGTGGTTTGCTCTCATCACAGGTTTAGTAGTCTGTGCAGCTGCGCCGGCAATGAAAAGGAGTGGAGATAAGATAATTGCGATTGCTTTCATGCGATCGAAATTACCAAAAACGTTTCAAAACCGGAGTTCGAAAGTGAGGAATTCGTTCTCAACATTGCTACATCGCCAACACAGATGGTGTAGTTGAAATAAATGAGTACCCGGAAATGCAAACGCTTTGACATCTCGTGCCAGTTGCACGGCAGATCAGTGGGCACGTCTTCAAGGGACGTAGGCCGCGCAAGCATGGTTCTGCGGCCATCGGCCGCAGAACGTTGAGTCTGCTGTTGCCGGTGCAAGCGGCAACAGCCCTAAGGATGCGCGTGCAGTCGACAATGAAATGCAAAAATTCCGTCGCGCAGGGTGCAATAAAATTAACAAGGGAGTACGCAGCGTTTAGAAATTATTGGACTACGGCCTGAAGGCCGTAGTTACTTTCGCTCTTGCCGTGAGTAAGGGCCAAGTTGTTTGATGTCGAATCGTCCGTTGCAAATGGCTGTTCGTCGCGAGCTTTTCTTTGCATTGTAAACAAATAAATAGCTGAATGTTAATGGATGATTAACATTCTGTGATTTCGATCGTGAACAGTTGCTGACAATATGATCGGCTCGTTTTCTTTGAGCGAATTTTTTTGTCATGCTCAAAAACGGCAACCATTCGGCGCATGAACTACAGCGACAGAAAGTGCTGAGCCAAAGTATATATGGGATTTGGGAAGACGCTGACCGTTCGATTGAACTAAAAGTCTCGCCCAGAGTTGGCGGAGCGAGGATAAAGGTGTGGGCTGTCCGCGACCTATCAACGATTCAAAGGATTGCCACATTTTGCGGATTAGATTCGTCGCCGAAGCGGACGCATTGGGAGGGTTTCGATTTGATCACTAACCTGGAGAGAGAGGATGATTATTCTTTTGTGAACGGTATAGTGAACATGCCCAACAACCGAAGAAAGAATTCGGCCGATTTTAAAGTAGCAGGAAACCATTTTGCTATTCTTTATTTTTTTTATCAGTTGTCATCTCGCGATTTTTCACGAGGCCAAAGCGGATCCCTCGCGCTGCACAAAAAAATGGGAGCATTTAATCTGCAGGAAAACGCTTAATTATTCCTTAATAATTGAGTAACACTTCGTACGCGCTGAGGTAATAATCAGCCGCCACATTTGCGGGCAAAGCCACCCCATGAAAAAAATCCTACCTCTTTTAATTATTTTATTGTCGATCGGAGTTGCCTTCGGGCAGGGATCGATCTCTGGAACAATCACAGATGCAAAAACAAAAGAGGCTATCATTGGTGCCAACGTGGTGATTCAAGGAACAACCACCGGATCACAAACCGATGCGGAAGGAAAATTTTTGATTACGAACGTGAAGGCGGGAACCTATAACCTGCAAATCTCCTTCGTTACTTACAAGACGCATCTCGTTCCAGATGTGATCGTTGAGGATGGCAAGCGCATCGCTATTGATGTGCCCATGTCTGAGGAAGTATCAGAACTTGCCGAGGTGGTAGTAAGCGGATCACGTCAGACGAACACTGATTATGATTTGCTGAGATCCATTAAGGATTCGAAAGTGGTTGTGGTAGGGATTACGGAAGAGCAGATTAGTCGCACGCTTGACCGTGATGCAGCTCAAGTGATTAAAAGGGTTCCGGGAATCACAATCAAAGATGATCAGTTTATAATAAGCCGTGGGTTGGCCGAGCGTTACAATCCGGTGATGTTGCACAATACCTACGCACCCAGCGTTGAGACGGATGTGCGATCATTTTCTTTCGCGACTATCCCCAGTAGCCAGCTAGACCGGATATTGGTTTTCAAGAGTCCGGCGGCAGACCTTCCAGGAGATTTTGCAGGTAGCGTCGTAAAGATTTTCACGAAGAGTATTCCAGAAGAAAAAGGTTGGGTCATTGACTATAGTACTCAAGTCCGTGCCACGACCACTTTTAAGGATTTTTATTATCAGGAGAGAAACCCTGGATTTTTTACGGGATACAATACCGGTTTCTATAATTTACCTGGAAACTTTCCTGCCGATGCCAATAAAGTACAAGGCAATGACCTAATCAACGCCGGCCAATCCTTGAAAAATTTATGGAAGGCCAATAAGGGCACGGCCGCTCCTGATCAACGCCTGACGGTGACCTACAATGGAAAATTTAACCTAGGTACAACTCAGGTGGGTACCATTAACGCGCTGAGTTACTCTAATTCTTATTCTACTTTTAACATCAGACGTGGTGATTTCACGGGCAACAATCCCAACTATGTGTATGATGACCAGCAATATAATCAGCAGATCAGAACCGGCTTGCTCAGCAATTGGGCATTCAAGATCAATTCAGCGCATCTGATCGAATTCAAAAATTTGTTTAACGTCAGTTCCAACGATCAGGTGGTGAGACGTTATGGGGTCGACAGCGTGGATTCACAAGGCGTGTTCTTAAAATCGCCCAGTGGTGGCCAGATGAATGGATCGTTTGACAAAATCTACCGCGGAATATATTCGGGCCAGGTGATGGGCAAGCATGACCTTTTCAACAAACAGACGACGGTAGAATGGGTGGCAGGCTATAACAACACCTACCGCGATCAGCCAGATTATAAACGCTACATAACCAACAGCGGCGAAATGAGTATCAATTCCACGGTCACCCCGACGGCGTTGGGAAGGTTCTATAGCAAACTGAATGAAAATTCGAATTCCGGGGGATTGTCCATCAAGCAGATTTTGCCGATTTCAAAAAACCTATTTCACAGTGCCGAACTGAAGGCGGGTCTTTTCTTCGAGAATAAAGAAAGAACTTTCAGTGCACGCAATATCGGATATACTATCGCACCGTTGTTTTATACGGTTCTCCCCACCAATCCTTTGCCTTCCCTTCCGATCGATCAGTTAATGCAGCCGCAAAACATCAATAACACCACTGGCATCCAGATTGGAGAAGCGACTAATCCAAGAGATAGCTATTCGGCAAAAAATAATTTGTTGGCTTACTATCTGATGGCTTCGGTGCCACTAGGTGGAAAATTTAAACTCGATGCGGGCATTCGTGTGGAAGACAACAGAGAGAACATAAAAACGCGGGATAATTTTGCGGCGAAACCGAATATCGACACAACCTTTCACGTGATGCGCGCATTGCCGTCGGCCAATTTCAGTTACAACTTCAACGAAAAAATGTTGCTCCGAGCGGCCTACGGGCAAACATTGAACAGGCCCGAGTTTAGAGAACTTGCGCCTTTCCAGTTTTATGACTTCAATTTCAACTTCATTTATTTCGGGCAGCCGTCATTGAGGACAGCAAAGATTCAAAACTTGGATTTGAGGTGGGAATTTTATCCAAGCAAAGGAGAAATGATCACTGTGGGTGGTTATTATAAGGACTTTACTGATCCTATTGAAGGCTACATAGACGTGAACAGTCCTGGGGGAGGGGTAAAAAATGTTTTTTATGCGAATTCAAAATCAGCTCAGGTATACGGTGCTGAAGTGGAGGTCAGAAAATCGTTGAATGGTTTAACCGGTTCAGGCTTCATTAACAAGCTTAGCATGATGATCAATTCAACAGTGGGCACAAGTTTGGCGCATATCAATGATGCCTACGCTTATGATAGAGCGAGAACAAGGCCATTGCAGGGTCAGTCTCCTTATATTGTGAATGCCGCACTCTATTACAATTCCGAGGCCTCCGGATGGCAAGTCAGTTTGCTTTATAATGTTGTGGGTAAAACACTCTATTTCGTGGGGTTCAATGAATACCCCGATGTATACATGCTTCCGCGCAATGTTCTGGACTTCACTTTTACTAAAAGGTTATCGGAGAAAATCAGTTTGAAAGGTGGCGTCACCGATTTACTCAATCAACCGATCAGATATTACAATAGCGCCACACCGGGCGGGCCATCCAATCAAATCATTCAGAGTTATAAGCCAGGGCAAGTATTTTCACTTGGTCTGACGGCGAGGCTGTAGGATACAGTTGGCTTTACCAATCATCACAGAAAGAGTCCGCGCATAAAACCCGGATTTTTTCGTGGCCTTTTGGGTTAACATTCATCGAGCATACGTAAAGTAAAATTCGGTTTTGCTTAACTCCGTGGTAACAGCGCCGGGATACTTTTGCCCAAAATTCATCGTAACCAAATATTCTAAACCATGAAAAAAACGACAATGCCCAAGAGTTCAATCTTGGTTAGCCTCGGGTTGATTGTGGCTTTTGTTTTTGTGCTCTCTTCGTGTACAAAAACGGAAACCAAAAGCAACAAACCGGCGCCTACTATTGAACTGTCGCAGGCGGCTGCTTCAAACGTGGCCGGCTCGCAAGTTTCCACTACCGTGACCGTAGATTCTCCAGAAGGAGGAGCATCACTGATAGTAACAGTGAATGGAGTTGCCGATGCGGCATTTACCGGCGGTACTCTTGATGGTACTACTAGTCAACAGATCACCTACAATTATTCAATCCCCTCAGGTGCTGCCGTGGGTACCGTGTACACCGTTAACTTTCAGGCATCCGACAAAAAGAGTCAAAACTCACAGTCTGCTACATTTACAGTGACGGTATCTGCAGTTCCCGCAAAGCAAAAAGTAGATGTAGGCACTGACGGACAAAGCACGTACATCACTTCAAACACGACGTGGACTGCCGACAAGATTTGGGTTATCCACGGCTTTGTTCGGGTAGGAAAAGATTTGGCACGAACAGGTACTGGCTTGGAAGTAACAGGAGTAACGCTGACGATTGAGCCCGGCACAGTAGTGTACGGCGCACCCGGTACTCCCGGTGGCACGTTGATCATCCAACGCGGCAATAAAATCAATGCTGCGGGAACCGCGGCCAAGCCCATTGTCTTCACGTCTGCAAAAGATCCCAATGCGAGAAAAGCGGGTGACTGGGGCGGGATTGTTATATGTGGGAAAGCAACCAATAACATTACCTCTGCTGCTACCGATGGCGGTGGTGCTTCTCTTGAACTTTCTCCGGGCCTTGGTGAATTGGAGGGCGGTTATGGTGGATTTCATGGAGGTACTTCCGGTACTACGGATGAAAACGACAACTCCGGTGTCATCACTTATGTACGTTCTGAGTATGCCGGCTATCCGATCCAACCTAACCAAGAACTCAATGAGTTTACGTTTGGCAGCGTAGGTGCGGGCACCACTTTCTCTTACGTTCAGGCTTCTTACTCAAACGACGATTCATTTGAGTGGTTTGGTGGATCGATGAAATGCGATCACATCATTGCTTACAAAGGTTTGGATGATGACTTCGATACGGACAATGGTTTCCATGGACAAGTTCAGTTCGGTCTCGGTATCCGTGACTTGAACATTGCTGATCAATCAGGTTCAAATGCTTTTGAAAGCGACAACGATGCAAATGGTAGCTATAATGGCAACCCTGCCAATGGCGACTACCAGTCGTCGATGCCTTACACTACAGCGGTATTCAGCAACATGACCATTATCGGTGGCAAAAAAGCATTCAATACGCCGATTAACATACAGTTCCAAAACACGGCGCAGATCAGAAGAAGCTCCAAGTTGCAAATCATCAATTCCTTCTTCACGGGTTACCCGAATGGCATTTTCTGGGACAGCGGTAAAGGCAATACTGTTGCCTCGATCAACGACGGAGGGGCGGCTGATGGTAGCAACAAAGCTTCTGTGGTTAAGAACAACGTTATCGCAGGTGTGTACAACTGGGGAGGAAACGGTTTCGGTTCCGTGGCGGATCATGCGGAGATATCAAATGTTACCGGCTTGCCGTTTCAAGTTCCTATCACGACGGGATCTTCGACGCTCGGAAACGCTGCTCACCCCATCGTGCCTATCGGACACTGGGCATCGGCTGGTCCTAATGCTTTTGCGAGCAACAAGTTTGCCATGGCAGGAGATTCAATCTATTTAAGAACCAATGTCGCAGATGCAACTAGCGCCGTTCACCCGCTCAAGTATTTCACTACATTCAACAAAGTGGTAGCGAGATGGGATGATTCTACTTTGGGAATTGATGGCTCTATCTTCGATCCTTTGGCGGCGGGCACACCAAAACTTACGCTCGGAGCAGGCTCGATCTTGTTAAGCGGCGCTGACTTCGCCGGCTATGGCACGTTAAGCTCCGTCTCTTATAAAGGTGCATTTGATGGTTCAAATGACTGGACGACGGGTTGGGTAAATTGGAACCCGCTGTCATCTGACTACAGCAAATAGATTTGGTTTAGGTTATCAAAAATTTGCTTTGGACGAATCGGAGCTTTCGGGCTCCGATTCTTTTTGAAAAATCCCCACCATTTTTCGAACACATGAAATACATTATCGCTCTGCTTCTATCAATCGTTGGTCTAAGTTCATGCTCCACCAAAGACAACTACGACGTGGCTCGCTACTACAATCTGCAAGAGCAAGATTCACTCCGCATAAGTATTGTTACTCACATTTTTGAAGCGCCGCCGCACACACCCACGAAGGACCGGTTTCTGAACGAGCACAGGGCGTTCTATTTAAAAGCGTCCGCACAGTTTTCGTTTTTAAAATATTTCATCGCAGAAGACGGCACTCATTATTTCTATGTGATGCGTCCCGCATGGAGGCCAAATGACAAAAGAGGTGTCTGTGGGTATTTTAAAATGGGCAAGAATTTCAAGCTTGTGGGGTTCCATGAAGTGTTTGTCACACCGATGTTGCCTGAAGTGGACGTAAAAGGACGTTGTTCTTTCCTTTTTGAGGAATTGGTGAAAGGCAACCGTATCGACAAATACCTATCCATGCCAACCTACGTTCAGTGGCCCAACAAGATCTCCTATTACGACACTATTACCTACGAATGGAAGCTCATTCCCGGAGCAATGCAGTAGTGATAGGTAAAGATTGCTTGGTCCATCCGAACTTCGTGTTGAGTCAACGATGTAAAGTTTATGTATGGCGTTTTCAAAATGTAGAAACAATGAATTAACGTAGTGTAAAACACGACATACATGCTTAACAATTGAGTAACATTGTGAACTCGATTGGATAACATAGTCGCCCCAACTTTGCAGCAAATCTAAAGCTGCATGAAAAAATTTCTAGTTCTCGCATTTATCCTCCTTTCAGGAGCAACCGCCTTTGCACAGGTGACCACCAGCGCCATCAATGGCAAAGTAGTTGACAGTAAAGGCGAAAGTTTGGCGGGGGCCACTGTACAAGTGCTTTACAAGCCCACCAATACGCTCAATGGCGTGATCGCGAATGAAGAAGGTCGATATACCTTGGTGAATCTCACCCCAGGTGGACCCTATGAGGTCACGGTTACTTTCATAGGCTACAAAACAGAAAAAATTGAAGATGTTTTCTTGAAGCTAGGCGAAACATTGAAAGTGGATGTGCAGTTGAAAGACGAAGCTCAAACCTTGAGCGAAGTAGTAGTAGTTGGCGTAAATCAGGATGTCACCGAAAAAACAGGAACAGGCACGAGCGTAGGGCGTGAGCAGATCACTACACTTCCAACGTTATCACGCAGCTTTTCAGATTTTACAAGGTTGACTCCTCAAAGCAGCAACAATTCTTTTGCGGGAACGAACTTCCGTTATAACAACATCACCCTAGACGGAGCTATCAACAATGACGCCATCGGATTCAGTCCTTCGCTGGGTGGTATCAGCGGCACTGCGAACCAGCCCGGCAGCAGCACACGCACCAACTCCTTCAGCCTGGACGCGATTCAACAAGTGCAGGTACAGATTGCACCTTACGATGTATCTCTTGGAAACTTCACGGGAGGCAGCATCAATGCAGTATCTCGCAGCGGCACCAACACAATCACTGGTTCTGTTTACGGATTCGGAAGAAATGCCACCCTCTCGGGAAAATACAAAGGAGCTGACAAACTTGGCGATGGCAGTATCAATAGTTCATACTATGATTACCAAACCGGCTTCAGGCTTGGTCTTCCGATCATCAAAAACAAATTGTTCTGGTTCACCAACGAAGAAGTGACCAAGAACTCAGTTCCTCAATTCTATCCTGCCGGTTCAAATGGTTATTTCCTGGACGCGGCCACTGCCAGTTCAATCATCACGCATTTACAAAACCTTCCCGTTTCGCAATACAATCCGGCCGGAGGTTATGACCCAGGTGCGATCGGCGATTACAATATTTACTCCAAGAGCACGAAGTTCTTCAACCGTATTGATTGGGTAATCAATGCCAACCATTCGTTGGCCATTCGCAACAACTCTATTGTATCAGAGGCGAGCAATTTGGATAGGACTACTTTGGAGTTTCAGTTCGGCAATTATGATTTCATTCAGAAGAACACCAACATCAGCACCGTGGCCGAGTTGAAGAGCCGCTTTGGCAACAACGTGAGCAACAGCTTGATCGTAGGCTATACAGATATTAAAGACTCTCGCAACCCTACAGGCAGCAGCATTTTCCCTCAGATGCAGATCAACGGCATCAACGGTGGACACGTGTTGTTGGGAACGAACCGTGAGGCCGGTATTTTCAATATGCGCCAACGCACGTTTGAGTTCACAGACAACTTGAAATATTTTGTTGGCAACCACACCTTTACGTTGGGTACACACAACGAGTTTTATAAAATCGACTACGTGTTCATCAACTCTTGGAACGGACGCATTGACTACAACAACGTCGCCGACTTCTTGAACGACAAACCTTCACGCATCAGAGCGTTGTACAGCAACAGTGACAATACACGCAACAATTTGTTGGGTAATTCTCCGGCGAAATTCAACGTGGCGCTTACCAGCTTGTATGCGCAAGATCAGTGGATCATCAACAATTTGACATTGACTTACGGCGTACGTGCCGACATGCCTATACTTCCGACGGGGCCAAACGGGACGAGACGGTCTGACTTTACGATGGCTAACCCAGGTAATTTTGGAACGACTTATACTTACGACACGCCGGTACCACAAATCAGCAACAAATATTTTGGCACACCGTACATTTCTCCGCGCATTGGTTTCAACTATGATTTGAAGGGAGACCAGAGTGTGATTATCCGCGGAGGTTCCGGTTTGTTTACGGGTAGAATTCCTTTTGCTTGGTTGGGATACATGTACGTGAACAACGGCACTACGTTCAATGCCATTGACTACAAGCCCGCTACTGCGGTGGGTGGCAGCAACATCCCTGTCGACCCAACGTCTTTTGCTGCCTACAACGCCAATGTCGCCAAGTCGCCGGCTACTCGCTCGGAGTTGGACTTGCTCGATAAAAATTTCTCCCTGCCTCGCATGTGGAGAAGCAATATCGCAGTTGACCTTCAATTGGGCGGAGGATACAAATTGACACTCGAAGCGCTGTACACCAAAACCGTTAAGGATTTGTACATCAAACAAATCAACTTGAAAGACTCCGTGCATTATGCCGATTATGACGCCAACAAATCACAACCGCTGTATTTGAACGCTGGACCTACGGCCAATCGCGTGAACAACGGATTCTCAAGCGTGTATTTGATCACGAACACTACACAAGGTGCCCGTTATCAATTGACCGCACAGATTTCAAAATCATATCCATTTGGTTTGAACTTCATGGCTGCATATACTTACGGCCAATCAAAAGATATTTTGAATGGTATTCGCAACTCCCCGGAATCAGGTTGGCAATTGAACCAAGCCCTTAACCCTAATCAACCGGGTTTGACTTATTCTAACTTCGATATCCGTCATCGAATCGTTGGTACTGTTCAATACAAGAAATCTTGGGGTGAAAAAGGTGCAAGTTATGTTTCGTTGATTCCTACGTTCCAATCGGGAACACCTTTCACTTACGCGATCAACTCTAACACACTCACCGGAAATGGACAGCAAGTCGACCTGTTCTACATTCCTAAGAGCAATGGCGAGAATCCTTACAACTTGGCAGCGGATCAATTGCAAGCATTCAACACCTTTATTGATAGTGATAGTTATTTGAGCAAGCATCGCGGCGAATACACCACGCGTAACGGCGCACGCACCCCTTGGAACAACCAAATGGACCTGCGCTTAATGCATGACTTCAACTTCAAAGTGGGTGGAGGAAAAACAAACACACTGCAACTTACCTTTGATATTATCAATTTCAGCAACATGCTTAACAAGAACTGGGGCGTGTACTACTACACACCGAATACGCTCAACTCATCAGTTGATCCCGGCTTGAGCATCACTTCGAAGACGTATAATGCAGGCACAGACTCTTACACGGTAAACGCTACGTACAAGACACCTACGGCCAAGTGGTCGGTGGATCAGTTCAGCTCACGCTGGCAAGCGCAGGTCGGTGTGAGATATAGTTTTTAGTTAGGTTTCGATGAATTAGAAGAGCCCCGCACGTGCGGGGCTTTTTGTTTTTTATAACGCTCGCGAATTTTTGACTGACGCTGAGAATACGACCGAGGATTTCACCCGCCCACGCGCAGGTTAGTCACATCCGCAATAATGCCGATGACAATTTCTATGGAAGTGCTACCAAACCCAACGTAGGAGAGGAGCAAATTCTTTGTGTGTCCTAGGCCGTCAGTGATGTTGAGTTCACATTGATTCACCGTCCCAAGGCCGCGAAGGGTGGAAAAGCTCCGGTCGAGGTCGGTGGCATAGAATTCGGGGAAGAACTCAAAGACCGTCTTGCCGAGCAACTCCGCCCGACGCCGGCCAATCAAGTTTTCAAAATCTTGGTTGCACCCCAAAAGGCACCCTAGGCGATCCAAATAAAAAATAGGATTCGAAGCATCGTCTAGGAGTGACGTCAGGAATTGGCTTTTCGCCTGAAGGGATTCTTTGCTGTGCTTTACTCCTCGCAGTGATTCACTGAGGGCGAATGCAGTCTTTGTTCGCGCGATCAGCTCTCTTTCGTCAATGGGCTTTTGAATGTAATCAATTGCGCCGGTGGTAAGCACTTTATTAAACTCTTTTTCAGGAAACACGGCGCCGGTAGTAATGATCACCGGGATGTTTTCGGTTGCTGGATTGGCTTTTAATTTCTTGATAAGATCAGGGCCATCAAATTCAGGCATAATCCAATCGGAAATAATCAAGTCGGGAATTTCTTCCAGGGCCAGATGATACGCCTTGCGTCCAGTATCGGCTCGTACGATTCGACAATCGATATTTGCGTCGTCAAAAAATTCAGTGATCAACTCGAACGTCAACGGCTCATCATCGGCCACCAAGATCACCTTTTGTTTTTGTTGATCGATTTGTTCCACTTTGGTCACGATCATTTTGGCGAGCTGAAAACCCGAGTGAATATTTTTCGCGCCGGCCGGAAGCATGTTTTTTACCAAGGCTTGCGTGATGCTGTTATCGGTCAAAGGGATATTCTTAAGCATGGTTTTACGAAATAGGTTGTTGATTCACGGTACTCCAATAAGTGGCAAGTGATCCGATTTTTTTTATGTATCCATCAAATCCGTCAGGCTTGATGACATAGCTATTGGCTCCCGATTCATACGCGCCATGGATATCTTTTTCATTTTGCGATGAAGACAAGACGACGATGGGAATGCACCTCGTGGGTTCTTCGCTTCTAAGCTTCCTTATAATTTCAAGCCCACCCAAGGGAGTAGGTAACTTCAAGTCGATGATGATCAATTTCAGTTGGTCCTTCATCGTTTGCCCCCAGTAATTTTTTTGGTCGAAAATAAAACTCAGTGCTTCTTCCCCGTTGGTGAAATGCTGTAGGTGCAGTCGATCGTTTGCACTGGTGAGGGCATAGAGCGTCAGTTCACTGTCGTCGAGATTATCCTCCACCAGTAGCACATCTACTTTTCCTATTTCCATCGTTCAACTAAAGGTAAGGGAGGCACGGGGCGTCGGATATAGTTAAAAGAGTGAATCGGGTGTCGTTGATTTCACGACACGTTTTAAGTGAAAAATTCTAAGTGATTTTTAGGTTACCATTTCCGCAGTGAAGTCTGATAACCTGAAACTTGCCATCTGTCACTTGTAGCTTGCGTTACTCGATCAGATTATTTCGAAGTGCATAACTTGTAATCTCCACACTCGACTTGAGTTGCATTTTCTCAAGAATACGGGCACGATACGTGGCCACCGTGGTTGGGCTGAGGGAAAGCTCTGATGCGATTTCCTTAATCTTCTTGCCCGCCGCAATCATGCTGAGCACCTGAAATTCCCGATCCGACAGCCTTTCGTGTGCTTGTTTATTGCTGTCGAGCTCAAACGAGTTGGCCAGTTTTTCTGCAACGATGGGCGTGATGTATTTTCCACCATAGTAGACTTGGCGGATGGCTTTCACCAGTTCATCGGCAGCAGACTCTTTGGTGACATATCCACAAGCACCGGCCTTGATGGCGCGCACCGAGAATCGCTCCTCGGGGTGCATGCTCAGCATCAGGGTCTTTACGTTGGGATAAGACAGCTTCAATTCTTTTACGATCTCCAATCCATTTTTGCCGGGCATGGAAATATCCAGAAGCACTACATCCGGCAGCACCGACTTCAGGCAACTCAACAGCTGCGAGTAGCCGTCTGCCTCAGCGACCACCTCGATGTCTTCCTCGTCTTTCAGAATTTTCATTAAGCCAGAACGGACCATAGAGTGATCATCAACTACTAATGTGCGTATCATATCTAGTTTTGTTTTGTAGGGATCATGATGGAAACTTTAGTGCCGCCACCTTTTGCTTTACCAATAAAAAAATGACCATGGAGCAACTGTACTCGCTCACGAAGACCAATGATGCCGAGAGACTTTGAGCTTTTGATCTGCTCATCTTCGATACCTTTGCCGTTGTCCAGGATTTCCAAAAACAAAACATTGTCAAGCGAATCCAGGTAGATCTGCACGGCGGTAGCCAGGGAGTGACGCGCTACGTTGGTCAGCGCCTCTTGAACGATCCTGAAAAGAGCAATCGATAACTCCTTCGAGATGTCGAGATGATCGGTGGACAAGAATAACTGACAAGTGATTTGATTTCTTTTTTCAAACTCGGTGGCTTGCCACTGAATAGCGTCGAGTATGCCTAGCTCGTCAAGAGTGACAGGGCGCAAGCCAGCGGAAATTTCCTTGGTCGACTGCGCGATCTTGTCAATTGTTTTTGCAACGGCCGCAAATTCTTCGTGAATCGCCTCTTCGCTCATCTTCTTTCCTGAAGTCAATTTTTTTCGAAGCATTGCAATATCAATTTTCAGGGCCGTGAGCACTTGCCCCAACTCATCGTGCAAGTCGCGGGCAATATTCGTTCGCTCTTCCTCAATGGAAATCTGATGACGATTGACCAACAATCTCAATTCTTCGTGCGATTTCTTAAGCTCGGAAGCGATTCTCTTCTTTTCATCCTGCATTTCTTTTTTTCGAATGGCAGAAATGACAGCCGCCGGCAGCCGCTTGAAACTCGACTTCAAAATGAAATCATCCACGCCTTCCTTTAAACAATCCAATGCCAGTTTTTCGCTAAGCACACCGGTTACGAGGATAAAAGGGATCGAAAGATTCTCTCCCTTCAACTTTCGAAAAGCCTCCATCCCATTGAAGGAGGTTAAGGAATAGTCGGCGAGGATGATGTCGGGTCTGAATTCGAACACCTCTTTTATAAATTTTTCTTTGCTGTCCACGCGCCTTGATGCAAACTGCAGGCCTGATTCGTTGAGTTCATGTTCCATCAACTCAACGTCATCGGCGTTGTCTTCCAAAAACAAAATTTGGTACACCTCGGTCGACTCAAAATCTACCTCTTTCAAGTCTTCTGCAAGTAGGTTGTAATTGTTGGTACTCATATCAAACAGGTTTCTCATTTACTAGGCTCCAATAGAACGCCAATGAACTCAGTGTTTTCACATAGTTGTCAAAACCCACGGGTTTCACCACGTAGCTGTTCACGCCGAGTTTGTAGGCTTCGGCGATGTCTCGCTTCTCACGTGAGGATGTCAAAATCACTACGGGCAATGTCCGTGTGCGTTCATCTTCCCTGATTTTTCGGAGCACTTCAAGCCCGTCCAATTTGGGGAGCTTCAGGTCCAGGAGCACCAATTTCAGTTCGTTGTGATTTTTTAGTTTTTCCAATGTCTTTTTCGAAAAAATAAAATTGAGCGCCTCTACTCCGTCTTTCAAGTGGAGTAGGTGTAGCGATTTGTTCCCTTCCGTAAGAGCGTGTATGGTGAGTTCGGTATCGTCAGGGTTGTCTTCCACCAGAAGCACGTCCGTGAGGTCGTCTTTTTCCATTACATGATTTTTCTCTAATGTTTGAACCTTTTCCATTAATGTGATTTAAGTGAGAAATAGAATGTTGCACCAACGCCTTCTTTACCTTCGGCCCACACACGCCCTCCATGCCGAATAATGATACGCTTTACGATCGCCAGCCCTACGCCGGTGCCTTGGTATTCCTGCGGATCGTGCAAGCGCTGAAACACCCCGAATAATTTGTTCGAGTATTCCATGTCAAACCCTACGCCGTTGTCTTTAATATAGTATTGTATTTCACCGTCGTCGGACTTAGAGCCAATTTCGATGACAGGGTTTTCCTTTTTAGTCGAATATTTGAATGCATTTGAAATCAAGTTCACAAGCACCTGCTTGATGAGTGCATTATCACCTTGTGCCTTTTCAAGCGGATGGACCTTCACAATGGATTTACCCTTCATCTCAACGAGTTCATCAACGACTGTGTGAACCAGTTCATTCATATTAATAGTGGTGATCTGAATGTCCTTCATTCCAATGCGAGACAGGGTCAGCAATTCATCGATGAGGCTACCCATCTTGTTCACATTTCTTCGAACATTGCCCAACAAGCGTTGACCTTCGGTATCCACCTTTTCCAGATAACGGGTGAGGAAGATGGCGATGAACCCATCAATACCGCGAAGGGGTGCGCGCAAGTCGTGAGATACAGAATAGGAGAATGACTCCAACTCGATGATACGTTGTTCCAATTCCTCGTTCAACGTTTTAATTCTCACTTCCTGTTTACGCTGCGCGGTGATGTCACGGGCAGAAGCAAACGCACCCAATACTTTTCCTTTTTCATCGCGATATACAGAGGCGTTGTACAACACGTCGCGTAGGTTGTGGCGGATCGTCAGCGGAGAGTCGGCAACGAATCCTTTCGCGAAGATCTGTTGATAACCCTCACGCGCTTTGTCGGGTTCGGTAAAATAATCCGAGAAGTCGGTGTCGATCAAGTTTGACCTTTCGACACCGGTTGCCTTTACAAGCGCTTCATTTACGTCGGTGATCTTTCCCTCTGGACTGATTGCCACCATCGGGTCAAGGGACGCCTCGATCAAGCTTCGCGTATAGGCTTGTTGTTTTTTGATTTCTTCTTCCGCCTGTTTGCGGTCGGTGATATCACGGGCAGAGGCAAACACCCCAAGTACTTTTCCTTTTTCGTCTTTGTAAACGGAGGCATTGTACAAGACATCACGCGTGTTGTGACGAATCGTCAATGGCAAGTCGGCCACGAAACCTTCCGCAAACACTTTTTGATAGCCATCACGCGCTTTGTCTGGTTCTGTGAAGTAATCCGAAAAGTCAGTTCCGATGAGTTTGTCTCGTTTCACACCCGTGGCTTTCACGAGCGCCTCATTCACGTCGGTAATTTTACCCGCTGGGCTAATCGCGACCATCGGGTCGAGTGAGGCTTCAATCAAGCTTCGAGTATACACTTGCTGACGTTGAAGTTCTTCTTCTGCTTGCTTACGATCGGTGATATCGCGGGCTGACGCAAACACCCCCTGCACCACGCCTTCCTCATCTTTGAACACCGTGGCATTGTAGAGCACGTCGGTGATCTTCCCATTTTTATGACGGATCGCTAACGGATAGTTACGTACGACTCCTTTATAGAAAGCTTCGCGGTAAGCTTCCTCTGCTTTTACAGGTTCTGTAAAATAGTCGGGGAAATGTGTACCAATCAGTTTTTCGCGCGGCACACCCGTTACTTGAACTGTTGCTTCGTTCACGTCGGTAATTCTTCCATCTGGCCCTTTTGTGATTTGAGGGTCAAGCGATGTTTCAATCAATGAACGTGTATAGGCCTGAATCTTCCTGATGTTTTCTTCTGTCTGTTTCAACAACGTGACATCACGGGCGGCGGCCACAGCACCGAGCACGCTTCCTTTTTCGTCGCGATAAACGGACGCATTGAAAAGCACTTGAATCAGCTGGCCGTTTTTGTTCCGAAGGGTAAGTGGATAATCCGAAACTTGGCCTTTGGCAAACACGAGTTTGTACCCTTCGCGCGCTTTTTGCGGCTCTGTGAAATAATCAGAGAAGTCAGTGCCAATCAAAACATCGCGAGCCACACCTGTAGCTTTCACCGAGGCTTCGTTCACGTCAGTGATCTTACCTTCGGGGTTTACCGTTACCAACGGGTCGAGAGATGCTTCGATCAAACTTCGGGCATATTCGGCCGTTCGTTTCAGTTCAGTAATGTCACGAGAGGTAGCGAGGGCTCCAAGCACGTTGCCCAAGTTGTCTTTGTAAACCGTTGCGTTGTAAAGCACATCCGTGACTTTCCCTTTGGTGTCGCGGAGTTTCAGAGGCAAATCGGAGACCGAGCCTTTGGCAAACACCTGTTGATATCCTTCACGTGCACGCTGTGGCTCTGTAAAATAATCCGAGAAGTCGGTCCCGATCAGTTTTTCGCGGGGAACTCCAGTGGCCCGTACCAACGCTTCGTTTACGTCGGTGATTTTACCTTCTGGGTTAATTGTAACAAGTGGGTCAAGAGAAGCTTCGATCAAACTTCGGGCGTACTCGGAGGTTCTCTTCAGCTGAGTGATGTCACGCGAGGTGGCCAGCGCTCCGATCACGTTGCCCAAGTTGTCCCTGTAAACCGTGGCGTTGTATAATACGTCGGTTAATTTTCCTTTGGTGTCGCGCAGCTTCAAAGGCAGGTCGGAAACCGAGCCTTTGGCAAACACTTGTTGGTATCCTTCACGTGCTCGCTGTGGCTCCGTGAAATAATCCGAGAAGTCGGTCCCGATCAGTTTTTCGCGTGGAACTCCTGTGGCCCGTACCAACGCTTCGTTTACGTCGGTGATTTTACCTTCTGGGTTAATCGTAACGAGTGGGTCAAGGGAAGCCTCGATCAGGCTTCGTGCATATTCGGAGGTTCTTTTCAGCTGCGTGATGTCGCGCGAGGTAGCCAACGCTCCAAGTACATTTCCTAAGTTGTCTTTGTAAACCGTGGCATTATATAATACGTCGGTGAGTTTTCCTTTCGTGTCGCGGAGTTTCAGAGGCAAATCGGAAACCGAGCCTTTGGCAAACACCTGCTGATATCCTTCGCGCGCTCGTTGCGGCTCCGTAAAGTAATCAGAGAAGTCGGTTCCAATCAATTTTTCACGTTGCACGCCAGTGGCACGCACCAACGCTTCGTTTACGTCGGTGATTTTACCTTCTGGGTTTACAGTAACAAGCGGGTCAAGAGATGCTTCAATCAGACTTCGTGCATATTCCGACGTTCGCTTCAACTGGGTAATGTCGCGCGACGTGGCGAGGGCACCGAGCACACTCCCTAGGTTGTCCTTATATACGGTAGCATTGTACAATACATCCGTGAGCTTTCCTTTTTTGTCGCGCAGCTTCAGGGGCAGATCAGAAACTGATCCTTTCGCAAACACCTGTTGGTATCCTTCACGGGCCTTTTGTGGCTCCGTGAAATAATCCGAGAAGTCTGTTCCGATGAGTTTTTCGCGCGGCTGGCCGGTAGCGCGCACCAATGCTTCGTTCACGTCGGTGATTTTTCCTTCGGGATTAATAGTCACGAGAGGGTCAAGAGAAGCCTCGATTAGACTACGCGCGTATTCAGATGTTCTTTTGAGTTGCGTAACATCGCGGGCGGTTGCAAGAGCACCAAGTACACTACCGAGACTGTCCTTATATACCGTCGCATTATACAATACGTCTGTGAGTTTGCCTTTGGTATCTCGGATGGTCAATGCATAATCGGCCACATAACCTTTGGCAAATACCTGCTCATACGCTTCGCGGGCTTTCTGGGGTTCTGTGAAATAATCAGAGAAGTCAGTACCGATGAGTTTTTGCCTGGGAACGCCCGTGGCTCGCACCGATGCTTCATTTACGTCAGTGATTTTTCCTTCCGGGTTGATGGTGACGAGCGGGTCAAGGGAAGCTTCAATCAAGCTTCGAGCATATTGCGACGTTTGTTTCACTTGCGTGATGTCTCGGGCAGCAGCCAGTACACCACGCACAATACCAAAGTCATCACGATACACCGAAGCGTTGTACAACACGTCTGTGAGTTTTCCATTTCGGTCGCGAATAGTAAGCGGGTAGTCGGCCACAAACCCTTTGGCAAACACTTGCTTGTAACCTTCGCGTGCTTTTTTTGGCTCTGTGAAGTAGTCGGAAAAATCGGTTCCGATGAGTTTTTCGCGCGGCATGCCCGTGGCTTTCACGGAGGCTTCGTTCACGTCCGTAATTTTTCCTTCGGGGCTGATGGTCACAAGAGGGTCCAGCGCGGCCTCGATCAAACTTCGCGAATAAGCTTGTGCCACTCGCGCACCATCATCGGTAAATTCCTGAAGTGGAGGGCGTCGGATCGACACCCAGGAATAAATCGCTTTGCCAAAGTGAACGGGACCCACGCTGAGGTCAATCATAAACTTATTTCCGTTCTTTTGAAGGGCAAAAAGGTTTGAGCTTGGATTGACCCGCCGCTGCTTAGGGTGATGGAAGAACGGT
Source organism: Cyclobacteriaceae bacterium (assembly GCA_035492075.1). Classification (GTDB taxonomy): domain Bacteria; phylum Bacteroidota; class Bacteroidia; order Cytophagales; family Cyclobacteriaceae; genus ELB16-189. Next base: position 190,989 of record DATJJP010000047.1, on the reverse strand, counting down.
TTTCCATTGGAAAGCTTCTTATGAATCTCCGGAATCAACAGTTCAATGTTCTTTCCCTTAATGGCAGTTTTAGAGTACCCAAATAATCTTGAGGCAAGACTATTGGCTTGTATAATAGATCCTGTCTTGTCAATGATTAATGAGGCATCTGGCGCTTCGTCAATAGAAAATTGCGATTTCTGGTGGCCATTCTGTTGTACAGCGGCGGATTTCTGAGCCGCTTTTCTGGGTGCTTTTACGCGCGGGCGATCGAGGATACTTTTAGTACTCATCTTTCTTCATTTAAAAATCGGTCAATTTGGGAATCGACCGTGTGGTGAAAAGATAGAATTCGACTAAAGCCCTAAAGACAGGTTAACTTGACTATGTGAATCTACGAAACAAAACCTTGAAAAGGGTTTTCATGTCGTAGATATTATTATGTTAGTTCTACAAATTTCTTACACCGAAAAGTAAAAGGTTTTTTTTTGTTGAAGTGTCATTGTTTTAATGACAGGCGGTAAATTTTCTCCGACAGCATCAAGAGAATGCTTCGATCATTCGCTTTCGTAGGCACTCAAAAAATCATTTCGTCAAGATCACCACCACCTTCGCAAAGAAAAATTCATTGAACATTCTTGTCGTATAATACATCCGCCTGTAAAGGAGACATAGAATAGATTACATCATTTTGTAGATGAGAAAAGCAAAATAAAGTAAGGTGGATAGCTACGCGCAGTGGTGTGTCGCGCGTTTCGTTACGTGGTCATCGTTGAGTGGAATAACATTTTAAGCCTGCCGCCGTTATCGCCGACAGCAATAAGTCATTCATGAAAAAAATGGTTGTTTTAGCATGGTCTATCCTGTTGTTGGCAAACACATACAGTCTGGCGAAGAGAGCGACGAGAGGAGAGTTCCACATGCGTTCTTCATTCCATCAAAAAGAGGATCGGGTGAAAATCAAAAAAGAAGAACTCCCCGAGGCAGCTCGAAAAACCTTGCAAGGGGATGTATTTAAGGGATGGGCTGTCGTCAATTCTTACAGGACGAAAGCAGGAGAATACGAAATTGAACTTAAGAAAGGAGACAACGTGCAGTCGATGAAGTTCGACAAGGACGGAAAGCTGAAGTAGTCTTTTGAACCACACTTTACATAAACCTGCGTTAAGATTGAGCGCGGGTTTTTTATTGCCTTTTTTTGACGATGATGAATCGTTTGGTTTTTTACTTGGGTCATCGTTAAAACGAGTACACGCTCTTTCAGCGGCGACACCAGGGGCAACATTGACAACGACTGCCCCGTTCTCTCGTCGTGTTAACACTTCAAAATTATTTTTTCACCAAAACAATTATCAATCATGAAGAAGATGATGTTAGTTATTGTGGTACTTGCGCTAGTGTGTGGAGTATCATCATCAGCGCTAAGTGAAAGTCGCGTCGCGGTGATCAGAAATGGAGAGACCTTTAAGGTCATCTACAAAAACACAGATCTTGCCGACGTAAAGGTGACCATCTCCAATTCCAACGGAGAAAAAGTCTTCTCTGAAGAATTAATTTCAGTGCATGGATTTATTCGTCCGTACAATTTTGCGGAACTCCCCAAAGGCGACTACATGATCTGCATCACCGATGTGGACGGAAAGAAAACCGAAAAGATCTGTTTTGACGAACAGGCGGTCAAGAACAAAAAAGAATGGACCGCCCACATCGGCAAACTTACCGATGATCAAAAGAAGGTAATCGTAGCCGTGCCTCAACAAAAAGTGAACAACTTTTCGGTGCACGTTTATGATAAGTACGATCAATTGGTATACACAGAAGACCCCGCCTTGGAGAAAGAATACGCGCGTGTGTTCGACTTGAAGCGACTCGAGGGCGGTGCCACTGTGCACTTGGTCAATCATGCCACGGGCGAGACTAAATATTACAAGGCCGAGTAACTGAGCTTGGCTCATTTTCAGAACCATCTCGGCTTGGACGGGGTGGTTTCTTTATTTTGTTCGCGTGTGAACATAAATAATTGACACTAGCCTTTTGGGGCTGGTATTTGTTTCGGCAAATAATTCGAAATACGTATTTATATTGGACGTGAAAGCAAAACCCATTTCCAATGAGACACCTCTTACTTGCTGCATTGTTTTTGTGCAGCGTCGCTCTTTCAATAGCGCAAGACAAAATCGCACCGGATAAAGTTGCCCAGGACCCTCGCCCCACCGCCAATGATAGGATGTTGCCGGCCGAGTCATCCGTGGTGACGAATGGACAGGTCACCGTTAAGGGAAAATTGGTACCCTATAAGGTAGTGGCGGGAACACAACCCGTGTGGGACAAAGACGGGAAAGTAATAGCTTCTCTTTATTATACCTACTACGAGCGCTCGGACGTGACCGACAAAAGCAAGCGTCCCATTGTGTTTTCGTTTAATGGAGGTCCCGGCTCTGCTTCGGTATGGATGCATGTGGCCTACACCGGGCCAAAGCTTTTGAACATCGATGACGAAGGGTATCCTGTTCAGCCCTATGGAATTCGCGACAACCCTCACTCCATTCTGGACGTGGCTGACATTATATATATAGATCCCGTAAACACTGGGTTCTCACGGGTGCTCGATCCAAAAGCCGAACGCTCCGTTTTTTTTGGAGTGAATGCCGACATCGCGTATTTGGCGGAATGGCTTAACACGTTTGTCTCACGGAACAACAGGTGGAATTCGCCAAAATATTTGATAGGAGAAAGCTATGGCACGACGCGCGTTTCAGGATTAGCGCTCGAACTGCAAAATGCGCATTGGATGTATCTCAACGGGGTGATTCTGGTGTCTCCTACGGAATTGGGAATTCGGCGCGACGGTCCCGTCAGTGACGCTCTTTCCCTTCCTTATTTTGCAGCGGCGGCGTGGTATCAAAAGGCACTGCCACCTGATCTGCAACAAAAGGATTTAAATGACGTACTGCCCGAAGTAGAAACATTCACTATCGATGAGTTGATTCCTGCACTCTCTAAAGGCGGCTTCATCGATGAACAAAAACGAAAAGCGATAGCGGTGAAGATGGCTCGGTATTCTGGCCTCTCGGAAAAATCAATTTTGCAACACAACCTTGCCGTACCAACTCCTTTTTTCTGGAAAGAACTCCTGCGCGAAAAAGGAATGACTATCGGCCGACTTGACTCCAGGTACTTGGGGATCGATCGCATGCAAGCAGGAGAACAACCTGATTACAATTCGGAGTTGACTTCGTGGCTTCATGCATTTACGCCGGCCATTAATTATTATCTGCGCGAAGTATTAAAATTCAAGACCGACGTGAAATACAATATGTTCGGCCCTGTGCACCCGTGGGACAACAAAGATGATCATACGGGAGAAAATCTTCGGCAAGCAATGGCGGAGAACCCGTACATGCATTTGATGATCCAATCTGGATTTTATGACGGCGCGACCACTTACTTCGATGCTAAATATACCATGTGGCAAATCGACCCAAGTGGAAAGCTGAAAAACCGAATGCGTTTTGAGGGCTACCGCAGTGGCCACATGATGTACTTGCGATCGGAAGACTTGGCAACGTCAAACGAACACATTCGCGATTTCATTAGGAAGTCAATGCCAGCTGCAGGTCAACCAGCTAAATATTAATCCTTACCAAGGATCTTTCGGCGAAGCAGCAGCGAAGGCAATTCCGTTGAGCACAATCATGGGAGTGTTTTCCAACCGTGGATGATTCATTTTTTGCAAAGGGAAAGAACCTTGCCCGTTACTGATGGAATTGTAAAAGAGGCGATTGTTCTTGAACCACCATTTGCCGCTGTCGTTGTCTTGCAGGTTAGGGAGCGAAGTTCCATTGGGAATAGTGCTTCTGTCCAAAGCAGCCTCGAAGGTGCCATCGCTGTTGAAGGTGACGCATGAGCCGGTGATCGCATCGTTGGTCAATTCTAAATTGATATAACACCACTTTCCAACGAGTTCTGGCGCGATGAGCTGGTCGTTGCCTTGCGCATCTGCCGGTGTTGAAAACCAATTTATTGCAATGAAGTAAAGGATTCTGAATCTCATGTTGTTAAATCTGCCGTCTAGCTCAAGTAAAGAAATTGTTAATCTGCGGAAAACTGTGCCATCTGTTGCAATTCTTTGGTAAATTCACTTCACCTTCAAGATGCGACCATCGATAAAAATAATCCTTTTCGCGCTGTCAATCTTGACCACCTGTTCTGTGACCGCTCAGATCAAAGATGGTTCAATAACAAAAAGTATTTTTTTTGGAGGAGGTAGCTACTACATCGATGATGAGCAGACGGTTGACCTAGGCCGCTGGCTGGATTCCATCCCCAATCTGCTCGAGAAATTTCAAATCCAAATCATCAGCCACACGGATAACATTGGGGGATGGCGTTACAATAAGTGGCTTTCGGAGATGCGCAGTCAAATGGTGCACGGTATTCTGATTCAAAAAGATATTCCAGAAAAAATCATTCACATCAAAGACTGGGGTCTCGAAAACCCAGTATACACGAACGACACCCATAATGGTCTTCGAATGAATCGAAGGGTGGATGTGGTCTTGCACCCTGTGGTATTTTAGTTTCCAGCGACTAGCTTCTAGTCTAGTTAGACTGATTTCGTTACCAAGATTGTGTTAGCTAAAAGCTAGAAGCCAGCGGCTAGGAGCCTTTTGTATCCGCATTCGGACACCTATTTGCAATTGCGGACGACCGGCATGCAACTAAAACCCCATTTTTACGTCATATTCGATAAATTACAGCTGGCACTATTTTGGGCAATAACCAATCCACTTTATGATCAAACTTAAGGACATCGATAAGTATATCGACTCGCGTTTCCAGCGCACATTTATTTTAAAAGGCATTGAATTAGAGGTAAAGCAAGGCGAATTCGTCACGCTGATGGGCCCTAGTGGCGCCGGCAAATCCACATTGATGAATATCATCGGCATGCTCGACGAGCCTTCCGCGGGTGAATATTACTTCTTCGATGAGCCCGTGCATAAAATGCGCGAGAAGCAGAAAAGCGAAATGCACAAAAACTACATCGGCTTTATTTTCCAAGCGTATCACTTGATCGACGAGCTGACGGTGTATGAAAACATCGAGACGCCTCTGTTGTATAAAGGTATTAACGGCAGCCAGCGCAAAAGTTTGGTCGCGGAGATGCTCGATCGCTTCAACATGGTGGCAAAAAAAGATTTGTTCCCCGAGCAATTGAGTGGAGGGCAGCAGCAGTTGGTAGGGATCGCCCGTGCCATTGTAGGTGAGCCTAAATTATTGTTGGCCGACGAACCCACGGGAAACCTGCATTCCGATCAGGGCAAAGCCATCATGGATATTTTTCAAAAACTAAACGAAGAAGGAATCACCATCATTCAAGTAACCCATTCGGAAGAAAATGCCAAACGGAGCAAACGCATCATAAGCATTGCCGACGGCGCCGTGGCTTCCGATGAAATTGTGAAATAAGAAATAGAATAGTTATGAAAAAGTATGTATTCATAGTAGCCGTTTTTCTGGGCGTCTCAAATCTCCTGGCGCAGGACCAGCAGCTGCCGACACTTACCTTCGAGGAAGCCGTGAAAATAGGCTTGGAGAAAAACGTGAATCTCAATACACAGAGAAACACACTCTACGGAAACCAAGCACTCAAAACTGGAAGTTTGGCGGCCTATCTACCTTCAATAACGGCCGGCGCGGGGACTAGCTATTATGTAGGACCAGGCACGGACCCCAACAATGGTAACTTCATAACGCAGCATAGCTACTCAACGAATGGAAGCCTTACTGCCAACCTAATTCTCTTCCAAGGGTTTGCTCGCATAAACACGTTTAAGCGATATGACAATCAGCTGATGGCTCAAGCATCTGCCATCGAAAGAGCGAGACAGGACGCTGTATATAATGTAGCGAATCAATATTTGCTTGTTCTACTCGATCAAGAATTGCTTCGGATTGCAGAAGAAAATAAAGTGGCGCAGCAAACTCTGTACGATCAAATCAAAGGAAATGTGGAGCTGGGGGCAAAACCACAGGCTGACCAATTTAATCAAGAAGCTCAAGTCAAAATTTTTGAAGTCGCTGAGATTCGTGCTCGTGTTACCCTTCAAAACGACAAATCACTTTTAGCACAACTTCTCCAACTCGATCCCTCAAAAGACTTTCAGGTAGCCAAACCAACCTGGACAACAGATACACAACTCTTGACCAGCACGAATATGGATCAACTGTATGCTACTGCACTCAGCAGCAGACCGGATTTGAAACAATCGATATTTCAAATCAATGCAAACAAATATGCGATGAAGGCAGCCACAGCGGGTTACATGCCAACAATAAATGCGCAAGTTCAGACAGGCTCTCAATATTCCAGTCTTTTAGTTCCAGCCTATGGGGTGTTCGAAAATCAATTCCCGAAATTGAAAAACACCCAGTATTTCGCAGGTATAAATATTCCGATATTCGACAGGCTGGTTACTCGCACGAACAGGATTCAGGCAAAAGTCCTTTATGAAAACTCAATTTTAACTAAAGAGAACTTAGAGAAGACAGTAAAAATCGACGTCCAGCGCGCATTTAAGAACTACCAGGCCGCACTTGAAAACTACAATGCTTCTCAAGCTCAGTTTAATGCAGGAGATCTCGCGTTGAAGGTTCAAAAAGAAAGTTACGAATTAGGAATAGCCTCTCAGTTATCACTTGCGCAGGCAAACCAGATCTATGTTCAAGGTGCGGCGTCCAAAGCCCAGGCAGAGGTGACTTTGATGTTCCAAAAGGTTCTTCTTGATTATGCCATGGGTACCCTCAACCCCGATTCGTTCAATTGATTTATTGAAAAATCCTTACCTTTGCAGCCCTGCTCGAACGAGCGGGGCTGTTTTTTGACTAAAACAGCAATGTAAAACCAAATTTGTTGCAGAAAAGCCCGCCTGCAGCATGTAAACAGGGCAGTATTTATGGCAAAAATTCAAAAAGAGACACCTAAAACAAAAGATCCTAAGGCATCCAAGGCCGAAGGCCAAGTGAAGAAAGGATTGGCAGTAAAAGGTGCTGAAGCCGATGTGGATGTAAAGACAGCAGAAGCCGAACTTCAAGAAGATGACTTGGCTGCCTTCAAAGCACAAAAGAAAAGAGAAGAAGAAGAAGGTATCAGCCGGTTGATCAAAGACGTAACCGCTCGTAAGTCAGCGGCACCCGTTTCTTTGGAAAATTTCGATTGGGAAGCCTATGATAAGAAAGGCTTTGGCGAAGGCTACTCTTCAAACCAGCGCAAAGAGATGGATCAACTTTATGGTGGAGCCATCACCTCTGTAAATGAGAGCGAAGTAGTACAAGGCACCGTGGTTGGTATCAACGACCGCGATGTGATTTTGAATATCGGATTTAAGTCGGATGGTCTTGTGCCATTGGCTGAATTCAAAGACATGCCCAACCTGAAGATTGGTGACTTGGTTGACCTCTTTATCGAAGAGCGCGAAAACACCATGGGCCAATTGATCCTGTCTCGCAGAAAAGCGAAACTGGTGAAAGGATGGGAATATGTACAGACCGCTTTGGACAAGGATCAAGTGATCGAAGGTTTCGTGAAGCGCAGAACCAAAGGTGGTTTGATCGTCGATGTGTTTGGCATCGAAGCTTTCTTGCCTGGTTCACAAATCGATGTGAAGCCGATCCGCGACTTCGATATCTATGTCAACAAGGCAATTGAAGTGAAAGTAGTGAAGATCAACTACACCAACGACAACGTAGTTGTATCTCATAAAGTGCTGATCGAGAAAGATCTTGAACAACAAAAAGCCGCAATCCTTACCAACCTGGAGAAAGGACAAGTGCTTGAAGGTGTGATCAAGAACATGACCAACTTCGGTGTGTTCATCGACCTTGGTGGTGTAGATGGATTGTTGCACATCACTGATATTTCATGGGGCCGCATCAACCACCCTGAAGAGTTGTTGAAACTCGATCAGGTAGTGAAAGTGGTTGTGCTCGACTTCGATGAAGACAAGAAGAGAATTTCTTTGGGCATGAAGCAATTGACGCCTCATCCTTGGGATTCATTGTTGGCTGAGGTTATCGTTGGTTCTAAAGTGAAAGGCAGGATCGTGAACGTAGCAGATTATGGCGCGTTCCTCGAACTGCAACCTGGCGTTGAAGGTTTGATCCACGTTTCAGAAATGAGCTGGTCGCAACACTTGCGCAATCCTCAAGACTTCATCAAAGTAGGCGACGAACTCGAAGCCGTTGTTCTTACGATCGACCGCAACGAGCGAAAGATGAGCCTCGGCATTAAGCAATTGACTGAAGATCCTTGGACTCGCCAGGATGTGCTGTCGAAATACGCGGTGGGCACGCGCCACAAAGGCATCGTTCGCAATTTGACCAACTTCGGGTTGTTCATCGAATTGGAAGAAGGTATCGACGGATTGGTTCACGTTTCAGATTTGAGCTGGACCAAAAAGATCAAGCACCCTTCAGAATTCACTAAAGTAGGCGAGACGATCGAAGTACAAGTTCTTGAATTGGATGCCGTGAACAGAAGATTGGCATTGAGCCATAAGCACCTGGAGGAAAACCCTTGGGATACTTTCGAAACGATCTTCACCGTTGGTTCTACACACAAAGGCACGATTATCAGCAAAAACGATAAGGGTGTTATTGTAGAATTGCAGTATGGTATTGAAGGTTTCTGCTCACTGAAAAACTTGGCGAAAGAAGATGGTTCTAAAGCGGAAGTAGGCGAACAATACGACTTTAAAGTATTGGAGTTCTCGAAAGACGACAGACGCATCACGTTGAGCTTGAAAGCAACGTGGTCTGCTGAAGAAGCAAGAGAAGTTGCTGCTCCTAAGAAGAAGCCAGCTCCTAAAGGCAAGACGATCGACAAGATCAACCAAGAGTCTGAAAAGTCAACCCTTGGTGACCTTGAAGCATTGAGCGCGCTGAAGGAGAAGATGAAAGGAACTCCTAAAGCAGAATAATAATCGGGACTTGGGTATTGGAGCTCAGGACTTGGGTGTTGTGAATCATAATTGAGTTCATAACTTTGAAAAAACCGAAGACCTACGTTCTAATACCGAAGTCCTAAATTGGTTCCGTGGCCGAGTGGCTAGGCTGAGCTCTGCAAAAGCTCCTACAGCGGTTCGAATCCGCTCGGAACCTCACGAAGAAGCCGACGCACACGTGTCGGTTTTTTTATTGGTAAAATGTTCCGCGTCCGCCAGCTGGACTGAGCTCGATTTGCAAACAGGATTTGTGACCATAAATGTCCAATTCAGGAGACTGCCACTCCGCCGAGGTCGAGGTTAATCCACTTTCTTCACTATATTAGTGCGTAATATATACGCTAAGCCAGAATGGCCGCAAAACGGCACTTTTTTAATGAAAAACGATTCTACTCAAGCTTTGGACAGCCCTATAAGTGACGTGTCGGTTGACTGCGTAATGATTGGTTTTCATGGCGATGAGCTGAAAATTTTATTATTAGAATGGAGTGCGATAGACTGGAGTCTACCCAGAGGACGGATCTACCGGTCGGAACAAATTGCGCAAGCGGCCTCCCGTGTGTTGAAAGAAACCACTGGGATACAGGACGTGTTTCTTCAACAGTTTCATGCATTTGGTGCGGCCAACCGAACTCCTGATTACTCTTCAGATCAAAAAAAACGTCTCCATAGTGGCAAGGAGAAAGGCAACTATCATGAGAGCCTCATCTCCATTGGTTTCTATGCATTCGTGGATTTTGAAAAGGTCGCACCAAACGTAACAGGCGCTTACCAATGGTGTAGAATATCGGAGATACCCGATCTATTGTTTGACCACAACGACATGATCGAGCTCGCGCTCGTAGCCCTGAGAAAAGACCTGCGTTATCTCCCCATCGCAAAGCTGCTGCCGCAGAAGTTCACCCTGCGCGAAATGCAAAAGCTATATGAGACCATTCTCAATCGAACATTCGACAGAAGGAATTTTCACAAGCTGCTGATGAGCTATGATTTCCTCGTCAAGCTGCCAGAGAAGAAAGTGGGTACCGCAAATAAATCACCTCATCTCTATCAAATCGATTTCGAAAAATACGAGACTGCTTTGCAAGAAGGTATTTCATATTGACGCTACACTGATGTCGACGATAAAAATAGCATTGATTTTTTTTCTGGTTACGTACTCCGTAAGCAATACCTTATGCGCACAGACAAAATTCAAGGCGATTGTCTTAGCAGAACGAGGTGGTCATCATGAAAGCTTCGTCGTTGCGGGATTGGATTGGCTCAGTAAATATGCCCAACAGGAAAATTTCGAATACATCGTACTGAATACACCCGACGCGATCACTAAGGAATTCCTAAAAGAGTATAAACTCTTCATTCAACTCAACTATCCACCCTACATGTGGTCGGACGAGTCGAAGCGAGCTTTCGAGGACTACATCGACAATGGTAAGGGTGCGTGGGTTGGTTTCCATCACGCCTCTCTTCTTGGCGAGTTTGATGGTTATCAGATCTGGCCATGGTTTTCCGATTTTCTCGGCGGCATTCGGTTTAAAGATTATGTGGCTGCACGAGCCGATGGAGAAGTCCACTTGGAGAAAAAAAATCATGCGGTCTTCGCGGGGCTACCTTCACATTTCAATTTGCCTGGTGAAGAATGGTACACGTTCGATAAAAACCCGAGGGAAAATACAGAAATATTGGCAACCGTTGACGAGAACAGCTACCAGCCGCAAACCGATATTAAGATGGGAGATCACCCCGTGATCTGGTGCAATCCAAAGAAGAAAGCGAAGAACATTTATTTCCTCTTTGGGCATCACGGTGAACTGTTCCATGTAAAGGAATTCAAGCAGTTGCTCACCAACACGATGAATTGGGCTATGAAAGAGAATAACCAATGAGAAAATTTTTGATAACAGCACACGGTAGTTTTGCTTCTGGAATCAAGTCATCCCTTGATATCATCATTGGTGAATCGGACAATGTCTTCGTGATAGATGCATATGTAGATGGCAATACATCCATTGAAGATGAACTTAAGAAAGTTTTGGAAAACATCACGCCCAATGATGAACTCATCGTGTTCTCCGACTTGATGGGTGGCAGCATCACCAACCAAGTGCTTCGGTTTGCTTTGAGAGAAAATGTGCATATCGTTTCGGGAATGAATCTTCCACTGCTTATCGATCTGATAATGACTGACGCTGACAAGCCAATCGCAGACGCTATTGAAAACGCATTGCAGGCGGCACGAGAACAAGTGGTCTATGTGAACAAATTAATCAATAAAGAAAACACTCATGATTAAACTTATCCGAATTGATGACAGACTGGTACACGGGCAGGTGGCCTTTACTTGGGTTCCTTCCCTTGGCGTTGACTGCCTCGTAGTAGCTAACGATACAGTAGCCAAAGATGACTTTCAAAAAATGACCTTGGGGCTGGCGAAACCCGCCAACGTGAAACTGCTCATCAAGTCGGTTTCTGATACCATTTTATTTCTGAATGATGAAAAGAACAGGGCTGCAAAGGTCCTCGTGTTGATCAACTCTGTAAAAGACGCCACAGCACTGGCAAACAGTGTTTCGGAAATCAAGTCCATCAACTTTGGAGGCATCCGCGCAAAAGAAAATGCTAAACTGATTTCGAAGGCAGTTGCAGTAACGAATGACGACGTTTCGCTGATAAAAGCATTGCTCCTTAAAAATATCGAACTGGAAATCCGTCAGGTACCGACCGATGAAAAACAAAAAGTAGCATCACTGATTTAATGTTGCAGGCAATTTCGTGCCTTGTTGCGCACAAAGGAAAACAAACCATAAACCTAAGACGCCATGATCGTCGCTTTTATTCTGATCACATTGATAGCCATGTTTGGCCATGCGGAAGATTTCCTGGGAACAGTTTTATTAAATCGTCCATTGGTACTGGGGCCGCTTGTCGGTGTAGTGCTCGGAGATTTTACGCAAGGCATTGTGATCGGTGCAACGCTAGAGTTGATCTTCATGGGGAATATTAAAGTAGGCGCTGCGATTCCTCCCGATGTGATTACGGGCGGCGTGTTGGGAACAGCGTTCGCCATCATGTCAGGTAAAGGGCCTGCGGTAGCTCTGGCACTTGCCGTTCCTATTTCCATTCTTGCAGAGATGGTGATAAGCGGACTTTTTATTTTCCGCGCAGGGTTCAATAAAAAATTCATGGAATATGCCGAGTTGGGAGATTGGAACAAAGTGCAATGGCTCCATATTCTTTCCGGTGTGCTCAAGCCCTTGCTCATGGGCATTATCACTTTCCTTGCACTGCTGCTGGGTGCCGATGTGATGAAATCATTTCTCGACACCATTCCCGAATGGGTGAACACGGGCTTACAGGCAGCCGGAAACATTTTGCCAGCACTCGGTTTCGCGTTGCTGATGAATGTCATGTTCAATAAAAAAGTAGCGCCTTATTTTTTTCTTGGTTTTATTCTAAGCAGTTATCTCAAACTTCCCATGATCGCCATCGGTGCATTGGGAGTGATTATTGCGTTGATCGTATCAAGCATGAATCACAAGGAAATGGAGAGTGACGAATCCCGCGACGACGCAAAGGCTTCAAAAGTGCCGTCATTTTCAAAATCGGATATCCGAAGTATATTTTTCCGTTCACTTGCCCTGGAAGCAAACTTCAATTTTGAAACCTGTCAGAATACAGGCTTTGCTTTCTCGATGATACCCATCATCAGAAAAATATACAAAACGAAAGAGGCCGTCGCGCTGGCTCTAAAAAGACACCTGCAATTTTTTAATACAAGCCCCTATGGCGCTACGCTCATTCTAGGAATCGCTGCAGCCATGGAAGAACAAAATAGTCGCGCGGAAGATTTTAATGCCGATTCAATCAATGGCGTGAAGCTCGGACTGATGGGACCACTGGCAGGTATATTCGATTCTTTATTCTGGGGAACACTGAAAGTCATTGCGGCCGGCATCGGCACGTCGCTGGCATTGAAAGGAAATATCGCGGGCCCGCTGCTCTTCATTTTGATCTTCAACATTCCGCATCTATGGTTCCGATATCACCTCACATTCATTGGATATCACCAAGGAAATAAATTCCTTCAGAAAATAGCAAGCAGCCATGTGATGGATAAGTTGACCTCGGGTGCTGCCATTGTAGGCTTGATGGTCGTTGGTGCCATGCCCGCGCTTCTGATGAATATTAAGACACCGGCAACCATCGGCTCTTCTGGAAGTGAAATTCCTTTGCAAGGAATTTTAGATCAGATTGTTCCGGGCCTCATTCCGCTGGCGCTCACCTTTCTCGTTTTTTTCCTCCTGAAGAAGAATATCAAAACCACCTACCTCCTTATCGGGTTATTGCTTTTGGGATTCATAGGAAGTGTATTGCATGTGTTTGCGTGACCAGAAGAAGTGAACATGAAAGAAACAAGAAATAAGATAGAGATGAAGGGTATATCTGCCTCACCGGGCATCGCCATCGGAAGCGCTTATGTGTTGACGAAAAATAAAGTTACATCGACAGGCACTGTACTGAAGAGTGAAGATGACATTGCAAGGGAGATGGATAAGTTCAACAAGGCCGTTCAGGCATCTGTTGACGATATTGAAAGAGTAAAAAGCAATGCGTCACAAAATTTAAATGAAGATGAGATGGATGTGCTCGACGCACATATCGAATTGCTCACCGATCCACAGCTCCATGGCGATGTGTTGGAGAAGATCCGAGCGGAAAGGAAAAATGCCGTCGATGCAGTCATCCAAGTGATCGGCCAATTCATTCGGGTGTTTAAGGGCATGAATGATGCGTACTTGATTGATCGCGCCGCTGATATAAAAGACATCGGCAATCGTATTCTCGAAAATCTCAGTAATTCAAGGGAAAAGACGCCGCCAAAATTTAAGTTCAATACCATCGTCATTGCCGATGAGATTTCTCCTTCCGATGCGATAGCCCTCGATATGACAACAGTGATTGCGTTTGCTACGCGCATCGGTGGAAAAACTTCACACACCGCTATTCTTGCGAAATCAAAAAACCTTCCGGCTGTACTTGGCTGTGGAGCTGCTTTGGATGAGATACGAAACGATGACGTGATCATTGTAGATGGTGCGAAAGGCCTCGTGATCGCCAACCCCGACGAAAAGTGTTTTGAAGAGTATGCGGCGAAATTCAGACAGTATCATCAGGAAAATAGTTTTATGCCGTCGCTTAACAGTGCCCCCGCGCAAACAACAGATGGTATTAAAATAAAACTGATGGCCAATATCTCCAGTGCCGATGACATGGACGATGCATTAATGTACGGAGCTGAAGGTGTGGGACTTTTTCGTACGGAGCTTCTGTTCATGAACAGAAATTCTTTCCCAACAGAAGATGAGCAATTTCAGTTTTACTATAGTGCGGCACTGAAAGCACGCGGAAAACCCGTTGTTATCAGAACCATTGACATCGGTGGCGACAAGCCCCTGGACTACTTCCACCTCCCAAAAGAAGAAAACCCTTTTCTTGGTTATCGCGCGATTCGCATCAGTCTTGACAGAAAAGATATTTTCGTCACGCAGCTCAAAGCAATTCTGAGGGCGAGTGCGCTGCGAAATGTTAAAGCCATGTTCCCCATGATCAGCGGTATTCAAGAGTTGCGCCTCGCAAAACAAATACTTGAAGCAGCAAAGCAGCAACTTAGAGAAAGTAAAGTTGATTTTGATGAACGCATTCCGGTCGGCATGATGATCGAAACACCATCTGCCGCTATCACCGCCGACCTCTTCGCGCAGGAAGTAGACTTCTTCAGCATCGGCACCAACGATCTCTGCCAATACACGCTGGCGGTAGATCGCGGCAACGAAAAAATAAAAGACCTCTACGATCCGTACAACCCCGCGGTGTTAAGGTTGATCAGGTACATGATTGAGCAGGCGCGTAAATACCACATTCATGTAGGCATGTGTGGCGAGTTTGCCTCTGATCCTCTTGCCACGGTATTATTGCTTGGCATGGGCCTTGAGGAATTTTCCATGAGTGCCGTTTCCCTACCTGCCATAAAAAAAATCATCAACGAAAACGATTATGAAAAAGCGAAGATGATTTGTGAACAAGTAATGTCGATGGATAATTCAAAAAGTATTATTGACTATTTAACGGCGTGTTCCAGTAAATGAATTTCAAAAACATGATAACAAAAAGCTACGTCATCACTGCTCCTGAAGGAATCCATGCGCGGCCAGCTACGACACTCATTAGGCTTGCAAAAAAATACAAATCAATAGTCAGTCTTAAAAAAGAAGAAAAAGTGGTACTTCTCAACAGCATGCTCAATATTCTCACCATTGGTGCCAAAGGCGGAGATACCATCAGCATCATCATCGATGGCGAGGACGAAACCGATGCGGCCTTGGCCATTGATCATTTTTTCTCACAAGAATTAAAGCACCTATAATCTACGTTCATGAAAATCACCGTCACTAAAAACGAAAGAGAATTTGATGTCGCCGCCGCATGGCGCATCATTGCGCAGATGCTGGAGAAACCCGATGCCGTGATCGGCTTGTCGACTGGTCAAACGACGACAAACATGCACGCCATTGTATCCGAGATTCATGCCAAGTTTCCCTTTGATGTTTCGCAGGTTACGTTCTTCAACGTAGACGAGCTCACCAACTTGCCGCGCGAGTATGCGGGAAGCTGTTATACGATGATCAAGAATCAGATTGCCGCGCCACTGGGTATCTCCGAAGAGAATTTCATCATGCCCCCCACACTGTCGGACGACTTTGAAAGAGAAGCAAAACTTTTTGAAGACTCCCTGGCGGCGCGCGGTGGTGCTGACCTGCAGATGCTCGGCTTAGGTGCCAATGGACATATCGGTATCAACCAACCCGGCACTCCGTTCGAGAGCGAGACCTGGGTGTCGCCGATGGATCCCGATTTTGAGGCACGCGTTCGCAGAGAGACAAACGTGCCAAAGGATCATGTCCTGGGTGGCCTCACCCGTGGTATCAAGAACATCATGCATAGCCGCAAACTTATCCTTGTAGTGAAAGGCGCGCACAAAGCAGACATGGTGAAGAAGGCAATCCACGGTCCTGTCACCACCGCCATTCCCGCTTCCGTAGTACAACTCCATCCCAACTGCGAAATTCTATTGGATGCAGATGCGGCTTCGAAACTCTAGTGGAACTTCTAGCTGTTGGCTTTTCTGTTCACCTAATTTGAAATGCCAGTCAGCGGGATGCGGATCTCCGACGCTGACTAACTCTAAGTACCGTGCACTGAATTCGTAATCCTTCGCCGCACCTGGATCTTCTTAAGAGAAATTCGATTTGACCAAATTACGATGTAACTTTGAAGTGATGACCTCAGACGCGTTTGTACAATATTTGAGATTGTTCGATTCCTTTACCGACGACGAGACGAGTTTGATTCGAGAGCGCTTCCCAGCGAAGAAGTTTTATGAAGGCGAGCAACTGTGCAAGATTGGAGAAGTGTGCCATACTATGAATTTTATTTGCAATGGAGTCTTGAGGATTTATAGCCTCAATGAAAAAGGCATTGAAAATACCCATTTCTTTCTGAAGGAGAATCAATTCTGTTGCGTCCTTGATAGCTTCACGACACAGATGCCTTCCACCAGTGCCATTGAGGCCGCATGTGATACGGACGCGATTGTGCTGCACAGACAAGCCATGGAGATGGTTTATAACGAAATTCCACATCTAAAGACAACGATTAACCAGATCATACAGCGATCATTGATTGAAAAGATAGCACTCCGAAACTTGTACCTTGGCGAGGATGCCACAACACGTTATACCAACTTTTTGATCCGGCAACCGGAAATCGCCATGCGTGTTTCTCTGGGTGACATCGCTTCTTACCTTGGGGTGACCCAGCAGTCCCTGAGCAGAATCAGGAAAAGCATGGTTTAATTTATTTTATTTTCTCCGCATCGATCGGGCCACCCCATTTTTTCAATGCCTGGGTTTCATTTATCCGTTTATTTTTTCTTACGCCATCGGCCACCGATTTGGATTTTACCATTTGTTAAATGACCGAAAGAAGTGTTTCCACATTTTTGAACCGCAATTAAAAAACAAAAGTTATGGACAACATTGAACAGGTAAACAGAGAACTAAAAGGTAAGCGTGTCGTGATTTTAGGTGGCACGGCTGGCATTGGGAAAGCCACGGCACAAGCGGTCGTAGCAGCGGGGGGTCAGATTGTGGTCGCATCTAGCAAAAAGAAAAATATTGATGCTACGGTCCAACACCTCGGTAAGGAGCACGAGGGCCATGTTGTTGATCTATCTGAGGAACGCAATATTCGTGCGTTTTTTGAAAAAGTAGGAGGCTTCGATCATTTGGTGTTCACGGCGGGAGAGTCCCTACTGCTTGGTCCGTTATTAAGTACAGAAGTCCAGGTGGCGAGAAAATTTTTTGATGTCAGGTTTTGGGGGGCGTTGGCTGCCGTGAAATACGCCATACCACACATCAATAAAGGAGGTTCGATTACGCTGACGGGTGGACTCTCGGCACATCGTCCTAGTCCCGGTTGGTCCATAGGTGCTAGCATTTGTGCTGCCATGGAAGGTTTCACAAGAGCAATGGCAGTTGAGCTTGCTCCGTTGCGAGTCAACATGGTTGTACCGGGTTTGGTGCGAACCGACCTCTGGTCTTCTTTTAGTGTAGCTGAGCGAGAAAAGATGTTTACCGATTTCGGCGGATCGTTGCCGGTTGGAAAAGTGGGTGAACCAGAGGAATTGGCTAAGGCGTATTTATTTCTGATCACTCAAACTTTTGCAACTGGGCAATGCATCATTGTTGACGGAGGTGGTGCTCTTGTTTGATCACCCTGATTGAGCGAGCCAATGCACGCGAGAAGGAAACCCTTTGTCGCGTGCTACCAATTCGTGACGCCACTACCTACTAGCCTTAGTTTTTTTATTCATATCGTAAACTCTCCACGGGATTTCGAATCGCGGCTTTTATTGCCTGAAATCCGACGGTGAGTAACGCGATGACGATTGACAAAGCACCTGCCATCAGGAATATCCAAACGCTGAGGGGCATACTGTAAGCAAAGCCTGAGAGCCACTGACGGCCGGCGTACCAGGCGATGGGTACGGCGAACAAAAATGACAAACCGATCAGCAGCAAAAACTCGCGCGACAAGAGCGCCATGATGCCGTTGACGGATGCGCCGAGCACTTTGCGAATGCCAATTTCCTTTGTGCGCTGGATCGCTGTAAAAGAAGCCAACCCAAAAAGCCCGAGACAGGAAATGAAGATGGCCAACGCCGTTGCTGTGTTTGCCAAGACGGCTACGCGACGTTCCGCTTCGTAAAACTTGCGCACGGTGTCATCGAGGAATGAAATGTTCGGTGGCATATCCGGATATATTTTGCTCCACGCTTTCTTGATCTGGTCGATCGCGTCGGGCGTGTTTGTGGTGTTGGCTAGCTTCAACGAAAAGAGGAAGTAGTTGCTTTCATATTCGAAGAACCACGGCTGGATGACGCTGTGAAGAGAGGCGTGATGGAAATCTTTGAGCACGCCCGCCACCACATATTTCTTGCCGCTCCCCCTCTTCACATCTTTTCCAATCATGTCGATGGGGGCGATGTTGAGTTTTGCGCAGTACGCTTCGTTCACCAGAATTTCGCCAAGACTGTCAACCGGTGTCACGTTTCTGCCGGCCACGAGCTTGAGGCCGAACAAACTCACGTACGACGTGTCGCCAGCATTGAAATGGACAGATGTTGGAAGGTCCTCTTTCTTGTCATTATAGTAGTGCAGCGTCGTTGTGTTGCTGCCATGGAATGTGGGAGGCCTTGAACTCTGGTTGATGGCCGCCACTGCCGATAATTGTTCCAGTTCGTGACGAAAAGCAACTCTCTTTGAAACTTTATCCCAATAGGGTGTCTCCATAGTCACGATGGCTTCGCGCGTGAACCCAAGATCCTTGTTGATCATCCAACTGATCTGCAGACTAACGATCAACGCTGCCGCTATCAACGCTTGCGAGAAAGAGAACTGCACGACGGTGAGTGTTTTTCGGAGGAATGCGGAGCTGCTTCCGCTCATCGTGCCTTTCATCCGTAGCGCGTCTACTGGTTGGAACGACGACAGGGCCAACGCCGGATATGTTCCCGAGAGCAAAGGGATGATCACTAGCAATCCGATCAGAAACAATACAAACTTTACGTCCGAAAAACTGAGCGTGAGTTCAGATGGCAGGAATTCGCTGAAGGCAGTGATCGCCAGTTTCGACAAAGGGATCGACAATAGTACGGCGATGCTTGTGATCAAGAACCCTTCGGAAATAAAATGGAGCAACAGCCCTGCGCGTGTGCCGCCCATCACCTTGCGCAGGCCTACTTCACGTGCGCGGCGGAGAGCTTGGGCCGTTTCCAGGTTTACGAAATTGATAACGGCAATCACAAGAAGTAATGCGGCGATGGCAGCCAGCGCCTCAATCATGGGCAGTGAGGCGACTGGTCGACCGTCGTCCCAGGTTCCCAACTTGTTGTTGAAATGAATGTCGCCGAGCGGTTGCGTTTTGAACAACGTGAACGTAGTACGTGGCGGCCCTTTTACATCCGACTTCGCATCACTTTCCTTCGACATCGCTTTCAATAACTCGTCGATGCTACTGACGGCGGTGCCGTTGGAAAGCCGGATGAAACACTGCCAGGCGCTGTTGATGTCGCCCCACTCTTCGAAGTTGTAATTGTCCTTCCATCTCGCTGTCTTTAGTGTAGACAATGAAATGAAGTCTGTGAAATTAAAGTCGGTGCGTTCGCGCTGGTCGGCAATGATCCCGACGACGTTTGCCTCCAATGAGTCACGATAGATGAGTCGCTTGCCGATCACCTTAGATAAATCTGTTTCACCGAAATAAGTTTTCGCTTTGCTCTCGGTAATGGCGACTACGTTGGGCGCATCCAATACTTTTGGCGTTCCAATTACCCAACGATATGCTTGAAAGACCTCGAAGTAGTGATGATCGACGTAGGCGGTAAGATTTGGTTTTACGAATTTTTTGTTGCTTCCTCCTTCGGGAACTTCCACGTTGAGATTGTCCGTAAGCATTTGACTCACTGCTTCCACGCCGTGAACACGGTCGCGCAACGCATCGGGTAGTGGAAGTGGCACCGCAGGGTTGCTGCCTTCCCAAACACCGGAGAACGTCGAAATGACGCGGTGGATCTTGTCGCCGTCGGGATGGAATTTGTCAAAACTCAGTTCCAGGCTGGTCATCAGAAATACGATCACGCAACCACTCACGCCTACGCTGAGTCCTGCAATCTTGATAAACGAGAACAAGGGGCGACGCAAGATGTTGCGCATGGCGATGGTGAATGAAAATTTGTTCATGGGGAGCGTGGCCGAATGAACGACTGTGGCCAACGTTTTTTTTCTTTTCAGGTTAGTAAACTCTTCGTTGGCTATGGGCGCTATGTCCCCAAATTCTATAGTGGCCTTTTTGAACGCTTCATCGGCGGAGTTTCCTTTGGCGATCAGGTCTTCGATGTGGTCGCGGAGGTGTTGCTCCATTTCGCGGACCGATCCGTGGTCGAATGCACGGTGTTTGTGGAACGACCGCAACCACTGCTGGATTTCTTTTTCAAGATCAAACATAGTGTGCTTATTTTTTTGGACTCAATTGCCAGATCGCCTCCAACACTGAGTGAACATTGACCCAATGTTCACGTTCGGCAATCAATTCGTTTTTTCCCTGCGTGGTGAGGGCATAATATTTGCGTGGCCGCTGCTCGTCTTCCATCACCCACTCCGACTTGATGAAGCCTTCCTTCTCCAGGTGATGAAGGACAGGGTAGAGCATGCCGTCGGAGTAGTTCATTTTGCCGCCCGATAATTCTTTTACCTTTTTAATGATGAGATAGCCATAGCTGTTTCCCTCCCGGAGAATGCCGAGGATGATGAGCTTGGTCGAGGCGGCGGTAAGGCTCTTGGGTATCATATTGGTAATCAATGTTATGTATAGGTAGTAAAAGGATATACATAGAATGCCAAAGTATACGGAGAAGACGATAAAAAGGTTTTGGGAAGCTGCTGGCTGTCGGCGTTTTGTTTTCGCCTTAAGTCATTCTAGAAATTTCCTGGGCCCGTCTGAGAGTGCTATTAGTTTCTAAATCAATCAAGAAAACTGGAAAAGGCATAAATAAGGTGATTGGCGGAGTTTGTTGAATTGCTGACTCTCCTGACGCGAATTGAGCGGGCAAAACGGGTCCAGATCTTAGATTGACGCGCGCCACAAAGCAATGTTTTTGTTTTAAGTATGGGAGTTTGTGCTACGGTTGTGAAGAAGGAAAAGCACCGCCTCTTTTAATTTAATAATTAGAAGAAATAATAACATGGCAAAGTCACTCAAACTATTCCCACTATTAACGGTGTTTTTTATTTCTTCCTTCGGACAAACTAATCCTCAAGAGACTCCACCACATAAATTAGTTGACCCAAACGAAACCGTTTTGAGATATGAGGAATTTCTTCGTGAGGAAACAAAATTACATCGGGAGTACACTCAAGAATACTATGACATGCTCTGGAAACTTCTTGGAGCAATTGGAATTCTTGTCGGAGGCGTTTTGACTTGGTTGAACTGGAAATCAAAAAGCGACATTAAAAAAGAGGTAAATGAACAATTTAAAGAAACGGTTCAAGGTCTGCTTGATGAAAAACTGAGGCAGATTGACAACCTTATTAAAGAGGGCAAAGAGAAATCGGCAAAGCAGTTTGATGACATCGGAAGAATAATCCTTGAATTAAGCGCTAGATCTGAAAAAATCAGTGATCAAAGCCAAGAGGAAATTGAAAAAGAAGAAAAGTCAGATGTGGAGAGATTGAAGGGCAAATCGATTCTTTGGGTTGACGATCATCCTGAGAACAACACTTATCTAATGGAAATGCTAGCACGCGTAGGTGTTAAATTTACGTTGGGTTTTGACACTGATCAAGCTATGAAGTTGGTGAAGATGGAAAAGTTTGATTTGATTATTTCTGATATCGGAAGGGGTAATAACAGAACAGCAGGGCTCGATTTATTGAAAGAACTCAAGAAACTAAACAATCGTACCCCTATAATTATTTTTGCTTCTGCATCTGCGATTGGCTCCTATGGAAAGGCAGCGTTAGAACTTGGGGCGATTGAGGCAACCGCTGGCACAACAAAGGTGCTAAGCACCATTCAGCGAATTCTGAAGCTCGAGTAACCATTTTGTTCCTACCTGTTTAGTCCTGTGCTTCGATCGAACTTGAGGAAAAGAGAACCTTGCGGCCGGTAGCTTGAAGCTAAAAACCCGACGCACGAAACTCGCGAATCGAAGCTAAATTTTACCTTATTTTGCTTTCTTTAATTCCCATGAAACTGTTTTCATTTTTTTTACTGCTCGTCACGGCCCATCACGCTTCTGCACAATTCCAACCTCAAGACGAAAAGAGGACGTATCAGCTCAAATATGAAAAATATAGAAAAGCCCGAACCGCAGGTGTTATTATGACCGTAGCCGGCGCTTTGGTGTTCGGAGACTTGCTAAACAAGGGGAGCTCGGCCAACTCCAATGATCTGGGATATAGTCTTGAAACGCTTGCGGCCGAAGGCCTGTTGGGGGGAGGCATTACGTTGGCGATCATTGGCACGAAAAAGATGAAGAAATATCGTCTGTTGATGGATGGCATCGCACCGGATATCAATGTGCAGCGCTATTATAAATACCGGAGAATGCAAAGCACAGGCCTTGGGTTGGTAGCTTCGGGAATTGTTTTTGGGGCGATAGGGATTTCAAAATTGAACAATCTTCGCGGCACTTATAGGTACAACACTAGCGACGCTGAAGTAGGTGTGTTAATGGTTTTGGGAGGTACGGGGCTGCTGGGGGTTGGTATTCCGCTGAGTATCAGAGGCACAAGCAAAATGAAATATTATCAACAAAAGATCGGCGCCCCCTCGTTGAGCTTGGGTATCTCCACACAAACACCGGGTTTGGCGCTTTCCTATCGTTTCTGAAAAACTCTTCTTTCTGTCGTTTTGCATTCTTTGTGCAACCTATTCTTACCTCTTCTCGTCTCAGCTAGACAGTTCTATCTCTACTATGATCAGCAATTATTTCAAAGTCGCCATTCGAAATCTCCTTCGTCAGAAAGGCTTTTCTTTCATCAACATCTTCGGTTTGGCACTTGGCATCAGTTGCACGGCGCTGATTGGCATGTGGGTGAATGACGAGTTGAGTTATGATCGGTTCCACAAAGACTACAAACACATTTACCGCGTTACGGCGACACTGCCCGAATTGAAGGTACACGCTGCGGTGTCATCAGCTCCATTGGCCCAGGCCATAAAGAATGAAATACCGGAAGTAGAGGAAGCCGTTCGCATCACGGATCTAAAACGCGACTTGATGCAAGTGGGTGATGTCAAGTTCGAAGAGAAAAGGATCATCTATGCGGACTCCAATTTCTTCAAGGTATTTTCATTCCCGTTCATCAAAGGTGATGCTGTGGCTGCATTTAAGAACCCGGAAGGGATTATCATCACGGAGGACGTCGCTCGAAAATATTTTGGCAGCATTGACGTACTGGAGAAAACGTTTCGAAAGAACGGCAAAGAAGACTTTACCGTGACTGGCGTCATCGCCAACATTCCCTCAAACTCTCACCTGCAATTTGATTTTATTCAACCGATGCGTTTTCTGGCGCGCACAAATAATGATCTCAAACAAAATGTGTGGGATAATTTCAATTATTTCACATACATCAAGCTGCACGAGAAGGCCCAACAGTCGGAGTCAGCGATTGCTGACCTCGAAAAAAAACTGCAGGCCATCTATAAAAAGAATGAGCCCGTATTGAAAGTCGGTTTTGTGCTGCAGCCACTCGCAAAGGTTCACCTGTATTCCAATTTTCTGGCTGATATCCCAGGTCATGGCAACGCGCAGAACGTTTACATTTTTGCGATCGTCGCTGTATTCATCCTTGTGGTAGCTTGCCTGAATTTCATGAACCTCGCTACGGCAAGGGCGGCTAGGCGTGCGAAAGAAGTGGGATTGCGCAAGGTAGTTGGAGCCATTCGCTCCCATCTCATGGGCCAGTTCTTGTCCGAATCTCTCATTGTTGCCTTGCTCGCACTCTCGTTGGCCGTGTTGATGATCTATCTCGTTCTTCCCTACTTCAATGAACTCGGTGGGAAAAATCTCACGCTCGATTTTACAAATGCGAGGATCACGATGGGCCTTCTTGGAATAACCGTTGTCACGGGCTTACTGGCGGGATGTTATCCTGCGCTCTACCTTTCCGGTTTCTTGCCCGCGACTGTACTTAAAGGAAACTTTACTGCACGGAGCTCGTCCGGCTTGTTCCGGAATACGATGGTGGTGATTCAGTTCGCGATATCCATTTCACTGATTGTGGGTACGGCGATCGTTTACCGTCAATTGAAGTACATCCAACAGTTGAACCTAGGATACGATAAAGAGAATCTTCTTTATGTCCAGATGTCGGGAGAGTTGTGGTCGAAGTATGAATCTCTGCGCACACGGCTCGCCGGTAATCGATTGACCAGTCAATATTCTTTTATCTCTGAGCTCCCCACATCTTCAAGCGGTGCAACGGTCAATGTGCAATGGGCCGGAAAAGACCCGAACTCGCAGCCGCTTTTTTACAATACAGCAATCGACGAAAATTTTGAAGAGGTTTTCAAAGCAACAATTCTCAACGGGCATGGCTATGGTGAGAACGCAAAAGCAGACTCGGTCAACATCATGGTGAATGAAACCGCCTTAAAGACTATGGGAATGACTGTCGAATCGGCGGTTGGAACGAAAATCAAAATTTGGGGACGAGAACGCACGATCATCGGGGTGGTAAAGGATTTCAACTTCAAACCGATTCAACAAGCCATTGGACCGATGTTCCTGGACCGGAACACGTGGGGCGGCTATGCCATCGTTCGTACGTTGCCTGGAGAAACAGAAAGTACAATCAAAGTGCTGGAACAGATTTGCAAAGAGATGAACCCCAGCTATCCCTTCAACTACAGTTTTGTGGATCAAGACATTGCCAATCAATACAAAGCAGAGCAACGATTGGGAAATTTGTTCAATGTGTTCGCGGTGCTCGCGGTTGTAATTTCTTGCCTGGGGCTCTACGGATTGTCGGCTTATCTCGCCGAGCGCAGAACGCGTGAACTTGGAATTCGCAAAGTGCTTGGTGCGTCAGGGTTCCAGTTGGTGTACTTACTGTCGACCACATTTACCGGCCCCATCTTAATTGCAACAGTCATTGCCATACCGGCGGCTTGGTATGGGATGAGTCAGTGGCTTAATGGGTTTGTTTACCATGTGGCCATTGAATGGACCATCTTCGCGATTGCCTTTGTTCTTGCCTTGATCATTGCATGGTTAACAGTCAGCTTCGAATCGATCAAGGCAGCTACTGTTAATCCGGTGATTTCATTGCGGTCGGAGTGACAAGTGGCCAAATGTAAGACGTGATTCAGCGCTTGCAAGGTGAACTAGTTCTTCCTACTCTTGATATTTTCAATTTTCTCGTCCCAGCGGCTGAGCAGCGTCCACCATTCTTTATTGTCTCGGAAGGAACGGACAGCACCTGCGCGCACTAAAATCCTGCGCAGCTCGTCGGGTTCATCGTCCCATCCTCCCAAATGTTTTTGTAGAGTATCAAAGGACCGATCTGTAAACGTTTTGTGCTTTAAAAAATGCCTGGCCGCGCGTTCGGCCATCGTTTCTCTCTTGTATGAAACAACCTGCTGATGAAAAACAAGATAGGATATTACGAAAGAGATAAATGAAGGGATTAAAGCGATGAGGAGAGTTTCGGTAAAGGTCATGGTATATTTGTAAGGCGGGTAAGTTAAAAAACAAATTCGAACGATTGTGACAGACTGATCAGAGGTCATGTTTCAAGGGAGTACCAACAATTTGCCGAAAATCCCGTATTAATCTAAGGCCAACCCGCTCCACCTATGAACCCAAGAATGGCACAAGTCATTTCGCTCGTTGTTATTGCATCTGTTTCGCACGCGCAGGAAAAGAAACTGAGCAAAGATGAAATCGTCGATCGCTATCTGAAAAATGGAGCATGGTATTACCCGATGTATTCGCAGGACTGGCAACGGAAAATAGATGAAGGATTAAAACTCGACTCCACAATTGCCTACCTGTGGCAACAAAAAGGCATGGCGATGTTGAAGTTTATGAAATATCAGGAGGGCATGAAGTGCCTGAACAAAGCCGTAAAATTTGACCCAGAGAAATGGTTGGAATACAGAGCGTTCATGAATTGCATTTACGTGAAAGATTATGTTGCTGCCATCCGCGATTTTGAGCAATGCAAAAAGATGAGTCCACTCAAATATGTGATGGACCATAGCTACAACTTCTATCTTTCCGTCTGCTACATACAGCTCAATCAGCTAGGCAAAGCCGAAGAGCTCCTGGAAGTTGAAGCCAACAAAAACAAAGGGCCGCACGGCGAAGACTATAATAACTACTTGACCTATTTTTATCTAGCTATTGCCAGACTTGAACAGAATAGACCAGAAGAAGCGATCATAGATTTTGACAAGGCCCTTCATATCTACAGCCATTTCTCCGATGCAAAATATTACAAGGCCACCGCGCTGCAAAAACTATGGAAAATCGAAGATGCCAAAAAATTGTTTGACGAAGCGAAGGCGGATTTCGACGCGGGTTATACCATTAACGACACCAACGCGAACTACGAGCGATATCCTTATCAAGTCAATTGGAAGGGCCGCTAATCTCAAAGACGTAAAAAAATTTGGAGGATCATTACGGGAACTCATTGGAGATCGTATCCAACAATTTTTTTCCGTCTTCTACCAGTCGAGTGATTTTTTCCGAAGAGTAAGACCGCTTGTCATAATTGGGGTCATCGATAAACAAAGCCAAGTGTTTGTCCAGCGCCTTGATCAACGATGCCGCTTTTTTGTTGGAAGATTTTGCTGCCAGTTCTTTTAAAATCCGGATTTTCTCGAAGTCTACTATTCCTTCACGCAATTTTTCCATGCGGATACTGCTGTTGCCTCCTGGGTAAACAAGAAAGCAGTCGCCGGCGGGCCAAAACGTGTGACGGCCATCGCGCAACGGATCGGCCGGCCAAGCATCGTATGCCCAACGGAGAAAACCATCATAACCGTAGGCCGCTGAATACCAACTGATGAATCTTCCTTCCGACGGAACCGAGAACAGAAAATTATTTGGGCGCGGCGGCGTGCAGCACACATAATAGGTGGTGGTTAGTTTCTTTTGCTTTCGCTCAAGCAATTCCTTTGCATTTGGCTCTTTGCCAAGGATGGGTGAATAATCATCGAGTAGGTGACTTAATTCAGGATGCCAATCGCCTGCATATGTTATCTTCCAGTCTTTGGAATGCGCCTTGATCGCTTTGATCGCCGCAAGTGTTACTGGCATCGGATTCTCGTTGATACCCAGGTAGGTTTTTTGAAACCATCCTTTTTGTTCCAGATGACTTCGAAGGTCGTCGAGAAAAATTTTCCAGATGGCCACGAATTCATCAGACTCGGGCGACCACACTTTATAAATGTAATTCCCCGTGGCTTCGTCCCTGATCCTGAACCGGTATCCCCAGGGCACAGGTGTATAAATCGTGATTGCGCGATCAATGCCAACTTCCATCGCTAACGAGACATATCGATCGAAAATGGTGTAATCAAATTTCCATCCGCCGGTCGCAGCAATGGTCCATTCAATCATTCCTCCCTCCAGATGGTAGGAATTGTCCGTCCATGGCGAATGCACGGCGTACGTTGTGATGTAGGTGCCACCGGCCTCAGCATAGAGTTTCAGGTGTTGCCGAAGAAATGAAATATGTTCCGGCGACCAAGGCTTTACCTGAAAATATTCCGCAACCGCCGAAGGGTTTTGCCAAAGGTCGAGTCTGAATTTCCAATCGTGTGGAGTTGGCAATGTTTGCGCCTGTACGTTTATTTTGATCAAAAGCACTTTGGCTCCTTTTTCAGAATTTACCGTGACCTCGCCCGAATAAGTACCCGCGGGGACATCCTGTGGAATGTCTACCGATAGCCACACCGGCCGCGCGCTTCTGCCGGGTAAATCAAATCGTTCAAACGACTCAAAGCGATCAGGCATCAGATACGCGGTGTCGGTAGCGCTTGCCCCGCACGAAGTCAACGCTTCACCGTAAGGAAAATTCGACAGCACATAACGGACCAGGTTCAATGAAATGTTATTGCGGCCTATTTTATGACCAGCGCCGTCGGTGAAGTCAGCGATGGAAAATCGGATTTGATTGACGGTGTCCGGAGACCAAGCAACAACTTGCGTATTTAGCCGCTCACCACGCCAACCTGTTCCATTCCATTCAAGGGAAGGTGTTGATACAGGTACCTCGCTTCGTAAAAAGAGTTCGTTGGTGGAGACAAAGGAAATGTTGAGGCCTGGCTTCTCCTTTTTCCAGCCATCGGGATTTGACGGAGAGTCGAAGGTGAATTCATTTGAATAATGTGGCGAAGGAAGCGGCACTTTTTTAGGATCAACTTGTCCCCGCTTCAATTGCGAGTACACTGAAATGGAAACACCTACTAGACAAATACAAAGGGGAAATCGCACGACTTAAATTGAATTGTACGGCAAACCTAAGAATGTTATCGATTAAAGCCAGCTGACTTAGGATTTGCGTCCGAATTCTTCGATCGTTAAACCGCTCATTGTTTTTTTTCGACGTCAATAAAAAAACATTCAGATACCTGTATCGCCTGCGATCAATTGCCACTTTTGTTGGTAAATTCGCAAGAGCCCTTTTCAGCTCGCCCTTTCCTTATGCCACCATTTGTTAATGTAGACGGAGTCGAAAAAAATAGTTACGATGCAATAGTGATCGGTTCAGGTATCAGCGGCGGATGGGCCGCGAAAGAATTGTGTGAAAAAGGCCTTAAGACGTTAGTCCTCGAGCGGGGAAGGAATGTGGAGCATCTCAAGGATTATCCCACGATGCTCAAAGAACCGTGGGACTTTCCTCATCGCGGGCAGATGACGAAAAAATTTATGGATGAAAATCCATTGATCACCAAGGCCGCTGGATTTGGAGATGACACCTGTCATTTTTTTATCAAGGATAACGATCATCCTTATGTTCAGGAAAAACCATTCGATTGGATTCGCGGATACCAAGTAGGAGGGAAGTCCCTCATTTGGGGACGTGCGTGCCAGCGGTGGAGCGACTATGAATTTTCTGCACCTGCACGACTAGGCTACGGATTGGATTGGCCAATTCGCTATGCCGACGTCGCGCCCTGGTATTCGCACGTCGAAAAATTCATCGGCGTCTGTGGAAACAAAGACGGGATCGAGTCGATGCCGGACGGCGAATTCCTTCCGCCCTTTGACCTCAATTGCGTAGAAAAGCATTTGCAAAAAAAAATACGCGAACGTTTTCACGATCGATTTGTAGTGCAGGGCAGATGGGCGCAACTCACGGAGCCAAATGATATTCATTTGCAACAAGGGCGAGGTCGTTGTCAACGTAGAAATCTTTGTATGCGGGGTTGTCCTTACGGCGGTTATTTCAGTTCGGTGTCATCAACGTTGCCTTGGGCGCAGAAGACCGGAAACCTCACGATAAGACCATTCTCTGTGGTGCACTCAATTATTTATGACGAACAAAAAGGGAAGGCCACGGGGGTACGTGTGATTGACTCCGAAACGAAAGAGGCCACCGAATTTTTTGCTCGAGTCATTTTCGTAAACGCGTCCTCACTCAACAGCACGTTGGTCCTTTTGAATTCCACGAGCAATCGTTTTCCGAACGGATTGGGAAATGACAGCGGACTTCTTGGAAAGCATGTAGGCTTTCATCTGTATCGTGGATCTGCCGGCGGAACCGTCGAGGGATTCGATGATCAATATTATTATGGAAAGAATCCGTCCGAGGCTATCCTCGCCAACTTTAGAAATCTGAAAAAGCAGGATACCGATTTCGTGGGAGGATACACCACGTTCTTGGGTGGATATCGGCCCAGAGGGGAACAAGGAGACGCAGAGATCGGTGTGGCGATGAAAAAGAAAATGTCGGAACCGGGAACGTGGCACGCGTACATGTATATGCAGGGAGAAACGATCATGAAAGAAACCAACAGCGTGCGATTAAGTGCCGATAAAAAAGATCAATGGGGAATTCCGTTGCTGGTCACGTCTGTTGGCTATGACGACAACGATGAAAAAATGATAAAGGACTTTCTGACACAAAGCCAAGCCATGCTCGAGGCGGCAGGGTTCAAAAATATCTCTACCAATGACAATCATCAAGCCCCAGGACTTGACATTCACGAGATGGGTGGCGCGCGGATGGGAAAAGATCCAAACAAATCTTTGCTGAACCAATGGAATCAAGTGCACCACTGCAAAAATGTTTTTGTAACGGATGGCGCCTGCATGACGAGCACCGGAAACCAAAGCCCTTCGATTTTATATATGGCCCTTACGGCCAGAGCTTGTGACCACGCCGTCAAGGAAATGAAAAAAAACAATTTGTGATATGAACCGAAGAGAGGCAATTGCCGCAACCGCGAAATTATTGGGGGGATCGATCATCGGCGCTCAATTGTTTTTGGAAGGCTGTGTCCAAAAAAAAGAATCTGCATCATTCGCCCCTGATGATCTGGAACTCCTGAATGAAATCGGCGAAACGATTATTCCCCAAACGCCGGATTCGCCGGGGGCGAAGGCTGCCAAGATCAGCGAATTCATCCAAACCATGGTGACGGATTGCTACTCGGCCGAAGAGCAAGCCACCTTTTTCAGCGGACTGCAATTGGTTCGTGAAAAGGCCGAGCAAAAATTTGACAAGGATTTCATGTCACTCGCACCTGAACAGAAGCACGCTCTTCTTGTCGACATTGATAAAGAGGCAAGTCAGGGAGAGAAGCCACATTATTTCCAGATGATGAAACAGCTTACGGTGCTCGGCTATTTTAGCTCGCAGCCCGGAGCGACGGAAGCGCTGCGTTATGTGCCGATACCGGGTAGGTATGACGGTTGTATCCCCTACCTTCAAGGACAAAAGGCCTGGGCGTAACTTTTAGCTACCTTCTTTGAAGGCAAGTTTCATAAACGAAATCACTTCCTTGTTCAAGTCTTCTTTGGCCAACATCCTGAAATGATGGTTGTATTGCTTTTCATCACCTGGCACTTGGGCGATTTTCTGAAAGCACAAATTATCGGCGTGCGGCTTGTCGAAAGGAAATACCACATGAATGAAATTTTTCCCCAGTTGGGTAACATAGGCTATTCGTTTTCGTGGCGTTGCAATGCCGATCATCGTCTTTGCTGGATGAATATTGATTTTTCCAACCTTTTGATATTCGTCAATAAAATGACGAAACAATGAAACGGTCAATTCTGATTTTCCCGTCAGAAAGCCGGGAATTGGTTTTTCTTTTACGGTTGCCTTTGCCAAAGGTGCATGGTTTCGTGAAGATACTATTTCCCTTCCAGCATTTCCTTCATCGAATTCAAAACCGATTTCCAGTTGTTCGCAGAATGATCTTTGGCCTCTTCGGTGGGGCAATTTTCTTGGATCAGCGTGAAAACCGTTTTTCCATTTTCAGCGTGCAGTTTATAGGAAATCACTTGTCGCTTGTCGAGCGAATCTTCTCCTTGCCAATTGCTCCAATAGTTGTACTTCAATAATTTCTCAGGCTCAAAAGCCAAAATTGTCCCTTTGTCTTCGTAAGGCTTTCCTTCCCACACGCCAGAGAAAGTGATCGGGCTTCCTACTTTCCAGTCGGATTTTGTTTCCGTACCGAATAGATATTTTTTGATTTGCTCGGGATCGGTGAGTGCTTTCCAAACCTTTGAGATCGGTGCTTTGATCTCTACTGAAACAGTACATGTGATGTTGGTCATTATTTTTTATGGTTAGTGTTTCTCGCAAGTTTTACGGATAGATATTCTTCACTCACGCTCGATTCGGTGAGCCTATATTTTTTTCGTTCAACGATGTTTTCAAACAGCGGTTTACCTCCGCCAAGAATGATGGGTACAAAAGCCAACCACATCTCGTCTACCATGTTTTGGTTGATGAACGTGCTGATCAAGCTGGCTCCCCCAAACAACCAGATATTTTTTCCCTTCTCTTGTTGCATCAAACTTACCGTTTTCAGCATGTTGCTTCTGATGATGTAGATGCCCTTTGTTTTTTCGGGCAGTGTATCTGAAAAGACGTAACGTTCTTTATCGCGAAACATCGATTTCCCCGCCATCTCATAACTTTTCCTTCCCATGAAAATGGTATCAATACCCAAGAGAAAGTTACTCATCTCTTTTTTTGAGGGTGGAGGGCACCAATCAAATTCCCCTTTTGGTCCTTCGATGTATCCATCAAGGCTCACTGCAACACTCAAGATTATTTTTCTCATATTATTTGGATAGTCGCGAGCATCTAGCTTGCAACTCATAACGCGAGGCCAGTAGCTAGCGACTAGTAGTCATTTTCAATCCTCCAGTTCAGCACATTCAAACCCAAAGTAGTCGAGCAACTGAATCGCTTTCTGAGGTTGCACTCGTTCAGACGCGATGCGCAGAATATTGTCGCGATCGGAAAGATCAAAGTTCCAGTTGCCCTTCCCCGCCAAGTGATCGAGTTCGGGTTTTAAGGTGCGTACACTTACCGGATCAACTACAGACGTTTTAAATACCAGCACTTCCATGTTGAAAAAATATTAAGTAGACGATAAAGACAGCGACTAAGACTCCAGTGCACAACAGTGCCCATTCGAGCCTGTTTTTATTGTATTCCAAATTGTATTTCGGTAACATTTGCTTCGGGGTTTTCGAAATCAGAATTCACATAAATTTCTCTCACCGATGACGTTGACGACAACTTGTGGTCAGCCGCAAACTTGGCGATCGAATCATAACTTTTGTTTAACTCTTCCCAGGAGCCTTCGTGAGTGAGGCAGATGCACTTGAAGGGCCTTGTTCTCTTGAAATGAAATTTGCCATCATAATCACTGATGATTTTGCCAACAGGCACGGCGATTTCTAGGGCAAAGGGTTTTGCGGCACCCTCACATCCGAAGTAGTGCCAATGTAGGGCGCCTGTAATAGGCAGCTCTCGCCGGACTGCCTCGCCGATTATCTCCTGACTGATCGCCGTGTGCTTCATTAAGTCCGCCATCGTCGTCTCGGTCCGGTAGTATAAAAAGTTGACAGGCTTAATTTCTTTTACTTGGGGGTTTGCGTTCATTCTTTCGTTGATTTTTATGCTAATCAACGACCGTGTCATGTCAACCCTATGACAACAGAAAAAACAATTTTTGATTTTTTTTTGGAAAGACTGACAACCCTATGTCAGCAGTGGACGCAATTTGCGGTAGTTAAACGGGCTGGTTAGTCAATGCATGGTGTTTGTACAATGCCTCTGTGATATCTGCCAGTTTTGCCCTCAGCTCTTCCGGCTGCTCCACATCCACATGTGGACCAAACATAAGTAACCAATGCGCCATGTAGTCGAGGCTGTCCATCATGAATTCAGAACGGATGCGTGTACCCAGGTCTTCTTGTGAGAGACTTCCGTACAGAGGCCGGCCACGCAAGGCCGATTTGTCAAACGTTACAACGACACGAATCAGGTTTTGATTGGCCTGATACATGGTTTGAAAATATTCCTGCAGTGAGATCGGGTTCCGTTTTTCAAATTGCACCCCTGTGTTTTTTAACGATTTAATCCGGTCGGCTCTGAAATTTCGGTAGCCATCGCGCAGACGGCACCACGCAATCAAGTGCCAGGCCATACTGTAGTAAAAAATCCCTACAGGCTCTATACATCGCTGTGTCAGTGACTCTTCCAGGTTCACATACTCGATGGTCAATACATTTCGCTGGGCAATTCCTTTTTGGATTTCAGTAAGGAAATCGTCGGGGAAGTCGGTGCTTTCTCGGTGTTCATATCGACTGCGCAAGAAGACGCCGATATTCGAATCCAAATTTTCAAGGTGATCTTTTTCAGGGTCCGTCAACACCGCCTTGATTTTGTGAAGGGCTGAATCAAATGCGATGCGAACGGATTTGTCGGCCATTTTATCCACGAGTTTGCCTGCAAGCAACATGGAGTTAGCCTCATCTTGTGTGAACATCACCGGCGGCAAATGAAAGCCATCCACAATAAAATATCCCTTTCCCGCTTCCGACCCGATGGGGACACCTGCTTCCATCAGCGCCTTCACATCGCGGTACACCGTGCGAAGGCTCATGCCAAAGCGAGAAGCAATTTCCTCTGCTTTCACCACACGCTTTGTTTGTAAATGGATGAGAATTGCGGTGAGCCTGTCGATGCGATTCATGCTACGAAGGTAACGAACTCAAGCCCATATCTGAATACAGATTAACGATTTTAGATTTAAGAAATCGAGTTTGCGATATGGACCTGTCCTATCAAAAATCTGAATTCAATGGTTCCTTGTTTATAAATCTAATTGATGAGTTGATTTAATTTAATTTAATTTAATACAAGCCCACTTTTCCATTCACCGATTCAAAAATCGTCTTTGAATCATAGCCGATACCGTCCTTAAAAACCCATTGTATTTTCCTGATGTTGCTTACGTTTGCCGACAAATCTCCATCGATCAAAATAAAATCCGCGGCCTTACCTTTTTCAACGCTTCCCACGTCCTTGTCGCGCTTCAGATATTCTGCCCCTTTGAGCGAGCACAACATCACCGCTTGCGGTAACGTGAACCCCGCCTTCACTAAAATCTCAAGGGACCAAAGATTGGAATAGCCTGCAATCGTTCTGCCCGCACCTGTAGGGTCAGTGCCGACCACGAGTTTTCCGCCCATGTCATAAAATTTCTTGATCCAATACAGCTCCTTTTCAAAAAGTTTTCGGGCCGACGAGTCTTTGCCCACGGCACGATCATAACGTGTCTTCAATTCTTTTTGAATATCCGGATGTAATGCTGACTCACCACCTCCAAGTACCATCTCGTAACCGGTCGACGGAGCGAAGACGGCAGGTGTGGTAGTTACGGTAGTGCCTCTCTGAATCAACGTTTTCATCAAATTCGTCATTCGCTCGTCGTCCTTATTCAAGCTCAACAAGCTGGACCTTTGCTTGAACGCATCGCACAGGTCACTCTTTTTGTCGGTGACAAAGTCACTGCTGGCCATAAATCCATGTTCGAGGTTGTCGATACCAATCTCACTGGCTTCGTTGTAAGTCACCGAACATAAATGGCCCGTCACTTTCATGGCACGAGCATGCGCCCGCTGGACTACTTGGGTCAAGTCATTTTTCGTGACATGCATGTATACTTTAAAGGACGTACTACCTTGATCTGCCCAGTAGTCGACGGTGGCGCCAGCTTGTTGTTCATTGGGTAAAACCGGCAACTGTGGAATTCTAAACTCTGATGCGCGTTCTATAAATGGTCCCGTGACATCCATCTTAGGACCAATCATTTTACCGTCTTTGATCATTCGATTGATGTTCAGGTCGGTGTGTGGTGAAACACTTCCCGCAGTACGCATCGTGGTGACGCCACCCGCGAGATACATGCGAGGAAATGTGTTTGTCATGTTCACCACATTAAATTCATTTTCAAACATCTTGGTATAGAAAATGTGCTCATGCAGCATCACGAATCCAGGAATAAGGGTCTTGCCTTTCGCATCGATCACCGTAGTGCCCGTGGGAACCGGAAGTTTGTTAGACGGGCCCACGTCGGTAATTTTTCCGTTGTTCACAAGAACCGTCATGGAGACTTGTGGGGCTGTTCCTTTTCCATCCATAAGCATCACATTGGTGATTGCAAAGGATTCTTGCCGAAAGGCAGCAAATCTCATGTTGTTGTCTGACAGCGTTTGCGCAAAAGCGCGATGGCCAATCAGAAAACAGATCAAAAGGATTTTTGTGAAGGTAGATTTCATGGGTTTATAATTTTTTAGGCTTTTTTCTTTTTCGAGGCCTTGGCTTTTTTGTTGAACGAGAGGCTGAGATTTAACCAATAGTCGAACTCTTTCTTACGCGCAATTGCGGATTGGTGAACGAATACGAAACCTTTCATCACACGCTCGTCGTGAATCATGGGCCGTACTCCATTTTTCTCCAGCGCTTCGTCGAAAATTTCCGGGGCAATGCGGCACATGATCTCCTCGTCACCCACACTGATGCACATTTTGCCGTTGACCATAAACGTGATGCCGCGGAACATTTTCTTCTCCTTTACTTTGGGCACGTCTACCAAAGCGTCGCGCACGCGTTGAGTGAGTTTTTCGTTGATCATCCGAATTAAATATACAACCCCGTTGTTCTATATCACAAGACCTTATAATTTGAACTCGAAATTTTAAGGGTATGGAGGCTTCACTCACGTCCGATCGGCTTTCACTTAACTTACTACAGCTGGAAGATGCTGCGTTTATTTTCGAGTTGGTAAATACCCCTGCTTGGATCAGGTTTATTGGTGATCGAAACGTGTCCTCCAAAACAAAAGCCGAAGCATTTGTGCAATCGGTGATAGACAATCCCAATGTCGATTACTGGGTGGTTCGATCGGCACCAAATAGTGCACCCGTTGGCATCGTGTCGCTGGTGAAACGGGATTATCTGGATTTTCACGATGTGGGTTTTGCATTTCTTCCCGAGCACACAAAGAAAGGTTTCGCCTACGAAGCTTCGTGCATTTTATTGCGTCAATTGGCGAAAGAAGATTTATCCCCAACAATCCTAGCGACGACAGTAAAAGACAATTCCAGTTCGATCGCCCTTCTGGAGAAATTAGGTTTTCACTTCGACAAACAGATTGAAAACGACGGCGAGGAGCTCTTTCTATATGCAGCCCCAATGAGCGAGTTCCGCCAAAAGTAGGTGGTCGCGATATCTTTCGGAAAATGATCGTGAGGGCGTCGAATTTAGGGGTTGTATCGACAGAAGGAAGTTTCCCAAACAACAATTAAACTTTCGCCATCGTTTAAGTGTCTAAATGGGCAAATGCATCAAATGCATACTACTCATGATAAATATGAAAAAGAATGTGACGAAGGCCGTTTGTCTTGGTTTGTTTTTGTTCACATCGATGATAGCAAAATCTCAAGCTTATCAAGACAGCCTCAGAAAAGACGATGATGACATAATCTCGTCCATTGCGCCTTATCCGGCGGATGTGCGTGAAGCCATTTTGAACGTCTCGCAGTATCCCCAAAAAATTGTGAAACTCGAACGGATACAAGCCCGCACGAGCCAGTCGTTTCAAGATATGGTGTCGAGTTACCCGCACGAGGAGCAATTGAAATACTATGAACTCAGCCGCTATCCTGATCTGGTTCACGAATTGGTGGATGGCCCTCCGAAAACGTTGGAGCAAGTCAAGCCGTCGTTGAGCAGTTATCCAAAAGAAGTGGTGGATGCGGTCTCGGCGTTGTATCCAATGCATCTCGCAGATCTGACTTCGATGGATAAGACCTACCAGTCGTCGCAGAAAGCACTTGCCAAAGTCATCGAAGATCTACCTTCCAGCGTGCAAGCCGACTTCAATAAAATTGTGGCAAAACCTGAGGTAATGAATTTGCTCACGGACCGAATTGACTTGGTGGTAAGCTTGGGCGAAACATACAAAAACGATCCCAGGGGGACGAAGGAGAAATTGGATTCCCTGAGTGAGCAGATCGAAGCACAAAACCAAAAGGACCTGGAAGACTACAAGCAGCAAGTAGCCAGTGATCCGAAGATGCAGGAAGAGATGAAGAAATCGGCGGAAGATTTTGCGAGTACGGGAGATCCAAATGAATCCTTGGATGAGCCGCAACAGCAAGCTCAAACGCAACCAACAGTGGTGAACAATTATTACAGCTCCAATTATGCAGCTACACCTTACCCTTATTGGTTTGGATATCCATCTTGGTATTCGTACCCGATGTGGTATCCTGCACCGCTCTATTATTATACTGGATTTTACCTCGGTGCCGGTGGGAATGTCGTCGTCGTTGGGTTGCCTTCGCGTACGTACTCCTCTTGGTTTTTTAGCTTTGGCTATCGCAGGTACCCACGCTATTACAATTATTGCAACAATTACTATGTTGCTCACCGCTCATTTGTGAATCACATCAATGTTTACAGAGGGTTTCATACGTCGGTCAACAATCATTTCACGAGGGTAAATCGGTCCACCATTAGTCGCGAAGCCAATGTGAACCGAAGACAGGGCTTCACCGAAAACCGAAGGCCTAGCTTATCTACCACTGAGAATCGCAGGCCCAGCTCATCGAGCACAGGTGGAACTAGGCCCTATTCTTTTAACCGAAATACGACCGCGCCCGTTCGTACTAGGAGTGCCGCACCTGAGCAATTCAGGAACTCTATCAATCAGCCGACGAATTTTAATCGTCAATCGTTCAATAATTTTCACTCCAATCAGTTTCACCAACAAAGTTGGGGTGGTGTGAGAGGTGGATCATTTGGAGGGGCGCGCACGGGTGGTGGTTCGGTTGGCGGAGGTGGCGGCCATGGAAGAAGGTAAGGATTTAAGTTAACTTTGAATACAAATTCATTTTTCATGAAAAAGTGGATCATCACCTGCACGGCATTCGCCACTCTTTTGTTGAGTTGCCAGCCCAAGCCAAACGATGCAGACTTGGTGAGGAACCTGCTTGTGCTCACCAGCAATTACAACTCATCCATCAATTATTCAAGCTACACTACGTATGGGTTAGCCACGGACACGGTCAGTTTCTTTTACAATCAAGATCCCGATCCGAAAGACACGTTACAGTGCTCTAGTTGTACAGGCAATAATAACGCGCTGGGGAGCTACCCCACCACTATTACAAATGAAATAAAATATAAGCTCGACAGCGCAGGATTTAAGCAAGTAGGGTGGAAGCAAAATCCCGACTTGAAAATCTACGTCGCGATCGTCGAAAATTATAGCCTGTATCAAAGCTATAGCTACTACCCTTATGGGTATGGCTTTGGCGGTTATTATGGAGGGTACGGCTATTATGGAGGTGGGTATATTCCTACCGTCAACGCTTCGGACCAAGCCGACTTATATATTCAGATTTACGACCTGAAGAACAAAACCGGTGGTAACCCCACGGCGCTTTGGGGTGCGGTGATTACTGACTTGGTTACATCGCCGTCTGCCAGCATAACGACAAGAGCTATCAAGCGTGCCTTTGATCAATCAAAATATATCTCGAAATAGGCCATGAGAAATTTTTTTGCCGCGATTATTTGTTGTTTGCTCGTCACAAGCCTTCATGGTCAATACTATTACGACCGATCAAAGAACCCTGACCGCACCGTCAAACAATCAAATCAGTCAGCGGGGCGCGACTTTGATACCTATTATTCTTTTTCTTGGGATTTTAATACGCCACTTTCCAATCAGAATTTTATTAGCGATAACAGTAATCTTGGAACCAAATTCAGCATTCGCAAAAGACTGAATAATGTGGATGGCCTGTGGGTGGGTGGCGACCTCGGCTGGGCGGCGTACCAACAGCATATCCCATTCACTTCGTATCAATACGGCAGCAGCGCAGTGGGCGCTGAAGTATTCAATTATACTTATAACTATAGCCTGACCGGGAACATCGACTACCTTTTGATGCCCATGAACAAGATTTTTGTTCCCTACGCCGGTGTGGGTGTTGGGTTGGCCTACATCAAGTTTGCGCAGTACTACAACATTTATGGAGGAACCCTCGACTCGTTTGGCCTGCAAGTGCACCCGGAGGTAGGCATTTTAGTAGGCTTCAAGGAGAACTCTTCCTGGCGAATCAAGGCGGCTGTCCACTATGACTACGCATCGAATAGCGGCAAGCTGGCGGCAAACAATTTCATTACGCCTGGCAACGATGACTACCATGGGTTTATGAACATGGGTTTTCAAATCGGAATTGTGAAAATGGCCTGGTGATAAGGCATTGTTCTCTGGTGTTAACCTTTTATTTTTGCGAATGCCAGAGCAAATCCTAATCCTCGATTTTGGTTCCCAATTCACTCAATTGATCGCCCGTAGGGTTCGCGAACTCAATATTTACTGCGAAATCCACCCTTTTAACCACATTCCTGAACTTCATTCTCAGATCAAAGGCGTCATTTTATCAGGTAGTCCATGCTCGGTAAGGGACGACGGTCATCCGGATATTGACCTCAAGCAGTTTACTCACCTGCCGGTGCTGGGAGTTTGTTATGGTGCGCAACTCATCGCTCTTAAAAGTGGGGGAACCGTTCAGCAATCGCAGCATCGCGAATATGGAAGAGCACGACTTTCTACGGTGAATCACCACCACGAATTGCTGAAAGAGATTTCTATCGATTCGCAAGTCTGGATGTCTCACGCTGATACGATCATGTCCGTGCCCGAAAATTTTGAAGTGACAGCAAGCACATCTTCGGTGAAAGTAGCGGCCTATAAAGTTAAGGACGAAAAAATTTACGGTATTCAGTTTCACCCCGAAGTAACACACACTATTGAAGGAAAAAATCTATTGAGGAATTTTGCGGTGCATATTTGCGGTTGCGCCCAAGACTGGACTCCTGATCAATTTGTCGAAACGACTATTGCTGACTTGAAAAAGAAATTGAGCAATGATAAAGTAGTAATGGCGTTGTCGGGTGGTGTAGATTCAACCGTGGCGGCCACACTGATTCATAAGGCCATCGGGAAAAACTTATTTTGCATTTTCGTAGACAACGGACTGCTTCGCAAAGGTGAATTTCAGCAAGTGCTTTCTTCCTACGAAGGCATGGGCCTCAACGTGAAGGGGGTTGATGCCAAAGAAAAATTTTATTCAGCACTCAAAGACTTAACTGACCCCGAGGCGAAGCGAAAAGCCATCGGGAAGACTTTTATAGATGTGTTTGATGAAGAATCGCACAATATCTCTGACGTCAAATGGCTCGGCCAAGGCACGATCTATCCTGATGTGATAGAATCTGTCTCCATCAAAGGTCCATCAGCTACCATCAAATCTCATCACAACGTGGGTGGACTGCCGGCGAAGATGAAATTGAAGGTGATCGAGCCCCTCAATACACTTTTTAAAGACGAAGTGCGTTTGGTGGGCAAGACATTGCACATCGACCCAACCATTCTCGGGAGGCATCCATTTCCTGGTCCTGGGTTGGGGATTAGGATATTGGGTGACATCACGGCGGGCAAAGTGAAAATTTTGCAGGAGGCTGACCATATTTATATTTCGGCTCTGCGAAAGCACAATCTGTACGAGAAAGTATGGCAGGCAGGTGCTATACTGTTGCCAATTCAATCCGTGGGTGTGATGGGCGACGAAAGAACCTACGAGCAGGTAGTTGCTTTGAGAGCAGTAGTCAGTGTAGATGGCATGACTGCTGATTGGTCGCATTTGCCTCACGAATTTCTAAGTGAAGTTTCCTCAGACATTATTAATAGAGTGAAAGGAATAAATCGGGTCGTATACGACATCAGTTCTAAACCTCCAGCAACGATCGAATGGGAATGAAAGTAGTCAACGGTCAACGGTCAATAGTCGATAGCTTAAAATCAATATACCATAGACTATGGACTATGGAGTATGGACTTATTCTGGCTTGTCTATTAATAGGTAGCACAACATTTGCTCAAGATTTCAAGAAACAGTTCAAGCAAGCGAAAGAGCTCTTTGAACAAGAGAATTACAGCGCCTCGATGGAGGCATTCCGACCGCTTACCATTTATGATAAAGAAAATCCATACCCTGAGTACGCCAGTTTTTATTACGCTCTTTCAGCCCAGCGACTCGGATTTTACACGGTGGCCAAGGAAATGTTTTTGCAAATCAAAACCATTTATCCAGACTGGCAGGAAATGGAGGAAGTGAATTATTGGTTGTTCAAAATTTACCTAGACCAGCGCGAATATTTTCATGCATTGAAGCTTTCGAAGGAAATCAAAAACAGTTCCATGGCACACAACATGGATGTGATGAAACGCGAAGCCTTGTTAAAAATAGAGGACCTCGAAACATTGAAGATGCTGTCGGAAGAGTATCCGATAGACAGCGAAGTAGTGCGGGCACTGTCGTTTGGCTTGGGCAAGCAGATAAACCCAAAGGATACACTCATGCTTGATTCCCTCATGAAACAATGGATGTGGAAGAAAAAAGATTTTATCAGCACAGATAGAGCAGCTCCTATTTTCAAGGACATCTATCGCGTGGCTTTGTTACTCCCATTCCGCTCGAGTTCACTCGATCCAAGCCCTACAGTTAAAAGGAGCCAGTTCGTACTTGACATGTATGAGGGGATGAAGCAAGCGGCCGATTCTCTTGTCGGCGAAGGAGTGCGCCTGGAGTTATTGGCTTATGATACGGATCACGATCTCGAAGTTGTAAAAAACCTGTTGAAAGCAGAAGAGCTAAAGTCGGCCGACTTGATTGTAGGCCCGCTTTTTCCTGAAGACGCAAAAATGGTTCAAGAGTTTTCGCAAACGAACAAGATCAACCTAATCGTCAATCCACTTTCATATAATATCGACTTGGTGGGGCAAAACCCTTGGGCGTTGTTGTATCAACCATGTCATAAGACCATCGGAGAAAAATCGGCTGAATTGGTGGCCACCAAAGTTTCCAACAAGAATTCATTTGTGTTTTACGGAGACAGCCCCAAAGATTCTGCGATGGCCTATGGGTATATCAAGTCTGCGATAGACCGAGGGGTGAAAATCGCCTATGTCCAGGAAGTCAGGGCGGAAACATCGGGCGACATTCTTGATCGCTTGGCGACAGCAACCGAATATGACGAGTGGAAAAACCCCAAACAGTTTAAGCTGAAGTTGGATAGTATCGGAAGCGTATTCGTGGCGTCTGATGACCCGCTGATTTACACGAAAGTGATCAATAGCATTGAAACGCGTGGCGACTCTGTGCTTGTGGTTGGTCAAGAAAATTGGCTGGAAGACAACTCGGTGGATCTCGGCAAATTTGAAAAAATCAAGATCGCCTTTGCGGCCCCCAATTTTTCGTCCGTCTCGAGTAAAGGCTACCTCGATTTCCGGAAAAAATTTCTTCAGCGACATGGCAACCTTCCGGGGGTCTATTCGCAAAAAGGCTACGAGTTCATGATGGTGATGGGACGAGCGTTCAAAAAGTACGGAGTTCATTTCCAGAAAGGGATGGAGCAGGAAGGAATACCTGGCGCACTGACGGCGGGGTACCAAATGCAACCCAATCATGATAACGCACGCGTACCTTTTGTCGCGTTTTCGAATGGCAAACTCGACACCGTCAATAAGCCCTAACGACCTGATGTTAATTGTTTTAGTTAACTTGCATCTGAAACCGCCTATGAAATGAAGTTTCCTTTCGGACACAACTTGGATAGATCTTCAATGAAGTCTGTCCTTTTTTGGTTAGTGTTATTTTTTCCATTGCTAGTAACAGCTCAAGCTCAAAAAGAAAAGCCAACGGTGACTTTTGAGCAATTGTACGATGAGCCCTACTCCATCAACAAGCTATTCGTCGGTTTTCAGCCTCTTTATGGTGAGGTGTTTGCCACGAATGTAAATTCCGGATTTGGAATTGAAGCGAGTTATTATCAAAAAGATAAGTTTGACATTAAAGCGAATTTCAGAAAGACCTATAGTGCTGAGT
This sequence comes from Cyclobacteriaceae bacterium, assembly GCA_035492075.1. Classification (GTDB taxonomy): domain Bacteria; phylum Bacteroidota; class Bacteroidia; order Cytophagales; family Cyclobacteriaceae; genus ELB16-189. Next base: position 147,363 of record DATJJP010000047.1, on the reverse strand, counting down.
TCTTTGATTACAACAGGAATGCTTCCTTAAAAGATCAGGTCAATTATACCGGTGTTAACGGCGCCGTATCCGACAAACCGACGGCTTTTGCCTATTATGAGATTGGCGGCACCTATCACATTAAAGATTTTGACCAGGACTCAAAGACGAAAATGGTGTTGTACAAAAAGACGTTCAAGGGAGACCGATGGTCTTCGATGGTACCGCTACAGGCCGACAACATTCCTTGTAAGGTGAGAAAGATCTATGGTGCGCGCTTGGGTGCCATTGCCTGGTCCAGCACCACCGACTTAAGCCGTGCAATGGTGAAACAAAACCTTACTAACGCCGACTTGAAAACCGCCGCCGGAAAAAGCTTGGTCTCTACCTATCCCTATTTTGGTCAGACAAGAGACTTAAATGTCTTCGGCAATATTCACGCGACCAACGTGTACGTCGGCGGGTCGATGACTTGGATCAGAAATCTCGCCGTCAGCTTTGATAAGTATGATGATTCCGTCGACGATGGTATCATGACTGTGTTTTTAGATCTTATCGTCGCACCTCAGTTGAGCCTGGATGGCGTGACTTATCAAGGCGAGCAATATTCTACGAAGGCAATCAAAACCAACTCGATTGGATTCCGTGCCGGTATCGATGGAAAATTCAACCGCACGCTAAGCTGGTCTTATGGCGGAGAAATCGGCTCGCGGCCCAGTGTGAAGGGCATGGGCTTTTACGCTTTGATCAAGATTGCTTTCCCTCTGTTCGGTACCGACCTCAACAATAAAGTCGAATCATTCGGCAAATAAAATTCTTCCATGGCCAATGATATCCTTATCACCCATATCAAAGGCCTTGCGCAAGTAAGAGAATCGAAAGTTAACTCCGTCGCTGGGTCGGCAATGAGTGAATTGCCAGTAATCTCGGATGCCTATCTCCTTATCTCGAATGGATTGATTGCCGATTTCGGAAAGATGGCAGATATGCCTTTGGCGCAAAATGAAACCATAGACGCATCCGGATGTTTTGTGTTTCCGAGTTTTGTCGATTCGCATACGCATCTGGTTTTTGCCGCCAGCCGCGAAGAGGAATTTGTAATGAAGATCAAAGGCGCAACGTATGCCGAGATCGCTGCGAAAGGTGGAGGTATTCTCAACTCCGCAAAAAAAGTAAGAGCCACAAGCGAAGATGAATTGGTTGAAAAGACGTTGGAACGGGCCAAGGAAATTATTCAGCTTGGCACGGGGGCCGTTGAAATCAAAAGTGGCTATGGCTTGACCGTAGCCGATGAATTGAAGATGCTTCGGGCGGCGAAACGAATAGCCAAAGAAACGCCGCTGACCGTAAGGACTACTTTTTTAGGAGCTCACGCCGTTCCGGCCGACGTAAAAAAAGAAAACTACGTTGATCTGGTGATTAATGAAATGATCCCTGCAGTGGCTCAGGAAAAACTGGCCGATTATATTGATGTGTTTTGCGAGGAAGGTTTTTTTTCGGTGAACGAGACCGAACGAATTGTGGAGGAAGGAAAAAAATTCGGAATGAAGCCGCGTATCCATGCCAATCAGTTGCATAATTCCGGAGGTGTTCAGGTAGGAGTAAAGACGGGCGCATTAAGTGTTGATCACTTGGAAAATATTGGTGATGAGGAGATCAAATTGCTGAAGACATCCAGAACAATGCCTACCGTGCTTCCGTGTGCTGCCTTCTTTTTGAATTTGCCGATGCCCCCCGCCCGAAAAATGATCGATCAAGGGTTGCCCATCGCTATCGCAAGCGATTACAATCCCGGTAGTTCCCCTTCTGGCAACATGCAAACGATGTTGTCTCTGGCGTGTATAAAAATGAAAATGACGCCTGAGGAAGTGTTCAATGCAACGACGATAAATACAGCTTTTGCGTTAGAGTTGTCGGACACCCATGGAACCATCACCAAAGGAAAAATAGCAAACCTATATATCACCAAACCATCCCCTTCCATTGCATATCTTCCTTATCATTTCGGAAACAATTTTGTGGATCGTGTAATTTTAAATGGCCAACTCATTGACTGATGCTAGCTGAAGAAATAGTAAAACCCTTGTTGCGTGATGTGCCGGATTTTCCCAAACCAGGCATACTTTTCAAAGACATTACACCCTTGCTGAACGATCCGTTGGCCAGAAGAAAAGTAGTAGACGCGATTGTGGCTCACTTTTCAGATCAACACATTCAAGCCCTGGCCGCTGTTGAAGCACGTGGATTTATCTTTGGCGCATTGATCGCCCAAGCATTGGAAGTGCCATTGATACCAATTCGCAAGGCGGGTAAACTCCCGTATAAAAAAGTGACGGAAGAATATTCTCTGGAGTATGGGAGAGCTAAAATAGAGATGCACGAAGACGCTTTTGAGAAAGGCACTCGTGTACTGCTGCACGACGACCTCCTGGCTACCGGCGGCACTGCAACAGCCGCAGGTCATCTCGTTCAACGATTGGGCGGGGTGGTGGCAGGATATTCGTTCATCATCAATTTATCGTTTTTGCCGGGCGAGCAAATATTGAAAGACAATTTTGGCGTTGTACCTCACTACTTGGCGAAGTTCTGAGTTGCAACATAATTTCGTAAAATTCTGTTAAAGCAGAGAATGGCAGATTTGGTTAAGATACCGATGTTCCCCCTTTCCATTTTCCCGCTGCCCGGTGAGATGGTACCCCTGCATATTTTCGAACCGCGCTACAAACAATTGCTGAATGATGCCGAAACCAAAGACATTTTTTTCGGTATTTATTTCAATCATGTATCAAATACGGACAAAATCGGCTCCCTTGTAAAACTCGAGAGCGTCATCAAACGTTATAACAACGGCGAGTCGGATATCATCGTAAAGTGCATTGATTTGTTTTCGATGAATACGCTGTTTCGCACGTTCCGAGACAAACAGTACCCTGGTGGTGAGGTCACCTTCTGGAGTGTTGATGTCACTGCGCCGGTGGGTGAAAAACTGAGGACCGAGTTCAAAAAATATTTACTGTATTTTCAAATTCGACATAGCGAGTTAGCACCCTCTTTGTTTTCTATAGCTAACGAGCTCGGTTTGGATTTCGAGGAACGACTTCGTTTCGCGAAATCCAACGACGAACAGAAGGAATCTTTCTTGCTTTCTCATTTAGCCTACCAAACAAAACTCCTTCAAGAAGCTGAGAAAGCAAAAGACATCTTTCATTTGAATTGATTGTCGTTGCTTCTTTACCTATTCCTTAAGAAAAAAACCTCGTTAACTGACCTTAAGATTTTTTAAAGGTTAATTAACCTTCGCGAAGCAACTTGATAGGAGTGACTCTCGTCTTAGAGATACAAACGAAAAATATTATGAAAAGAGTAAGTTTGGTTCTAGCAGGAGTTGTGCTGAGCACACTCGTGTGGGCAAAAGGGATTGATAAACCGACAGGTTCATCGGTCGCCGTGATCAAAGTAGAAGGGTCTTCCCTTTTTAAGCTGCTTTATAAGTCAGATAAAGCACAAAGTGTAAAAGTTTCTTTGCTTGATGAAAAAGGCAATTCGATTTTTCACGAAACATTGAAAAATAAAAATGGATTTGTGCGTCCTTATAATTTCAGTGCTGTCGAGGAAGGGCATTACACTCTTCAGGTTCAAGACGAAAACGGGACTACCGTAGAAAAAATTGACTATGTCTCTGCAGCACAATCTGAAAAACTGGTGAGCGTAACCAAGGCGAGTGAAGCGAACAAATATATTTTGAGAATTGCGTCACCAGTAAAAGAAGCAGTGACGATAAGAGTATATGACCGCAACTCGACTTTACTTCACAGCGAAACGCTGTCTGTCGGCAAGGAATTCGCGCAAGTATATAATATGAAGGACCTCGATGCATTCACCATCGAGGTGACCGACAAGAATGGATTGGTGAAAGCGATCAATTATTGAGGATCAGACACACGCAAACAAAAAAACCCGATCGAGTGGTCGGGTTTTTTGCATTACATATTCCTTCTGTACTGCCCACCGACTTCAAAAAGTGATTTTGTGACCTGACCCAGCGAGCAAACCTTGCAGGCCTCCATCAGTTCTTCAAAGATATTTTTATTTTGAACGGCGGCTTGCTGCACACGGTCCAGTAGCTCCAATGATTTTTCGCTGTGCGTCTTGTGCAAATTGCGCAACATGGTGATTTGATACTCTTTTTCTTCCGTTGTTGCACGAATGACTTCTTGCGGAACAATGGTTGGTGATCCCTTGGAACTCAAGAATGTGTTCACACCGACAATTGGATATTCGCCGGTATGCTTGAGCGTTTCGTAGTACATGCTCTCTTCCTGGATCTTACCACGTTGATACATTGTCTCCATTGAGCCCAACACGCCACCGCGTTCGGTGATGCGATCAAATTCAGTAAGGACAGCTTCTTCGACAAGATCGGTCAGTTCTTCAATAATAAACGAACCCTGGAGCGAGTTTTCGTTTTTTGCCAAACCGAGTTCTTTGTTGATGATCAGTTGAATCGCCATTGCCCTGCGAACGGACTCTTCTGTTGGAGTCGTGATTGCTTCATCGTAGGCATTCGTGTGAAGCGAATTGCAATTATCATAAATGGCATACAGCGCCTGCAGGGTCGTACGGATGTCGTTGAAGTCAATTTCCTGAGCGTGCAATGACCGGCCGGAAGTTTGGATGTGGTATTTCAACATCTGAGAGCGTGCATTTGCGCCATACTTGTTTCTCATCGCCTTTGCCCAAATCCTACGGGCGACTCTGCCGATTACTGAATATTCAGGATCAACGCCGTTCGAGAAGAAGAAAGAAAGATTCGGCGCAAACTCGTTGATGTCCATGCCGCGGCTTAAATAATATTCCACGTAAGTAAAGCCGTTGCTCAGGGTAAACGCCAACTGCGTGATCGGATTGGCACCGGCTTCAGCGATATGGTAGCCGGAAATGGAAACGGAATAGAAGTTGCGTACGTTTTTCGTGATGAAATACTGTTGCACGTCGCCCATCAGGCGCAACGCAAACTCGGTAGAAAAAATGCACGTGTTTTGCGCTTGGTCTTCTTTGAGAATATCGGCTTGAACAGTGCCGCGGACTTGCGAAAGCGTATCGGCCTTTATTTTTTCGTAAACGTCCTTAGGCAGTACCTGGTCGCCCGTGACCCCGAGCAGCATCAAACCAAGGCCATCGTTTCCTTTGGGCAATGCACCTTGGTACGCTGGTTTTTCGTCTTTTCTGTTCTTATAAATGGTTTCGATTTTCTTTTTTACTTCAGCCTCGAGTCCATTCTTGTGGATGTAAATTTCACATTGTTGATCGATGGCCGCATTCAGAAAATAGCCGAGCAACATCGGCGCCGGTCCGTTGATTGTCATCGACACTGAAGTTTTTGGATCAGCGAGGTTGAATCCGCTATATAATTTCTTGGCATCATCCAGGCAACAAACGCTCACGCCCGAGTTTCCAATTTTCCCGTAAATGTCGGGACGATAATCAGGGTCGTTTCCGTAGAGGGTTACTGAATCGAAAGCGGTAGAGAGTCGTTTGGCGGGCATCGAGAGGCTCACGTAATGAAAACGTCTGTTTGTTCTCTCGGGGCCACCTTCGCCGGCAAACATACGTGTAGGGTCTTCCCCTTCGCGTTTGAATGGATAGATCCCCGAAGTAAATGGGAATTCGCCCGGCACATTTTCCTGCAGCATCCATTTGAGCAAATCGCCCCAAGCCTCATACTTTGGCAACGCCACTTTTGGGATCTGCAGGTGAGACAATGACTCCGTATGCGTTTCAATTCCAAGTTCTTTATCGCGCACTTTAAATTTGAAGACGGGCTCTTTGTATTTCTTAATCTGCTCCGGCCACGACTCGATTAGCTTTATATTTTTCGGGTCGAGATTCAATTTGATCTTTTGTGCTTCTTCCGCCAATCCCCTTGCAATGGAATCGTTCGTTGAGGCCGATAATAAATTCACGGCGTACAATTGTTGGGCAAGCTCGGCTTGGGCTTTTACCCATCGATCGTAGCCTCTGTTGTTTTCCGAGATTTCGCTGAGGTAGCGTGTTCGATGAGGAGGGATCACAAAAATCTTTTCACTCATCTCGCGTGTGATCTGAAAGTTGGACTTCAACCCGGCACCCGTTTTGTCTGCGATTTTATCGATCAAATGTTTGTACAACTGATTTGTGCCAGGGTCATTGAATTGAGACGCGATGGTACCAAAGACGGGCATGTCCTCCGCCTTCGATGTCCATAGTTGGTGGTTGCGTTGGTATTGTTTTTTAACATCACGCAGTGCATCGAGCGCGCCACGCTTATCGAATTTGTTGAGTGCAATCACGTCGGCAAAATCGAGCATGTCGATTTTTTCAAGCTGCGTGGCGGCGCCATATTCAGGTGTCATTACATACAGCGCAACATCGCTGTGATCTAAGATTTCGGTATCGCTCTGACCAATTCCGGAAGTTTCCAAAATGATCATATCAAAACCTGCCGCCTTTAATATTTGAACGGCTTCTTTTACATACGCTGAGAGTGCCAAATTGCTTTGGCGCGTGGCTAGCGACCGCATATACACGCGAGCGTTGTTAATGGCGTTCATACGTATACGATCGCCCAGTAGGGCGCCGCCCGTTTTTCGTTTTGATGGGTCTACCGAAATGATGCCAATGTTTTTGTCTTTGAAATCAATCAAAAATCTCCGTACGATTTCGTCGACCATGGAAGATTTTCCTGCACCTCCGGTTCCGGTGATGCCGAGTACCGGCGTTTTTGAGGTTTCGGCTTTCTTTTTGATGTCGTTAAAAACTGCCGCGTGCTTATCAAAATAGTTCTCCGCGGCTGAAATCAGTTGGGCTATTCGTAAATGGTTGTTCGTTGTTAGTTGTTCGTTGTTCGTTAGAGTCTCGCCTGTTGAATAATCACTTTGTGTTATCAGATCGTTGATCATTCCCTGCAGGCCCATGGCCCGGCCGTCGTCGGGGGAGTAGATGCGAGTGACGCCGTAGTCCATCAACTCTTTTATTTCTTCCGGCAGGATGACGCCACCACCACCTCCAAATATCTTGATATGACCGGCTCCTTTTTCTTTGAGAAGGTCATACATGTATTTGAAATACTCGTTGTGGCCACCTTGGTAGCTGGTCATGGCAATCGCCTGCGCATCTTCTTGAATGGCGGTGTTCACTACTTCTTCTACACTTCGATCATGGCCCAAATGGATGACCTCGCATCCCGTTCCTTGAATAATCCTGCGCATGATGTTGATCGCCGCGTCGTGTCCGTCGAACAAACTGGCTGCAGTGACAATGCGAACTTTGTTCTTGGGTTTATAAGGCTCCGCGGCGGCGTGACCAGCAAGATTTGGCTTCTTTTCGGTTTTAGTGGCAACGGTGGTGCTCATGAAAAATCTGATTTTGAGCGCCAAAATTAGGCATTCGATAAAGATTAAGCTAACGGTTATTAGGTATTATGTCTTTGACCAAAGATTATCGACGCACAATACCAACAAGCGATGGGTGGCTTCCCTGGACGAATAGCCAAGGGATCGGCACAGAGAGTTTTTAATTTTATAAAGCTGTATACGCCTAGGCTAGGCAGACAGATAATGGATACACGATCTTCTGAGGATTACATCGCAACATGCCTCGAACATTACTGCTGCCACAGAACAAAATTCGCTGCATTTGCTGATCTCCATCAACACTCTCTCTTTTATTGACGATTTTTACTTCGATCAACGGCATTTGCAATGGACGTAAAAAAAGCCGGGAAAATAGTTTCCCGGCTCCTCACAAAAGGACACCCTGAATTACATCACAATCTTACCGTCTTTGTCCAATTTCACCGTTTTAGTTTCCGTTCCTTTTTTCAACTCAACTTCATAAATTTCCTTGGCTAGATATGCCTTGGCTATTTCCCAGCCTTTGTAGTCGTCACTGGCCAGTGTTTTTTTCACAGCGTCCGGAAGGTCCGCTGCTTTAACTTCAGTTTTTTCCTGAATTGCAGTTTCAATCGTTGCTGTGTTCGACGGTCGTGCCTGAACATTTACAAACATTGTGCATGCGCCAAATAAGATGGCAGAAATAAGAATTTGCTTTTTCATAAAATACTTGTTTTGGTTTTAAAACATTCCAAACTCTCTATGCTCATACCATGCCGTGGTTTTGAAAAAGCGGTAAGAGGCTGAATTTCAAAACAAACCACCCAAGCGGGGGTGCTGTTTTAGGCATTGGAGTGTTTCTTTTCTCCACACTTACTGTGGGGAAAACTCCACACAAAACTGCGGCGAAGTACTGGCCTAAGAATGAGAAGAACAGTTTTTTCATCAAAAAAACATATCTGTCGATCAAAGCGGTTGAGTATATTGAATCAAAGGATGCACATGAAATCATTTTTTCTATTAATAATGCTTGTCCCAATATCGGTTTATGCCCAGAAGGAAATACCCCTATACGAAGGTGCGATTCCAAATTCCAAGAAACTGATTAATCCTATTGATACGTCGTTGACGAGCGAAGGAGGCATCGACATCCTCCACGGAGTCGTCAGACCTACCATCACTGTTTATCCAGCGGACAAATCAAAAGCAACAGGGTGCGCTGTCATTATTTGCCCGGGTGGTGCTTATTGGATTCTGGCAACAAGCCATGAGGGTTCTGATATTGCCAAGCGTTTGAACGAATCGGGTATCACGGCCTTTGTTCTTAAATATCGATTGCCGCGTGAGGAATTGATGACTAACAAAAAGATTGGGCCTATGCAGGACGCCCAGCGAGCCATTCAACTAGTGCGCGAACGGGCGAAGGATTGGGGAATCAATCCGAAAAAGATTGGAATACTCGGGTCATCCGCCGGTGGACATTTGGCGTCAACGGTGGGTACTCATTTTAATGATGCTAAAATTGATAACCCCAAAGGAACAAACCTCAGACCGGACTTTATGATTCTGAATTACCCAGTGATCAGTTTTTCTGATGCATTGGCCAACGTCGACTCTCGAAAGAACCTGATTGAGTCCAATGGAAAATTCCTTGATGAAGACATTCGGTATTATTCAAATGAATTGCAGGTAACGGGAATGACACCACCAACGTTTATAGTCACCGCTCTCGATGACGACGTGGTTTTGCCTGGAAACACTTTTGGTTTTATTGCCGCTCTTCAACAAAACGGAGTCCAGGTTGAATCATTTATCTACGAAAAGGGTGGCCACGGATTTGGAATGAATAACCCAACCGCAAAGAGGCAGTGGATCGAACCCTGTATTGCCTGGATCAAAAAGAATTTTTGATTTGAAATTTTGATTTCTGCCTAGATCGGCGCTCGCTACTTAAAGATTTTGGAAAGCCAGCCTCCTTTGGATTGCTCCCCGATTTCATCAAGCAAAGTTCTCAAGCGGACAAGCGATGCTGGATCTTTGGCGATATAGCCGCTCGCTTTCGATGCTTTGATTTGACTGATTAAGTCTGCATCTGTTTCGTTGGTCATGTAGATGACAGGCACTTTTGGCATCTTCTTTTTGATTTCTTTTAAATAGTCGAGGCCTGTTTTTTCTTCTTTCAAATAATGGTCGAGGATGATTGCAAAGGGATGTTCTGCAAACGTGTGTTTCATGAAATCGGTGCCACTAGCAAACGATAGGGTTTCATAGTTCTGGCTCGTTAGCGTGAATTCCAGCGTTTTGCGGTGAGCCATGTCATCGTCTACAATGCAAATGAGTTTCATATCAAATATATTCCGCAATCTATTTATTAAAATGATACAAGAAAATAATCGTAGCAGTAAAGGCAGGCTTAGAATTGTCTTTGATCTCCATGGCAATGTCCATTTCCGCTTTGCATATTCCTCGTAAATCGGCCAGGGACTTCAATGTAACCCGAAGGCGCACTTCATGATCGACCAAAACAGGCTGATTGAATTTCATTTTTTCAATGCCGTAGTTCACCAACATTTTCACATTTTGAATTTCCGCGATCTCTTCCCACAGATAAGGCACTAAGGAAAGTACCAAGTATCCGTGAGCGATCGTGCTTTTGAAAGGTCCTGTTGCTGCCCGTGCGGGGTCCGTGTGAATCCATTGATGGTCAAGCGTGGCTTCGGCAAATTTGTTGATTTGCGGCTGCGTGACTTTTATATATTCCGAAACTCCAAGTTCTTTGCCTATGTAGGTTTGGAACTCCACGAATCCATTTATAACAAGTTTCTTCATTGAGCCGGTTTTGTCAGTGAAATACTACCGCTAAAGATAAAATATTTATCTTTCCATAACCTAAAAAATCGCCTATGCTTTCGCGCAGAAATCTGTTGAAATCACTTGGACTCACTGCATTTTCGCTGCCACCGATGTTGAGTTACAGTAACCCATCGATAGAAAATGCCAGCTTGCCCGGGGCGGACGATCCGCAATTCTGGAAAAAAATTCGGGATCAATTTGCACTTGACAGAGACAAAGTATTTTTCAACCCTGGCACCGTAGGCGCGATGCCGAAAGTGGTCGTTGAAAAAATGACTGAACACTTGAGGTACATTGGCTCCGGCGTGGCCGATTGGGCCTATAAAGACGACAACAAGGAAGAGTTCATCAGTGGCTATAACAATCTGATGGGTATTCGCGAGAAAGTGGCTAGGCTCATCAACGCGAACGCCGCCGATATTGCCATGACAGATAATGTCACCCATGGCATGAGCTACATTGCCAACGGCATGACGCTTCAGCCAGGCGATGAAATTGTGACCACCGATCAAGAACACGGTGGCGGACAGTCGTCATGGAGAGTGAAAGAGAAACGGTTCGGAGCGGTTTTTAAAACCGTTGCCATCGGAAAACCGATTGCCAATGCAAATGAAGTTTATGATAAAATAGTGAAAGCCCTCACGGCAAAAACAAAGGTGCTCATGCTTTCGCATATGATCTCGGGCAGTGGCGCGATTTTACCGGTGAAAGAGGTATGCGCTGAAGCAAAAAAGCGAGGGATCTTTACCATACTCGACGGTGCTCAGACCATAGGACACATTAAGGTAGACGTGAAAGACATCGATTGTGATGCGTATGTAGGGTGTTTTCATAAGTGGATCGGCGCTCCTGCAGGCAGCGGTTTTATGTTTGTCAAGGCCGAGTATTTGAAAAATCTTTATACCACGGTGGCCAGCTATCGTTGGGACGATCATGCAGACGAAGGATTTCGATTCACCCAACGAGGCACTGGTAGCTTTCCGATTTTGAAAGGAGTGGACGCCGCACTGGATTTTCATTTTGAGATTGGCCCTGACCGTGTTTATGAACGCATCAAATCCTTAGGTAAACGATTGAGAGATGGCTTGGCCCAGTCGCCGAAGGTGAAATTCTTTTCGCCCACCGAGGAAAGCATGTGTGCGGGCATCACGGTCTACAATATGGAAGGTTGGACGGGTACAAAAATCCAAGACGCCTTTTGGGTGCAAGCGAAAATGCGCCCCCGCTCTCAAGGCGATGTTTTTGGCGTGAGGCACTGCACGCACATTTTTAATTCGGAGGAAGAAATCGATAAAGCGATTTCTCTGGTGAAAGATTGGACAAAATAAAAATTATTTCGCCTTCAAAATCTCTGCCGGGAGTTTTTTGATTTTTTCAATTTGAATATTGCGGTAAAAGACCTCTGCACCTTCCGATTGAATCTGAATTTTGCCACTGCTCAATCTTGTTAATTTACCTTTATCCAATTGCCTGGAATGATATAAAATCATATTCACACGACCATTGATCATGTGAACAGCTGTGTCACCCAAGCAATAAAGCTCAATTGTATTCCACTGACCTGAAGGGTTCTCAGCGTCCTCCGATTTGACGCAGTTCCGTCCCACCTTGCTTTTTTCATTGAAAGTGGTGAGTGGCCCCCGCGGATCGTAGATGTAATTCTTTTCATGAAGGGTGGCGGGTATTTCAAATGAACCTCCGGCCACACCCCAATAATCTCCTACATTACCTTCCTCCACCTGAAATTCTTGCGAGCGCATCCAGAACCCAAAGTCGGCACCATGTCTCCCTACCGCGTGATAAAGAAGGCCACTATCACGAACTTTATCTTTTCTGGGATTTGACTTTTTCTTTCCCCATTTGAACTCAAGCTTCAAATGATAATTAGCGAAGGATTCTCTTGTGGAAATCCCTCCGAAATGTTCTCCTGAAATTCGGATGGCCGGCATGCCATCAATTTTTATCACAGAAAAGACGCTATAAGGATCTATGTTCAACCCTATCACTTTGGTTGTGTCAAAAGATTTTCTTGTGCTGTCGTAAACTGGCCCCAGATAGGTATCCCATCCCTCAAGGTTTTTGTCGTTGAACAAAGAACGCCATTGAGCGTGTGTGTTGCCATAGGCGAAGCTGAAGTAAATGACCAATGAAATGACAGCAGTGAGATTTTTCATACATCTAATGTAAGAAGAGTTTAGATGTGTTGGATTTTGAATTTACTTTTGACCCATGCCATATCCTGTGGAAGAAAATATTTCTGAGTTAAAAAGTCAGTTGATGTTAAAGCCGGTGGTAGTTCTCCAAGCACCACCCGGCGCAGGAAAGTCCACGGTTGTCCCACTTAGGATTCTAGATGAGCCCTGGTTGACAGGCAAAAAGATTATCATGCTTCAACCAAGAAGGCTCGCCGCACGGTCTGTGGCAGCTCGGTTGGCGGAGCTTCTCAATGAAAAATTGGGAGAAACGATCGGTTATCGTGTTCGCTTTGAAAGCGTGGTTGGCAGGGACACCCGCATCGAAGTAGTGACCGAGGGTGTTGTCACTCGTATGTTGCAGGCTGACAATGCCCTGGAAGAAGTCGGTCTTGTCATTTTCGATGAATTTCATGAGCGGAGTCTTCATGCCGATTTGGCGCTTGCCCTGTGTTTGCAAACGCAGCAATTGTTGCGAAATGATCTCCGTATCCTTTTGATGTCGGCGACGCTGGACACAGAAAAATTGGCGACACTCCTTAATGCGTCGATCATTCAAAGCCTCGGCCGACAATTTCCCGTGGAGATAAAATATGAGGTTGTGGAAAAGAAGGAGTCAATCGCGGAGTCCGCGGCACGATGCACGAAGCGGGTATTGAAAGAGCGATCGGGTGATGTCCTTGTTTTCCTTCCGGGGGTAGGAGAGATATTGAAAACCAGAGAAATTCTGGAGTCGCAAAATGTGGGCGCTGAGATTTTTCCTTTGTACGGTGACCAGCCGTTTCAAAAACAGAGGGAAGCGATTTTGCCGAGCCCCACTGGTGCTCGCAAAGTGGTGCTGGCCACCTCCATCGCAGAAACATCGCTCACGATTGAGGGCATCACCACGGTCATTGATAGTGGACTTTCACGTGTGCCGAAATTTGATCCTCGATCTGGCTTGACGAAATTGGAAACAGTGAAAGTTACGCAAGACGCCGCCGATCAACGTTCGGGTCGTGCAGGCCGACTTGGTCCAGGCATTTGTTACCGACTTTGGGCGAAAGCGACTCATGCGTTTTTGGCGCCCGCACGCTTGCCGGAAATATTGGATGCCGACCTCGCTTCACTCATGCTCGAGCTTTTTAACTGGGGCTCCGACATCAACGAATTAAAATGGATCACACCCCCACCCTCAGGTAATGTGAGCCAGGCAACGAGTTTGCTCACGCAGTTGGGAGCAATTGTGGAGAATAGGATCACCGTTCGTGGAAAGGAGATGGTAAAATTACCCTTGCACCCTCGCCTCGCGCATTTGCTTTTAAGCGCAGAAAAACCTCAAGAAAAAGCGCTTGCTACCGATCTGGCTGCAATCTTAGAAGAACGTGACCCTTTGCAGAAGGAAATTGGTGCGGACATTTCACTGCGGATTGAACTCCTGCGGAAATGGCGAAGTGGTGAACGAGTGGGAGACAGAAATAATCTCGAACGAATAGAAAAGGGAGCGGCCAGTTATCGAAAGATTCTTAAAGTTGAAACAGACAACTCCACATTTGCCGACACCGACGTTGGAAGGTTGCTGATCGAAGCATATCCCGAACGGATCGCAAAACAAACTGAAAAATTCAGCGTGAGATACAAGCTAGCCAACGGAAGAGTGGCGAAACTTCAAGATCACGACCCGTTGTTGCAAAAGGCTTGGCTGTCTGTCGCCTCGGTTGACCTTGGTGCTAACGAGGGAAAAATTTTTTCCGCTGCGCCGGTTGACGTGGACGACTTGAGTTCGCTGGCAAAGGAAATGGAGCGTGTCGTTTGGGACAGAGATCGTGGTATGATCGTCGGCCAGTCAGAAAAACAAATCGGTTCTATCACCCTTTCAACAAAGCCCGTTACCAAAATCGAAGAGTCGTTGCGAATCAAAACATTATGTCAAGCATTTCGCGAAGAAGGACTTACTCTTTTGGATTGGGACGAAACGCATACCCAATGGCAGGCTCGCATTTTAAGCTTGAAGAAGTGGAGGCCAGATCAACTCTGGCCTGACGTTGACAACGAAGTTCTGCTAACGACGGCCGAAGAGTGGCTTGCACCTTACTTGATAAACGTGAACAATCGCCAGGATTTCAAACGATTAGATCTGGGGGCTATTTTACTGGGCTTGCTGCCATGGGAGTTGCAACAACAATTTGCAAAGCTCGCTCCTGAGAAACTACAGGTGCCCAGCAATTCGATGATCAAAATTGAGTATTCTCCGCATGGCGAACCGCCCGTGATGAAAGTGCGCTTGCAGGAAGTTTTTGGATTACTGGAGACACCAACGGTGAACGAGGGTCGCACTAAAATTATTTTGCATTTACTTTCTCCTGGCTACAAGCCAGTGCAAGTGACTCAAGACTTGAAAAGTTTCTGGAACACCACGTATCACGAAGTGCGAAAGGAATTGCGCATGCGTTACCCCAAACATCATTGGCCAGAAGATCCTTGGACTGCGGAAGCAGTGCGAGGAGTAAAGCGAAAATGATTTATTTTGCAGCATGAGGATAATGGGATTGATTTACGGGATGCTGATGGTTGGAAGTCATTTGGCCTATGCGCAGAAAAAGGACTCCATTCAAAAAACGGACCGATTTAGCTTGCTGATCTATTCTAGAATTATCTCTGACAACAATGGGAATGTACGTTTCGACGAAAATCTTGTACCGAATATTCGCCTGAACAGATTGCTCAAACTGGAGCTCGGGATCAGACAAGGTGAGAGGCCACAACGATTTGATTCCTATTATCACTATAAAGTTGAACTGCAAACAAAATCGTTTTGGAAAACCGTTCGATTTATTGCCCGGCTTTCCGACAACGTGATTAAGTATCCGTCCCCCATCTATGCAAGAAGTAATTATCTAGTGATTGCCGAAAGCAAATTTCCTCTTTCAAAAACGTGGGTCGCATTAGTGGCATGGGGGTATGTCTTCACGCGGCAACAAAACAACACCATTGACGGGGCTCCCACCGTGACCAACGGCGACCGGGATAATTTTCCAACATATAAGCTCGCCATTCGGTACTTACTTCACGATCATGGGTTCATAGAAGCCGTTTATGGAGCGTATGATGTGTTTAACCCCTATCTCTTGAAAAGTCCATTTCTCCAGTCTACTTTTGAATATGAGTTGTCCGATCGAACAGATTTGTATACTTACTATAGGTATCAGTACAACAATTCATTAGGTCAGCCACTCAATAATTTTCTTGGGCTGGGGGTAAAGATTCATTTCAAAAATTAACAACTCATTGACAACCCGGACCTCCGATTGCCCGTTAGAAAAAAACGGTTTACAGGTTTGATTCAAGTAAGGTATCGGAAAGCGTCCCCACTTTTACGGGACGCTTTCTCCGTTAAGTAGAACACTAACCAAAAAAGTATATGAAAAAACAAATTTCACTTCTTGTAGTAATGTTGGTCGCATTGTTTGCGATAAGTGCCTACGCACAAAAAGACAAAAGCAAACGCCCAAGCCCTCCCGCGAAAGCAGAAGGCACGGTCGATGGAGTAAAAATTGTGATTGATTACAGCACGCCCTTTGTAAAGGGAAGAAAAGTTTTCGGCGGCCTGGAGCCCTACGGAAAAGTTTGGCGCACCGGTGCCAACGAAGCAACTTCCTTTGAAATAGATAAGAACATCAAAGTGGAGGGCAAAGAACTTCCAAAAGGGAAGTACACACTGTATTCAATTCCGGGCGAAAAGGAGTGGGTAGTTATTTTCAATAAACAAACAGGCCAATGGGGAACGGAATACACGGAGTCTTCGGATGCCCTGCGTGTGACCGTAAAAACAGAAAAGACGGCTAGCTTGGTTGAACAGTTTAATATTGCGATCAAAGGAAACAAAGTGGTGATCAGCTGGGAGAATTCTCAGTTTGCATTTAACATCAAAGGATAGTAATCATCAACATCTAAAGCCAAAGGCCGGGGTTTTCCCTGGCCTTTGGCTTTTATCCGATCGTGTAAAGTTTGTACTTTGCGGATTCGTTTGAAAAATGCTATGGTCATTTCACAAAATACACCCAAACAACTTGGTTATTTTTTCCCGGCTGAGTTCGCCACGCATTCGGCAACCTGGTTGAGTTGGCCCCACAAAGAAGCTTCGTGGCCTGGCAAAATTGAAAGCATTTTTCCGGTGTACGCTGAATTTGTAAAGCTCGTAGCGGAAGCCGAAAAAGTGAACATCAACGTGGCCGATGAGGCGATGAAGCAAAAAGCGATGAGTCACCTTCAAAAAGCAAACGCAGATTTTAAAAATATTCAATTCTTTTTTCATCCGACCAATGACGCGTGGTGCCGAGACCATGGCCCCGCGTTCCTGATCAACCCGACGGAGAGAAAGAAAATGGTGGTGAAATGGAATTACAACGCCTGGGGGGGCAAGTACCCTCCATTCGACTTGGACAATGAAGTCCCTATTTCAATTGCGAAGCATTACAATCTTCCATTGGCAAAACCCGGCATTGTCATGGAAGGAGGATCAGTTGAATTCAATGGCAAGGGCACCCTTCTAACCACCACCTCTTGCTTGTTGAACGTCAATCGAAATCCTCATTTAACGCAAAGTCAGATTGAAACAATGCTGATCGACTACTACGGAGTAGTCAACGTATTGTGGCTAGGTGA
The DNA here is from genome assembly GCA_035492075.1 of Cyclobacteriaceae bacterium. Taxonomy (GTDB): domain Bacteria; phylum Bacteroidota; class Bacteroidia; order Cytophagales; family Cyclobacteriaceae; genus ELB16-189. The sequence continues at coordinate 130,325 of DATJJP010000047.1, read as the reverse complement.
CGGAATTGTGGGGGATGATACCGACGGACACGTTGACGATATCACTCGCTTCGTCGATGACGAAACCGTGGTAACGGTGGTGGAGGAAGACAAGAGCGATGAAAATTACCAACCTCTAAAAGAGAATCTCGATTTGTTGGAGAAAATGAAATTAGAAAATGGACGATCGTTGCGCGTGGTTACACTGCCGATGCCCAGCGCTGTCGTTTATGACGGCCAACGATTGCCTGCATCCTACGCCAACTTTTACATCGCCAATAAATACGTGGTAGTACCGACCTTTAGAGACAAAAAGGACGATCACGCCCTGGCAATACTTCAACAATGCTTCAAGAGCAGAAAAGTGATTGGTCTTGACTCGACAGACATCATTTGGGGACTCGGTTCATTCCACTGCTTGAGCCAGCAAGAGCCAGAAATTTGACTAACAGCTAAAATTCAAATCGATAAATTTCTGTAGGAGTGATCACTAGGTCAAGTCTCATGTCGAACGCGTCCACTGGAATTGATTCGTCGACCGGATCAAAAAACGAAAGCCCAATTTTTTTGCAGCCGCTCCGACATTCCGCAAGAAATTTATCATAAAAACCCTTTCCGTAACCCACTCGATTTCCTGTCCTGTCGAAGGCCAGCAATGGAACAATGACAAGATCTATTTTTTGTGTGGGCGCCTTTTCACCAGAAACAGGTTCAAGTATCTTCCAAGGGTTTTCAGCCAACTGACTCCGTTCCTTAAAATAGAAATTTACCAATCGGTCGCCTTCAATTTTTGGAATGGCTATCTTAACGTCCGGGTGGCTCTCCATCACTTCGTCAATGATCAGCCAAGTATTAATTTCTTTTTTCGAACTGATGGGGAGGAAGCTGTGAATGACACTGATTGAGGAAAAGTCGATGGACGAGAAAAAACGATTTGCAATTTCACGACTTGACTTATCAATCTCCGCACTTGACAGCGCCTCACGAAGGCCCACATATTTCTTTCTGATCTCCTGTTTGGTCACAGTTCAAAAATAGTGAAACGAAAATCGAAGGGGTCGAAGTTTTGAATAAGTTTTTGAATGAAAGTTGGATCTTGTTGATGGAAATTCAAGAAATTGTCAGTCCGCTCCTGTGGACTACCGTTTGGAAAGAGAAAATTCTTCACGGCTTCCAATTGACTCAATTTGTCAGCATGTTTTCGTTTTTCTGCTCGAAGCATTTTTTTTTCGATCACCTCCACGGATTTGATGGAACGCGAAGCCTGGGCATCCGCATGTTTGAGCAAAGTAGCGTCTGCCTGCGACGCCCGCTTCCGAATGTCATCAAACAGCGTTTTTACGGCATCGATTTCTTTTTTCAAAGACAGATTGTCGTGAGCATTTTTCTGAGTCCAGTGGTTGAACAGAATATTCTTTTCCAGAAATAAGTCCACGAGATCCACTCCCGTTTTTTCGAATTTTCTTTTCGTAGGTGCGTCAATGACACCTCCAAAATTGCGCGGCATCAAAATAGGAAACGGTACCTTGAAATGGTCGAACACGCCCACGAGCTGCAGCCAGTAAACTACTTCGGCCGGCCCGCCTGCATACGCCAAATTGGGAAGGATCACTTCTTGATAGAGGGGCCGTAAAATTACATTCGGGCTGAAGCGTTCAGGAGATTTTTCTATCAAGCCCTTTATTTCAGAGGTCGAAAATTTCAGTTCAGTGTCTATTACCTTAAAATCGTCACCAACTTTTTCGATTCGTTGCCGAATTCCGTTGTCTAAATAGAAGAAGTTGATATCCCGGGCAAATACCTGTGGATGATATCCGATGGCCTCGAGCGCTTTATTTTTTTCCTCGACTAATTGCTTTGGAAGATGTTTGAAAAGATCTTCCTCCATTACATTCGTGAACAATGATTTTAGTTCACGGTCATCGCCATCCACCACCACCAACCCGTAGCTGCCAAAAAGCTCGTTCACAAAATGCCTTGTCGCCTGGGCAAGTGTTTTTGACTTAGCGTAAGCGGTTTTGAAAACAGAGACATCACCTGGGAGTTCGTCAATTAATTTTGAAATGCTCTTTGGATCAAAACGCCCCACAGCACCTGACTGACTGGTCTCCCAGGTATATTTTTTTCCGTACAGTCGAAACGATTTGATTTCTTCATAGTCATGATCTTCACTGGCCATCCAATACACGGGTACAAAACAACAGTCAGGATATTCTTCTTTCAGCCTTTTACAAGCGTTGATGACGGTAACAATTTTGTAGATGAAATACAGTGGGCCTGTGAAGATGCATAGTTGGTGCCCTGTGGTAACTGTAAATGTCTTCGCGTCTTTGAGCGACCAAAGGTTGGACGATACAGCTTCGCTGATCTTTAAGCCTTCGTACTGGGCGCTCAGCGAGTTAAAAAGCACCTGTCGATGATTTGCCGAGAACGTTTTTTTTTCGGCGATTTGATCACGGAAGTTGTTGAGAGAAGGAAATCGATGGTAGAATTTTTTGAGCGAATCTTTCTGGGAAATATAATCGAGGAAAAACGAAGAGAACGAATGCGTGTCGGCCAACGCGATCTTGTGAAGCTGCATAAATCAACAACAGGAAGGTTTGAAATAAATCATGACACGAATTAACGATTAATTGACGTATCGGGTTTATCCGAAAAGTAAGATCGGCAATTTTATTCGGTGTTTAAGTATTTTTTAACAATGGTTCAAATCACCGTACCGTGCAAATCAAACTCCGTGGCGCCTGTTATTTTAGCCTCAACGAAATCGCCCATTCTCAGGTAATCTTTCGTGCTTAAGATCACTTCGTTGTCCACTTCGGGTGAATCATATTCGGTACGCCCCACAAATGAATTTTCCTCCTTCCGATCCACCAACACCTTTAAAGTCTTTCCAATCTTTTGTTGATTGAGTTGATACGAAATTCCTTCCTGCAATTCCATCAGTTGATCGACGCGTTCTTGTTTCACGTTGCTCGGCACGTCATCCTTCATCGAATAGGAATGGGTGCTTTCTTCATGGGAATAAGCAAATACTCCAAGACGATCGAACTTTGATTTCTCGACAAACGTCATCATTTCATCAAAATGTTTTTGCGTTTCGCCCGGATGTCCGGCAATCATCGTCGTGCGAATCGCAATGTCTGGCACTTTTTCGCGAATGATTTGCAATAATGCTTCCGTTTTTTCGCGAGTGGTTCCGCGCCTCATCCATTGAAGCATTTCAGTTGACCCATGTTGCAAAGGAATGTCAAGGTATTTGCAAATATTCTTCCGCTCTGCCATTACTTCCAATGCATCCATCGGAAAACCCGTGGGAAACGCATAATGCAGTCGAATCCATTCGATGCCATCTACGTCGGAAAGTCTTTTCAATAACTCGGCCAGGTTTCTTTTTTTGTATAGGTCAAGGCCATAGTAAGTAGAGTCCTGAGCGATAAGCAATAGCTCCTTGGTTCCATTCTTTGCCAGGTTCTTTGCCTCCAGCACCAGTTCTTCCATCGGTCTTGAAACATGGTTGCCACGCATTAAAGGGATGGCACAAAAGGAGCAGGGTCGATCGCAGCCCTCCGAAATCTTTAAGTAAGCAAAGTGGCTCGGGTTCGTGAGAATTCGCTCACCCACGAGTTCATGCTTGTAATTCGCGTTGAGCTGTTTGAGCAGCCGAGATAAATCACGCGTACCAAACCACGCGTCCACTTTGGGGATCTCTTTTTCGAGATCGTCTTTATAACGTTGAGAGAGACATCCCGTCACATATACTTTTTCAACGATGCCCTCCTCTTTGGCATCCACATAACGCAATATCGTGTCAATCGACTCCTGTTTCGCATTATCGATAAAACCACATGTGTTGATCACGACGATGTTGGCATCATCATTGTTTGATTCATGTGTGGCATCGATTTCGTTGCCTCGGAGTTGTGTTAGCAGCACTTCGCTGTCTACCACATTCTTGGAGCAACCTAACGTGACGATATTGACTTTGCTTTTGCGCGAACCCTTAGTTTTCAAAGCGAAAAATTAAGGCGCAAAGTTACAAAAAAATGACGCAGGGACTGGTTTACAATTATCTTTGCAGGATTGATGAAGTACGTTTTTGCTTTTTTTGTGGGTGGCCTGATCCTGGGGTGTTTCAGTGAAGGAGATTGCCTAATCACGGCCACCAATCAGCTTCATATTCGATTAAAGAAGAGATCCAATTTGGCCAAAGACACGGCGGTTTCTTTTGATTACATCCAATTTTCAAGTGTCGAACATTCCAGTGTCGCGTCGGGCAATGTGACCACGCAAGAATTCTTAGTGCCATTAGATACGAAATCTGATTCTACCCTAATCGTATTCAAAAGGACAGGTTCAGCTACGGAAGATTTTCTACTTCTAAGCTACCTAAGGCAGACCAAAGTGATCTCCAAAGATTGCGGGGCCTACACGTATTATGTGAATTTGAAAGTGCTCAGTACCAACCTCGACAGTACTCAAATCAGAGTGTTCAACACCGTACTTCTTAAAGATCCTACCAGCACCGCTTTAGCAGCCTATGCCCTCAACTATCAAATATTGTATTAGCCTATTGCTGCTGCTGACGTACCAGGCGGGTTGGGCGCAAGAGCCCTCGCAGAAAAAGGCTACGCAAGAAAAAACGGCACCCCAAAAAACGCCTAAGCCAAAAAAAGATTTTTCCCCCACGGGCATAAGGATCGGCACAGATCTAATTGATTTGGGAAAGACATTTGGTGGAAAAACATTTCAGGGATGGGAAGTAAACGGTGATGTTGATTTTGCCAACTACTATTTAGCCGCGGATATTGGCTCTTGGGCAAAAGATCTGCAGGTGCCCAATGGACAATACACGAATGGCGGAAACTATTTTAGGGTGGGTGCCGATGTCAATATCTTAGGCAAGGATCCCGACAAGAACATGCTCTTCTTTGGTTTCCGTTACGGCCGATCGATGTTTCACGAGTCATTGCACTATACGGACACTACCAACAGCAAATTTTTTGGGATTGCCGATCGGAGGGTAAGTAATTCCAGTGTCTCTGGGGGTTGGGCGGAAGTCACCACGGGACTGCGTGTGAAAATTTGGAAGGGGCTGTGGATGGGCTATACGGCCAGACTGAAATTCGCCCCCGGCACAAAAGGGAATAGCCCTTCCTTATCACCCTACGATATGCCCGGCTATGGCCCTGTCAATAGCAAACCCTGGTGGGGTTTCAACTATCAGGTTTTCTGGCGATTCAATTGGAAGAAAGACAAGCCCCTTCCTGCAAAGAAATAGGTCAGTTCTTTTTGAAGAGGGAGTCAACAAATTCAATTTTGTTGAACACCTGCAGGTCATCCACTTTCTCTCCTACACCGATGTATTTTACGGGGATTTTGAATTCATCGGAGATGCCAATCACCACGCCACCCTTGGCGGTTCCGTCGAGCTTGGTGATGGCTAAACAAGTGACTTCGGTGGCTTTGGTGAATTCGCGCGCTTGAATTACTGCATTTTGTCCTGTACTTCCGTCCAATACAAGAAGTACATCATGAGGCGCGCCTGGCATTACTTTTTCAACCGAGCGTTTGATCTTGGACAGCTCATTCATCAATCCTGTTTTCGTGTGCAATCGGCCCGCGGTGTCGATGATAATGACTTCGGCACCCAATTCGATCCCCTTCTGTACTGTCTCAAAAGCAACGGCTGAGGGATCGGTGTTCATGCCCTTGGATATTACCGGCACTCCGTTGCGTTCGCCCCAGAGTTTTAGTTGCTCTACCGCCGCCGCTCGGAAGGTATCAGCCGCGCCCAATACCACGCTCCTTCCCTTTTTCTTGTATTGCGCAGAAAGTTTTCCGATGGTGGTTGTTTTCCCAACGCCATTGACACCCACGACCATCAAAACGTAGGGTTTCTTATCCGCGGGGATCTCATAATCATTTTCGCCAGTGCTTTTGTTTTCAGAAAGCAACGAAGCCACTTCCTCTTTCAAGATGCGGTCGAGTTCGCCTGCGCCGAGATATTTGTCGTGTGCCACGCGGCTTTGAATGCGTTGAATGATTTTCAGAGTGGTGTCAACACCAACGTCGGATGAAATCAAGATCTCCTCGAGTTCATCAAGCACTTCATCATCAACGGTGGATTTGCCGATTAGGGCCTTTCCCAGCTTGCCAAAGAAGCTCTCTTTCGTTTTTTGCAAACCGTGATCGAGGGATTCTTTTTTTTCCTTGGAAAATATATTTGACAGAAAGGCCATTTTGAAAACTCTTTTGACTTCTATCTCTTCACAAATTTAATATCGTGCGTCTCCTCGTTTTCCTCTACTTTCAATATATATAATCCGGGGCTTAGTGAGCGGATGTCACAACGAATGAACTCGCCTTCGTCCTGGGTAGGTACCTGGATAGGTTGCCCCATCGTGTCGAAAATTTTCACGTTCGCCAAACCCGGGTAGTTTATGGAAACGAAAATGTCCTCGTTTCCTGGATTTGGGAAGGCCTTTATTTCGGTGACCGAAGAGATTTCGCCAGTGACCACACCCACGTGAAAGACACTGGACACTGAAGTACAACCGTTTTGAGTAACCGTTACTGTATAGTCGCCGGCCCCAATTAGGACGTAAATCGAGTTAGTTGCTCCATCGATGGCATTGCCGTTAATATACCATTGATTTCCTGTAGGGGCGCTCGAAGTTAATGTGAGTTGCGGAGGATTATCCTTGGCTGGACCGGTAATCGTTGGAGTGGGAGGGGATACACAGACGGCTATTACATTTGAATTAATCGAGACCCCAGAAGCATCGATTGCTCTCACTCTATACTGGTACTTGCCTATTGAAAACCCATTAAGAGCCTTGCTTGTTCCTGACACAGCTAATGCATTAAAGCCATTTATGAAGGAATTGAAATTGTCGGTTGAGATATCGAGTAGGTAACCCGATGCTCCATATGAGGCATTCCAGTTTGCTGTGAAACCGCTAGGTGTGAGATTATTTGCGTCGATAGCGATCGGGGCTAATGGCAATGTCGTGATAGAAACGACGTTCGAGTTATTCGACGTTATTAAACCCACCGCCCGCACTCGATATTGGTATGCGGTGCCAGGATTGATTCCTGAGATAATCAGAGCTGTATCGCTAACAATTGCCGGGCCGTAGTTGGATAAGAAGGTGGAAAAAAGGTCCGTGGATAAGTCAAGTTGGTAACTTGTGGCCCCATCGACCCGGGTCCAACTTGCGGTGAACCCACCCGTCGTAACGGCTGCGACTGCAGCGATTGGCGGAGCGAGCGGAACAGTCAATATTTCCACTGCGTTGGAGCCACTCGTGACGAACGCCGTGCCACCTGAAACAAAAACCGAAGTCGGGTAATCTAACATCGCGCTGTTGTCCCCGTCCGTAATGCTTCCAATTTTCAAAGGCGATACTAGATTTGATACATCAATGATCGCCAATCCGTTGCCAACATAATGTCCATAAGAAGCACCCGTGACATATGCATGGCCGCCATTTACAAAAACGGATGTTAAGTTGAGAAAGGGGTCGGCAAACCCCGCACCTTTGTGGACGGGTGTCGTCGGATTAGAAATATCCACAATCTCCAGTGCGCTTGACGCACCAGTGAGGTATGCATAGTTCCCTTGTACAAAGACCGATCGGGGCTGGAACAGGTAAGGAAGATTTCCGTTCCCATCCCTTAGGTAACCGGCGTGCGTTGGTGCGGAAGGATTAGTGACGTCAACTATTTCCAAGGCGCTAGACCCCGTGCTAGCCACATAGGCGTAGTTTCCAACTACGAAAACCGATGAAAGGGAATTTAAAAATGGCGCTTCTCCATTGCCGTCCGCAAGACTTCCCTTGTGAAGGGGTACCGCGGGATTTGAGACGTCTATTATCTCAAGCGCATTCGAAGAGTTACTGGCTACATAGGCATAATTCCCGGATACAAAAACAGAAACCGGGTTTGCCAGAAGAGCGCCTCCCACGCCATCCACGATGCTGCCCTTGTGGATCGGTGCCCCCGGATCGCTGATGTCAATGATCTCAAGCGCACCAGATCGTCTGCTTACGACATATGCATAGTTCTCAACAATATAGACGGAATAAGGGAATTGGAGCATGGCACCTCCCGCACCATCCGAGATGCTGCCTTTATGGGTAGGGTGTGATACATCCGAAATGTCGAGTATTTCAAAAGTATTGGAAAACTCACTGGCAACATATGCGTAATCGCCACGCACAAAAATCGATTGAGGTGCCAGAAGTGGATTCGTCCGTCCAACACCATCGGAAAGTCCTCCAGCGATGGTTGGAGTGGTAGTATCTGAGACGTCGATCACGTTCAAGCGACTTGATAATGCGCTAGCCACGTAAGCATAATTCCCCGAAACAAAAACAGAGTAAGATACATTGAGCTTACTATCGGCGATGTTGCCTTTATGTTGAGGTGAACTGGGGTTACTGATGTCAACTATTTCCAGCGTATTTGGATCGGCAACAACATAGGCATAGTTGCCTGACACGACCACCGACCGCGGCCCAGCAAGGCGTGGGCCACCTACTTCAAGGCTGTGAGTTATGTTCCCTTTGTGGGTGGGTGCCGCTGGGTTGGAAATATCGACAACTTCAAGCGAACTCGAACTAAAACTTGCGACATACGCATAATTCCCCAGCACATAAACACATGAGGGGTAATTCATAATGGCGCCGCCAGCCCCATCGACAATACTGCCCTTGTGGACCGGGGCCGATGGATTGGAGATGTCAATGATCTCCAGCGAATTGGATAGCTGACTCACGACATAAGCAAAATTCCCACTGACATACACCGAGCTAGGGGCGTTCAATAATGCACCGCTGGCACCATCGAGAAGATTCCCTTTTATCAACGGCGCAGACGGATTTGAGATGTCGACAATAGTGAACGCGTTAGCACTCTTTGTGGCAACGTAGGCGTAGTTTCCCGAAACAAAAACTGAATTTTCACCAAATGGTAATCCGCTTCCCTGGTCACTGACGATACTTGCGGTGTGCATTGGGTTAGTTCGGTCTGAAATATCAATAATTTCCAATGCAGAAAGACTTCCGACATAAGCGTAATTTCCAGACACGCAAATTGATGAGGGTGATTGCAACCTCGCTCCCCCTTTGCCATCAACTAAGCTTCCTTTGTGAACGGGCGCTGCAGGATTGCTGATGTCCAAGATCTCCACGGCGTCATTGATGTAATTCGTGACGTAAGCATAATTGCCAGACACAAATACCGAAGTCGGTTCATATAAGAGCGAACCATTCGCGGAAATGCTCGATAAATGGATTGGGTTTTGCAGCTGTGAATAGACCGTTTTTGAAAACGAGAGAATGAAACTGAAAACGGAAGCCCTAACCAAAGACAATGCTAACTTAGAATTAATCATAAATGGTTGATCGAATATAATTAAACAAAAAAAAATCCCCGAATCGGGGACTCTTTTCAATTTCCAGCCTTCACAAGACTTAGCCTTTTTTGGCTAACGTTTCTTTCACTAAGTCTGACGACACGATTTCTTCCTTGAAGACATAAGCTCCGGTCTTATCCGACTTCACGGCACGAATTACTTTTGCATAGTTCTTGCCGTCTGTTTTCTTAAGCGATGCAACTACTTTCTTTGCCATGATTACTTAATTTCTTTGTGTACTGTATATTTTTTCAACACAGGATTGTACTTCTTTAATTCAATACGCTCCGTTGTGTTTTTGCGGTTTTTGGTGGTGATGTAACGGCTCATGCCGGGCATGCCACTGTTCTTGTGCTCAGTGCATTCCAAAATCACCTGTATACGGTTTCCTTTCTTTGCCATGTGCTAAACTAATTTTAAAGGTGAGCGGCCAACGTGCCTTTTTCGCGTGCTTCTTTGATCACGGCAGTGATGCCCTTGTTGTTGATCGTCTTGATCACTTTAGTAGATACTTTTAACGTGATCCACTTGTTCTCTTCAGGAACAAAAAACCTTTTTGTCTGAAGATTGGGGTAAAACCTGCGTTTGGTCTTGTTGTTAGCGTGAGAAACGTTGTTGCCCACGCGTGGTCTTTTGCCCGAAATTTCACAAACCCTTGCCATAAAAAACGATTTTAAAGCCCTTTTTTCCTAAAAAGGGACTGCAAATATCGGGAAAACAGGGAATAATACAAACGGCACTTCAATATTCTTTTCTACACATTGATCACCGATGAAGGCTCCTTTACTGCTATTTGGTGTCTCTCAGAGAATTGTTCGATCGCTTGAAAGTGGAGGGAGGCCGGTAGGTTTTGGAAAGGGCAATGTTTTTGATAGCCCTGACCAGGCCTTTCGATCCATTAGAAGAAAAAATCACCACTCCTTGCGGACCTTTCATGTATTCTCTGAAGGATTGATAGGAATCCATCTGCAAAGGCAAGGCAAACTTCGAAGCTTGAGTCAATACATAGATGTTTTCCAGCGCATTTTCTTCCTCCATGGACACTTGGGGGACTGTTTCAAGGATTTTGTTTCGGAATTCAGTTTCGTTAAGTGCAGTCACAGTCACCTCTTTTAAAAATGTGATCTTGGGATTCAGTGCAATCACGAGCATGTCGTGGTTGAGGTCGTTATTAAAGACGGTGCAGTAAGACAGATAACTGATGTGGGAAAACCGAAGCGAGTCGCCCAATGACAGTGTGATCGAAAACTTGCCTTGGTCGTCGGAAATCACTGTAAAAGAAGAGGCGGCCACGTGAACATTAGCAATGCCTCCACCCGTGGTTCCATCGGTGATGATCCCTTGCACCAATTTCGAGCCACCCTGCGTCAGTCGATTTTGGGCGCTAAGCACCACTGCCAAAACAATAAACAGCAGCAACAAGGCGGTCTTTAAGGCATAAAAAAATGTGTTGCATGCCAAGGGTAAGGTTTAACTCAAAGATGAACTCGTTTCGCAGAAAGTTTTAAAATTTGAGTAGTTAGAACAGTGCAAATAAAAAAAGCCCTTCGTTGGAAGGGCCCTTCATAAATTAGGTAAGGAAGAAAATTATTTGCCGGTAAGGTTATTGCCGGCCATGTCCGTAACCACGAATACAGGTTGACCACTTACTTGTCTCAAGTTGTAAACCAAACCAAGGTCACCATTTACGGTGCGGTTTTCAGTGTGAATAAGGTTTTCATTGTTGTCATACACACTGATGTTGATATCCTGTGTGCCTTCGTTGGCCACAGACACCAAGTACTTACCATCTTGCAGTTTGCAAACGTGGAAAGCCTTAATCGTTGTTTCTTCTTTTGCGTTTTTGATGTGAATCACGTTTTGTGCCTGTGTTCCATTTTCATCAGAGATTTCAATGGTGTACACGCCAGGATCCATGCCCGCGAAGTTCAACGGACGCATGAATTTGTTCAAGCCTTTGATCGTCTCAGTGAAAATCTCGCGGCTTGAGTTATCGTATACTTTTAAAGTTACTTTCCCTGTAGAGGCGCCTTCGTAATACACCTTATAGGTTCCGTTCTTTTGTTGGCCAACTACTGCCATTTTAGGATTAGCTGCAAATGCAAGTACACTTACTACCGTTGCAACTAAAGTCAATACTGTGCTTTTCGTTTTCATTTTTTTTTACCATTTTATTTCGATACAAAAATACGGGCATCGCTCACGCGAGTTGGCCATTTGTAAGTAAACTTGTTTTTGAGAACGAAAAATCGTTTGCAGGAAAAATCAATGTAGAGAAGTGAGTCGCATCCGAAAAACGGTCGTCTTTTTTCTCATTTCAAAATCATTTTCTTCGACATCGATTGCACAAAGGGTATAGACTTATTTGACTCTCGAGTAATTTCTGTATTTTCGCGCTGGCATGCAGAAAAAACTGATCCTCGATTCTAAACAACTCGACATCACCCTCAGCCGCCTTTGCCAACAATTAATCGAAAATCACACTGACTTCAGCAATTGTGTAGTCCTTGGCCTCCAGCCACGCGGCATCTTTTTGGCCGAATTGATTCACCAAAGATTGAAATCGCTGAAAGTGACATTGCCGCTCGGCTACCTTGATGCCACTTTTCATCGTGACGACTTTAGAAGGCGCGAAACGCCGGCAAAAGCCCACGAAACGCGAGTAAATTTTGATATCGAAGGCAAAGATGTAGTACTCGTGGACGATGTTCTTTTCACCGGACGCACGGTGCGTGCGGCCCTCGACGCGATGATCTCTTATGGAAGGCCGGCGAAGGTAGAATTGCTCGTATTGGTGGATCGTAAGGCAACAAGAGATCTCCCCATTGCCGCAGATTACGTGGGCAAGTACGTCGATACATTGGATTCGCAAAAGGTATTGGTGGAACTCGAAGCACAAGGGCACAAACAAAACAAAATCTGGTTGATCAATAAATCGGATGGATAATAATTAAAAAAACTAAAGAATGTCCCAACTAAGTCAACGGCACTTGCTCGGTATTAAAGACATCACCCGCCAGGACATTGAACTTATTTTTGAAACAGCAACCAATTTTAAGGACGTCATCAATCGACCGATCAAGAAAGTCCCGTCATTGCGTGATGTGACGATCGCAAACATCTTTTTTGAGAACTCGACGCGCACACGTCTGTCTTTCGAACTCGCCGAAAAAAGATTGTCGGCAGATGTCGTGAATTTTTCGGCCTCAGGAAGCAGCGTCAAAAAGGGAGAGACCTTGCTCGACACCGTCAATAATATTCTTGCCATGAAAGTGGATATGGTGGTGATGAGGCACGCCAGCGCGGGGGCTCCTCATTTCTTGTCGAAACACATCAAAGCAAATATTGTGAACGCCGGTGATGGAACACATGAGCACCCTACCCAGGCCCTCCTTGATTCCTTTTCCATCCAAGAAAAATTGGGAGGCGTCGAGGGAAAGAAAGTTGCCATCATCGGCGATATCCTTCACTCAAGAGTGGCGCTATCAAACATCTTCGCCCTGAAAAAGCTAGGGGCGGAGGTAATGGTGTGCGGCCCTCCCACCTTGATTCCGAAATTCATACGGTCATTGGATGTGCAAGTGGAACTAGAAGTTCAGAAGGCCCTGGAATGGTGTGATGTCGCCAACGTATTGCGCATTCAACTGGAAAGGCAACAACTAAAATATTTCCCCTCACTCCGCGAATACACGCTGTATTATGGAATCAACAAGAAAATGCTCGATAACCTCGACAAGAAAATTGTGCTCATGCATCCAGGACCGATCAACCGTGGCGTTGAATTGACCAGCGATGCCGCCGATTCGCAACATTCGATTATTTTGGATCAGGTAGAAAATGGCGTGGCCGTTCGTATGGCGGTTCTCTATCTTCTGGCGGGAGCAGCTTAACTGTTTTTCACTAATTGGTTTAATGCAATCTCGAAAGAAGTTTGCGCGATCTTCGTCTTGGCAGGGCTGGTGTTTCTCGTTTTTTCGAGCGCTCGTCTAATGGTTGTAGAGATATCGTTGAAAATGGCGGCATCTTCCATCGATGCTTCACTTTCCATAAAATAAGCAAACACGCGAGCCATTCCGCAATTGGCGATGAAGTCTGGAATGATCGAAATTTTTTCGTCGGCGTCAAGTCCTGTGGGGCCAAAAAAAATCTCGGGGTCGGCGAAAGGCACATTCGCTCCGCATGAAAATACCTCCACGCCGGACGAGATCATTTTGTCGACTTGATGCTTTGTGACCAGACGCGAAGCAGCCGCGGGAATAAAGATTTCAAAGTCGAGATCCCATATCTTTTGGTTGACGATTTCAAATGGCAAAAGATCAGGTGTCACGAGTCGGTTCCCCTCGCGATCGATAACCAGTTTGCCGATTTCTTCATGGGAGAAACCCTTTTGATGGATGAGTCCGCCTTCACGCGTTAGGATTCCGACGATTCTTGCACCCATCTGGCTTAAATAAAATCCGGCAGCAGCGCCCACATTCCCCCAGCCTTGTACTACAACGCGTTTCCCGGTCACATCACCACCCCACAATTCATAATAATGTCGAATCGCATGAGCCACACCATATCCGGTGCACATATCGGCGACGGTATATTTTTTTTCCAATGAGGGCGTGAATTTTTTGTCTTCAATAATTTTCACGACACCTTGACGCAGTTGCCCAATGCGGTTCACTTTTTGGGGCTCGGTGGGTTTGTAGTGGCCGGTGAAAACGCCTTCCTGTGGATGCCAAATGCCGACGTCTTCCGTGTGTGGAATTACTTCATGAATTTCATCCACATTCAGATCGCCTCCAGTGCCATAATAATATTTTAGAAGCGGCATCACCGCCGAGTACCAGCGGTGAAGGACACCTTCCTTTCGAGGATCGTTAGGATCAAAGTTGATTCCCGATTTGGCACCACCAATGGGAGGACCTGACACCGTAAATTTCACTTCCATGGTTTTGGCCAAAGACTCTACTTCGCGCTTATCAAGTCCTTTGCGCATGCGGGTGCCACCACCCGCGGCTCCACCGCGCAGTGAATTGATGACCACCCAGCCCTCCGCTTCGGTTTCGGTGTCTTTCCATTCAAAAACAATTTCGGGCTTTTTGGTCTCGAACTTTTGCAACAGGTCTTTCATGACGTTGTGAAATTTAGGCGTGCAAATATAGAAATCAGAGGCCAACCACAATTCCTGAACAGGAATCGCGAGAAGCACCTGTCACGGATTTCAACACATTAGTTTGATTTCGCACGCGTAGCACGCCAAGAAATCCAAACACCGTCGCTTCCTTAAAGTCGACAATGGTGGTATCGGGCACCACTACCTCAACACGATCAGAAAGCTTCTCACGCAACAATTGAATCAAGAACTTGTTGTGGGCTCCTCCACCTGTTGACAGCAACTTTAGATTCTTACTGCGAGGGACCGCCTCCTCTATTTCATGGACAATCGATTCGCAGAAAGTCCGCAGTCTGTCCCTAAGGGAAACCGAATTGTTTTCTAGCAATGGCACGAGGGACTTCTCAAATCCTTCGCGGGCCAACGACGGATGTTTTTTTCTTGTGGCGGAATACGCCTTGTACAATTCACCCAGCCAGTTTTTGTTCACCATCCCTTGCGATGATAGACTTCCATCGGCATCAAATTCCCTTCCTGCTTTACCTGCCAAGTAGTTTAGTCCCATGTTGCAAAAACAAACGTCGAATGCTTTTCGCTGTCGATTTACCTCCATGGATAGGTTGGCAATGCCACCAAGATTCAAACAGACATCGTATTCCGAGAAAAGAAGTCGATCGCCGACAGGAACCAGCGGCGCGCCCTCGCCACCCCGGGCTACATCAAGGCTGCGAAAATCGAAAACTACCGGCAAACCCGTGGCTGCGTGGATGTCGTTTCCATTGCCCAGTTGGAAAGTGAATTTGCTTTGTGGCTGATGAAAAATGGTGTGTCCGTGCGAGGCAATAAAGTTAACTTGCTTGGCGTGGTTTTTTTGGATGAAATCATTGCACAGCCGCCCCAAGAAATCGCCATACTCGCCATGCAGTTCGATCAATTTTTCAGCCGAGATCAAGTGCGCATTTGCTAATTTATTTTTCCATGTTTTTGGATACTTGATAGTTTCAGCGGCTTTGATCGAAACGTGCCATTTCTTTCCTCTCTCTTCGAAGCGACAGAAAGCAATGTCGACGCCATCCAAAGAAGTTCCGGACATAAGGCCAATTACATTGTACTTCTGGCTCGATTGTATTTTCACAGGTACGGGGTTACAGGTCGCAAGTTACAAGTTGACCCGTAAACTGAAACGGGTAACATGAAACCTGTAACTTGCAAAATGAATTTAGTAATCGACTGGGGCAACACACGCATTAAGGTGGCCACATTTTCTAATGGACGGATTGAAACTAAATTCATTTTCCAATCATCACAAGACGTGATGCACTATTTGAAAGGCAAAGACTTTGAATGCGCGATCGTGAGTACCGTAAGTAATCCAGCCGACGAGATTTTGTTGACCATAGCCGCACGAAAAAAGTTCACGTTGTCCCATACGCTGCCTCTACCAATAAGATTGAAGTACGAAACTCCGACCACCCTGGGCGTTGATCGGATTGCCGCGGTTTGTGGCGCCGAAAGCCTATTTCCGGCTAATGACTGTTTGGTAATTGATGCAGGGACCTGCGTCACTTATGACTTTATTGATCGTCAAGGAAATTATCTGGGAGGTGCAATTTCACCCGGCATAGCCATGCGTTTTGAAGCAATGCATACGTTCACGAAACGCTTGCCGTTAGTGACTCCGGCAGCCGAACAATTAATAGGTAAAACCACTCAAGGTAGCATGAGAAGCGGGGTGATGAATGGAATATTGCATGAAGTGGACGGATTTGTCAATGCGTATAAAGGAAAATATCCCGACCTGCGGGTGGTTTTGTGTGGAGGCGATACTGCATTTTTTGAAAACAACTTGAAACAACCCATATTTGCAGCCCCCGACTTAGTTTTGATCGGATTGAATAGGATTTTGAATCATAATGCAGCGTTGTAGAGAGGCTTTCCCCCTTGTTTTGATTTTACTTTTTGGAGCGCTAACCGTGCACGGCCAAATTGCGTCTAGCCCTTTCTCAGAATTTGGAATCGGTGATTTGCGTAATGGGGGCATGGCTCAGAATCAAGGGATGGGAGGTATTGGCATAAGCAACGGAAACCCTTGGTACATCAACACGATGAACCCCGCGCTGCTCACGTACAATCACGTGACCGCTTTCCAAGGAGGGATGCAGCTTGAAAAGAAAACCCTGACCGACGGTGCCAATTCGCAAAGCTTCCAAAACGGAAACCTCGATTATTTGGTGGTGGCTTTTCCGGTAAAAACCAATCGATGGACTACCTCAATCGGATTAGTGCCTTATTCAAATGTGAATTATAATCTTAGCTACCAAGAGTATGCAAACGGTACATATCAGTTAATAACCTACCAGGAAACTGGCAGGGGCGGCCTTAATCAATTTTATTGGGCGAACGGAGTTAAGGTGAATAAGTACGTTTCGCTTGGAGCAAAAGCCTCTTATTTGTTCGGCACTAACGTCATCAAAGATAACTCCTTTAACCCCCTGGCAACGGCAAATGCCGCGCTTTCGACCCAAGACTCTTTTCACGGCCTCAATTTTACCGGCGGCGCCCAACTGCACTTCGACTCTCTTTTCGGAACAAAATATGTCCTCAATTTCGGGGCCGTAGGAAGTTTGGGTTCAAATGTAGCCGCCCAACATATTACGCAGATTCAATCCGTGACAACCACGGGAAGAATTGCCGACTCGCTGACGTTGTCGAATCAATACGGTAAGTTGCATTTGCCCTTCAACTATGGTTTTGGCGTTTCGTTCGGCCGCACG
Organism: Cyclobacteriaceae bacterium; assembly: GCA_035492075.1. Lineage (GTDB taxonomy): Bacteria > Bacteroidota > Bacteroidia > Cytophagales > Cyclobacteriaceae > ELB16-189. The sequence continues at coordinate 113,047 of DATJJP010000047.1, read as the reverse complement.
GATCATTGGACCCTAGGTTGGGATTTCACCTACTTGGACTATACGAAATTTGATTACCGCACCAATGACGATGTGAGAAGATTTTTAGGCACACCCACGGTGGGGTATCGCACGGGTATTGGATTTGAGTATTTACCGCAAGCCGACGACTTCACCAACTACCTCAGGAGAATTACTTATCGATTGGGCGCGAGCTATGAACAATCGCCGATACTAGTGAACTCGAACTACTTGACCGATAAAGGAGCCAGTTTTGGATTTTCGTTCCCCGTCAACAACATTTCAACGATCGATCTCGGTGTGAAAGTGGGCAGGCGCGGTGTGCTTAGTCAAAATTTGCTTGAAGAAAACTATTTCAGAGTATATTTTGGCATCACATTTAACGATCGTTTGTGGTTTATAAAAAGAAAGTTTGATTAAAACCTATTCTATGAAGAGTAAAAGAGTTTTTTTGGTCTTGGCATTTGTTGTTGCTGCTGTAGCGTCATGGGCGCAGTGCGATGACTATAAGTGGCCCGCTGATCCTTCGAAAGCCGAAAAGCAAGTAGACGCTATCAAGAGCGCGATGAAGGATCAGAATTACAAGGCTGCCACTGGTGGAATTAATTGGATGTTGAACAATGTACCGCAATGGCACTCGGATTTGTACGTCTACGCCATCGATACATACGATAAACTCGCGGCTCAGGAACTTGACCCATCATCCAAACAGAAATATATCGACTCCCTGATGATCGTTTATGATCTGCGAGTAAAGAGCTGTGGCGATGAGGCGAATGTATTGAACCGGAAGGCGTACCATGCCTACAAATACAACAAGGACAACAAGGCAAAGGTAGCAGAGGTGCTGGCCATCTTCGACAAGGCGTATGAATTGGCAGGCAATAACGTTGCCGATAACATCCTTGATGCCTACATGACAGTCATTAAGAGCAACGTTGACTTGCTTAAGAACCTGAACGAAGATCAGATTATGGGGCGCTACAATAAACTGATCGACGTCCTCGATGCCAAAATGAAAAAAGCGCAAGAGCAGAATAAGACGAGCATCATTGACAGCTATAAGAAGGTGGCGGGATCTATCGACGCCAAGCTCGCGAAGTTGGTGAAAATAAACTGCGAATTCGTGAAGAAGAATTTCGAACCTAAGTTTAAAGCCAACCCTAACGATGTGATGCTTGCCAAAAAGATCTATCAAGGCATGTTAAGCGATAAGTGCACAAACGATCCGGTGTTTTTGCAGGCCGCTGAACTCATTCACAGTACGTCTCCTGAATTTGGATCGACGAAAGAACTTTGCTCAGCGTACATCGCAGGCAAGAATTTTGACAAGGCTTCTCCCCTGATTACTGAACTGCAAGGCAAAGCGGCAAAACCAAGTGAGAAGGCCTGGGTAGACATTCTCAATGGAGATGCAGAGTTTCAGAAAGGAAATAAAACGGGAGCCCGCGACTTTTATAAGAAAGCCCTTGTCACCGATCCAAACAGTAAGGAAGCCTACGAGCACATCGGTGATCTGTATGTGGCATCAACAGGAGAATGCACCAAGACGTCGGGCTCTGCGGAGGAAAAATTGGTGTACATCGCCGCGTTCCAGATGTATTTAAAATCAGGCAACCGCGAGAAAATGGAAAGTGCACTCGGTCAGTACCCAACGGCCGCGGATTTGCAAAAAGCAGGCTGGAAAACCGGCGAAGCTAAAAAATTGGCGTGCTGGATTGATGAAAGCGTAACGGTAAAAGCCCGCAAAGAATAGAACATTAGCACGATACTTGCTGAAGGCTGGCGTATTGCCAGCCTTCTTTGTTTATTTGAAAATGAATTGGAAGAATCCATTGGTCTTGGTTGTTGCCTCTGCGATCACCCTTGCCTCATGCAGACCCAAGGAAGCCGCCAAGCCTGTGGTGTACGATGGCCCTTTGAAACAGGCCGAAAACATTTCCATGCGTTACACCGAAAGAGAACGGCTAAAAACGATTCTTCAAGCCAAAAAACTCAATGAATTTCAAAATGGTGACCGTGAATTCCCGGAAGGAGTTTACATCGAATTCTACGACGTCACTGGCAAGCTGACCTCAACGTTGAGAGCGAATACTGCTTTTTTTTTCAAGGAAGACAACAAATGGAGAGGACGAGGAAAAGTGGAGGTGATAAACCTCGAAAAGCACCAGCAGCTAAACACCGAAGAATTATTCTGGAAACCGGACACAAAAAAAATATTCACGGACAAATTCGTAACGATCACTGACAATGATGACGTTCTCTACGGCACTGGATTAACGGCAAACCAAGATTTGTCGGACTATCACCTTAAGGATACGTCTGGCAACTTTCATTCAACGGATGAGTGATTAGCACATCCGGCAATAGCCCCAATAGCTGATACGACTTGCCTGATCTGAATTGCCCAACGCCTAATCCCTAAATTGTTATCTTTGCCGTTTCATGAACTTGATTAACTCTATTTTGCTGTCGCTAGCGGCTGCTCTTGTCATCATCGGCATATATGAAATGATGGCTGTAGGGGTGGGCCAGGGGTACTGGGCGGTGATGCTATCGATCGTGTTTTTTTTCATATACATGTACCGGAAGAAAAAGTAACCATGGACACTGGTCTGATCCCCCTCATTCTCGCCACACTTGTATTTTCATTTTTCTTTGCTGGAATTGAGATCGCATTTCTTTCTGCCAACAAGTTGCAGATCGAGCTTCAAGGGAAGCAGGGAAAAACCTGGGGCGTGATCATGTCGCGATTTTTAAAAGATCCGTCCACGTTCATTGGTACCACTCTGATTGGAAATACGGTTGCCCTGGTGCTCTTTGGCATCTTGATGGCACAGTTCATCGACCCCCTCCTTGACTTCCTGCCGGAGAATGACAATGACGAGGTCATCCGTTTGGCCATAGAAACGACTGTTTCTACACTCTTCATTTTGTTCACAGCGGAATTTTTGCCGAAGAGTTTGTTCTTGATAAACCCCAATTTGGTTCTGGCCACGCTTGCCGTGCCTTTCAATATTTGTTATTGGATTTTATATCCCCTCACTTTCACGATCGTAGGACTTTCAAAATTTGTCATCACCAAAATTCTGGGGATCGATTATGCTGAAGGGCGGCCCGTGTTTGGTCTCACCGACCTCAACAATTATTTGAAGAACATGATGAAGGTGAAGCACGAGGACGAAGAAATTGAGCTAGACAAAAAAATATTTCACAACGCCCTTGAATTCAAAACTGTAAAAGTACGTGACTGCATGATTCCCCGCATGGAAATCGCGGCCGTGGGAATGGATGAAGGAATTCACGCATTGAAGAACGCATTTGTTGAAAGCGGTCATTCCAAAATCTTGATTTACAAGGAGACCATAGATGACCTGATTGGCTACTGTCACTCTGCTGCCCTTTTCAAAAAACCTTCGCGCATTGACGAGATCATGACCCCTGTCATTATCACTCAAGAAACGGCCATGGCCAATGAATTGATGGTGCAACTGATCAAAGAGCGCAAAAGCATTGCCGTCGTCGTCGACGAGTTTGGAGGCACTTCGGGCATGGTGAGCATGGAAGACTTGATGGAAGAGATCTTTGGCGAAATCGAAGATGAGCACGATAGTGACGACCTGGTGGAGATGAAGGTGGACGAACGCACTTTCGTGTTTAGCGCGCGACTGGAAGTGGATTACCTGAACGACAATTTCGGCCTCAACCTGCCCACGGGAGAATACGAAACCCTTGGTGGGCTGATCCTATCATATACCGAAGATTTCCCAAAACAAGGTGATACGGTCACCGTCATTCCTTTTACGTTTGTCATTCTCAAGACCGATAAAAGACGGATTGACACAGTAAAAGTGATTTGGGACAAGGACAGCGTTCTCCCATAAGCGGTAGATTACTAACCTCCACTTTTACAAGTAGTTATAAATTCGATACCGCTTTGGCGAATACCAATATCCGTTTAAATTTGCACTCCTTTTTTAGGGTAATTCCGAGAGGGCGGGGATTCTGTCAAAAGACGAAAAAAAACAGCTCGAAACAATTTTAATTTTATTCAGGATTTATGGCATTGATTGGAACGCTCAGAACAAAGATGACGAAGTTCGTTGTAGGCTTTGTCGCTTTGGCAATGGGAGCTTTTATTGTAGGAAGTGACTTATTCGGCAATGGCCCCAGGTCTATGTTTGGAGGCAGCCAAAACAACATTGGTGAAATCGCCGGCACCAGCATCTCTCGCGACGAGTTTCAAAACGAGTTACAAGAACGCGAGAATGAATATCAGCTCAACTATGGAAGACAACCTGGCGAACGCGAACGTTCCTTCTTGCAACAAAATGCTTGGGAGCTTCTTGTCGTAAGGTATGCCATCAGAAGCCAGTTTGAAAAGACAGGCGTGAAAGTGACCACCGACGAAGTGTGGGACATGGTGCAAGGAAAAAATGTCGATGCTAACGTCAAGCAGTCGTTCACAGATTCTGCCGGCAATTTTGACCGTGCCCGAGTGGTACAATACATCAAGAGTTTGAACTCACCCGCACCTACCAACCCGCAGATGGCGGCACAGTGGGCGGAAAGCAAATACCGTTGGAACCTGTTCCAGAAAAATTTGGGTATCGGTCGCGAGCGGATCAAGTATGAGAACCTGTTGATCAAATCGAGCTATGTGACAGACGCCGAAGCGGAACGCAATTACCATAGCCAAAATGATGTGGCTGAAGCGAAAATTTTGTACGTCCCTTTCTTTGCATTGAGCGATTCAACAGTAAAGGTCAGCGACAGTGACCTTTCCGACTACTACAACAAGAACAAAGAAAAATACAAGGCGAAATTTACACGCAGCTTAAACTACGTTACGTTCCCTGTAGTGGCTTCTTCGGAAGACTCGGCGAAAATCAAAAAAGACGCCGAAAAGATCGCCTCTGATTTTAAGACGGTGGCAGATGACTCTGTTTTTGCAGTGACCAATACGGAAGGTCAAAATGCTTACTCAAAATACACGGTTGCCAGCCTTCCTTCGATGATTAAGAAAGATCAGTTGGTAAACGGCAATGTCATTGGACCATTCCTCGACAACAACAGTTATAAAGTGATCAAGGTGGTGAAGGTCGGAACAGACACCACGTACACGGCAAAGGCTTCGCACATATTGATTAAGTGGGACGATGAAACTGCGGAAAAGAAAAAAATAGCCAAGGACAAAGCAAAAAAGATTCTGAACGACCTCAAGGCGGGAGCTGACTTTGCAGCAAAAGCGCGCGAATTTGGTACCGATGGCAGTGCTTCGCGTGGAGGTGACCTTGGGTATTTTAGCTCAGGACAAATGGTGAAGCCTTTTCAAAACGCAGTGTTCGCGGCCAAGAAGACAGGCTTACTTGGTGATGTGGTTGAAACTCAGTTTGGATACCACGTGGTCAATGTGACTGCCGTGAAGGACAATTCATCTTATACAGTAGCGACCATTGAACTGAAGGTGACCCCCAGCGATGACACGCACAATGCATCCTATCTCAAAGCGCAGACTTTTGCCGCTGGAATTACCAGCGTAGATGCGTTCAAAACAAAAGCTGAAAAAGAGAAACTGAATGTGCTCCAAGCAAATGATTTGAATACTACCGATCAGCGCATAAATAATTTAGGTGATGCCCGTCGAGTAGTTTCTTGGCTTTTCCGCGACGCAAGTGAAGGGAAGGTTTCCGAGGTATTCGACCTTGAAGACGATTATGTGGTGGCCATTATGACTGGAGAAACTGAAGAGGGTTATCGCTCTTTCGAGAAAGTGAAAGAAGAAATAACCCCCGCTGTACGCAACATACAGAAAGGAAGAATTATTGTAGAGAGATTGAGCGCACAGAAGGGTTCATTGGAAGAGATGGCCAAAGGCTTTGGCAACGATGCCGTGGTCAATACGTCCAACGACGTGAAGATGGCAACGAATACTTTGCCGGGTGCAGGCCTGGATCCTACCGCAGTTGGTAGAGTGTTCTCCCTTGAAAACGGAAAGCGTTCTGCTCCATTCGCAGGTGAGAACGGCGTGGTCGTGGTGGAGCTCCAAACGAAAACCATTGCACCCGAAACCGGCAGTTATTCGAGAGATGAATTGCAACGAAACTTGACGAACCGCTCCAGCTTGAACATAGCTGAGGCAATCAAGGATGGCTCAAATATCAAAGACAAGCGTTATAAATTTTATTAAATAGAACCTTAAAATGAAGTCGACCGGATATTCGTCCGGTCGACTTTTTTATTCAATAGAATGGAACAGAACTGGAGAGAATCGCTACGTGAAAAGCTAGAGCAATATTACGCATGGCCAGCGCTGTATACTTTTAAGTTCATCGTTCCCAAAGGAAAAGAAAACGAGGTAAAATCGCTCTTTCCCAATCATGAATCGAGCGAACGCTCTTCGAAAAATGGAAATTATACTAGTGTCACGATCAACATGATGGTAAACAGTAGTGACGAAGTAATTTCAGTCTATCAAAAAGTTTCAACGATCGAGGGGATCATTGTGCTGTAGTGGCCGAAGCGGGTTGATTCGCTCGCCCAAAAATTCATTTCAGTTTCCGTTAAGTTTATTCTATATTTCATCTGCTAATGATTATTCATCTAGGTCAGATGAGAATGGCTAAATAATTGGCACTTTTTTGATGGAGTCTTGCGCGGCCATTTCTCATTACAACTAAAATCACGGTTATGGAATGGGCAGAACAGAACAATCGACTAAAAAAGGATTTCAAGTTCAAAGATTTTTCGGAAGCCTTCGCTTTCATGACACGGGTAGCGCTCTTGGCGGAAAAGATGGATCATCATCCTTGTTGGTCAAACGTATACAACACCGTCAGCATCGAATTGTCAACACATGATGCCGGCGATGTAGTGACTGACAAAGACAGAAAACTGGCGAAGGCCATTGACAAACTGGTTTGATGGACAAGAAGCGGCCTTCGCTTTATGTGGTACCGACCCCCATCGGTAACTTGGGTGACATCACCTTGCGCGCGCTTGAGACTTTAAAATCAGTGGATTCGATCTTGGCCGAGGATACCCGCACATCAGGTATTTTACTGAAGCACTACGAAATCAGCAAGCCGCTCCACAGTTTTCATATTTTCAATGAACATAAAGCACTGGCATCGGTGATCAACAAATTGAAGGGAGGGGAGACGATGGCTTTGGTGAGTGACGCCGGCACGCCAGGTATCTCTGATCCCGGCTTTTTGCTGGTGCGTGAATGCCTTAAAAATGACTTGGATGTGGATTGCCTGCCTGGGGCAACTGCATTTGTTCCCGCACTGGTGAAATCTGGATTTCCAACCGACCGGTTTGTTTTTGAGGGTTTTCTGCCCCATAAGAAGGGACGTCAAACGGCCTTAAAGCAGCTGGCTATGGAAGATCGGACAGTGATTCTTTACGAATCTCCCCATCGGTTGCTTAAAACATTGGAGCAAATTCAGGTAATTTTCGGAGAAAGGTTAATTTCAGTTTCGCGTGAGCTTACCAAAATGCATGAGGAGACTTTTACCGGGCAGGTGGGTGAAGCAATTTCTCACTTTGGTGCAAAAGAAATAAAGGGTGAGATCGTTATTGTGGTGAAAGGCAAAGACAAGAATGAAAGCCAAGCCGGAGAATCCGATGAGAACTGAAATGTAAATGTGATCGTTTAAAGTCGTAGTGGCACAAAGTTTATTCCATATTGAAAGAAATGTCATCGAACTGTGTGAGGAAGTGGCAACCTTCATTCGACAAGAGAGCTTGCATTTCGATCACTCCCGTATCGAACAAAAAGGAAGTTTCAGCAACCTGGTTTCTTATGTCGACAAAGAATCGGAAAAAAGATTGGTTGAATCGTTGAAGAAAATTCTGCCGGGTGCGGGATTTCTCGCTGAGGAAGGAACGGACTCCAAAGGAGAAAATGAATATCAATGGATCATCGATCCCCTGGATGGCACTACCAATTTTCTGCACGGTGTTCCGATTTTCGCGATCAGCGTTGGATTGATGCGCAATACCCAGCCTGTACTTGGTGTGGTTTACGAGATTAGTCATGCGGAATGTTTTCATGCGATCGAACAAGGAAAGGCGTATTGTAACTCCAAAGAGATTCGTGTTTCGCCGATTTCAAAATTGGAAGAGAGCTTGTTGGCCACCGGATTTCCTTATTATCATTCTGAGAAAAAGGATCAATACCTCGACATCATCAAGACATTTCTGGAAAAGACGCACGGAATACGCCGACTGGGAAGTGCTGCCATTGACTTGGCTTATGTGGCATGCGGCCGTCTGGAAGGTTTTTTTGAATATGACCTTAAGCCGTGGGATGTGGCGGGTGGAGCTTTCGTTTTGCAACAAGCAGGCGGAATAGTAACAGATTTTAGCGGGGGAGACAAATTCTTATATGGAGGAGAACTGTGCGCCTCCGGAAACGTACACGGCGAAATGCTCCAAATTATTCAGGAACGCTGGTTCAAATAGGCCTAGCTTTTTTTCACGCGAAGAACGATCACGCTGTCGTAATTCTCAGAAGTGAACTTCTTCACCTGTTCGATGCCTTTGAATACACTGATCGATTGAATTTCGTTGGTGTCCAACTTATCCAATTCTTCCATTGAAATTTTTTTATCATCCAGCAAAATCAACGAGTGACCATTCCGAGCCAACGTAAAGGAGAGCTGTGTGATAATTTGTAAGGCTCCATTTTTCGGCAGTGACCCATAGCGCGCCGTTAGTTCCTCGTCAGATAATTTCCTTATTTCTTTGATGCTGTTCTTCGATACATGCAGCTTCTTGTCTTTCAGCATGTCGTAAGTAAAAGGTATCGCATTTACAAAAACGAGCGGGTGCTTGGATATCTCTCCTTTCTTTGCCGCCGCTTTGATGTAGTGGGCTAAATAATATTTGTCCTTGTTCTTATCGCTTAAAACATAGTGATTGGGGGTGCAACAGGACAGCAATACCAATAGAACGACAAAGGGGCTAACGATTTTCATAAACGCGTGGACGGTAAAAATTCACCGTCCGTATCTAAGCTACCTCAATCGATAGAAAATAGCAAGCGGTTTTATTCTGTTACCAACTCACGCCAAAGAATCCGCGCTGGCTTTGAGCGATGATCACAAGGATGATCACCAGTGCGATGGTGTTGAAAATGAACATCCGTTTATATCTTGTTGTGCCGTCAGCGATCTTTTTTGTCATCGTCCTTCCCATGGTAATCAGTACGATCGCGATGAGCATTCCCACAAGGTGCTCTACCAACCAGTACCGCGCCACCTTGTCTTGCATAGACGCACCGCTGAAGATTACAATAGGGCTTACGAAATATAAAATAAGCCCCAGGAGCAATTGAGTGTGGGTGGAAATGAAGAGAAATAAACCTAGTTTGTTGTCTGTATTGCTGAACGCAGCCTTGCTCTGCCAGCCCATGAACGTGCGCACAATCACGATGAGCAGCAACACCAGAAGAACAAAACGATTAAGGGAATGGAGGATAAGGATAAATGAATGCATAGTTTGATTTTTTCGAAAATTACAACGCGAATCAATTAAAACCTTGTGGGGAACTCTAAATAAAATTATTGAAGTAATGAGTTGTTGATTATTTTTAGAACATGAATAAAATGGTCCTGTTTCTTTTGTTCATGGCCTTTGCACGATTGGGGTATACACAGCCTGACACCGTTGATATCGGCGCCTATATGATGAGCGTACACGACATCAATTTCCATGACAAAGAATACACCGCACGATTTTGGCTTTGGTTCCTCTACAAGAACCGAGATTTTGATTTTGTGAACCAGCTTGATATCACAAATGCCAAATCAATGGATCAGCCCCAGATATTGGACGATAGCCTTAATGGGAGAAAATATTCAATGCTGAAAATGAAATGCACGATGAAGGAAAATTGGAATGTGGAGGATTTTCCTTTTGACAGCCAACATCTCAAAATCCAAATCGAGAATTCCCTGTATGATCGAAGCTCCCTGGTGTTTAGGCCTGATGCAAAAGGAAGCAAATTTGATGCTGACGAGGCGCTTGCCGGTTGGGACATCCGGAATTTTAAAGTGGAAGCGATTGATAATGTCTACGAGACGGGCTTTGGAGACAACCGTCCGGGAAAGGAAAATCAAGTTTTCTCTGCTTTTGTGATCTCTATGGATATCGACCGAAATGCGTGGGGATTGTTTCTGAAGATTTTTGTCGGTATGTACATCGCTTTTCTGATCGCTATGGTGAGCTTTGCCCCGCACCCCGGTGAGTTGGAGCCACGGTTTGGCTTGCCTGTGGGTGGTCTTTTTGCCGCTGTGGGAAACAAGTACATCATTGATTCCATCTTGCCTGAATCCACCACGTTCACCCTTGTCGACACTCTTCACGCGATTACTTTTTTCACCATTTTCGCGATACTCGTAGTATCAGCGATCTGTTTAAAACTACTGGATCGTGAAAAGGAGAAATTGGCGGTGCTCGTCAACAGAATAGGGGCCCGGTTGATAGGAGCCATTTATCTCATCGCCAATATTGCATTGGTTGTTTCGGCGATCCGAGATTAGTCAAATTTTATTTTTGGTATCGATAATAATGGTGGCAGGACCGTCATTCACTAAACTCACTTTCATATCGGCGCCAAACTCGCCGGTTCCGACAGGCCTGCCAAGCTGATTGCCGATTTCAACAACAAATTTTTCATAAAGAGGAATAGCCACCTCGGGTTTGGCAGCTTTAATATAACTCGGACGATTGCCTTTCTTCGTACTTGCGTGCAAGGTAAATTGACTTACCACGATGATGTCTCCGCCGTCGTCTTTTACACTTACGTTCATCACACCCTCTGAGTCGTTAAAAATGCGCAGGTTCACGATTTTGGACGCCAGCCACTCGATGTCTTCATGGGTATCGGCGTCCTCAATTCCAAGTAATACCAGAAGCCCTTTTTCAATTTTGGATTTTATTCTTCCGTCAATGGATACTGACGATTCAGAAACGCGTTGGATAACAGCAATCATTTTTGAGAGTTCCGGTTTGGTTTGTAGTCCAAAGGTAATTGCTCTGCCATCGCCGACGACCACCCGAAGTATCCCTGAAAAAAGATCTCATGATAATTGTCAAAATAACCATTGGAATAAATCGTGACGGGTGTGCCCGTGAGGTAGACCGTTGAGATTTGATCTCCATGCCGCTGTGCCATTGACGTTACATCTCTTCGGCTGCGCGGCTCGTCGGATTTTTCTCCTTCATACATCACTAGAACGCCGCCCGAAAACACAATGCTGGAATCGCGCATCAGAATGTCTTCCTTCATTTTTTTTGTGCCATTTGCTTTTACATTTCTAAGGTTGTTGGTCGAGCTTGCCATTGTTGCATTGGTTTTGACATCAAACGTGTCGATAAAAAACAGATTTTGGTTCAGCTCCCGATTTCTCAGTGATTTCAAAAAATGGACAATAGATCCATAGTAGGCGCGCCTTCTTTTTTTCTCCCATTCCTTCCTCTGGCTTTCCGAATTTGGGGTAAGCTCTTCGAAGCGGGTGACGCCGGCGAGTAACAGATTGTTGGTAGCCCAATTGAATTCGAATTCAATCAGGGAATAAAATATTTTATACCCCAGCGCATTATTTGTTACCTCAATGGGCTTCTTTGCTAACGCGATCAATTTGTAATCGTCCTTGTAGACAACGATATCTTCTGGATTGAGGATTTTACAATGATCTGCATTTTTTGTGCTACCTAAGAAATGCTTCCGAAATTCGTTGTAGTAGCTGACGGTGGTTTTATATTTTTTCGCCTTTACTTCAACTTCGTTCAACCTGGCCGCATCTTCCTCCAATTCAAAAGTATAGTTGCTTATTGGGGTTGCCGTTATTAGAAGAGGGAAAGAAATGGTCTTATATCCCAGCATCGACACGGTGAGATCATATTTCCCTTTGGGGACGTTGACAAGTTTAAACTTACCCTGTTCGTCGGTGGTGTTGCCAGTGGATGTCTTGGCAAGAAATACGGCGGCCCCCAGAAGCGCTTCTTTTGTCTTGGCGTCAACTACTTTTCCCTGAAGAGAAAAAAAATTTTGGGCCGAAGTCGTTAGAACGATTAGCTCTAAAAGCGCCGAAAACAATAAAATCTTTTTTCTTGGAATCACATGCACTAGAAAGTCTGCTGAATTTCCTTTTTCAATTCGCTAAGTGCGTGGCCAATGGGGTCGGTTTTTCGCTCCATCACCTGTTCAAAAATCTTCTTCGCGAGGTCAATACCCGTTGATTCGTTGCCCATGTGGCTGGCGGATTCATTGATTAGAACAATCAGGTCTTCCTTTGCGTTTCGCACGAGGTTCCAAACTTCTTCCGTCATATACACCTGTTGGGAAACGTTGTGATTGTACTCGTTTCGGATTTCGTCAAGCAGCACTTTCTGGAAATCTTTGGCAGTATAGGCGGGATTGTTGAGGCGGATAAGCAGGTTTTGGGGAGAAATACGTTCGAGAAATAAGGTGATGCGTTCATACGCTTGCAGGCGAGCGGGCAAGATGGTTTCGATGGCACGCGAACGGACTTCCAATTTTCGCAACTCCACTTCGCGGGAAATGAACGCGCGCACGGTCAGGTACACCGCATACAACACGACAGACGCCGGTACAAGGATTTTAATGAATTCGATCAGTGCTTCCATTGGAATTTTTTAAGATAAGTTTGTGTTCGAAAATTAACTAATTTGTTCTAATCTCCTTGCGGGCTATGTTCAACGATTTGAAACCGGTCTCACTGACGCCATTGGCGGCGGTCGAAGCCAAAAAAATCATGCAAACCAAAAATATCCCTGAGGGATACGGGCTGCGTGTGGGCGTGAAAGGGGGTCACGGCTGCGGTGGGGTCTCGTTTATCATCGGCTTCGACAAGCGCAAGGACGCCGATCTGTCATACGAAGAGCAGGGCCTCCAGGTTTTTATTGATAAAAAACATACGATGTATCTCATAGGAAAAGCAGTTGACTTTTACGAGGGAGCGGATGCCCGCGGCTTCATATTCATAGAACAAGAAGCGATGGAACGTGGGGGCTGGCATAAAACAGACATAAGTAACAAGACGTAAGTAGCAAGATTTTTCCCCCTCGGCCATTTGCTAGTCTATGTTCCCAGGTCCAATGTCTTAAGTCTTGCGTCTATTTACCACTACACTCGCTTTCTTACATACACCACCGATCGGAGGGTTGAATTTTGAGATTTTCACTTCGGCATTTTTCGCCGCTGAAAATTTCTTGAGAATTACTCCTGCAATAGAGTGCGCCACAGTCTCCAACAGTTTGGATGGTTTATCCATTTCGGCTTTTACAAGGGCATATAGGTCTTCGTAGTTGATCGTACCCGCCAAATCATCTCTAAAAGCCGAATCTTGGATGTCGGTTTCAACGATTACGTCTACTTCAAATTTGTTGCCCGAAGACCGTTCATGAGGGTAGACTCCGTGGTAGGCGTGAAACTCAAGTCCCTCGAGCGAAATTTTTCCGGTCATTGAATTTCATCAAAGAAAGAGCGCTGGCGGTTCATTGCTTCGACCATCGAGGGTTTTGCAGGCTCCGGTTGTGGTGCTGGATGAGGTGCGGGCGCTGCTGTCGGCTCCGTTTTTTTTAATTCGGCTTCCACGTCCGCATTAGGGAAAAGTGATTTTTTAGTTTCACGTTTAGCAAATGCAAGATGTTGATCTGGGTCAAACTCTTTGGACGAGGCCTTCGCCCGATCCACGCGATCAATCGTTTCGATGGCAATTCTCTTAAGGTCAGCCAACAGGTTTTCTTTGTGAAGCTCGAGGTTCTTGTAGTGTTGACCAAGGTTTTTCAATCGCTCCTCCATCTCGGCGAGCATTTGGCGAGAGGCTACCTCAGCTTCTTCTATCGTATTTTTTGCCCTGGATTTAGCCTCGTACAAAAGTGCGTCGGCATTCAGCTGATTTTCACGCAAAATCAATTCTGCTGTCTTATTCGCTTGATCGATCACATTGGCGCCTGTGTCTTCCGCAGTTTTTAATGTTTTAAATAAGGAGCTTTCCACTTCGCGAAGCTTATTCACTTCCTTCTCGGTGGCCTCGAGTTTAATGCGCAACTCTTTGCATTCGTCCAGTGTGCGTTCCCACTCCTGTGACAACGACTGTAAAAACGCATTTACCTCATCTTTATCATAGCCGCGGAGGGTGCGCTCAAACGATTTTTGTCGGATTTCAAGTGGCGTGATCTTCATAATGCTTTCAATTTTTAGTTTAAAAAATAACTCCTGTTAGTTAAAAAAATTTCCCTTCGGAGGGATAAAATAAATGTCTGTAACAGAACACGTTACAAAAATAGTAAATCCCAAGCAGAAATGGAACGGTCGTCACTGGCGCTCACCAGTTGGTGGTTAAACGAAGTCCAAAGCAATTTATTTACCGACGTGCCGTGGCCCGCGTGACGCCCCTTGTCGATCACCTTCAATAACTTCAAATTTCGGGAATCCCAGACTTTGATGGACTTATCCATGCTGCAAGTGGCAAAGTTTTTCCCCTCCGGACTGAACGTGACGTGATTAATAGCATACATATGGGCAACTACCTCTTCCACTTGCCGATAATCGGCCTGCACATCCCAAACCTTCAGCCGCGCATCGCGAGAACCACTTAACAAAAATTTCTGATCGGGAGTATAGGCCAAAGCGAAAACCGAATTGCCGTGCGCTTTGAACTCATTTTTGAGTTGGAAGTCGTCTAGGCTAAATACCCGTATAAAATGGTCGCTAAAACCTACGGCAACTTCGCCGGACACGGTATTGAGAGCGATGGCCCGCGCGCTTTTATCGGACGGAGCGATGCGTTTTTTCACGGCCCATTTCTCAAGGTCAACGAGGGTAATCATTCCATCACCGGTGGCAACCATCAAATTGTTTTCGAAATGATGAATATCAAAAATCGCCGATGTTGTGATTTGCAGCGATGATACTTCCTTCTTGTCTTTATAGTCGATCAGATGAATACCCGAATAATTCTGCCCCACCACGAGCAGATTTTTTTCCTGCAAATGGTGGATCGCGTAAATCGAGTTCGGTACTTGCGCCACCAAATCACCATCACCGCCATTTTTAAGATCCCATTGCACTACCAATCCATCGCCGGCACCTGAAAAAAACAAATGCGGCGCATTGGCAGACTGCAAAGCGTATACAGCACCCCGGTGCCCTGTGAACGTGTGAAGCTTTTTGACTTGAACGGTGGGCTGCATTTGAACGAAGATAGCGGAAGCTATTGTTATCTAATTAGATTTTTTTAAGTGTGAAAATCGAGACATTCAGGTTAATCTGTAATTTGGGCGACGGACTAATCAAGCGCTGAAATGCCTCTTAAAGAATTTCATTCAGATGGAAAGCAAAGTGGCTGGGCCATCTGGCATGTCACTGAAACTGAGGATCAGTTGGCAAGCGGCATTGTGGGAGCTGTCCCAGGTGAAATCATCAATGCAAAGAAAAGAATGGAGTGGCTTGCAAGCCGTCATGTGATACTGACCTTGTGCAATCATTTGGGGCTGCGTTTTTTCGGTATTCGAAAAGATGATTTTGGGAAACCTTACCTCGAAAAATACCCCCACCACATTTCCCTGTCGCATTCGTATCCCTATGTCGCCGCGCAAATCGATTACGATAGGCCTGTAGGTATAGACTTGGAGCAGCCACGTGAAAAACTTCTGACTATTGCACCGAGGATTTTGTCGCCGACCGAATTAAAAGATGCCGGAGATAACGTCATCAAACACTGTGTGATGTGGTGTGCCAAAGAGTCGATGTTTAAAATCCACGGAAGGGGAGGTCTACATTTTCATAACCAACTCAACATCGAGCCTTTTTTGTTACAAGAAGATGGAATTCTGAAAGGGACCATTTCGGCGGAGGAAAAAATCCATGTGAATTTGGGATATCGAATCGAGCCTGACTATGTGTTCGTGGTCACGAAAACTCGAGAATGAACATCAAACTCTGATTCGGACGAACTTGGAAAAAAGAAAGAAAAGGTAAGGCCGCTGGCACAAGTCCAGCGACCAAGAACCCGCTACCAAAATCAGTGCGGCTTCAATTTGTATACCGACGGGAGTTCGGCCTGATCTTTCATTGAAACATTCAGGTCTTTGATCAAGCCATTGCCGATATCGTAGATCCACCCGTGTACCCAAGGTCCACCGCGTTTGGCCCACGAGTTTTGAATGATTGACGTTTGACTTAAGTCAAATACTTGTTCGATTACATTGTATTCCGCAAATGCATTTTCGCGTTCATGTGGATCTTTTATTGCCTCCAGCTCTTCGTAGTACAACTGATACACATCTTTGATGTGACGAATCCAATTGTCGATGATTCCGAACTGTTTGTTGCCCATGGCCGCGCGTAAGCCACCACATCCATAATGACCACATACGATAACGTGTTTTACCTGCAACACATTTACGGCATAGTCTACGACGCTGAGCATGTTCATGTCGGTGTGCACTACCAGATTGGCAATATTTCGATGCACGAATATTTCTCCCGGGTCGGTGCCGGTGATTTGATTGGCGGGTACTCTGCTGTCGGAGCATCCGATCCACAAAAACTCCGGATTCTGCTGGCCCGACAGCCGACTAAAGAACTCGCTGTCCTCTAGATTTCGTTGCGCTACCCACGCTTTGTTTTGGAGCAGCAGTTTTTCGTACGCTTCAATTGTTTCGTCCATAAATTATAGTGTTATACTTTTTAATTCTACGTTGATATTTTTTGTCCTTGAAAATTGAATGAAGTCGCCAATGGCTTCACGGATATCGCTGTCGATGAACAGCGCTTTACTTCCGTCAATAATTAATTTGGAATCGCGGGGCACCAGTTGCAATTGTTTCCGCAATGATGATTTGTTCAGAAATGAAACGTCTTTAGTGAATACAATCAGGTAATTTCTTTGGTCGGCCACCATTATTACAGCAGCGTGGAAGTTGGTCTTCAAAATAAACAATACAGAAACCAAGATTCCGGCGATCACACCCTGCAAAAGGTTAGTGGCAATTACTCCAAGTACAGTCACAATAAATGGCAGGAATTGACTCCACCCTCGTTGAAACTGGTCCACAAAGAGATCGGGTTTTGCGAGTTTCATTCCCGTGACGATAAGGATTCCAGCCAGCGACGCCAACGGAATCAATTGCAGGACATGCGGAATCAAAACCACGGTGACCAACAAAAGAAGTCCATGGGATATGGCGGAAGCTCTACTGTGTGCACCGGCCTGAATGTTGGCCGAACTTCGAACAATGACAGACGTGATCGGCAATCCGCCGATCAGTCCAGAAACGAAATTGCCTGCACCTTGTGCTTTCAATTCCTGGTTCAGAGGAGTTACTCGTTTTAGCGGATCGAGCTTATCGCACGCCTCAATGCTCAACATGGTTTCCAAGCTAGCAATCACAGCGAGGGTAATGGCAACGGTGTAGATTTTTGGGTTGCCCAGTTGTGAGAAATCAGGGAGTGAGAGGAAGGAAGAAATTCCTTGGTCAGAAATCCTCGGTAGGGCGACAAAATGCTTTTCGTTGATTGCCAACGCAGGGAGGTATTCCGAGAAAAGCAAACTAAGGACAACGCCAGTCACGACGGCGACCAAAGGACCCGGCGTTTTACTAAAAATTTGTTTTGATTTGATGAACGTGCTGTCCCATACAATTAAGATTCCGATAGACACGATGGTGATGATGATGGACCCCGGTGTTAGGAAATCCAGGGCAGAAACAATTTCCGAAAATGTGTTCGCCCCGTCCAGTTGATCAAATGTCTCATCACCCTCGTAGTCGGAATGGAAACCCAGGGCGTGGGGTACTTGTTTCAATACCAATATCAGGCCGATCGCAGCCAACATTCCCTTGATTACCGAAGCAGGAAAAAAATGCCCGAGAGAGCCGGCCCTGAGATAGCCAAGGGTAAACTGGAAAATCCCCGCAATCGCGACGCTGAGCAAGAATGCTTGAAAGGAGCCAAGCTGAGAAATAGAGACGATGACGATTGACGCAAGGCCGGCGGCCGGCCCGCTGACGCTTAGTTGAGAACCACTTAATGTTCCCACCAGCAAACCTCCGATGATCCCCGCAATGATACCCGAGAACATCGGTGCCCCTGATGCCAAGGCAATGCCTAAGCACAGAGGTAGTGCGATGAGAAAGACCACAATAGAGGATAGAAAATCCGTTCTGAAAAAATTTTGTTTGTTCATATAAAGAGATTTGTCGTTAGAAATTTCTTGAAGTGCGCTTGGTCGCGCACGTAGAAATTAAGAACGAGGCGGAGGGGTGCCTATCTCTTTCAAATGATTTTTGAAAAGCTCTGACGTGGGGTATTCTGCAATGGTAGGACGCGCCGCGGTGCGAAGAGTTTCCAGGGTCGTCAACTCATGGTCATCGGTGTCATCACTTTCCTCGCTGTCTTCGGAATCGGTTTCTTCGTTTTCCGCCTCACTTTGGCTAAAGTCGAGGGCTAATGCTTTGGTGGTGAAGTTTTTTCCTGCCAAAAGTTGTGAGCAAAAAGCGCGCACTTGCTTGCCCACCGTGATGGTCAAACAAACGTAAAAGAGCAGTAAGAATAGCGTCCTTTTCATTCAGAAAGAGAGACAAAAATACGATAATTTGGCGTGGTGTCGTTGATTCATCGGACTGCTCATCGAAAAATCCCGATTTATTTTCAACACACAAATCTTTTTATCTTTAAACCAAAATCCCCACATGCGAACCCGACTTTTGACTTTGTTTTGTCTTTCTTGGCTAATCTCGTCCGCTCAGGAAATCAGCCCTCGGTATGAGCTGGTCAAAATGAACGACAATGTGAACACCCGATACAACGAAGTTTCACCGGTAATTTCCCTCGATGGCAAAACGCTTTATTTTGTTGTGGCGGATCATCCGGAAAATAGTTTTGGAAAAGAAGGCACGCAAGATATTTGGGTTTCTACGCTAGACGACAAAGGCGAGTGGACGAAAGCAAAGCACTTGGGGTCACCCTATAACCAGAATCGCAATAATGCTGTTTTTAATTTTTTGCCCGACGGATCGCAGTTTATCCGCGGTACAGGTTCGAGAAACGAAAAAGGGTTTTCAATAGCCAACGCATCCGGTAGCCTGCACGAACTTGATGTTACCGATTTTGAAAAGATGGACAAGGGCATCTTTTATGGCGCGGCACTTTCAGCGGATGGTCGCCAGATGATTATTTATTTTTCTGAAAAAGCAGGCGACAAATTTAGCGACTTGTATTTGAGCAGTAAACAACCTGACGGCCATTTTTCAAAGCCCGTAAAAATGAAAATCAGCTCTGTCGCGGATGATTTTTCTCCGTTCATCGCGGCCGACCAAAAGACGTTGTACTTTGCAAGCAACCGTTTTTCCAAAGACCGTGTGGGGGGAATTGACGTTTACAAGACCACCCGTCTCGACGACTCATGGCAAAATTGGAGCGAGCCCGTCAATCTCGGCAGGGCAGTAAATACAGTGGCTGACGATGCCTACTTCACTATTGACTCCAAGGGAAATATTTTCACTGCTCGTGCGGGCGCCAAAGTGGATGGCGGAAATTATGATCTATTGATTCTGAAACCTCGGAACATCAATATCGTGTTGTCGGGTGTGACGTATAATCAAAAAACGAAGCAGCCGATTCCTGCGAATGTGGATGTGAAAATCAAAGAATTGAAACAGCCTATCACTTTGAAGTCGGGCAGCGCGGGGAAATTTGAAACCCGGATTCCCGAAGTGGATGGCTACAACATCTCGGCAAATGCCAGCGGTTTTTTGCCCGTGGCCAATGATTACAAGGTGCCGAAAATCAATCGGGACACCACTTTACGGGTTGATATTTATTTGACGCCCCTGGCAAAGCAATTGGCATTGGCAGGTGATATCCTTGACAAGAAAACGAACGCCAAAGTATCAGCACCAAAAATCTCCCTTGTGCAAAAAGGAAGCCCTGCACCCATGTCGCCAGCAGGAGATGGAGGAAGTTACAAACAAGATATTCCTGGATTGGGTTGGTACGTATTCACCGTGACCGCCGAGGGTTATCTTAATGCCACCGATAGTGTGCAGGTGGTGGACGAGAATACTATTCCGGTCATTAAGAATATTTTGATGACGCCAATTGAAGTGGGCGTGACCGTGCGATTGAAAAACATATACTTCGATTTTGACAAGACCACGTTGAAACCGGAATCGTTTGTCGAACTGGATAAGGTCGTTGACTTTCTAAAACAAAACGCTCACGTTTCGGTGGAGATTGCGGGCCATACAGATAGCAAGGGATCCGACGACTACAATCTGAATCTATCGCAAGGCCGTTCACAATCCGTGGTTGACTATATCAGTAGCCAAGGAATAGATAAGTCAAGATTGCAGGCGCATGGCTACGGTGAGACGAAACCAATCGACACGAACGACACGGACGAAGGGCGGGCGAACAACCGCCGGGTGGAATTCACGATTTTGAAGATTTAATCGCCGGCTTCAATCAATATTTCTTTGGCCAGTTCCGTGTCCTTCTCAAAAATATAAAGGCGCACGCCGGGGAAAATATCATTGCGGATAGGGTAGAGGTTGGTGAGGTGTTCGTCGGTCAAGAAGCAAGGCACACCAAATGCGTCAAGCTTTGTTTTTGCCAGGTTTGCTTCCACCACTGTATCATAAGCGCGGAAAACAACAATTTTTTCTTCGGAGCTGCTCATTGGGTTATCGTAATAATGCAATTAACCATTTTTTCTTCCCGTTTTGAGTTTCGTCGAGGTCTCTCGAACGGCTATGGCCGGTAAGGATGCCTTGTTCTTGGCGAGGTATTTCTCCAAATCTGAACGATGGAGTTTCACCATGCTTCGGAGTGTCCACGAAATGGCTTTGGTGATCAAAATTTCTTTTTCTTCTTTCAATGTGTCAATCATTTGGAGAGCTTGCTTACAGAGGCGCTCGTCATCTGATCTCGTGAGTGGTTTGCATAGCAGCACAATGGATGCCCTGCGCTTGTTGATGTTTTTGCTTTTGTTTAGGCCGGTCAACACTTTTTTCCATGTGGGCCAAACCTCAAGCACAATATCCACCTTAAAGTGGCCATAACAAAGGGTATCGATTTCGGCCCAACCATGCAGGTGGTTCAGCCAAGAGTCCAGAATTTTGGGATCAAACTTCTCCAGATGCTTGCGATCAAAGTCCAAAAAAATTCCACCCAGCATTTTCTCTGTGGACGAAGGTGCTTTGATCAACGAAGCCACCAATTGATAGAACTGTTTGGAGGTAAGTATCTTTTTCTTGTACCAAGTTTTGCCGACGGTTCTAAGTTTGGGCATGTTTATCGCATAGCGGAGGTTGCTATTCCCCAAATAGTTGTCGGCAAAAGTATGCTGCGTGGCCTTTTTCGAATTCTTGATAATCTCACCGAGCAGCTCACGATGAAGGGATGCGATATTCATGAGGGAAAGTTTTTTCTGCGGTTGTGGAGGCTTTGTCTTATTTTTGTCCCGAATGTAAAGGGAATCGTTCAATGTTTCCCCTTCCGGGCTCCGTAGTACAATGGATAGTATTTCAGATTCCGATTCTGAAGATGCAGGTTCGATTCCTGCCGGGGCTATTTTTTTCGCTGATGATATTCGGAGGAGTGTATCTCTGAGTCGTCTTTCAAATGCATCAAGGTGTAGAATTAGCCCAAATGACTTTTACTGTCGGCGACACTGAGCAAGGATCTTTTTTTACATTTGGGGCGAAGCGCTGAAATAATAATCGATATGAAAAAACATTTCGCAATTGTGTTCTGTATTTTGATTGCTGGTTCGGCCCTTTGTCAGATAATTGCTCCTGCCCCCTCGGATAAATCTGTTGTGTATTTTGTGAGAACATCATCACTTGGCTTCGCCATTAATTTCAGTTACTTCGATAGCACTAAACTTATCGGTCGTTTTAACGGAAGAAAGTACACTCGTTATGAATGCAATCCGGGAAAGCATTTGTTGTGGGCCAGGTCTGAGAATCGAGATTTTATGGAAGCTGATCTCGAACCTGGGAAAATATATATTTTAAAAGCTAATCCAACTATGGGATTTAACAAAGCGCAGGTGTCCCTGGAGCAAGTGGATCCCAATAACCCAAATGCAATGAAAAATATTCTTAAGCTATTGGCCAAAAGACCTTCTGAACAATTCACTGAAGCCATGCTAGCGGAGGATACCAAAGATTTACTGAACGTGATTGAGAGAGGTATGGCCAAATATGCCAAGGACAAGGCGAGCGGGGCGAAAATTCGCCAACTCAATCAATCACTTTTTTACAAAGCTCCATAGAATGAGAGTCTATCCACAAATTCTTCTTGCATCAAATTCCACTTCACGAAGGGCAAGCCTTAACAGAAAAAGCCTAGGGATATCTATAATAAATCTTGGACACAATCCTCCAGCCTTCATTGAATTTGTATAGCAATAGGTGGTCGGTGAAAATCATTTTGCCTTCGCGATACAGTTCCAGCACCACACTAGCCGATGTGCCTGCCACGGACACCGAAATGAACTTCCCCTCAACTTTCGGGTTGACAGCGTTCGGATTTTTGGCACGATTCGCTTCGATATTTTTAATCCATTCTTCGATTGGCAGCGGCTTTACCTCGTTTTCCATCAAGCGAAGCATGTTGAACGAACGATGAAAACCTTTTCGGATATCTGCCACCGGGCCACCGTTGTGTATGCCTCCGATGTAAGCAACGTTGATCACGTTTTTCACTTCGGCTTCCTCGGGTTGTGCTGTAGCCACCACGCTGATGGCAGCCAGCAAGATAGTTGAGACCAGTTTCATAGGGTTGTTTTCGATTTTAAACCGAGATACGAGAGAAATGTTTCGGTGAATTTGTTAATGTTTTACAAATTCCACCTCGACGCGATCGTTGCGTTCGCCCAGGGTTCCGTCTTCTGAGTACAGAGGCACTGCGCCACCCTCACCTTTGGTGGCTATTCTTTTGGCATCAACACCTTGCTGAACAAGGTAAGCTTTTACCACTTCAGCACGGGCGGCGGAAAGTTCTTTGGCGGAAATCGTTGCTCTTTTATTTGCTTTGTTATCCAAGGCAAAGAATTGAGTGCTTGTACCCATGGTCAATGATTCGCGGGAATGCTTTTTGTTTACGTACCCGTAAATCTTGATTTTGTATTTGGGGTTTTCATTGAGGAGAGATAGCAAGGCGTCGAGTTCGTCTTTTGATGACGGCTGCATAATGGCCGTGTTCTTGAAAAAGTGCACATTGTTGAAATCGATGTAGTCACCCTTCTTTGCCTTGTCCAGCTCAAGAGTGATCACCTCTTCATCGCCCGGGCCTTTTTCTCCCCCAGGGTTCGTGTAATCGAAAGTGAGTAAGCTTTCTTTGAAGCCGGGCACTTGAGTGATGATCCCGTACGCGCCACGTTTGTTGACAGGGGCCTCCAGGTAAACGACCTCACCCCCCTTTATCAACCGATATTGACTGGCACCTATCGCTTCTTGAAGTTGAACGCTGCCTTGTAGTTCTTTACCATCCGTTCTACTCACCATTTTAAAGATGAAGGGCTTGCCTTTTGGTTTTATTGTCTCTTTTTTTATCGTCGATGAATCAACCGAGGTTGCCACCTTTGCGACAGAATCTTTTGCCGGCGGAGTTTCGACGATTACCTGTGGTTTTTCGATTTCTTTGGCCGGTTCTATTTTTGGCTCGGGCTTGGCTTCAACTGGGGGCTCTGTCTTCGGCTCAGTTTTGGCAATGTCATTTGCCGCCTCGAGGTTGCCCAAGAAAACCCAAGCATCTTTGAATTCCGATTCCGTCCTTACCTTCATCAGACGATTCCACGCCGTCTTTAGATCGCTTTCGCTGGCCACGTAGACATAATAAAATTTTCGCTCCGGATTGAAGCCATACTGCGCGGAAAATCCTTTCTTGTTGGCCTCCTCTGTGAACCGGGCAGCGTTCGATTGGATACGGAAAACTCCAATGGTTACATAATTGGCATGCTCCGCTTGAGCAGATGCTCGGTGACAGATTAAAGCGAGAGCTAAGACAAAAAAGAGTTTTGATAACTTCATGGAATTTCATTTCAATTTAGGAATAAAAATCTGTATTGAGTAAAGTTTGGGATCACGGGAGCCAAATTATTGCTCGCTCGTTGTCAGCAAGACAATTTTGCGGACCTTGTTCGCAAGAAACGGATTGCAATCCCACGGATGAATAACAATCTTTGCGCACGAACCCAACGTTATGCCAGATAATAATAAACGATTTTCAGCCATCATTTTACTGCTCGCTCTTTCCCTGATTTGGGGGACTTCTTTTATTCTAATCAAACAGGGCCTGAAAATCTTTTCGCCTGACGAGGTGGGCGCACTGCGGGTAGCGGCGGCATTTATTTTTTTGTTGCCGATGGCAATTCAACATCTAAAGGAGTTGAAGCCGGGTGACCATTGGAAACTTTTTGTTTCGGGGATGCTGGCGGTCTTTATTCCCGCGTTTTTGTTTGCGGTTGCACAAACACATTTGAATAGTTCATTGGCGGGAATCTTAAATACGCTGTCACCCATCTGGACGATGCTAATTGGGGCGATTTTTTTTAGTCAACGCTTTCGTGGGTGGGCAATCGCAGGAATCGTTATCAGCTTTGTTGGTTGCGTGATCTTGGCAATGGCTCGTGCGGATGGCGGCCTTGGCGCCTTCAATGTCTACGCGTTGCTTATCGTATTGGCCTGTGCCTGCTATGGCACCAATCTCAACTTTTTGAAATTCAAGATTACCTATCTTCAACCGATGACTATCATAAGTGTTTCGCTGCTGTTGATAGCTCCGTTGGCATACGTTTATTTATTTGGCTTTACGGATTTCACATACAAGATGATCCATGTAGAGGGGGCTTGGAGAGCCTTTGGGTTTATTCTGATTCTGGCCTTGATGAGTACCGCCGTAGCCAACTTGCTTTTTTACAAGTTGTTGAAAATCTCTTCGCCTTTGTTTGCCAGTTCGGTAACCTATGTGATGCCGATTGTTTCCGTGATGTGGGGATTGATTGACGGCGAAGTCTTGTTGGCGGGCCACTTCATTGGCATGGCACTCATCTTAGGTGGGGTATTTTTGGCCAATAGAAAATGACTTTTTTTGTAAAATAGTCTTCAACTTATTTCGCAGTGACTTAAAAAATCTTGTGCCATGAAAAAGATTGCTTTGTTGTGTTTGGTAATTGCTTGCTCGTGTGCGGCGAAAAAATCGATCGATGGTTCAAAGGAAGATCTGATGATCACCGAAAAAGCCTTTGCGCTGATGGCAAAGGAGAAAGGGATAGCTGAGGCATTTTATGCGTTCGCTGCGGATGACGCCGTTATCAAGCGCGGTCAGAACATCATCAACGGTAAGGAAGGCATCCGGGAATATTATGAGAAGCAGCCACCAACGGGGCAACTTGAATGGTCGCCTGATTTTGCAGACGTGTCTGGGGATTTAGGATATACTTACGGAAAATTTACCTACTCAGAGAAAGACTCGACGGGAGTTGTAAAGCAATCCACCGGATTTTTTCACACGGTCTGGAAAAGACAAAAAGACGGGACTTGGAAATTTGTTTGGGATTAAACCAATAAGCTAGCCCAGCGCTTCTACTTCCTCCACTTCTTCCGGCATCATTTTCTTGAAGAGATTTTCAATTCCTGCTTTAAGGGTAATGGTTGATGAAGGGCAACCACTGCACGAACCTTGTAGGGCCACCCGCACGCGCTTGTTCTCATAGGAGTGAAAAGTGATTGCGCCGCCATCTTGTTCTACGGCAGGTCGTATGTACTCGTCCAAAATGGTTTTGATTTTCTTGATGGTTTCTGTCTCCTCTTGTTCTGGCGCAGCTTCCACCTTTTTGTCGAGAATCAGCTTACCCGATTCAAGGAAATTTTTGATATGTTCCTTTAACGTGTCCTGAACTTCAAGCCATTCGACATCTTCTTTTTTGGTGACAGTGACGAAGTTGCTCATGTAAAACACGCGGTCCACAAACGGATACATGAAAAGTTCCTGAGCTAGAGGTGCTTCCTCCGCCTCCGCGGGAGACGGAAAATCGAAACTCATGCCCTCGGGTACCAACATTTCGTTGGCGACAAACTTGAGGGAATTAGGGTTCGGATTGCTTTCCAGATAGATATGAATGTTTTTCGGAGGTGCCTGAAGCATAAAACGCGTTTTATAAGCCAACAAAATTACGCAAATTAAGTTCACGGGCTGGAAAAAAGGGGAGACTAACAACTATTAGCCATTTACTATTATCTTCGCGGTTCTTAATTTTTCAAATGAAGCAAAAGTCTCTCGTTTTGGCCCTTTTCGCTTTGGCGACCATCGCTATCATTTTAGGAGTCATAGATCATTACGTGGCAGCGATCAATAGCAATGTTCTGGCTGTCAGTCGGTGGTTGCTTTGGGGATCGATGATCTATTTTGCTTATCAAAGGAAAAAGCTCACCACGTGGATAGTAGTAGCGATGATGCTGGGCTGCGAAATCGGTTTTTCATTTCCTACAATGGCTGCGCAAATGGACATATTCAGCGGAATTTTCCTTCGGCTGATCAAAACTATCATCGCACCGTTGATTTTCTCAACGCTCGTCGTTGGCATCGCTGCACATTCCAATTTGAAGCAAGTAGGCCGCATGGGGCTGAAAGCGATTTTGTATTTCGAAGTCGTGACTACGCTGGCTTTGTGCATTGGGTTAGCGGCGATTAACATCAGCAGGGCAGGTGAAGGGGCGGATATTCAAGTGGCTCAGGCGCAGGAACAGAAGGCAGAAAAGATGCTTGCAGCAAAAAAGCCGGCACACGATGTCATCTTGGATATTTTTCCTGAAAATATTGCAAAGGCAATCGCCGACGGGCAAGTACTGCAAGTGGTCGTCTTCAGTATTTTGTTTGCCTCAGGTCTTGCACTTGTGAAGGACGACAAGAAAAAACCGGTACTTCAGTTCATGGAAGGGTTGTCGGAGGTCATGTTCAAGTTCACCAATATTGTGATGTATGTTGCGCCATTTGCCGTGTGTGGAGCACTTGCCTATTCGATTGCTACATTCGGATTCGAAGTGTTGAAGAACTTGATCATGCTGGTGGCCACACTTTATGCAGCCCTGTTTGTTTTTATTGTTGCCGTGTTAGTTCCCATCGGGCTGATCATCAAATTGAATTTCAGAAAATTCATCAATGCAGTGGCCGAGCCGGTGACCATTGCTTTCTCCACTGCTACGAGCGAATCCGCGTTGCCCAAGGCGATGGAGAATTTGGAAGCCATGGGCATTCCTCGAAAAGTGGTTTCGTTCGTGTTGCCCACCGGGTATAGTTTCAATTTGGATGGAAGCACGCTTTATCTCTCCCTCGCTTCGGTGTTTGTAGCTCAAATGGCCGGGGTTGACCTTTCGTTGGGTGAGCAAATAAAAATGGTAGTCATTCTCATGCTTACCAGCAAAGGAGTGGCGGGTGTGCGTGGCGCTACGTTCTTGATTTTGGTTGCCACGGTTGCCGATTTGGGCATCGACCCCCACAAAGCCTTTGTGGTGCTTGGGGTTGACGCCATCATGGATATGGCTCGCACCGGTACCAATGTGCTCGGCAATTGCCTCGCCACTGTAGTCGTGGCAAAGTGGGAAGGCGAGTACAAGGATTAAGCCTTCTCCAAAGAATCGACGTCGATCACTCACATTCTTATTGTTTCTCAGTTTATTTTTCTTTAACATGAGAGACAATTAAATCATGAGGTCCTTATGGGAAACTCTGGTTTTGGAATTACGGCCCGTAGTGACGGCTGGTGGGTCCGTCCGCTCCTTGTCTTTCTGGGGCTGAGTGCTTTCATTGTCTATGCTACCTGGGCCGCCTTTCAAGGGCGGCATTATTTTTTCGGGAATTATCTCTCTCCATTTTATTCGCCCGAACTTTTCGGTAGTTCACCACACAGTTGGTTTGGTGGTCAACCCGATTGGTGGCCTTTGATTCTTCCTTTCTCTCCGGCGTTGTTGATCTTATGGGCACCGGGCGGCATGCGGTTCACTTGTTACTATTATCGTGGTGCGTATTACAAATCTTTTTGGGCCGACCCTCCGGCTTGTGCAGTAGGTGAGCCCCGAAAAACTTATTGGGGGGAAAACTCCTTTCCTTTGATCTTACAGAATGTTCATCGCTATTTTATGTACCTCGCTGTCTTGTTTGTATTCGTGCTGGCGTATGATGCATGGAGAGCGATGTGGTTTGTGGACGCATCGGGCCAGGAAAATTTTGGCCTAGGTATGGGCACCTTTGTTCTTGCCTTGAATGCGACGCTTTTAGGGGGCTATACTTTTGGCTGTCATTCGTTTCGGCACTTGGTGGGTGGAATCAAAGACCGGTTGTCTCAAAACCCCGTTAGAAAAAAAGTGTATGACTGTGCAAGCTGCCTGAACCGTGGCCACATGAACTGGGCGTGGTGTAGTTTATTCTGGGTGATGTTCTCTGATGTTTACGTGCGCTTGTGTTCCATGGGTATCTGGACTGACTTTCGATTTTTCTAAAATGATGAACGACTACGAAACATTTACACACGATGTGCTGGTGATCGGTTCCGGTGGAGCTGGGCTGCGTGCCGCTATCGAAGCATCGGCGTCGGGTGTTTCCGTGGGAATGATTTGTCGTTCGTTACTAGGCAAAGCGCATACGGTGATGGCTGAGGGCGGTGTTGCAGCGGCCCTGGCAAACGTGGATGACCGTGATAACTGGAAGGTACATTTCGCAGATACGATGCGCGGAGGTCAGTATCTCAATAATTGGCGCATGGTGGAAATTTTTGTCAAGGAAGCGCCTGATCGGGTGAGAGAACTCGAAGCATGGGGCGCTGTGTTTGATCGAACCAGAGATGGAAAAATTCTGCAACGCAATTTTGGCGGCCACAAATATCCCCGACTCGCTCATGTGGGCGATCGCACGGGCCTTGAAATGATACGGACGTTGCAAGACCACAGCATTCATCAAGGGATAGATATTTATCAGGAATACACGATAGTGAGCCTCCTCAAGGATGGAAATAAAATAGCGGGTGCTTTTGCTTATGATCGAGAAAAAGGGTCTTTTAAAGTTTTCCGGTGCAAAGCGGTGATCATTGCCACGGGTGGTCTCGGAAAGATTTATAAAATATCCAGTAACAGTTGGGACTGCACCGGCGGCGGCATTTCCATTGCTTATCATGCCGGGGCCGAACTGCTCGACATGGAATTCGTTCAGTTTCACCCCACGGGAATGGTGTGGCCTCCGAGCGTTCGCGGCCTATTGATTACGGAAGGTGTGCGCGGCGAAGGTGGGGTGCTACGCAACAGCAACGGCAAGCGATTTATGTTTGATGATATTCCTGAAAACTATCGCAATCAAACCTCGACCAATGAAGAGGAGGGTTGGCGTTATACGCAGGGTGACAAGAATGCAAAACGTCCACCCGAGCTCCTCACGCGAGACCATGTGGCAAGATGTATCCGGCGCGAAATCAAAGAAGGCAGAGGATCTCCTCATGGTGGCGTCTTCCTTGATATCGCTTGGATCAAAGAAAAAATTCCCAATGCTGCTGACCACATCAAACGGAAGTTGCCAAGCATGTATCACCAGTTCAAAGAACTCGCCGGTGTCGACATTACCAAGGAGCCGATGGAAGTGGGACCAACTACACATTATCTGATGGGCGGAATTCGTGTGGACGCCGATACGCAGATGACCAACGTGTCTGGCCTTTTTGCGGCGGGGGAATGCGCAGCAGGGCTGCACGGGGCAAACCGTTTGGGAGGAAATTCCCTTTCGGATTTGTTGGTGTTCGGAAAATGTGCCGGCGAGTCGGCAGCGAAATACGCGAAAGAAACGCCGTTGGGTAAAATTGATGATAGTGAAATTAAAGAAAGCGCAAGGGAGGCATTGAGTCCATTCGAACGCGAGTCAAGTGTCGACAAAGAAAACCCGTACGAGATTCAACATCAGTTGCAGGAGATGATGCAAGACCTTGTCGGAATTGTTCGCGTAGAAAGTGAGTTGAGCGAGGCGCTTCAAAAAATTGAGCAATTCAAACTTCGGGCGGCGAAAGCGGCGTGTGGCGGAAATCGCGGCTACAATCCGGGATGGCATACGGCCATTGAGCTCAAGCACATGCTTACAGTTGCGGAAGCGATCACATTGGCCGCTATTGAAAGGAAGGAAAGTCGCGGCGGCCATTTTCGCGATGATTTTCCCGACAAGAGTGAAGAGCTTGGTGGAATGAACATAAGTGTTGCAAAAGCCGAAGGTGGAAAAATGATCAGGAAGAGAATTCCCAAAGTAAAAATGCGCGACGACCTGCAACAGATCATCGAAGAGAACAAATGAAGGTGACGTTTAAAATATGGCGTTCAAATTCCACCGGTGGGCAACTTCAGGAATATCAAACTGAAATCGGTGAAGGTATGGTAGTGCTCGATGCCGTTCATCAGATACAAGCCGAGCAAGCCAACGACTTGGCGGTACGTTGGAATTGCAAAGCAGGAAAATGCGGATCGTGTTCCGCAGAAATCAACGGGATGCCGAAACTCATGTGCATGACACGCATGGAGGATGTGCCAAAAGATAAGCCGGTCACGATACAGCCGATGAAGGCTTTTCCTGTCATCAAGGACTTGGTCACCGATGTGTCCGTGAACTATCGCGTCAAAAAGAGGATTAAGAAATTCAAACCGCGCCAACCTGATGCCCCCGATGGAACATGGCGGATGGCCCAAAGTGACATCGATCGTGTGCAAGAGTTCAGAAAATGCATCGAGTGTTTTTTGTGCCAAAATGTGTGCCACGTATTGCGTGAACACGATCTCCACGAAAAATTTGCCGGCCCCCGTCACATGGTATATACCGCGGCACTTGAAATGCACCCTCTTGATGTAGAAGACAGGCGAGAAGATTTGAAGAAGCAGGAGGGCATTGGATTTTGCAACATCACCAAATGCTGCACTACCGTCTGCCCCGAAAAAATTACGATTACCGACAACGCAATAATTCCCTTGAAGGAAAGGGTGGCAGATCGCTTTTATGATCCGTTGATGAAATTGTTCAGCATATTCACCAAAAAGAATTCACTATGACCATTGAAGATCTGAAATTGGAATTGAAGCCACTGTCAAAACAAGGAGTGGAGTCGGCGATAGCGAAGGCAGAGCAATATCGTTTGCTCAACAACCCTAAGCTGGCGGAAAGCATTTGCCTCGACGTGCTGCAAACAGAACCGGACAATCAAAAGGCATCCGTCATTTTATTGCTGGCGTTGACGGATCAATTTGGCCAGTCGTCGTCGAAGGCGAGAAGTGAGGCCCTTGCGATTGCTGGCAAATTGAAAGACGAGTATTCACGCATCTATTATGCAGGCATTGTGCATGAACGTCAAGGCTCAACCGCCTTAGCTTCAGGGTTACCCGGTTCTGAGTTTGATGCATACGAATGGTACGTTGAGGCCATGGAGTTTTATCAGAAGGCGGATGCAGTCAATAAAGTTTCCGCGAATGATGATCCCACCTTGCGTTGGAACACATGCGTCAGAATAATTCAGGAATATAAATTAAAGTCGAGGCCGTCGGATGACCGAACCGTGCTGTTAGAATAGCGTCAGCTGATCACACCTGACCCGATCAACTCCTCGCCATCATACCAAGCGGCAAATTGCCCAGGTGTTACGCCGCGTTGAGGCCTATCAAAAACAATATAGAGTCCGTCTTCTTTTTGATGAAGTGTACATTTCTCCAATGGCTGGCGATAACGGATTCGTGCGAAGAATTCTTTTGAATCTCCACTGTTCAGTTTTAAATCCTCGCGTACCCAGTGTTCATCTTTCAAAGGAATGAACAACCCTTTTCGATATAAGCCAGGGTGATCTTCACCCATGCCTGTGTAGATGATATTTTTGTCGGTGTCCGTGCCAATCACAAACAATGGTTTTTCAAAGCCACCTAAGTTCAATCCTCGGCGTTGGCCTATCGTGTAAAAATGTGCGCCGTTATGTTCACCGACCACTTCACCTTGATCGGGTGAAAAATGAAACGGCTCGGTCTTGGCAATAAGCTCATCCACAGCATGTCCATTTTTGAATACAGATGAACTGGCTCCTACTTCGATTACTTTTCCTTTTTTTGGTTCGAGACGTTGTTGCAAGAAATCAGGCAAGTGTACCTTGCCGATAAAACATAAGCCTTGCGAATCTTTTTTCTCGGCGGTCGCAAGCCCGGCTTTTTTTGCGATCGCGCGAACTTCCGGTTTTAACAATTCCCCAATTGGAAATAACGCTTTCGAAAGCTGCCCTTGGGTAAGTTGGCAGAGGAAATAGCTTTGATCTTTGTTCGGATCCCTGCCCGCTAACAACCGATATACTTTTTTCCCGTCAACTTCTGTTTCTGCTTTTCTCGCATAATGCCCCGTCGCGACGAAATCGGCTCCAAGTTTAACTGCGGCGTTCAAGAAAATATCAAATTTGATTTCGCGGTTACAGAGGATGTCGGGGTTGGGTGTGCGGCCGGCCTTGTATTCGGCAAACATATAGTCTACGATGCGCTCTTTGTATTCTTTGCTAAGATCGATAGCTTGAAAGGGGATGCCAAGGTGCTGGGCTACGATCATGGCGTCGTTGCTGTCATCAAGCCAAGGGCATTCGTTGCTAATCGTCACCGTATCGTCATGCCAGTTTTTCATGAACATGCCGATGACCTCATAACCCTGTTCTTTCAATAAATAAGCGGTTACGCTGGAATCAACACCTCCGGAAAGACCGACAACAACTCTTTTCATAGCCAATGGGCTTCAAGCCGCAAGCTACAGGCTTCAGGCGAAATATCCTGTAGCCTATAGCTTGAAGCTGGTGGCTAATTTAACGCCAAATTCTCGGCTAAAAGTTCATTCACGATTTGATTAAATCGCTCCTTGAATTGCTCGTAATAAATACCGGTGCCTGGCCCTTCAAATCCTGTATGGATGTATTTTACTTTTCCGTCTTTCCCGACGAAAATAGTGGTGGGCCATCCCATCACTCTGTTCAGCGCCGGCAGCGACTGGGACGCTTTCTCTGCATCATAAATTCCCGCAATAACAAAGTCGTAGGGTATATTCATTTTAGCCTTGGCCTTCTTCACCCGTTCGCTGGCATAGTTGAAGTCGTCTTTTCGTTCGTAGGCAAGACCTAAAATTTCAACTCCGCGCTGATGGTTCTCATTGTACCACGGCACGAGAAATCTTGTTTCATCCATACAGTTGGGGCACCAAGTTCCGAAAATCTGGAGGATCAAGACCTTGTTCTTGAATTTTTCATCTGACGGGCTTACCAAGTTTTTGTTCAAATCAGGAAAATGGAAATCGATTCGGTCATATCCTTCCTTCAAATAAGTCAATGCTTCGGCATCAGGCATTTTTGCATTTTCATTTTTTACGCCTTTGAATGGTTCGTACGAAAGCTTGCCTGCATAATAATCACCTTTCAATGAATCACCGTCTTTGGTGGCGATGAACACGTAGGCATGATTCCCGTCGAACGTGCTCAACATCAATTTTCCGTCCACTACGTTTCCTTCGAGGTAGCGATAGTCACCGGTAGGCGTCAAAAAACTTCCTGTCAAATGGTTGCCATCTTGTTCAAACACTCCGACTGATGGAATGATTTTTCCCTTCGGCGTCTTAAACTCCACTTGATACTTGCCGCTGTAATCAGTCGTTTTTTCGCTCGAGTTTTTTGCAAACCGATAATTTTCACCAAAGGTCGCAGAGAACGGCTGGTTGGCTTGTTTGGCATAGTTTTTCACGAAGGTGCCAGTGAGTTTATCACCGTCAATTTTGGCGCGAAGTTCGGCGTCAAAGATATGGAGCACCATTTTCACTGAGTCGCCGAAAATGGAAACCTCGTCCAGCAGGATTCTTTCCGAACCATTATTGATGTAAACCAAAAGGCTGTCGTTCTTTTTGGCAACATCGAAGGTGAACGGAAGGTCATGCCCCTGACAATCGATGACACCACGCCAGGTGCCGGTTTTTAGTTCTACAGGTGTACTGCATGAAAGAGCAACTGCCGCGATAAGAATGAGTAAAAATTGACCGGGATATTTCATAGTTATTGTTCTACTTTGACTTTTGTTGTTTACTATTATAGAAAACCAATGATTCGCCTGATTGTTCCTACAACGATCACATCAAAAAGATTCACGGGATCGCAAAAATCATTAAATAGGGTGGAAAATTACTTCTGTTTTCTGAGGAAATAGTGTGAGAGATCATAATCAGTGGTTAACGGTGCAAAATAAAAAAATGTTCACAGGATTACGCGTATTGGAGTTAGCGTCGGTATTGGCGGGCCCAAGCGTGGGCCAGTTTTTTGCAGAATTGGGCGCTGAAGTGAT
The DNA here is from genome assembly GCA_035492075.1 of Cyclobacteriaceae bacterium. GTDB lineage: Bacteria > Bacteroidota > Bacteroidia > Cytophagales > Cyclobacteriaceae > ELB16-189. Next base: position 78,646 of record DATJJP010000047.1, on the reverse strand, counting down.
CAAGGTGGAGAATCCAAAAACGAATGGCGATATCACAAGAAGTTGGAAAACAGCAGAGGAGGAGACGGATGATCGGTCGGCCTATTTTTGTTCGTGCAATTGGGGGAAAAAATCAATCGCCCTTGATTTGACCTTGGCAGCCGACCTTGAGGTTGTTAAAAAATTGTCAAACCGTGCGGATATAATCATTGCGAGTTACAAACACGGTGATGCTGAGAGATTGGGAGTTTCATATCCGCAATTGAGTCAAGAAAATCCACGCCTTATCTATGGGCAAATTTCCGGTTATGGTTCGGATGATGACCGAGTGGGTTATGACGCCGTGATCCAGGCCGAAAGCGGGTTCATGGATTTGAATGGAGAGAAAAATGGTGAGCCGATAAAAATGCCGGTGGCACTCGTAGATGTTTTGGCAGGTCATCAGTTGAAAGAAGGGCTGTTGCTTGCTTTACTGAATCGAGAGCGAAGTGGACAAGGCGATTTAGTTGAGGTAAGCTTGATTCAGGCGGCCATTGCGTCGCTGGTAAATCAGGCGACGAACTGGCTCGTCGGCGGAAAACTTCCCCTACGACAAGGCTCGGCCCATCCGAACATTGCACCTTATGGAGAATTTTTTACTACCAAAGATGACAAACGGATTTTGCTGGCAGTGGGCAGCGATAAGCAGTTTGAAGAGTTAAAACAGATTTTGAACATTCCGAATGCCGAGTCATTTGAGTTTTCTAAAAATCATCAGCGTGTTGCTAACCGCGAATCCGTTAATGCGGTGATCGCAAAAAAAATATTGCAGTTGGATTCTCACGATCTAATCCAAAAGTTGAACAACCAAAAGATTCCGGCGGGGTTTATTCAAAACATGAAAGAAGTTTTTGAAATGCCTGCTGCAAAAAAAATTGTGATGGCAGATGCTGGCGTGAAGGGCGTCAGAAGTTTTGTCGCCAAAAGTCACTCATTATACGCTCCTTTTGGAGTACTCCCACCACCACATTTTGGTGAGCACACGTTAGAAATTATCGATTCTCTGAGGGTGAAATAATATTCCGCCACTCATCTTTTAATAGAAATTTCACCGAGCGTAAGCTTGCTTACTTCGGGCGAGCCTTTCACATAGACGTTCGATTCACCCACTGTCACAAGCCTCAAGTTTTGTTTGGCTTGGAATCTGAGCTTACTCTCGCCGTAGGTAGTCGATGCAATTTCTTCACTCTGAAGGGCCTGTGCGTCGATTCTGTTTTCACCGAAAAGTTTGTACTTCTGTTCGTCGGCAAAACCTTCTTTTATTCTGACCACGTTCTGACCATACAATGCAGCTTTAAACCAACCTACCTGAAGGGAGGCCAACGTAATGTCGCACTCGCCGTAAGCACTCAATTTAAACTTTTTGTTTTCGATCGGTCCTTGAATGTCAACTTCTTGCTCTCCGCGGACAACCAGTTTTTGCAATTTATTGTAGGTGACATACGCGGTGATTGAAACATCGCGGTACACATTTTCTTTCCTTACCTCCCCGTCAAAATTTACTCGCTTCCTTTTTTCGGTGAATTTTGAGCCGTCCAGGTAGATGTGGAGCGTACGATGTCTAACGACCATGTTTATTTTTGAGGGATCAACGTTTGCATAAACGATTTTTACTGACTCATTCGGTCCTTCCATCATTACTAAGTTGATCTTTGGCGACGCGACAACTTTACTGAAGTGGTTTAATTTCTTTTCGAAAGTCTGCGCAATCAAGGTGGCCGAGGAGCAAATAAATAGTAAGGTGAGCGATTTTTTCATGAGACGTTGTTTGGGTTTAAAGACTCGATAATCACTGAAATGGTTGCGCGGCACGAATAGTTTCTCTGAATTTATTGAAGGTAGCAAAACTCGAGAAATGCGGAATTTCCCTCGATTACCCACATAAATCCAGTTAATTTATTACTTTAATGAGTTCATACCTATACTTATGCGTCGGTTACTTGTTTTCTGTTTTGTCCTTTTGATTTCCTGTGCCCCAAAAGATATGGCAAACCATCAAGCCGAGATGGTGGAAATCCTGAGAAAGGTCCATCAAGCAGCTGAGATTGCAGACAATGCCCTTTATCCAGAGGCTGGCCTGGCTTACATCGATTCAGCTTTAAAAGTAGAGACGAACAAAGACCAGCTCACCTACTATCGTTTTATGCGAGGTAAGCTTCTGTTGGCGATGGGGACGGAAGAAAAAGCGATTGAACAGCTCGAACTTTTAGTAGCAGACGATAAGGAGAAGTTTACGATGTTACCGGCTTGGAAGGAGCTCGCCCTGGCCTACCTCCGCCTTGGCGAACGCTCCAACTGCATTTCGAATCATGCTGCCGAGTCCTGCATCCTCCCCATCAAAGGCGTGGGCGTTCATGCCAATCAAACTGGATCCACCAAGGCCATCGAGGTCTACAAGAAAATCCTGGAAAAAAATCCGTCTGACTTGGAGTCTAGATGGCTACTCAATCTGGCCTATATGACGTTGGGTGATTACCCGAAGGGAGTCCCACCGTCTTTGCTGATACCGAAGATGGAGGGCGACACCACCTACAAAGTAAATCCATTTACCGATGTAGCAGCCGATTTGAAGCTGGATGTAAATAACCTTTCGGGAGGCAGTATTGTTGATGACTTCGACAACGACGGATACCTCGACGTTTTGACGACGTCAGGGTGGGAATCAGAAGGGTCAGTCCACTACTTTAAAAACACGGCGAACGGCTTCACAGAACTTACCGATAGAATGGGAGTAAAGGGAATCACCGGTGGACTGAATATGATGCAGACCGACTATAACAATGATGGCTTCATTGACGTGTTTATTTTGCGTGGAGGTTGGAAGCGAGATTTCGGTAATGAGCCCAACTCGCTGCTCAGAAATAATGGCAACGGAACTTTTACTGATGTAACTATCGAGAGCGGGCTGTTGTCCTACCACCCCACGCAGACCGCTACGTGGAACGACTTTAACAATGATGGCTGGGTCGATGTATTTATAGGAAATGAAAGTTATTCCGGCGGAAAAGGGCGGCACGCGTGTGAACTCTACATCAACAATCAAGATGGAACCTTTACTGATATAGCGAAGAAAGCGAACTGCGAAATTTTTAAGTATGTGAAAGGTGTGACTTCCGGCGACTACAACCATGATGGATGGCAAGACATTTTTATATCTACCGTCAATGGCCAACGGATGCTGCTAAAGAACGAGGGCTCAAGAAATGTCACCTTCACCGACGTAACGATTAACGCAAGGTTGGACCTCGAGCAGGGAAACACATTCCCCACTTGGTTCTGGGATTTTGACAACGATGGCTGGCTCGACATTTTCGCCTGCGACTACACCTATAAAGAAACGCTCGGCGTTTACGAGGCCTCCGAGAAACTCAATATTCCTGCGGGAAATCCCGAGAAAATGTTGCTATACAAAAACAACCACGACGGCACTTTCACCAACGTGGCCAAGCTGGTTGGCCTTACCACCAACGTGTTTGCGATGGGATCCAATTTTGGCGATATCGACAACGATGGTTTTCTCGACATGTACTTGGGAACAGGAAATCCGGATTATAAGTCGGTTATTCCAAATAAATTGTTCCGAAATGTGCGGGGCGAGCGATTCCAGGATGTCACTGCTTCTGCAAGAGTTGGTCATCTTCAGAAAGGACATGGCGTATCATTTGCCGATATGGACAACGATGGCGATCAAGACATCTACATCGAAATGGGCGGCGTGTATCCGGGTGATACGTATCAGAATTCTTTTTTTCTGAATCCCGGCCAGAACACGAACCATTGGATCTGTTTGAAACTTGAGGGAGTAAAATCAAACCGTGCAGCGATTGGCTCACAGGTAAAATTGACTTTCCATGAAGACGGGAAAGTCAGGAGTGTTTATCGCGATGTCAACTCGGGGGGAAGTTTTGGTTCCTCCCCTTTCAGAAGAGAAATAGGCATCGGACAGGCAACGATGATCGACGAAATTGAAATCCGTTGGCACGGAAGCAATGAAGTTCAAACTTTTAAGAATGTGAAGCCCGATCAGTTCCTGAGGATTACCGAAGGACAGAATTCAATCGAGCCGATCGCGTTGAAAAGAATCACATGGACGCTGCCCGAAAGACTTTGTTTGCCTTTTAAACCCAACCTCGCAAAGCGATAAAACTTTGAGTTTTTGGCAAGCAGATAGTTTCTCGCTTTTATCCCGAAAAAAATCAAGCCTGTCGCCTGAAGCTTGCGTCCAGTAGCCTTTTCCGACAAATGAAGTTAGTTGTAAATTGGTTTTAAATCCGAATAAATGAAGACCTTACTTGCTCTATTTGTTCTCCTGTTCATTTCGCTGGCGTCTTTTGCGCAGAACGGCCACAAGATTGACTTCAAAGTCCAGGGTTGGAAAGACACCACTGTTTATCTCGGTCGATATCATGGAGAATCAACGGTGATCATCGACACCGCCGAGGTTAACTCTCTAGGGGCATTTTCTTTTCAAGGTGAAAAACCACTGCCCTGCGGAGTTTACTTTCTTGTGAAGAAAACGACAAGGGCAAATCTCAAGGTGTTCGATTTCGTCGTGGGTGATGATCAATCATTCAGCTTGGAAACCAGTTCGCCAGACTACGTTACTAATATGAAGGTGGCAAGGGATAAAGACAACCTCTTATTTTTTGAGAACGCCAACTTTAACATCGAGCGCAGTAAGGAAGTGGCTCCTTATTTAAAGGTGTTGAAAGACAGCTCGCTCACCGAAGAACAAAAAAGAGATGCGCGCCAATCCTTCACCAAGGTTAGCGAAAACGTAAAAGCACATCAGAAGGAACTGATGGCAAAATATCCGCAAACGATGACCGTGCGACTAATGAAGGCGTTTACGCCGATTGAAGTACCCGATCTGCCGCGTAAAGCCAACGGCCATATCGATTCAGCATTTCAGTTGAAATACTATCGACAACACTATTTCGATAATTTCGATCTTGCCGATGAAGCAATGATCCGTTTGCCTCAACCCGTGTATCAGCAAAAGCTGAAGGAATATCTTGGAAACTTATTTGTGCCACAACCTGATTCTGTCACGAAAGCCATCTACGCTGTCGTTGAAAAAGCGAAGCAGAATCAAGAGACCTACAAGTACTGTGTGGTGAATTGTATTTCCCTTTATACGCGCCCCACGATTATGGGTTTGGATGAGGTGTTCGTCAACCTTTATGATCAATATTTCAAGACCGGTGAAATGGATTACTGGATTGATGCCAAGACGAAGCAAAACATTCAAGAGCATGCCGACAAAATTCGCTCGAGTATGATTGGACGCATGGGTGCAAACCTCATCATGCAGGACGAGAATCTGCAGCCAAAGTCGCTATACGATGTTAAAGCCAAATACACGATCCTTTATTTTTTCAGGCCTGACTGCGGACATTGTCGCGAAGAAACCCCGAAACTCGTAGGCTTCTATAACAACAACAAAGAAAAATTTGGTCTTGAAGTTTTTGCAGTATCCACAGACAGTTCAATGAAGAAATTACGAGATTTTATCAAAGAATTTGGCACGAATTGGATCACCGTCGACGGGCCGAGGAGCTATATCAAAAAACATTTCTTGAACCTTTACCACGCCGACACAACCCCAACCATTTACATTTTGGACGATAAAAAGAAGATCATTGCCAAGGGAATTACGATCGATCAGCTCGACGGTTTTTTGACGAGACAGGATAAAATTCGCAAACTTGGTAAAGGCTGAAGTGAAAATAATTTTCCGGATGCGCTGAGCCAATCGGCGGATTTTGATTGCGACGTCCTGCAAAGTCCATTTTTAACGATAAGTGACCGAATTTGGCGGTGAAGCTGTTTAAACGAGTCTCCTCTTCTATGATCTTAGCTGTATTAAATAACCAAACGTTTTTATGACTAAAGCTTTGAATTGGATGTGCAGTTGTGTTTCGTTGAGCCTCCTGTTGTTCGTGGCATCTTGCAGTAAAGACAGCAGTCAAACCGCAACATTGCAGGTACGGCTTACTGATGCTCCAGGTGATTATCAAGAAGTGAACATCGATATTGATTCCGTCAAAGTCAGTAGTTCCAATACAAGTGGTTCCAATTCTTCGTGGGTAGGGCTGGACGTAAAAAAAGGCGTCTATAATTTGTTGGACCTAACAAACGGTCTTGATACCCTTTTAGGAACCACCGTTCTTCCGGCGGGAAAAATCACGCAACTTAGATTAGTGCTAGGTTCTAACAATACAGTGAAAGTAGCGGGCCAGTCTTATCCATTGTCGACTCCCAGTGCGCAGCAATCCGGGTTGAAAATATTAATCAACACGACATTGTCCGCAGGCGTGACGTATAAAATAACGCTTGATTTTGACGCCGCGCGCTCCATAGTTGTAACCGGGAATTCCAATTATATCCTAAAACCTGTTATTCGTTCAGTAGTGGAAGCTCAAATCGGATCCATACAAGGCACGGTGACTCCTGCCGCCGCAACGCCGGCAGTTTATGCCATCCACGGCAGCGACACAGTGGCGTCGACTTTTGCTGATGATTCGGGCAAATTCTTTTTGAGAGGATTGGCCGCAGGCACCTATAATGTTGGGTTCGCTCCCAAGACCGGCTATGATCCAACAAGCGTGAGCAACGTCACTGTTACTGTTGGAAATGTGACCGCCATAGGGCCAGTGGCTATCCCTGTGCATCAATAGTGGTTTGAACAACACCATAACGAAGAACCGAACTCTAAGCAGAGTTCGGTTTTTTGTTTTCTGTGCCTCGCAAGATCTTACCGGCACGTAACGGGTTTTGGGCTCCCAGCCAGTGTGCCTGTGCTGTATCCCTGAGTGGGCCTTCGTGCGGATGTCATCGAATTATTTACGCAAGCTGTCATCAAAAAAAGTATCATTTGAAATTTTCTCCGATCACCTGTTTTGCCATCAGCACATCATCTGGTTTTTGTAACACCATGGCGAATTCAAAAAATCCATTGCTCCGAGATGGCGATATTCCGCAATCAACCTACACCCCGCATGAATTCACCGACACTTCTCTACTTTACCGACGGCCGTGATGTGGCAGTCACCAACTCGAGTTTTCAGGTTAAGAATGTGAGTTATCCGCTAAGCGGAATCTTCGGTCACCGAGTCTCGATTGTCTTGCCGCACCGCACTCCTTTTACCGTCCTGATTTTTGTTGGGGCCGTAGTTTTTTTGTGTGGCGCATTGGATTTCTTGCCGGCCGAAGTAAGTGAATCGATATCCTTATTTGGGTTTACCGTTGTGGCCAACGCAATGATAATGGTGCTTGGAATTTGCGTACTGCTTTTGGGGATGCTCGGCGTGTTTCATTTACGGGATACCTATGTGGTAAAAGTATTGACTTCTTCAGGTGAAAAAATTGCACTGGCCAGTCATAAACGTGAATATGTTGACCAGATCACTGAGGCCCTTAACCTTGCCCATCTCGATCTCATGAAAAAACCTTCGAAACAAGGGGCGCGGAAATAATGCGGCTGTAAAAAAGTAAAACTGTTACGAAGAAATAAAGCGTCGCTGCTTAAGCTAACCAGGAGACAAGACGGCCACTCTACGTTCTATGTTCACTTCTATTTTTTAGCTTACTATTTACTCGCACTCCATAACCCTGTGAGACCGGGGGTGGATAGCAAACGGATTGCAATCTTATCGGTGGTGAGCTTTGCGGCCTCATTCAAATTCAATGGCTTCTCGCCCACCAGCGAAATATCTCCTTTCAGCACGTTGATCAGTTCGGGCAATTTATACAACCCGCTTTTTCGGAGAAGGCTGCCAAACCAAGGTGCCCATGAGTAGTATTCGTGTTCTACATCGGTTCTGAACTCGTATACATCGAAGATCTTGTAACTGTGCCCTGCTTTTTGAAACACATCCAATATTGGCCCGCGAGACCCAAGTTTAATGAACGCAGCAATAAGAACAAAAATGGGGGAAAGCAACAACAGCAGACTACATGAAACCAAAACATCAACGCTTCTCTTGCCAACATTGATTTTGACTTGCTTCCGTTTTCCTGCTTTTCGAAAGCCTTCGTTGAATCTTTTCAACCGTTTCATGAAATTGATGTAGCCCAACGGAAGATTCAAAACCCCACATTGGTAGTCTTCCGTTTTGAGCTCTATCGCCAAATCCTTCACGGACTGCTCAAATTTTAGTGAAAACAAAATAAAAGGAATCGATCGTTTCCGTGCTTCATTCCGCAGCTCCGCAATAGCTGAAAGGCGGCGACTTGGTGAAACAACCACTGCCTCGATCGAAAGGCCACTGTCACAGATAAGGTATTTCGCTTGTTGGAGCGAGACATGACAAAAACAGGTCTTCTCAATGAAATGATGATCTCCCTCCAGGTATTCCGACACGTCGACCTGGAGAACGTAACTGAAGTGGGTAAGTTCCTTACCTCTGATAATCGATTGTAGAAAATTGAGATTCTCCATAACGGTTTTAAAGAAACATTTTAGATACTAATGGGCGACTCACTGTTTGCATAAGCTCTTGGGCCTCGAATGGTTTGCTGAGGTAGGCAATGGCGCCATGACCCAGGCAACGTTCCCGAGTGTGATTATCCTCTAACGTAGATAGGATGATTACTGGAATGTTCTTGTACAGTCCACTTGCGCCCAGGGCTTTCAAAAGTTCAAGCCCATCCATTTCAGGCATGCACATGTCTGAAATAATCAGATCGGGAATATTGTCCGCAGACAGCCGATAACATGCCTCTAATCCATTGTCAGCGCATGACACGTCGTATTTTTCCGACAACATGTTTTGCAACAGGCATCGCATCGCCATATCATCATCAATAACCAAGATTTGTTTTTTCATGCACGGGTTTTTAAGGTAAATGAACTTTAGGGGCTACGAATTGAATGAGGCGTAAAAGTACCTGCGCGTGACAACTCGAGAAATCGTTATAAAAACAAACTTTACGCCCTAAAAAAAATGACACCGCGTCACATGCTCGTCACCGGTTCCAAAGTTAGTAACTTGTTAAATAACAGTCGGATTCGGAGCGGACATGACTTTTGAGAAATCAAGAGCGCGAGCCACCAACCTGCGACTCGGCTTTGCTTTACCGTCGATCTTTAATGGCTTTCACAAGACTGATCCCCGCTAATAGGAATGCCACACCAAGGATGCCATAAATAACCAGCACCAAAATCTCACTTAGCCCTTTGGAGCTCACCAGGGACAGAATTGCGTAACCAAGACCGACGATTCCGAATATTGCAAGGAACACCCCATAGAATCTCTTGACATTCATAATTTTTCGAATAGCCTGAACTTAATTATTAAGGCGGTGCCACTATTTTTCAGCAACGCCCTTTATTCTTTGTAGGTAAATTGATTCATTGATGGGAGCAATTGTGGCGACACCACACTATCAAAACAATTTTCCTTTCAATTTCACCCGCAACTTCCTTCTCTGAAAGGTAATTAGGCCAACGGTGAACAATGCTGTACCGATCAGTACGTGAAAAATGGTGCCGAGGTCATAAATAAAATAACCGATTGCCCACAGAATGACCAGGATGGTTGTGGTGAGAAGGCTGTTCATGGCAAGATCTCAAAGATGAAAGACGGTGGCCCACTTGCGTTACATAACTTGTCGATTTCATGATATTTTTCACACATCGAGTGCCTGGTTTTTATTTTCGTCTCATCACAGTTTAATTGTCAGTCCGATTTTTCCCACCGAGAATACATTGCCACCACCGAGTTCTACATTGAGTCCGGTTTTAGGAGTGAAATAATACCGGCCACCTATTTGTGCACCAAACCCGAGACCCGAGGAATGATTTCCGGGGTAATCAGCGGAAGAACTCCACGCATAGATCCCGAGATTTAGTCCAGCATAGAAATCCCATTCTTTTGGCATGTTCAGCACCGTGTTAAAGTGATAATTTCCATTGCCCGAAATCCCCACAATAGTGTGATTGTAACCAGCGCCTTTGTAATTGTCCTTGTATGCGCGAAAAGAAAACTCTCCGCCCAATGTAAAATCCCTGGCTATGCCATAGTCGAATCCCAAATAAACGGGTACGCCCCAGCTGGATACTCCAAGTCCCGTATTGAGTTGTGCATCACCGACAGCCAGTGGATTTTGTCCGTAAGAGCTAATGATTCCGAGTGCAAGGGCTATTGTCAGCGGTGATTTTTTCATATTTCTCAATATTGGCAATCGGTGCTACGCGCGTGGTTCAGTTTTTTGAAAAATGCCTTATGACAAAACCGTGCCGCTGATTCTCTGTCATCTTATCCGTTTGTTCGATGTAAATTTTTATTTTTCTAAAAAGGTGATTGGTTCGTAAGATATTAAGCAACTCAACTTTGGCATTTGTTGGCCCAAATAGAATAACCTCTTCGTAATTGAGGATTACGTCTCCCAGCTTTTTATAATATTCTGCCTGCAGACGTTGTTCTTTGCTGCGTATTTGATTCTCGCCTTTATCCAAGCCTAGTTCCTTTGCCCCGAAAGTAAAATCCGGCGACATGGTTTTGGAAGCACCCGAGGCAAACTCCATCAGATGAGCATCCACGTAATCCATCCAAATACCTAGTTTTTTTGACTCCATATTTTTAAAACGAATTTGGCTTTCTTGCTAATCCCCTTTTTTTGAGGCATGATGCTTCATATCCTCCCGCTGCGATTCGCTAGCTAAGCAATGATGGCCCAGCGCCTTCACGGTGCTTTCTGACGCTTTCTTGTGATTGCCCGCGCCATGATGCTCTGCGGCTTCCAGATGATATTTTGCTGCTTTTTCAAAATGATATGCCGCTCTCTCGTGATGCTTGATTGACTTTAGTTTTTCGGAGGAGGAACCATTGGAATGTTTTTTCTTCACTGACCCGATAACATTTTCCATTTTTGATTACTTAATTCTGCAAATGAGTTTTCGCAGAACTCAAAGGTGGTCAGTTTCGATGCAAATCGGCTTACACCATGTTTGAAATAAGTTACATCTCTTTTTGATTGCTATTTTTTTAACAGGAAAAAACAGTCAATGATGATGGATTTGGTGCCTTTACATGCACGTTTTTCGACAAGTGATTTGTGTAAGAATAAGCGTGCATGGTGTAACTCTTCATATGTTGTAAACCTTCATTTTTGTAGACCGTGAATTAAAGAAGCTTTCGTTTTCAAAGCCCTCATCAGTATCCGGCGAGGGAACTTGCAAAACGTTTGTAGAGGAAGAGATGGAAAACTCGGTCTGCATTTTCATGGCGATTGCAAATCGAAAAAAAAATATGAAGGCTACGTATACATCTCTAATGATTCTATTATTGACAACACCGTTGTTGTCAAACGGCCAATCGCCGTCCCACCTTGCAACCCCTGATCAGTTTCGTGGCTATCGTTTGGGCGCTCCGTTATGCAATTTCTCTATGATGTCTTTGATTAGTCTGAAGGAGCCTAAAGACAAATCATCAATTTTTTACTCCGATATCAAAACAAAAGACATGAAGGCCTATGTAGTAAAAAATCAACTCACAGAAGGGGGCGACAAGATTGATATCGATCTCTTCTTTTACAATGATTCACTGTCGGTCATACGGATAGCGTATAAAGACCCTCAGTCAAAAAAGGAAATTTTGGATGCGTTAAAAGTTAAGTTTGGGGAGGATGCCCGGCTTGACGACAATCTCTACAATGATCCGTCATCGGGGGCGACAAGAATATTTGAGAATTTATAATGGGAAAAATCTTCCTGTTGTGTACTCAACTTAACTGCCACCGACGACAAAGGATTGGTTTACCTGACTTTTGCTGAAAAGAATGTTCAGACAAAACTGAAGAAGCTGGAATCAATAAAAAATCAAAAGAGAATAAACTAGAGAAGCTCTCGGTGGATGATGTCATGAAAAATGGAGACCGGTCTTTTTCGTGGCATAAAAAAATTACTTTGACGATCACTCTGATCGAAAAAAAATCACCGCAACATGTCGTTTTCAGGGATTGCCAATCGAATTCCCTGCGTGCATGGGTTTCTCCGATAAATTATTTTAGAAATGGTACGGCGCTGGACCCAAGCTCCAAGCGCGAACAGCCTCCCTTCGCGCACTTGCAATAAAATAATGACGGGCTTCGCCCATTGAATATCGCACGCTCTTTCTACTTTTACATGGTACTGAGTTCCATTCATAAAAACGATCTGTGAAATGATCACTTACCTGTTTTGAAGACGGCAAATGTGCCTGGCGCTAGAATAAAAACATTTCTCCGCCGGTTCGGGCCAGGCCTTATTACGGGGGCAAGCGACGATGACCCCTCTGGGATTGCGACCTACTCGCAAGCGGGTGCACGGTTTGGCTACTCTACCTTGTGGACAGCAATACTCACATTCCCGTTGATGGCGGCAATCCAGGGTATGTGTGGACGGATTGGCCTTGTCACTAATCACGGCCTTGCGGGAACGTTGAAACGTTATTACCCAAAGGGTTTTCTCTATCTCATGTTGCTGTTTAGTCTCCCGGCTGTCACTTTTAACATCGGCGCTGACATTCAAGGGATGGGCGCTGTTTCGAACATGCTTTTTCCAAGCATACCGGTCTGGATATTTTGCATTTTTTTTACCGTCCTTCTGCTCTTCACCATGATCAAGTATTCATTCGAGCGGATTTCTCTTATTCTGAAGTGGCTGTGTTTATCGCTTCTGCTATACATCATCATTCCGTTTTTGGTAAGCACAGATATCATTCCGATCTTGAAGGCAACCTTTGTTCCTACTATTCACTTTGATAGAAACTTCTTTGCTATTCTCGTGGCCATTTTGGGGACCACCATTTCACCGTATTTATTCTTCTGGCAAGCGACCATGGAAGTGGAAGCAAATTCTCGTCAAACGGATAAGAACATATCCATGCAGCGGCAGCTGAAAGATATGCGCCTGGATGTCAACGTAGGTATGCTCTTTTCGAATGTGGTTATGTTTTTCATCATATTGACGTCGGGCGAAGTTTTGTACAAATCCGGCATAACGCAGATTGACACCGTGGACCAAGCCGCACGGGCGCTCGAGCCCCTCACCGGAGAATTGTCTTATCATTTTTTTGCCATCGGCGTGATTGGTACCGGGCTTTTGGCCATTCCCGTTTTCGCAAGTTCGATGGCATACATCCTTGCAGAGGCGTTCAACTGGCAGCTGGGCCTGGACAAGAAATTCGGGGAGGCGCGTGGATTTTATGTTACACTCAGTGCCTCACTTTTAATAGGACTTGGCCTGGATTTCATCGGCCTTAGCCCAATCAAAGCACTACTATATACGGCCATTCTATATGGAGTCACAGCTCCCGTCCTGATCGCAGTGATACTACACATTAGTAACAACACCAAGATCATGGGCAACTACACCAACTCAGTATTGTCGAATGTGTTGGGTGTATTAACGCTTGTTATCATGACGCTGGCAGCGATTGGTTTGTTCTTTCTTTAGCCTGAGATTTTATCACTTTGCCCGTGTTACTTTGCAGTTGTCTTCCTTAAATATGAAAATCCTGATTCAAGTTCTTTAGTTTGCTTTAACGCTTACTGCTCCCGGAAATAACACTGAGCAAAACGGAAATAATGGCAAACACAAGAAGGATGTGAATAATTGCTCCTGCACTGTAAACGAAAAAGCCGAGTCCCCACCCGATGATGAGTATGACAGCAATCAAATAAAGGATATTTCCCATGTGGTTATTTTTTTGCAATTGCTTTTTGACACACCATGGCATGATCGAGATGCCTGCGCAGGGTAGGAATGGAAGAGGTAGCCCAACCTTTGATATCGGCATCACTGCAATCGGTGGAAGCTTTCTCGAATAGATTGATGGCATCCTTGTGGTCCCTCACCATCATATCCGAATAAGTCTCATCAAAGTCGTTGGCGGATTTATCACCTAATTTTTTATAGGCTTCGTTTCCATTGTCCGTGGCGGAAGTGGGGAGAGTTATGGTTTTCTTGCTGGCGAGCGCAGATAAATCTTCTTGTGACTTAGTGTGCGCATCCACCATCATTTTGGCGAGATCCTTAACGCGTTGCGTTTTTCCATTTTGCTCCGCCAGTCGCCCCAGCCTTATTTCTTGTAGGTTTATTTCGGCAGCGTTAACGAGGAATTGTGCATCCCTTTCATTTTTCTTGTCAAACTTCGCATCATTGTGATCCTCGGCCACTTCTTTCGTGTCCTCCTGTTTGTTATTCCGACATGATGACGTCAAGAATAAAGTCATCACGATAAAAGCCGACTGCAGCAGTGCTCTATTAACCTTTTTCATTTGTTTAATTTTTAGTTATGGTTTGAATTTTTGTTGAGAATACTTTAGATAAGTTTTGTGTCCCCCTCTTTTGGAAGTCGATGTATGTTTCATCTTGGCTATGGACATAAACTAGATTTTTTAAGTACATACTGAACGCCAGAAAAAATCAGGCCATTCAAATTCATAGATGAGAGTGGGTGCTCGATTGGTTGTTATCGTTTGAGTTCCCTAGAGTCACCGTTGCCCGGGCTAGGAATAGAATCCGTATTTTTTGAATTCTGCCTTCAGTTGCATGAGGAACAGCCGATGGTTTGCATTGACCAGCGTAGTTTGGGTTTCCTTCATTTGTTTGATGAGCGGAGAGTAGTGAGCCAGATCCAGGTGCGACCCCTTAAGTTCAATTAAGCCCCTCTTTATATAGTCGAGCTTGACCTGGGTCATCGCAACCGTATTAAAATGTTCCAAAACAAAATCCATCATCAAGGGTTCGTTCAACAAGTCGTCAATGAGGCGGTCTCGTGTTTGTTGAATGCATTTTATGATTTCGTCGGTGGAGACAAGCTCCGTCGTCTGAAGCAAATGTTTCTGTGTTTCCATAGGTTTTTGATTTTATCCGGGTATCGTAAAAACAATCGTGCCCAACGGCGCTATTGGATGTTCATTGCTGCTTTTCTATTGAAATAGTGAGAGAGCGACTCCAACAGTTGGAAAGAAACGGTGCGGAAAAAAATTATGAAGAACCCAATCCAAGGCATTAAGGCAAATTCAGTGGGTTGGACTATATACCTTCATTTTCTATGATTCTTGTATAGAAAAGGCGCTACGATATCCTTGTCGCGCAGAATTATATTCGCAACACCGGGGAGAGCCTGTTGACTCAAGTCGAAATCCGGCTTGTCCAAAAAAAGTAGAGCTATAAAAAGATGAAAGAAGAGATAACCCTCTTCAGAGGCTACTTTCTGCTTCGATGATTTTGGTCATGTAGAAAACGCTCCACAGAAATCCCTCATTGAACCTGTGAGACACGAGGTATGACAGCCTATATCATACGGCACGCATTTTTACGAAGCTTGATCGACCAAAAAATACAATTATGCAGAATTCAAAAAATAAGAAAATCGAATCGAATGAAACGAAGCCCAAGCGCAGGAATGAAGATTCTCAGCTTGAAGAATTTTTTATGAGTTCTTTAAAAGATATCTATTGGGCGGAAAAACACCTGACGAAAGCCATCCCTAAGATGATCGAGGCTTCTACCACCGAAGAACTTCGTAATGTGTTCAAGGAACACCTGCAGGTGACTGTGGAACAAGTGACCCAAGTGGAAAAGGTTTTTGACCTGATGGGTGAAAAGCCTCAAGCGCAAAAATGCGATGCGATGGAAGGCCTTACCAAAGAAGCAGAGAGCAACATTGAAAAAACGCAAGAAGGATCATTGACACGTGATGTTGCCCTAATAATGGCCGCACAAAAAGTGGAGCATTATGAAATAGCCACTTACGGTACGCTCGTCCGTTTAGCTACAGCCATCGGCCGGCTTGACGCGGCTGGAATTTTTAGTGACTTACTTGATGAAGAAAAAGAAGCTGATACCGCATTGACTGGTATAGCTGCAAATAATATAAACATGGAGGCCACTCATGAAGAGAAAGCGTAAGCAAGCGAAAGGCAATAAGCCGCCAACAGTCGTAGAGGCTTGATCGAAATTTGAAATCTAACAACGGTACAAAAAAACAATAACCATGAAAAAAATAATCAATTATATCATCTGCGTTCTGGCCGCAAGCGGGCTAGCGCACACGGCAAACGGACAAGAGGTTACATTAAATACGAAACAGCCAAGCTCAAACGAGCTGCCTAGCGACACCACGCGCAACCAGCGGATGGAAAAAGATTTGAAGAGAAGAAATTCCTTGAACAACAGCGAACCTGTGACATGGAAAGAATCCAAGTACGGCTATATCGGAAGTTATTCATCCGACAATGCACAATATATGGCGCGCTATGACAAAGATGGCAAGTATGTGGAAACACTCACAAAGAAAGAGTGGAACGACAACGCTCCTTCGAAATTGAGATCTTCTTATGACCAAAGTAATTATAAGGCTCAAAAGGTGACGGGATATTGGGAAGTGACAGATCCAGTTAAAAAAAAAGGATATTACCTTGAATTGACCGATGATCAAAACAAGCTCTCAAAGGTTTGGGCGAATGAGGACGGTAAATTCTCTACGTCACCCATGGCGAAAAAAGATTATTGATAGTTGTCCGCAATCTCATTGAAGAATTAGGGAACCAAAACTAAAAAACGAAAAAATGGAACATGTGAAATATGGAAAGGCCGAGAATAAGAGGCAAGGACGGATGCTCACAGGAATGTTTTCTGATCGGGAGAGTTCGGAAAATGCATACCAGGCTTTGCACGACCGAGGATACTCAAAGGAGGATATCAATCTGCTAATGTCAGATGACACCAGGAAAAAGCATTTTCAAGATGAAGAGGGCCACGAAACAGAAATTGGCACCAAAGCGGCAGAGGGTGCGGGCAAAGGCTCGGCCATCGGTGGTACCGTGGGCGCCATAGCTGGAATTGTAGCTGCTATCGGAACTAGTTTCATCATACCTGGCTTGGGAATACTTGTTGCGGGACCTCTCGCGGCAGGCTTGGCAGGAGCAGGGGCAGGAGGGATTACCGGGGGCGTGATCGGGGCACTGATCGGTTCTGGAATACCTGAAGCGAGAGCGAAGCTTTACGAATCAGGAATAAAGAAAGGCCAGGTGGTGATCGGCGTTTATCCTCGCCACGAAGCCGACGCTAAAGAGATTGAAGAGACGTGGCGCGAAAATAACGGTAAAGAAATTCATCATTAGAAAATTCATTGAAAGTTAAAAAAGGGAATGAGATCGATCATTCCCTTTAACTCTCAAATGGAACAACAGTCATCGCAGTCTCATTGTGAGAAACAGCACTCGGTGCAATTAGTTTTAATAAAACATAGTAAACAACATTAAAAAAATAAATCATGAAAAATTCGGGTGGAATAATTATCGGCATTGTAGCCGCAGCTACCACAGGTGTGATCCTCGGAATGTTATTCTCTCCCAAAAAAGGAGAAGAGATGCGCAAGAGTATTTCCGATGGGGCGGGGGATTGGGCCAAAAAAATTACTGACTTACTGACGGATGGTAAGGAAGAATTTAAAACTGCCAAGGATTCAGTTACAGAGGCGGCAAAGGATATGAAGCACAAAGTTGAAAAAGTGTAGCGTCAATCTCTGCTTATTAGTTTCTCGGAAGTTTGTAAAAAGGTTAGGGCCGTGAGAAACGGCTCACTCCCGGCCCTTCCTTTTTTAGCTCGTTGCCGATGATTGAGTTTTGATCAGAAAACCGGATGGACTCTGTCCTTTGATCGAATCAAAAATTCGATCAAAGGGCCTCAATAAAAATATTCTTAAACAGATTTTAACATTATATACAAATGAAAAAAATAATTCAATTCAAATCCATTTTAATCATGTCAAGTTGTTTGTTCGTCGCTGGCCAATTATTCGCGCAGCAGCAGGAAACTTCCAATGAAAATGGAATGACAACCAAATTCGGTATCAAAGGGGGCGTGAATTTCTCGAATCTGTACATCAATGATGTGCAGAAAGAAAACATGAAGGTGGGAGTCAATGCGGGCTTCTTTGTGAAAGTGCCCCTGTTTCGAGGCCTTTCTATTCAGCCCGAAGTGCTTTATTCCAACAAGGGCGCGAAAGACAGTTATGGTGGCCCCGGGTCAATTCTGGGATCTGGAGAATACAGGTTTAATCTCAATTATATAGAAACTCCACTTCTACTTGTTTTCAATTTGACGCGGAATTTAAATGTGAGTGCCGGTGGCTATGCTGCCTATCTCGTCTCTGCAAACGTCAAAGACATGAATAACGACGGAACGATCACAGGAGTAACCAATCTTAATGCAGACAATTTTCACCGGTTTGATTATGGGCTGGCCGGCGGAGTAGGGATTGATATTCAAAAAGTAGCCCTCGGCGCCCGCTACAACTATGGGTTGCAAAATATTGGGCAGTCCGGAAGCTTATCGGGGAACTTAACTTCGAACTCAAAAAATAGTGTCCTGACATTTTTCATCGGGTTCGCTCTCTGACATAGAGAGTCGCCCTGAGATTTACTCATGTTCTACACGGAGGCTTACGCAAAAGAAATTATCTAGAAGGCAAAAATGAACAAACATGAAAAACGAAAAAAATGAAAATCCCGGACAAAAGCAACGGTCCATGCTAATGGGGATGTTTGCTGACAGAGAGAGCTCAGAAAATGCCCATCTAACGTTGCACGATTTAGGTTACTCGAGCGACGATATTACTTTAATCATGTCAGATGAAACTAGACGAAAGTATTTTACCGACGATGACAGTGAAACAGAAATGCAAACTGACGCTGTGCAAAGAGAAAGAGAAGACTCTGCTCTCGACGACAACAATGGAGCTATCGGAGGCATTGCCGCAGCGATAGAAACCAGCTTCAAATTACCTGGTGAGGGAGTACTTATTGCCGGTCCGATTGCCGAAGAGGTGGCGCATGCCCGAACTATAAACAAAGGGATCAACGGGGTGCTTGTCGATGCGGGCATTACGCAAGCTCAGGCAAAATCATACGAATCAGGGATAAGAAGGGGCCAAGTCGTGATTGGCGTTTACACTCGCAGCGAAGAAGATGCGCAGGAAATTGAAAGTTCGTGGGACTCCTACAATGGAATAGAAATTCACGCTAATTGAGATTCACAGACGATAGGGAATGAAGTTAACCGCCCATTCCCTATCATCTTAAAATGGTTCAAACCGAGATTATGAGAATTTCCTTAGGTGTCATCATTAGCTTTGCCATCGTGGCCACCGCAGGTATGGCGGTCGGGAGGTTATTGACTCCCGCAAAAGGCATCCGCGACGACGTCAAACGCGAAGCAGGAAGCTGGTCAAGAAAAATGGGGCAAGGTGAGGAGCCTTCGTGGGGCAATGAAGCCAATGATAAATATGGAGACAGAAAAAGCCTGACAGAGTTCTTGCATCGAGGGGTGCCGTTATTTATTACTTGCTGAGCACTCGTACGGCCGCGATGTCCGGTTTTGGATTTCAATGTGAGAATTATGTAACCGATAACAAAAGAAATGTAAGATATACCTGAAGGAGAGCTTATATCTTTGAAAAAATTCACATTATCAACGCCTACTAATTATTTCCAGTGCTCGCACCTGTGACAGATCCAGGAATCGTTGTAAAATAGAAGGCAGTCTTTTTCGTCGACAAATGCGCATAGCCCCACTCAACCTCTTGCTTGCCGATGATGATTTGGATGATTGCAAATTCTTTCAAGATGCACTGGAGGAATTAAACATCTCTGCAAAGCTCGCCACGGTACACGACGGCGTACAGCTGATGCAATTGCTCTTGAAAATGGAAGGGGCACTCCCGGACGCGCTTTATCTTGATTTGAACATGCCTCGAAAGGATGGCTTTGATTGCCTCGTCGAAATAAAGCAAAACCAAAAGTTAAGACACCTTCCCATAATAATAGTATCCACTTCATTCAATTTGGAAGTTGTAAATCTCCTTCACCAAAACGGTGCCAATTATTACATCTGCAAGCCAGGTGAGTTTCTCAATATCAAAAAGATGATCCTACTTTCGCTCAGTCTTATTTTTGAAAAGGGAAAAAAACAGCCGGTGTTGGAGGAGTTTGTTCTCACCCCTATTTAAGAGCCATGATCAAAGTAGGCAGCTCCTTATCACGAATAAGAATCATCTATATCGTCACAACCATTTTCCTTGTGGCGCTTTGCTCTTATGCATCCATTCAATTGAAGCACCTTCTTGATTCGTATGACTGGATAAATCATACGAATCAAGTCAATCTCTCTTTTCAAAGTATCTTGATTGCGGTCACCGACGTTGACAACAACCAAAAGAATTTCGTGTTGACGGGAGATTCGTCCTGTCTTGCAAAAAGAGATTCCGTTTTCAATACGCTCACTAAAGAATTGAATAAGGCGGCCATGCTCGTGAAAGATAACCATGAGCAATACGAAAATGTAAAAATGTTAGGCGCCCGTGTAAATGAGAAATTATTGGCCATTACGAAAGAGAATCCGAGAGATCCGCCATTTGGGGCGTCCAGTAATTTTAAGTCAGGCATTTCCGGAGAAATTCATTCCTCTGAAACGGTAAGGCACCTCATTGATAAAATGACATTGAATGAAATGCATCTGCTGGAGCAGCGCACGCGAGAACATTCCAATCGCGCCAATGTCGCCCGTCTATTTATTTTCCTGCTTTTCCTTGGCGCATTGGCGATCCTATTGGTCTCCTATTTCAGAATAAACAGTGTATTTCATCAGGCAAAGAGGTTAAAAAGAATAGTCGATGAAAAGAGTTCTAAACTCGATCAGACATTGATTTCCAAAAAATTATTGGAGGAAGGCGAACAGAAATACCGGGAACTATCTTCATCGTTGGAAGAAAAAGTAAGAGAGCGCACTTTTGAGCTTGAGAAAATAAATGGCGAACTAAGATTTAGTGAGGACAGATATCACAGAATGGTTGTGGAAATTCAAGACTACGCGATCATATTATTGAGTAAGGACGGGATTATCGAAAATTGGAACAAAGGCGCAGAAAACATCAAAGGATATAAGGCCGAGGAAATCATCGGGAAAAGTTTTTCCAGTTTTTATCCACCTGAGGAGCAGGCAAAACGTGTTCCTCAAAAACTTCTCGCGTGGGCTAAAGAAAATGGAAAATCAAGCGACGAAAATTGGCGTGTGCGGAAAGACGGAACTAAATTCTGGGGCAGTGTAGTCATCACCGCCCTTCGCGACAATAAAAATGAAATCGTAGGCTTTGTCAAAATAACCAGAGACTTAACCGAACGACGACACGCCGAAGAAGAAATCAGGGCCAAAGCTAAGCAAGTAGAAGAAAAAAACGTGGAGCTGGAGATGGCCAACAAGGAACTGCAATCTTTTGCCTATATCTCCAGTCACGACCTGCAAGAACCGCTTCGTAAAATTCAAACCTTTGCTACACGCATCCTGGAAAAGGACGAAAGCAATTTATCCGAAAGCGGAAAACGCAACTTTATGGGAATGCACGTGGCGGCGAAAAGAATGCAAACACTGATTCGAGATCTGCTTGAGTACTCACGTGCCAAAACAACCGACCTGCATTTTGAGACCACTGATCTTGGAAAAATTATCGACGAGGTGAAAGAAAACTTAAAAGAAGAACTGAATGAAAAGCACGCTACCATTGACACTCCTGAATTATGCAAAGTGTATGTAATTCCTTTTCAGTTTCGTCAGCTGATGACCAACCTTATCGGAAATGCAATAAAATTTTCGAAGTTGGGTAGCCCACCGCACATAAGAATAGAAAGTAAGATGGAGGAACGGGCAGAACTCAACAATGACAAGCTTTCAACGACGAAAAGATACTGTCACATCTCCCTCACCGACAATGGTATCGGCTTCGAGCAGCAGTTTAGTGAAAAGATATTTGAATTGTTTCAGCGGCTTCACGGCAAAACGGAATATGCGGGCACCGGCATAGGGCTGGCGATCGTAAAAAAGATAATAGAAAACCATCGTGGTTTCATAACGGCAAGAGGAGAAGTTGACAAAGGCGCCCGATTTGATATTTATATTCCTTCACTGGAAGGGGCCTGAATCCAAAAAATAAGGTGGCTTACGTGCCATCACACCCTGGATTCAAATCTTATGATATCGTGCTTCACTTCCACTTGGTACTCCTTATTTTTCTTTTTAACAAACTCGGCCAGCTCATCCACCTTTGGGTAATCGCCCTCGCCGGTAAAGCACCGCGCATCATCAATCAATAGAATATGATTTAATTTTCGGTGATTAAAGATGGCGCTGAGCTCTTCGAAAATCGGGCAGTCCTTTTCTCCTTTGGCCGTGTGCTCTCCCGAGTAATGCCCATCCAGCCAAAATATGGCCGGATCGATGACGCTCCTCATTATTACCGAAAGCATTTTTCCGCTATCGCCTTTGATGATAGAAATGTGCCTATCGTTCACAAATCTTTTTTTCGCCTGATTAAATAGCTCCACCCCGAGCTCAATAGAAAATATTTTTTTGAACCTTGCTTTTTGAGCCTCCACCATCTCACCCATATACGTCCCTGTCTCTATTAGTGTGGTGTAGCCTGATTTACGTTGATAATCTCCTACCGTAATTTGTTTTACAATATGAGGTGGGGGCGACGGACATCCGTTGTTTTCCCATGCTTCGATTTCCTTTTTTTTGCGGAGCTGCCGGAGGGGATTTAATATCATCTCGGGCACCAGTGGCTTCAGTATTTTCTTAAATGAATTTGTTATCGTAGTCATTTTTGTGCGAATTAATTTGTCTTCTCTTGCCTTTTTTTAAATTCAGGCTATTCACATGTAAAGTAAGAAGACCATTTTTGGAGATAATTACACAATCCCTTTAATGGTTTTAGGTCTCGTTGAAAGACCACTGACGACTAGTGAACTACCTCCTGAGTCGTTCGGAGTTACCAGAGATGAAGGGGGAGTTTCGAGTTACCCCGCTCCAAGACTCGCCGCTTTGTATTCTTGGCTCGCAGCTAAGAAGGTAAATCGTATCTGTCGTTGGCCGTAAGAGAAACTCTTTTCGATTCAGGCCTGAGCGGCATTTCACCTTTATTCATGGAGCAAAAAAAAAGCTGACCTTACGGGACCAGCTTCTTTACTTACAAACCTTGGCGGAGACAAAAATGTTCAGCGCGAGGATGTAGAACCATGATTGTTCTCACGGTTTTAACGGACTTAGGTCATAGCTTCTGGTGGCGGGTTTAGTTTCGATTTTTGGGTTTCGAGTTTCGGGCTACAAATTTTTCAGTTCCGAGTTCCTATTTACACAGCTCCAAAACTTGTAGTTCGCGGCGCGAAGCGAGCTTATGAAAACGAAAGAGGCCCACAAGGAGCCCCTCTCTATTACAAACAAAACCCTGCGAGCTTATGGCGAAACGCTCGCAGTTTCTTTTGCTGACTTCTAGCCACTGGTTCTAGTTGAAGCTAAAAACTACAGGGCGGTTACATGTTAGGTGAGAGCTTCTGACTTTCGAGACAGATTTAGCCTTGAAGCTTGCGGCTTGAAGCCTAAGCGCGGCTAACTGTTCTAGACAGCAGCCTACGCCCACATTCACCCGACCGTAATATTCCCACCACTTGTGTGCAGGCGTCGTTTACTTTATACATAGCCGGTACGTGAGTTTAGGGCGTTCTAAGAAACTAAGAAATCGCTGGCACAAAAAAAATCCCAGCGGTCAGCCCGCTGGGATCTAGAAAAGGATGTGCATGCCCATGCTCCATTTGCCCAAAAATGCACTTAAGTCGCCAAACCATTATAGATTTTTTATCAGTTGGTATATTATAATGAGTGGACGGAAGGAATTGTTGAAGCGGGACGCCAATGAGCAGGTCACAGAACACTAGCTTTTTCAAATTCAGTCGATCTTAAAGACTCGGAACCGCGAATTTCCAATCATCAAGACATATTGACCCTTGGGTAAGTCTGAAAAATCGAATGCAGCGTACCTACTCTCAACTTCGAATTGCATAGTTCTAGCAATTCTGTTATTGAGGACATCATAAAGCTGAGCCGATGAGGTAAATGAGGAATCAGGTAACTGCACGTATAGTGTTTGATGAAAGGGATTGGGAAACGCAACTCCTTTGTTCGAAGAATTTTCATTGTCACCGTTACCAGCTACTTCAGTTGGATGAATAGAGGAGTTTGCCGCGGCGTATCTAGTCGAGCTAGAAGATGTTGGATCGGATAGAAAGAGTTTGTTGTCAGGGATGCCGGTTGCCAATCCATAATTATTGCGAGTACCCTGGTTATAACGAATATTCAAAATTTCACCTGCGAGCTCCTGATAATAGACAACTCGGATTGGATACAATCCTGGGTTTGGAAAATTGTAGGTACCCGATCGCACAGTGGAAGTGTGAATGCTATCGTTGTTTGCGACGAGCGTGGCATTAATATAGATCCTGCTGCCGTCATCTGAGTTCGCGTAAAATGTATACGTGCCTGCGTTGTCAATCTGTAGATAGCCGTCGAACGAAAGTACATAGTGATCATTTCTTTGTCTGACAGAAAGATTGAAATTGTTCGTTGTTCCGCTCGCCGTAGATGTTTGGTTGAAGTCAAAAGCTGACAAACTCGCAAGCGAACCTGAATAGGGCCAGTATTTGTAGGTGACTCCATTGGAGGGTGGCGGTGGCGGCGGACCAGTGATCTGAGTAGCAAATGAAACATCTGTCACACCATCTGTCCTTCGAGTGAACTTCACTGCATAACTGCCGGCTTGTGTCACTGTAATGTAGCGAGTTGTGTCACCCGGTAGGTCGACACCATTCAGTGTCCATTGATACGAAAGAAAGCCATCTGAAAAACCCAGCTTTATCGAAGGGTTGTTGATCAATGACGTTGACCCGCCAAAAACATAAATGCTTCTCTTGTCCTGTGCAAGCATCCACGAAAAAAAGTCTGGCTCTTGGTATGCGTCCTGCCATGTGTTGTGGTCATTGTTTGGATAAAGCGTATATCGAGGATTGCCGCCTTTATTCCTTAGCGCCGTGATCCATTGCTGTGCCCATCCAGGACTCGGATTAGTATCAAGCCCTCCTTGAAATAGCCACAATGGCGTAGTGACTTGGATGTCGGTCTCTATATTGATATCAGTTCCAACGCCTGACATGGCGAGCATGGCTGCAAAAAGATCGGGTCTTTTCGAGGCGACATCCCAAATTCCCTTGGCACCGTTTGAAAGTCCGTGGATGTAAATCTTGTGTTGATCTACGTTGTACGTGCTGATCAGATGTTCGATGATGCTCACGGCCATGCGGCCATTGTTCGTCATTTGTCCACCGCTCCATGTACCTGTGCTCCACGAACCATTGTAACTCACTTGGGGAAAAACCACGATACCCGGAAACGAACGCGAGCTGCCCGTTGGAGCATTTACAGCCTGCAAATGCTCTGACCCGCCCCACGTTAATTGGGCATCGTTATTGTCGTACTGTGGGTCGGTTGGTGCATAGTTAAAACTCCCTGTTCCTGATGTAGTCCATTGCCTACCCGATTCGCCGGCCCCATGAAGAAAAATAATCATTGGATACTTCGTAGTACCAGATTGCTGATATCCTTGTGGAAATAGTATTCGCCAATTCATGAACTCGACGACGCTTCCACCTGACGACGAAAGCCAA
This sequence comes from Cyclobacteriaceae bacterium, assembly GCA_035492075.1. Classification (GTDB taxonomy): domain Bacteria; phylum Bacteroidota; class Bacteroidia; order Cytophagales; family Cyclobacteriaceae; genus ELB16-189. The sequence continues at coordinate 53,083 of DATJJP010000047.1, read as the reverse complement.
TAGGCAAATTCCTGATATTGGGTGTCATCCCATGTCACCATTTGATAATAATGACCCAACTGACTGTTGCGCATGGAATTGCCCCCCTGGAAATGGACCGTCTGCGCATTGACGACGAAAGACATGCACAACAGCATCCACGCTAACAGTAATACGATCGTAGAATAACCTCTTTTCATGAGAACTGAATTTAGTTGACCAACGTCTCTAGAATTGGATCACAAGCTGTACCAGTAAAAAAAACACAGGAGATTGCCAATCTCCATCACCGCGACGATTCAGGAAAATTATACTGTGAAGAACGCAAAATAAATAACGGAGTTCGATGTTGTAACTTAAATGTAATTGGAATGATGTCATTCAATTTGCGCTAGCGAGTAATTTTATTAGTGATGTATGTGTCTCTACTTTTTTTATTCCGTTGGTCCTTTGCAGAGCGGTGTTTTACAACATGTACTCGAATCGAAATAATATTTTTTGAAATTACGCACGCTAGTTGCGCAGTGAATCCATCAAAGGCACAACGCTTGCCTAGTTGAGCAAAATACGACTGCTTTTGTTTTCATGTAGCTCGGCGGCCCTAGGCGGGGGCAAATGTTCCGACACGCAGCCGATGGCCTTTTTTATTTTATGCCCGATTTCTGAAAAATCATCGGGGTTAAGAATGAAATGATCGACCCAGATTTGGTGGGTCAAATCCATGATGCTCTTTTCAGCAGAATGTTGTGTATATCATTACCTGAAACTTTCTGAACGGCCTATCCCGTTTTTTCCGGGCATGTTTGATATCAAGGGAAAGCCAAAACCATCCATGACGGGCTTCTAGTCAATAGTCCACGAAGTTAATCTCACCAAAATGATGATCTCGGTCACTGTAAATAAAATACCTCAGGTATAATTTAGGGTTGCGTTGGCGATACTTAATGGTAATAGAGCGTGTCAAAAACGTAATAAATCAACGCAGTGAAAAGTTTCTTCACCATCATGTCTTTGCTCATTTGGACTTCGGCCAACGAAACTCCTTTGCCAACTCGCCCTAAGCCAAAGGCTTCATTTCTAATTGTATACGAAATGATTGAATCCTATGAAGGTGGTTATGCCAATGTGGCCAACGATTTGGGTGAGGAAACGTATTGTGGGATAAGTCGCAAGTTTTCCAAAGGATGGACCGGATGGCATTATATTGACGAGTACAAAAAAAAGAACGGACCTCCCGCGTGGAACCATCATTTTGATGGCATTACTGATTGGCTGGTTGTTGATTTCTATGTTGACATCTGGGTCAAGGAAGGGTTCTTTGATCTCGAGAATCAAGTCATAGCCAATTACGTGTTCGATTTTAGAGTCCATTCTGCCATCGGGGTTAAAGTGATCCAACAACAGCTGAATGAATATGGCTATGGATTTAAGTTGGATAACAAGATGAACCCAACTATGGCAGATGCTCTGAACAAAATTGATCCTACGTCTTTCTTAAAATCCTTAAGAAAGAAACGAATTGATTTTTATAAGCAAATAGTTGATCATGACCCCTCTCAAAAGAAATTTCTTCCTCATTGGTTGAAACGGGCCAACGTGTGATTCTTCTTGGCTGGAGGAACGAAGGACGATACTCCGGCGGTGCACGTTAATTTTTCTGTTCGATGAGAGTTGGAAGTCTTTTTATCAAAATCGTAGAAAATCCTCCTTTGCCAAACAAGGATCTTAAGAGGCGTCACGGAACATTCGAAGACTGTGATCAATAATCGCTTTGGGTACAGATATTTTCTAGTGTTTTTTCACTCAATGTCCTAAATGACTAGAACTGGATCCAAAAAAAGCTCGGTTCAGACTCACGATCTGCAAGAGTTTATTGAGGCACAACGGGATGTATCAGTAACACGTGAAGTGGGAGGGAAAGAGAGCTTTCGTTTTCACTTTTATAGGCGAATCTTTCGTTAAAGTGCCGGACACCCTCAATTTCAGTGCCATGGTTTGATCCCATCCCGAATAGCCAAAACTTGGCGAGATTTCTTATAAAGCTTTGTTTTTGAATGGAAAAGCGGGTTTTCAAAAACCACCGCACTTTCCTTTAGCCCAATTTACTTAGGCACCGGTAACAATTTCTTTTGGTCTAGTCCAATTTTCAGTGGGAAGCCACACCTCTCCTCGAGGTACCTTTTCAGCGCGTTTTCAGCTAAAAATGTAAAAAAGTGGCGCAAAGTGGTTGGAAGTGGTTGAAAATTACATAAGTTTGCTTAGGAGAAAAAGACAACCACTACAGTCTATGACTTTCTTCACTAGTGAATATGAGTGTAAGCTTGATGCCAAGGGTAGGCTCGTCCTGCCCTCGCGGATCAAATCCCAGCTCCCGTCCGCCGAAGGGGAGAGCCAGGAATTGGTCGTTCGCCGTGGCTTTGAGCAATGCCTCATCATTTATCCCCTAGTGGAGTTCAAAAAGGTCTTCTCAAAAATTTCAGGGCTCAACGAATTCAATGAAGAGTATCGCAAACTCCAGCGGAACTTCTTGTCGGGCGTAGTCACGGTAGAGCTTGACGGCAACGGCCGTTTTCTCATCCCGAAAAACATGTTGACTTACGCGCAAATCGACAAAGACGCGATGCTGGTGGGCACGGGCTCAAAGATTGAAGCATGGAACCCCAGCATCTACGAGAAGCATCTGATCCAGGACCCCGGTGAGTTGTCGAAGTTGGCAGCGAAGTATTTGAACGAGTGATGAATGGAAGCTCGGGTTTCATACGATGAAATTCGGGCTTCGGGAGACTTCGACTTCAGGCCTCTAGCTACGAGCTACTAGCTTCTAGCTGACGGATTTTTAGAAAGATTTAGAATGAAGGATTTTAAAAGGCTTCTTATTTGGCAACGCGGAATGGACATAGTTGATAAAGTGTACGACATGGTTCCTTTTCTTCCCAGTGAAGAGAAATTCGGGATGAAGTCGCAGATAACACGAAGTGCAACAGCCATTCCTGGAAATATCGCTGAAGGAAGCGCTAAGAGAAGTCAAAAAGATTATGGCAGGTTCGTTGAGATAGCATTGGGATCTGCATTTGAGTTGGAAACGCATTTGCTGATTGTTGAGAAAAGAAGATGGGTAGAAGAAAAACTGATCAACGACTTGCTTCTGATGTTGGATGAGGAACAAAAAATGCTTCAGTCGTTCATTAGAAAATTGAATCATGGGGAAGGCTAGCAGCTCGCAGCTAGAAGCTAGCGGCGTATGAGCTCCTACCACAACCCAGTGATGTTGGCAGAATGTATCGACGGATTGAACATCGATCCTGAAGGAACTTATGTGGATGTCACGTTTGGAGGAGGTGGGCACAGTTTGGCGATCATGGAGAAATTGAAAGGAGGGAAGCTGATTGCATTTGATCAGGATGAAGACGCAAAAAAGGAAGCAGAGAAAATACAACATCGTTCTTTCACATTTTGTCAAGCCAACTTCAGATACATGAAACAGTATTTGAAGTTGCAAGGAGCAAGCAAGGTCAACGGCATCTTGGCTGACTTGGGAATTTCGTCACATCAAATCGATGAGGCCTCGCGAGGGTTCTCCACTCGCTTCGATGGCCCCCTCGATATGCGAATGGATCGGAAGGCCAAAGCAACCGCCGCAAAAATTTTGAACAGCTACACCGAAGAACAGCTACACAAGATTTTTGGGATGTACGGTGAACTGAAAAATGCAAAGACAGCGGCCAAGGCAGTGGTGACAAATCGGAGTAAAAAACCGTTGGCGACAACACTCGATTTGAAAACAGCCTTGCAGTCGGTAGCTCCGCGTGGGAAAGAGAATAAATATTTCGCCCAGGTGTTTCAAGCATTGCGCATCGAAGTGAACGCCGAGATGCAAGCGCTTGAAGATTTTTTGCACCAAAGTGGCGAAGTGATGGAGAAGGGGGGAAGGTTGGTGGTGATGAGTTACCATTCGCTCGAAGATCGGCTGGTAAAAAACTACATCAACACGGGAAAAATGTTTGGTGAAGTGGAGAAAGATTTTTTTGGGAATAAGGTAAAACCATTCGAGGCAGTGAATCGAAAACCGATAGAAGCCTCGGTGGAAGAAATAGAACAAAACAGTAGAGCAAGAAGTGCGAAGCTGAGAGTGGCAGAGAAAATATAGTTGATCCGTTGCAGGTCGTTAAGTGGATCGCAAATGCCATCCTAACAACGACCGACGACCAACCAACAACGAAAAAGAAATGGACAACAAACTTAGGATAGAGCCCGAGCGCGGAAATGAGATGAAAGTAAAACCTTCAAAAGAAGGTAAGGAAGGGAAGAGTGCCTTTTCGGGTTTTGAAAATAGACTGAAACTGGAAAGCTATTTCGAAGATGGGTTTCCCGTTCAGTATTTGCCGAAAATCTTGTTCGTGGTGTTTTTGGGTTTGATCTACATCAGCAATACGCACTATGCAGATAAGACCACGCGCACCATTGAGCGGACGGAGAGTGAGGTAGAAGACTTGCGTGCCGATTTCACCACGCTGAAGGCAGACGTAATGTTTGCAAGCAAACAAAGTGAAGTGGCAAGAAGAGTTAAGGTGCTGGGATTAGAAGAAAGCTTGAGGCCACCATTTAAAGTAGTCGTAGAGAAAGGTGAATATTAAGAAGTCCATATTAATCAGGGTACGTATCGCTTTTTTGGGCGTGTTGATTTTTGCGGTCTGTGTGGCGGCGAAGATCAGTCACATCCAGATGATCGAAGGACCGAAGTGGGAGAAGATCGCCCAAGAAACTTTGTTTGATTACAAAAAAATAAAAGCCACCCGCGGAAACATTTATTCCGATAATGAGAGCTTGTTGGCAACGTCATTGCCATTCTATAAAGTAGCGATTGACCCCACCTTGGCGAAGGAAGATGTTTTCAAGAAAGGAATTGATTCCCTTTCACAGCACCTCGCCGCATTTTATAAGGACAGAACCGCAAAGGAGTATAAAGAGATGTTGAAGGATGCACGAGCATCCGGTAAGCAGTACGTCACTATCAATCGCAAACAGATCAACTATCAATCGAAAAAAGAAATGATGTCATGGCCGATATTCCGCAACGGCAGGTATAAAGGCGGAGTCATTTTCGAAAAGATGGATGTGCGCTATCGTCCGTTTTCAAACTTGAGCAGAAGAACGATCGGCTTTGTAAACGAAGACGAGAGAGGCGCAGGACTGGAATATAGTTTCAACGAGACATTGGGCGGACAAGACGGCGAAGCGCTTTTTCAGAAAATAGCGGGCGGAACTTGGAAGCCGGTGTTCGATGGCAACAACATCAAAGCCACCGATGGTTTTGACATCCAAACCACCATCGATATCAACTTACAAGATGTTGCCGAAACATCTTTGCACCGCGCCATGGAATCGCATGATGCAGACGAAGGAACAGTGGTAGTGATGGAAGTAAAAACCGGCCACATCAAAGCGATTTCCAATTTGACCAAAGAAGGAGACGAGTACACAGAAAAATTTAATCACGCCGTGGGCGGATCGTTCGAGCCCGGCTCTACTTTCAAGTTGGTCACGATGATGGCATTGCTCGAAGACACCAATATTCAACTGAAAGACAGCATCAATACGGGCAAAGGAATTTTCACTTTCTACAACAAGAAAGTTCGTGATCACGACGAGGGTGGATACGGCAGGATATCCATTCAAAAGTCGTTCGAAGTCTCTTCTAACATCGCGATGGCCAAATTGCTCGACAAGCATTTTGGAACAAAGCCAGAGAAATTCTTGTGGCACATCGATGAGCTGAAACTGTCGAAGCCGCTGGGGCTTCAGATCACGGGGGAGTCGTTTCCGAAAATCACTCGGCCTAAAGACAGAGCGTGGAGCGGAATCACACTGCCCTGGATGGCCTATGGCTACGGCTTTGAAATTTCCCCGCTCCACACACTGACATTGTACAATGCGATTGCCAACGATGGCAAAATGATCAAACCGGTTTTTGTTACCGCAGTGACACAAGGGGATAAAGTGATTCAAGAATTTGAAACGGAAACGATGGTTTCAAAAATCTGTTCGAGCAAAACATTAGCTCAATTGAAGGTCTTGTTGGAAGGTGTAGTGGAATATGGTACGGCAAAAAATTTAAAAAATACGTACTACAAAATAGCCGGAAAGACAGGCACTGCACAAATCCTAAAAGATGGACGCTATACCAACCGGGTGATTACCTCCTTCGTAGGGTATTTTCCTGCCAATGCTCCAAAATATTCAGCGATCGTGCTGATAAAAAACCCCAGAGGTATTTATCAATATGGTAACAGCGTAGCTGGCCCCGTGTTCAAGGATCTAGCCGATAATATTTACGCGCGCGACTTAAATCTTCATGCACCGATGGATGAGAAAGTGGCGAAAGAAGACGAAACGGTTCCGGTGATTCGTGCGGGCAGACACGAAGAAGTGGCGATGCTGTGCAATGAGCTGGGCGTATCAAATCACTCAGCAACCGATGAAGAATGGGTGCGTGCTTCGAAGGAAGCAACTTCGGTGACTCTCAAAAAGAACTCCATAATAAAGGACCTGGTTCCAAATGTAACGGGGATGACTTTTCGCGATGCCATCTATTTGTTGGAGCGATCGGGGTTGCGAGTGTATTACGAAGGAAAGGGAAGGGTTTCGGAGCAATCACTTGCACCTGGCACCAAAATATCGAAGGGAAGCAGAATTCATTTAAAACTGAGCTAATGTGGAGCATGGATGTTAACGCAATTGAAAATTGGCTAACTAAAAACTGATAATTAAAGAGATTGAAAGCGCTACGCGACATATTATATAAGGTGAACATCACGTCTACTTCAGGAGACATGAACGTTGAGGTGAATAGCGTTGCTTTTGACTCAAGAAAGGTGAAGAAAGGCACCCTGTTTGTAGCGGTGAAAGGGCGATCGACAGATGGTCATGAATTCATTGACAAGTCAATCAAAAGTGGCGCGGCCGTAATCGTGTGTGAGAAGTTGCCGGAAATAGTTTCCGACAAGGCAACGTTCATTACGGTGAAGTCGAGTGCAAAAGCATTGGGTATCATTGTGTCGAATTTCTACGGCAACCCTTCACAAAAATTGAAGTTGGTAGGAGTGACGGGTACCAATGGCAAGACAACGATTGTTACGTTACTCTACAAACTGTTTACGTCGCTTAACTACAAAGTCGGAATGTTGTCCACAGTTGTGAATAAAGTTGTGGATAAAGACTTCGTAGCAACACATACTACACCAGACCCAATTCAGATCAATGAGCTATTGGTGCAGATGCTCGACGCCGGGTGTACTCATTGCTTCATGGAGGTAAGTTCACATGCCGTGGATCAAGGAAGGATTGAAGGGCTTCATTTTACTGGTGCTTTGTTTACCAACATCACGCACGATCATCTCGATTACCACCACACATTTGAAAGCTACATACGGGCAAAGAAGGGTTTCTTCGATGCGCTTTCATCTGACGCCTTTGCGTTGGTCAATGTGGATGACAAGCGTGGAATGGTAATGCTCCAAAATTCGAAAGCGCAAAAGAAAACGTACGGACTCAAAAAGATGGCCGACTTTAAGTCGAAGATCATCACCAATGCGATCATTGGTCTTGAGCTGGAGTTTGGAGACAAGAATGTGTGGTTCAAACTGATCGGCGATTTCAATGCATACAATTTATTGTGTGTTTACGGTGCCGCCTGTTTGCTTGGAGAAGACGCCGAGTTGGTCCTTTTAAAACTGTCCTCGCTCACCGGAGCACACGGCAGATTTGAATTGGTGAGACCGGGATCGAAGTTCACTGCGATTATCGACTACGCACATACCCCCGACGCCTTGAAAAATGTGCTGGAGACCATTGAGCATTTCCGCAGCGGAAATGAAAATGTGATTTCTGTGGTGGGCTGCGGTGGCGACCGCGATAAAACAAAGCGCCCGCTCATGGCGGCCATCGCATGCAAATACTCTAACAAAGTGATTTTCACGTCCGATAATCCGCGCAGCGAAGATCCTCTGGAAATCATCAAAGAAATGCAAAGGGGCGTGGGGCCTAGCGAAGCAAAAAAGACGCTCGTGATGACTGATCGTGAAGAAGCCATTAAGACCGCCTGCATGCTAGCCAAAGAGAAAGATATCATTCTCGTGGCGGGCAAAGGACACGAAACGTACCAAGAGATTAAAGGAGTAAAATATCCTTTCGATGATAAAGAAGTTTTGGAACGTATGTTGAAAATGTTTGCCAATTGATTGAGAATTAATGCTGTACTATTTGTTCACATACCTCGACAAACAGTTTGACATCCCTGGCGCGGGAGTGTTTCAATACATTTCATTCCGTGCCAGTGTAGCGGCAATTCTTTCATTGTTGATCACGATTACTTTCGGAAATCAACTAATCGCGTTCTTGAGAAGGAAACAGGTGGGTGAGGATATTCGAGACCTCGGCCTTGAAGGTCAGATGCAGAAGAAAGGGACGCCGACCATGGGCGGACTGATAATCATCGCTGCGATTTTAGTACCCACATTGCTGATGGCGAAACTAGACAACGTCTACGTGATCCTCTTGATTACGACCACGGTTTGGTTGGGGCTGATCGGTTTTTTGGACGATTATATTAAAGTATTCAAGAAAAATAAGGAAGGCCTCGCGGGCAGGTTCAAAATTGTAGGGCAGGTGGGCATTGGTTTGATCGTGGGTTTGACACTGTACTTCAATCGCAACGTGGTGGTGCGCGAGGTAAACACGCCAACACTTGCGAGCGTAGGAATTGTGAGGCTTGAGGCCGAACAGAAATTAGAATACAAAGACACGAAGTCGACCAAGACAACGGTTCCGTTTTTTAAGAACAACGAATTTGATTACAGCAGGTTGATTTCCTGGCTGGATGTCAACTACACATGGATTGTGTACACGCTGATTGTGATCCTGATCATCACAGCCGTTTCTAATGGCGCTAACATCACCGATGGTATCGATGGATTGGCCGCCGGCACCTCCGGAATTATTGGACTGACGATAGCCATCCTCGCTTATTTGTCTGGCCGTGTTGACTTCAGCTCGTACCTCAACATTATGTACATCCCCAACCTTGGTGAGCTCGTAATTTTCTGTACCGCTTTTGTGGGAGCTTGCCTTGGATTCTTGTGGTACAACGCATATCCCGCACAAGTATTCATGGGTGACACCGGAAGCTTGTCGCTTGGAGGAATAATCGCTGTACTTGCGCTTGCCGTTAGGAAAGAATTGATGATTCCGTTGTTGTGCGGAATCTTCTTGGTGGAAAATATTTCGGTGATCATGCAGGTATCGTATTTCAAATACACCAAAAAGAAATACGGTGAAGGCAGAAGAATTTTTCTGATGTCGCCCCTCCATCACCATTATCAAAAGAAGAATATTCCTGAAGCAAAAATTGTAACGCGCTTTTGGATTGTAGGAATTCTATTGGCGATTCTTTCACTGGCCACACTTAAACTGAGATGAGCAAGAAGGTGATCATATTAGGCGGAGGAGAAAGCGGAACAGGCGCAGCACTTTTGGCGAAGGCGAAAGGATATGATGTGTTTGTTTCAGATCAAGGGACGATCAAAGAAAAATACAAACAAGAGCTTGTCGGCGAAAATATTTTATTCGAAGAAGGTCAACATACGCTGGAAAAGGTTTTGAGCGCGTCCCTTATTATTAAAAGCCCTGGCATTCCTGACAAGGCAGAAGTAATAAAGAAGGCCAGAGAAAAAAATATAGAAATCATTGATGAGCTTGAATTTGCTTTCGGATTTATTAAAGGACGAGTCATTGCCATCACGGGCACCAACGGGAAGACGACCACAACACTGCTGACTTATCATTTGATGAAGTCGGCGGGGTTGAATGTAGCACTAGCCGGGAACGTCGGCGAGAGTCTTGCCAGAAAAGTAGCTAAAGGAAATCACGATTGGTATGTGGTAGAAGTGAGCAGCTTTCAACTGGATGGCACGATAACATTCCGTCCACACATCGGAATCCTTCTCAACATCACTCCCGATCATCTGGACCGTTACGAGTATGAAATGCAAAATTATGTGAACTCGAAGTTTCGGCTGGTCCAGTCGATGACGGAGGATGATTATTTTATTTATTTCTCAGACGATGCCGTTGTTAAAGATGAAATGAAGAAGAGGGAAATCAAGCCGCAGCCAGTTAGAGTAGCATTAAAAGACAATTCTGCCGACGCGCATTTTGATGGGCGCGTAATGTTTTTCGACTTGGATCACAAGATGTTCAGCATCGCGCCGCAAGACACCACGTTGAAAGGTCCACACAATTTGATTAACACCATGTCCGCTGTTGTGGCCGTCTATACGGCGGGAGTTTCGATGGACTCTATCAAAGCGGGTCTAAAGACGTTCAAAAACGCACCTCATCGGTTGGAATCAGTTGCTACCATCAAAGGAATTGAATTTGTGAACGACTCGAAGGCCACCAATGTAGATTCGGTCATGTATGCGCTTGGCAGTTACCAGGGTCCATTGATCTGGATTGCAGGCGGCATCGACAAAGGCAATGACTATTCGATCATCGCGGAGGAGGTGAAAAGAAAAGTGAGAGTATTGATCTGCCTCGGCAAAGACAATGAGAAACTGCACAACGCATTCGATGGTGTAGTGAAAGGAGTAATGGAAACGCAAGATGTGAAAGAGCTGGTTCGTATGGCGTGGAAGGCATCCGAGCCGGGCGACGTGGTGTTGCTTTCTCCCGCGTGCGCAAGTTTTGATTTATTCAAGAACTATGAAGATCGAGGAGATCAGTTTAGAAAAGCAGTGTTGGAGTTGAAAGACGAGAATGAATTCATCCAGAATTAAATTCTTTTGAGTATGAAAAAATTTAAAGAGTGGGCTGACAACAATTTACAAGGCGACCGTGTGATCTGGGCCGTTGTATTTGGATTGTCTTTGATAAGCGTACTAGTAGTGTACAGCTCCGTAGGAACTCTTGCATTCAGAAAAACATCTTCGCCCGAATGGTATTTGTTGAAGCACACATCCATGGTCATCCTTGGCCTCGCTGCTATGTGGATAGCGCACAAAATCGATTATCGCTACTACTCGAAACTTTCTCGCTTGGCGCTTTGGGCGAGCGTACCACTTTTGCTCTACACGCTCAAATTTGGTGTGAGCATCAATGACGCATCCCGTTGGATCAAAGTTCCATTGTTTGGGTCGTTTCAACCCTCCGACTTTGCCAGCCTTGCCTTGATCATCAACTTGGCAAGCATGCTTTCAAAAAAGCAACAAAATATTGAAGACGTCAAAGATGCGTTGATACCCATGTTAGTCTGGTGTGGCGTGATTTGTGGATTGATTGCCCTCACTAATTTGTCGAGCGCCGTGTTGTTGTTCGCCACTTGTATGCTAGTGATGTTTATTGGTCGTGTGCCCGTAAAATATTTGGCCATGCTTGTTTTGGTTGGTTTGTTGGCGGGGGCGGTGGCGCTGAAGTTTGGTGTTCGAGGCGAAACTGCGAAGAACCGTATTCTAAGTTTTATCAACAACAAAGAACTTCCATTTCAGGCGCAGCAAGGAAGGATTGCCGTGGCGACCGGAGGAATCTTCGGAAAAGGACCTGGCAATAGTGAACAACGAAACATTTTGCCCGAGGCATATTCAGACATGATCTACGCCATTGTGATCGAGGAGTATGGGGTGATCGGCGGAATTGTGGTACTCGTTCTCTATCTCATTTTGCTCCATCGGGGAATGAAGGCGGCATATAACAGTGAACGTGCATTTGGGGGATTGCTCTCCGCTGGATTGAGTTTCGATTTGGTTTGCCAAGCGATGGTGAACATGGGTGTGGTGGTTGGCCTCGGCCCCATCACAGGACAGCCGCTGCCTTTCATGAGCTGGGGTGGAACGGCGATGGTTTTCACCGGCATATCAGTGGGAATTATTTTGAGCGTGAGCCGTGGGGAGCAAGATGAAAATTGGAACTCACAATCACCGGAACAAGAACATAAAGTGCAAGCCAAAGCAGCATGATTTTAATTGGCCTAATATCAATGTTTCGATTTGCCAATGATGCTACGTTGCCATGTAACTGTGTTGATGAGGGTATTGAAATTATTCTAACTACTAAATTCTTTATTCTGAATTCTTGAATTCGAATCAACCATATCGACTAATCATCAGCGGCGGAGGAACCGGTGGCCATATTTTTCCCGCCATTTCGATTGCTAACAAATTCAAGGAGCGGTACCCCGCGGCCGAGATTCTTTTTGTCGGTGCACAAGGCAGAATGGAGATGACACGGGTACCGGAGGCAGGTTATAAGATCGTTGGACTATGGATCAGCGGCCTTCAACGCAAACTGACTTTATCCAATTTATTGTTCCCGTTTAAATTGGTGAGCAGTTATTTCAAAGCAGGAAAAATTATAAAGGCGTTCAAACCGAATGCCGTCATTGGCACGGGCGGTTATGCAAGCGGGCCGGTAATGTTAGCGGCTACCCGAAATAAAATTCCTGCGCTTATACAAGAACAAAATTCATATGCAGGGTTGACGAACAAACAATTGGCTTCGAAAGCGCAGCGCATTTGTGTAGCGTACCCTGAAATGGAAAAATATTTCCCGAAAGAAAAGATAGTGTTCACTGGTAACCCCGTGCGACAAAATATTCTCGATATAGATAATAAACGTGACCAGGCAATCATGCAATTCGGGTTGCAGCCCAACACAAGGACGCTGTTGATTCTTGGAGGAAGTTTGGGATCGCGAACTCTTAATGAAAGCATTGTCGCTAAAATCGATGCCATCATCGAGTCGCAGATGCAGGTGATTTGGCAAACGGGCAAAATCTATTTTGAAGAAATCCGCGAACGGTTGAAGGAAAAGGATATCAGGAGAATCGGTGTCTATGGCTTTATTCAGCATATGGACTTGGCTTATGCCGCCGCAGATGTGGTGATCTCGCGCTCGGGTGCCCTCGCTATTTCCGAGTTGTGCTTAGTGAAGAAGCCCTGCATCCTCGTGCCGTCGCCAAACGTGGCAGAAGACCATCAGACAAAAAACGCGCTGGCGCTGGTAAAAGAGGACGCAGCTCTTTTAATCAAGGATTCAGACGCGGTGGAGAACTTAGTGGATGAGTCTCTCAAATTGATTTTTGATGTGCAGCAATGCAAAAACCTCAGTGAGAATATTGGAAAATTGGCCAAGCCCAACGCCACTGAAGACATCGTCAACGAGATAGAAAAATTAATTGGCAGATGAGCCAAACGAACAAAATAGCTAATGATCAAACTGCACTTGGCTTCAAGCTCCAAGCTTCGGCTTGCAGGCTTATGTTGCCAAACGCAAAACATGCTGCTTGTCGCTTGAAACTTGCCGCCGACATCTTCATTTTTTCTCCGATGAATTCAACATTTAACCACCTAACTTCCAAATGAATTTAAAGAACTACGATAGTATTTATTTTCTGGGGATCGGTGGGATAGGCATGAGCGCCTTGGCGCGCTGGTTCAAGCATGCGGGAATGAAGGTGGCAGGCTATGACCGCACCGCCACTCCGTTGACACACGAACTGTTGGATGAAGGAATGGAAATTCATTTTGAAGATCGGATCGAGTCATTGCCGGGTTATTTGACGAAAGAGAAAACATTGGTGGTATTCACGCCGGCTATTCCAAAAGATCACAAGCAATACAATTATTTAAAGGCCGAAGGATTTAATATTCTTAAACGGTCAGAAGTACTGGGCCTGCTTACAAAGAACTACAAAACCATTGCCGTTGCAGGCACGCACGGCAAAACAACAACGTCGTCTTTGATCGCACATATACTAAAGAGTGCGGGCAAGGACATGGTAGCTTTTCTGGGAGGAATCACCGCCAACTATGAGTCGAATTTGGTGATGCATGGAAACGTAGGTCCTCAGACCATCATGGTCGCCGAAGCGGATGAATTTGATCGCTCGTTCCTGAGGCTATTTCCACAGACAGCGGTGGTCACTTCAGCAGATGCAGACCATTTGGATATTTATGGAGATCATTTACAGATGCTATCCGCGTATAAGGAGTTTATGCACCAGGTGAACAAAGGCGGATATCTGGTCATCCACGAGTCGATCGCGAAGTTGGCAGAAGAGGAGAAGCATCTTACAAAAGAAACGTATGGAACAAACCGGGGACAATTTTTTGCCGGCAACATAAAAGCGGATCACGGGTTTTTTGAATTCGATCTTAATGGCCCTGGTCTCAAGATCGAAAAAATTCAGCTAGGCGTCCCCGGGTTTCATAACATGGAAAATGCGATTGCTGCAACAATGGTAGCAATGAAGATGGGGATCGATGTGAAAGTAATCAAGGAAGCCCTTGCCTCTTTCCATGGCGTGAAACGGCGCTTCGAATTTGTGCTTCGTAAAAATGGATTGGTTTACATTGACGATTACGCGCATCACCCGGCAGAGATTGAAGCGTTTTTGAAGTCCCTTAGGTCGATGTATGTCGGAAAGAAGATCACGGTCGTTTTCCAGCCCCACCTGTTCACACGTACGAGAGATTTTGCCGAAGGATTTTCAAAGAGCCTCAGTATCGCGGATGAAGTGTTGTTGCTTGATATCTATCCTGCCAGAGAAGAGCCAATCCCCGGAGTCACCAGTGATCTTCTTTTCAAGGACATCACTAGCCCGGTAAAAGTGAGATGCACGAAAAGAGAGTTAGTACAACGATTAGAGGACATGGACGTGCAAATTTTGGCCACCGTTGGCGCGGGAGATATTGACACGATGGTGAAACCAATTAAAGAAATGTTGTCGAAAAGAAATTGAGTTAAGAAAGAATGAAATGGAAGCTGAACATACGGAATGATATTAAAGTGGCGGTGGCGCTGATCGGCGTCTCTTTTCTAATTGCCTTCGGTGAACGCAAGCAAGGAGGAAGTGTGTGCACCAATATCATTGTCGAAATAGAAAATATCAACGAAAATCATTTTCTGGATGACTTCGATGTCATGCAGCTCCTCGACAATTCGGGGATACCCATTAAAGGAACAGGAATAGACCGAATCAAGTTAAAGCAGATCGAAGCAAAACTGAAGGTAGACAAACACATCCAAGACGCTCAGTTGTACGGCGATCTGAAAGGCAACCTGATTGTGAAAGTAGAACTGCGTAGGCCAATCGCACGCATCGTCCAGCCAGAAGCTCAAGACGCCTACGTTGCAGAAGATGGGGTGGTTATGCCCGTCTCGGAAAAATACACTGCACGCGTCACCCTCCTTAGCGGAGGAATGATGAAAAAACTAATCGCCAGCCAGGACTTGAATTTGACCGAGGAAGGCAAACAGATTTTGGAAATGATTCGATTTGTCAATGAAGAAAAATTTTGGAAGGCCCAGGTGGCACAAATGGACATCGGCAGTGATGCACGGATTACGATTTATCCGCAAGTCACAGGACAGAAAGTGGAATTCGGAAAAGCCATCAACATCGAAAACAAATTCAGGAGACTTATGATTTTTTATAAGAAAGTTTTGCCGCAACGGGGATGGACGAGATATGAACGAGTGAATTTAGAATTTGAAGGACAGGTAATTGCAGAATAGCCGCGAGTGGCGGGTTAGAGCCGGGAGTTTATTCTCGTGGCTCGAAGCCGGTGATTCGAAACTTAAAAACACAGAAAACAGAAACAACCACTAAAAAAATAGAAGTCATGGAAAACGATAAAATAGTAGTAGGCCTCGACATTGGAACAACGAAGATCTGTGCCATCGTTGGTCGCAAAAATGAGTTCGGCAAACTCGAGGTGCTCGGCATGGGCAAAGCCGAAAGTGAAGGCGTAATCAAAGGCATCGTTACAAATATTGACAAAACGGTTTTTGCCATTGAGAAAGCCATCAAAGAAGCGAGCGATATGAGCGGCATTGATATCGGCGTGGTGAATGTCGGTATCGCAGGGCAGCATATCCGAAGTACGATACACCACGGCAGTATCACGCGCACGCAAAACGATGACGAGGTGAGCATCGAAGATGTGAACCGCCTTACCGAAGACATGTACCGCATCGTAATACCTCCCGGAAGTGAAATCATTCACGTGATGCCGCAAGACTATACCGTAGACTACGAAGAGGGAATTAAGGATCCAGTTGGAATGAGTGGCGTGAAATTGGAGGCCGACTTCCACATCATCACTGCGCAAACGAGCGCGATCAACAACATCAACAAATGTGTGCGGCGTGCGGGCCTAGAGATTGACGATTTAATTTTGGAGCCCCTTGCCTCGAGCCTCGCCGTATTAAGTGAGGAAGAAAAGGAAGCCGGCGTTTGCCTCATCGACATCGGTGGAGGCACGACAGATATTGCGGTATTCCATGATAGCATCATTCGCCATACCGCCGTGATTCCATTTGGTGGCAATATTTTGACCGCAGACATTCAAGATGGATTGAAAGTGATGGCAAAGCAAGCCGAGCAGTTGAAAACTCGTTTCGGTAAAGCCATCGCGGAAGAAGCAAGTCCAAATGAAATTGTTTCAATCCCTGGAATCAGAAACAGAACAGCAAAAGAAATTTCCGTGAAGACACTAAGCCACATCATTCAAGCCAGAATGGAAGAGATCATTGAGATGGCACACACGGAGATTATCAACTCAGGTTATGAAAGTAAACTCGCCGGCGGTATCGTAATCACGGGTGGCGGCTCTCAGCTTGCCAACTTGAAGCAACTGGTAGAGTACATGACGGGAATGGACGCACGCATTGGTTATCCGAACGAACACCTCGGCAAAAGCAAACTCGAAGCGGTGAAAAGCCCAATGTATGCCACCGCTGTTGGCCTCGTGCTTTCCAGCTTCCGTTCGCTTGACGAACGTGAAGATCGCTACAAGGAAAAAATGGCGGAGACAAACAAGCCCGTCACGAAAGTGAAAAAGCAAACATTGACATCCGATTTCTTCACCAACATTTTGAATAAGACGAAAGGCTTGTTGATTGACGATTTGGGAGACAAGAACGAATATTAATTGTCAATAATCGATCACCAATTATCAATGTTGAATACTGAATTTGACATATTGAAACGAACGGCGGCAGGGATAGGAGCGGAAAGCCCGAAGTGCGAAGGTTTGTGCACTGACGGACTTGCAGCGGATAGCCCGATGGCGCTCCGGATAGCAATCGGGATCGCGACAGCCGCCCAGGGCATTTATACTAACTACTATATTTTAACTACATATTCTTTTCAAAACGAACAACCACCTAAATAATAAAGTCATGTTTGAATCAGGATCATACAAATTTGATCTGCCGAAGCACCACAAGTCGATCATTAAAGTGATTGGCGTTGGCGGCGGTGGCAGCAATGCGGTGAACCACATGTATAAACTCGGCATCAAGGATGTGGAATTTGTTGTGGCGAACACCGACTTGCAGGCGCTGAACAGCAGCCCAGTGCCATACAAACTGCAACTGGGAGCTGCACTCACCGAAGGCCTTGGCTGCGGAGCGAACCCTGAAGTAGGACGTGCCGCTGCACTCGAAAGCAAAGACCAAATTCGTGAAATGCTCGCGGGCACGAAAATGATTTTCGTGACTGCGGGGATGGGCGGAGGTACTGGCACGGGTGCGGCACCCGTGATCGCGAAGATTGCCAAAGACATGGAAATCCTCACTGTAGGTATTGTGACTGTGCCCTTTGGCTTTGAAGGAAAGAAAAAGTATGCACAGGCGGAAGCCGGCGTAGAAGCCCTCCGCGCAAGTTGCGATACCGTACTGGTGATCCTCAATGATAAGTTGCGCGAGATCTACGGAAACCTGGCCGTCGGCCAAGCATTTGGTGAAGCCGACAGTGTGTTGACCACGGCAGCGAAAGGTATCGCCGAAATAATTACGCTCGCCGGGTACGTCAACGTTGACTTTCAAGACGTACGCACTGTCATGCTCAACGCAGGAGCTGCGGTGATGGGCTCGGCCGAGACGCGTGGTGACAACCGCGCGATCAAAGCGGCACAACAAGCCCTCGCTTCTCCGCTACTCGACAACCGCGACATTATGGGAGCACAGAAAATTTTGTTGTCGATCATTTCGGGTCAGGAAGCTGAGTTGCAGATGGACGAGCTCACCACGATCACGGAATATATCCAGCAACAGGCGGGCGATGATGCGGAGGTAATTTTTGGCCACGGCGTAGATGCACATCTGGCGGATCGCATTCGTGTAACGGTTATCGCCACGGGGTTTGTCAGCGAAGGAAAAGTTGCCAAAAAAACGGATAAGAAAGTGCAAGAGCTGGACCGTTCACAGATCTCATTGTTCAATCCGCAACAATCGGATAATTCTGTCAACCAACGTGGCGCCGAGATTGAATTGAAAATCAAGGACGACAAAGACAGGCCCATCTTAGACAAACCGATTTTGGAAGACAAACCAAAAATCCAAAAACCGGTCGACAAGCCTGTGCAGCGTCCGCAAGACAAGCCGATTCTCAGCAAGCCCGAAGAGCCAATCGAGGAGCGCACCTACGTTTTCCAAAATCCGAAGGAAGATCAAAGTGACGAAAAAATATACAACGAAGAGGAAGAGTTCAAGCTGGGAAATGAAATCTCAGCCGATCAAGTGCTGGATGAAGAAGGAATGATGCAAGTTCGCAAAACGAAAGAGCGGTTGGAACAGCAAGCTCGTGAACGTAGAGAAAAACTCAAGTCCAACAAGAAGCAAGAAATGACGAAAGAAGAGTTCAACGAAAAATGGACACTGCCTGCGTACTTGAGAAGGGGCGTTAAAGTCGATGGCGATGTGCCCCATTCATCCGAGCCGTTTATCTCTCGCTACAATCTAAATGACGATAATAATTTGTTAGGCAACAATAAATTTTTGCACGACAATGTGGACTAAAAGTCGATCGACCATGGTCAATAGTCAATGGCGAAAAACCATCGACCGTAATACTATGGAAGATCGATCAAGATATGGCATAACCGGCGCGACTGGTCTTACTCCATTCGTAGTGGTTGTTGGAAGTAATAATTTTTTGCCGGTGCCGGTTTGCCTTCTTACTCGGTCAGAGACTTTGAAATTGCAGTGGCTCGATTTTTTGCTGCGCTGATCGACGGGTTTTTTAAACTGGAAAAGCCGAGAACTATGTCTCGGCTTTTTCTTTTAGCCGTATGTTGACATTATTTTCTGTAATCGAAATCTGCCCAAAGTTTATCAAGGCTTATCCAAATCGTACTGTCGCGTGGCTGAGGGGATAGTTCGTGAAAGACGAAGGTTCTGTCGTTTGTTTCATCCTTTTTTATGTGCACAATGCAGTTGAGCGTCATTGGTTTTTGTGCCAAGTAATCGAGCATTTCTACGGTACCATGATAGGTTTGCACGTCGCCGTTGATAGGGTCAATGTTTTTAAAGGATGTTTTAGTTGGAATAACTTTATCAAGCGGAATTTTTCTTCTGTCAATATTCCTCCTTACCAAACCACTGTAATATGCTTGCAAGTTTTCTTGAATGTTGTCAGCAACTATTTCAGGCGACCCATCCAAATACCACAAAAAAGCATAGCTCCAATAGTCATTGTTTTCGTTGAGTCCCCAACCGGGTGCAAATCGAACATCTTCAACACCCGTGTATGGAATTTCGGTGGCAAATTCAATCGGAATAGCAAACCGTTCTACCCTCCAACCTTCTGGGGTAGGAAGTGTATAAGGCGGTTGCCATGTCTGGGCTTCAAATACGATTTTCGGTTTTGACTTACAGGCGGCCAATGAAGATAAAATAATGATGATGACTATCCTTTTCATATGGAGATGTTGGGTTTGAAAATGTACGGATTCGCAGCTGTATTTTTCACTGAAAATTTATCCGTTTTTGTCAAACTTATGCCTACTGAGAAGGAATCGTTGTTTTTCATCGCAACCTGATGTACATTTTAGTTGATATTCAATACTCCTTATGAAAACATCTAAATCCTCCCGTAGAAATTTCATCAGAAAAATAACCGGTACTGCCCTAGCCAGCGGCTTGGCGCCGACCATTTTATCGGCGCACTCAAATGATCAGCGTTTTGAGTTGTCGGGTTCTGCTGATCTCCAAAACAAATTCGCAGCCAACGACCAAGTAAACGTGGCGATCATAGGAATGGGGATCATGGGCTTTAACAATGCTGAATGGACCGTACAAGTTCCTGGAGTGAAACTGGTGGGTGTTGCCGACTTATATACGGGGCGATTGGATCACGCTAAGGAGGTATATGGCAAGGACTTGTTCGTGACCAAAAATTATCAGGAGATTTTAGACCGAAAAGATATTGACGCGGTGATCATTGCGACCTCCGATCACTGGCACGATCGTATTTCGATTGAGGCAATGAACAAGGGCAAACATGTGTATTGCGAAAAACCGATGGTTCATCAATTGGATGAAGGAGCGGCCGTCATCGCTACCCAAAAGAAAACGGGAAAAGTCTTTCAGGTGGGAAGCCAACGGGTGAGTTCCATCGTGACACAAAAAGCAAAGGAGATTTTTGAATCAGGCGTGATCGGAGATCTGATCATGGTGGAGACATGGAATGACCGACACAGCAGCAACGGTGCGTGGCAATATTCCATTCCTACCGACGCCAAGGGGAACACCGTGGAATGGGATAAATTCATAGGTGATGCTCCGAAGGTGGCCTATGATCCTGTGCGGTTTTTCCGATGGAGAAATTACCGTGACTATGGTACGGGTATGGCGGGTGATTTATTTGTTCACCTTTTCTCGGCGCTGCATGTCATCACCGGTTCGAAAGGGCCCGAGCGAGTTTTTGCAACTGGCGGTCTACGCTATTGGAAAGATGGCAGAGACGTTCCGGATATTATCACGGGACTTTACGATTATCCGGCATCACCAAAACACCCCGAGTTCACTCTTCAAATGCGAGTAAATTTTGTTGATGGCAACGGCGGCGGCGAGAGCATCAGATTGGTGGGCACGGATGGAGTGATCACAGTAGGATGGGGAAGTGTGAAAGTGAGCTTGAACAAGATCAGCAAAAACCCAACATACGGTGGCTGGGATTCATTTAACACCTTCAGCACGGCGCAACAAAAAGAATATGAGAACTGGTTCAAGTCGACGTACCCCTCACATCCAGAAGTGACTACCCCCGGAACCGAATATTTTGCGCCGAAGAATTATAGTGCGAACCTCGATCACCATTCCAATTTTTACAAAGGCATCAGAGAAAACGTGCCTGTGGTGGAAGATGCCTGGTTCAGCATGCGTGCTGCGGGCCCCGCGTTGATTGCAAACAAGAGCTATTACGATAAGAAGGTGATTCAATGGGATCCTGAAAATGCAAGACTGATTTAGTCTTTTATAAGACCGAAGTTTTCTTTTAAGTTTGCACCTTCGTCTCAAGAATTTTGGGACACAAGCGACTTTAATTCAATCTCACATGAAAAACTTCGGTATTTCGGAAGCACTCAGTGCACTTGGCGTTAAGAGATCAAACGCGGGAACATCAACTGGATCGAAATGGATCAAATCCTCCGGATCTTACCTTGACTCCTATTCGCCCGTGGATGGAAAATTAATTGGCAGAGTTCAGGCTTCCGACGAAAAGTCTTTTGAGAAAACTGTGGCCCAAGCAAAGAAAGCATTTGTCGAATGGAGAAAAGTGCCAGCCCCTAAGCGTGGTGAAATTGTAAGGCAGATAGGCGCTGAGTTGCGCAAACAGAAGGAAAACCTTGGCAAGCTCGTTTCTTATGAGATGGGTAAATCTTATCAGGAAGGCTTGGGAGAGGTGCAAGAGATGATTGACATCTGCGATTTTGCTGTCGGGCTTTCCCGCCAGTTGAACGGATTGACCATGCACTCAGAAAGGCCGATGCACCGAATGTACGAACAATATCACCCGCTGGGAATTGTCGGAATTATTTCAGCTTTCAATTTTCCTGTCGCCGTATGGAGTTGGAACGCGATGATCGCATGGGTCTGTGGTGATGTTTGTATTTGGAAGCCATCCGAAAAAACACCCTTGTGCAGCATCGCATGCCAGAATATTGTGAACAAGGTTTTTAAGAAGAATAATGTTCCTGAAGGAGTTTCTTGTATTGTGAATGGGGATTATAAAGTTGGTCAGCTCATGTGCGACAACGAGGAAATTCCATTGGTGTCAGCGACGGGTTCGGTGCGCATGGGCAAGGCAGTCGGCCAAGCAGTGAGTGCGCGGTTGGGAAAAGCGCTATTGGAACTCGGCGGCAACAATGCCATCATTATTACCGAAAATGCAAACCTCGACATGTCTATCATTGGCGCAGCTTTCGGTGCCGTGGGAACCGCGGGACAACGTTGTACGTCAACAAGAAGGTTGATTATCCACGAAAATGTTTACGAAGAGGTGAAGAACCGATTGAAGAGAGCCTATGGTCAGCTTCGTATCGGAAACCCATTGGATCAGGCAAATCATGTGGGCCCGCTCATCGACAAACTTGCGGTGAAAACGTACAGCAATGCACTTTCTAAAATAAAGACCGAAGGCGGGAAATTTCTGGTCGGCGGCGGACGACTGTCCGGAAAAGGATATGAGTCGGGATGCTATGTAAAACCTGCGATTGCGGAAGTGAAAAACCACTACGAGATCGTACAGGCAGAAACATTTGCACCCATTCTCTATTTGATAAAATATAAGACCATAGAGGAAGCGATCGAACTTCAGAATGGTGTGAAGCAAGGTTTGTCGTCGGCTATCATGACGACGCGTATGCAGGATATGGAAAAATTCTTGTCGCACTCGGGATCTGATTGCGGCATTGCGAATGTCAATATTGGAACTTCGGGTGCCGAGATCGGTGGTGCGTTCGGTGGTGAAAAAGAAACGGGTGGCGGACGTGAGTCAGGTTCTGACTCCTGGAAAGTGTACATGCGCAGGCAAACCAATACCATCAATTTTGGCGAAACCCTTCCTTTGGCACAAGGTATTAAGTTTGATATTTAAGTTTTTCGCGTTTGGTTGGTCGTTATCCTTATCAACAATTTCATTTTTTTCACGGACCACTGATAATCCCCCATGTAAGGTTATCGAAAATACTGTGTTTGGAAAACCAAACTATTCGGCCTATTTTTAATGAATTCAACTTTAATCTATGAGTTCTAGGAAATACCGCGCTGTCATGCTCATCGATGACAATGAAATCGACAACCTCATCAACCAAAAAATGATTGAGGCGTCTGCTATCACCGAAAACATTTATACACATACCGGCGCTAAGAGTGCAATCGAGTTTCTCAAGAACATGGAAAAGATGGATGTCGCTGACAAAGTATTGCCCGATGTGATTTTCCTCGACATAGACATGCCCTTGATGGACGGATTTCAATTCTTGGATGAATTTGCAAACCTATCGCAAGTGACGCGCAAAAAGTGCCGCATCATCATGCTCACCTCATCGATCAACCCGCAAGATTTTAATAGAGCAAAGAAATACGAGAACGTGAAGCTTTATCTTAATAAGCCTCTCTCGCACGAAAGCATCATGAAAATTGATGTCTAGGAACTGAAAGCTTCAGTCTTTAGCTTATTATATTTTTCTACGCATCTACTGCGCCCTCAATGGCCGAAAGTGCCTCCACAAATTCCTCATCCATTTTTATCAAAGCCGTGGGGGCAAAGTAGTTCACTCTCACTTCCTTGAATTTTGGAATAATCGCGCCAATCTTTTTGGCCTTCTCTTTCTTTGCTTCGCTGGTAGCCACACGTAAAATTTTCAAAAACAACAGCACGTTCTCACATTCGTCCTTGCCAAACATCCTGATCTGGCGTTGAATGCTGTTGGTGAGCTGCGTGAACAATTCAAAATCTTTTAGCATGCAATATTGTAATGCTAACAAAGCCTTCACTTCCATCTGCACGAAAGGATATTTTTTCAAACTCACTTCATTCAGCATCGCGTTGATCACTTTTGCCGCCTGATCATATTTACCCGCATAGTAACAACTGATGGCCTGGTAACAAACGTAGATGGCATGTTTGGGAACATCCTGCGTTTCGGCCTCCATGTCCATCAACAGGCTTTCGTTTTCAGTAAACAATGTTTTTTCGGCATTGTTTCGAAGCGCACGCTCAATTTTTGAGATAAGGAAACGAGCAGAGAACGTGTAGTTCGGATAGTTCACCAAAAGAGTAGAGGTGGCGTCGTTGATTTCTTCGTAATGCTTTTCAGCCTGGCGATACACCTTGTAGTGGTTGTAATATTCGAGATGTAAGAACTCAAAAACCAAATTCAGGTGATAGTATAGAGGATCGAGGTTATAGGTTTCAAATATCTTCTGAACACGTGCAAAAATATCTTCCGTTGCCTCTCCTTCTTGAGCCGTACTCTCATCGGTATCAACAAACAAGCGATGGAAAATCAGCATGCAGCTCTGATACACATAAAGCCGGTGTGACTCATACAGCTTTGATACATTTTGCATTTCTTTCAACAACAAATCGAGGCCCATTTTCTCGACCGGGTCACCGGTAAAGAAATAGTTGCCATACTTCTTGAAATATTCCGCAAGCAAATCTTCTGCCTTGTCCACCGCGAGCATGTAGGCCACGTGACGGTTGTACAGTTGTGAATAGTTAAAATACTCGGGCAGATGGATATGGAGTTTCTTCAGTGATTTGTAGACGACCGTGAGCTCACTTGCCAGATCATAGTCTTGGAGTTCCTTCTCCAACTTCTTCAGCGTGGTAATTGAAATCGTACGTTTTTTGGTAAAAAGTACTTCGTTCAAGTTCGCCACTTTTCGCAAAATATCTGTGCGCGGACTCTCCATTTGCTGCAGCAAATGCTCTTCTATTTTTTGATTCAGTCTAGAGCGCAACGTATAATAAGCGTTGGCGTTTACCTCTAGTTCCACCATGATTTTACTATCCGAGAGTTGACGTTCACGCAAAGCCTTTAGCACATATGCTGATTTCTCAGCATTGCTTTCCATCAATGAATCATAAATTTGTTTGTAATCTTTCTCAGAGAGCTGCTTGATGATGTTCTTGAGCTTCGCCATGTATAAACACTTGTGTTCTTAAAGTTACAAAAATTAAATACCCACGCAATAAGCTTACATCTCCGCCATAAAGACAATTTCCATCTTGACAATCTGCCAACTTTTCTGTAAAAGGAGGTCGGCTTGTTTTTTGATCCCTCTCCAAAAACTTTTATGGATCCATATTCACAAATGATCGTTGACGCTGTGGCGCAGGTAAAAAACGCGGTGGTCAAAATTGACGTGTACAAAAAGGTCAATGGCAAGCTTCGTGCAGCCGGCTCTGGTTCTGGTTTTATTTTTTCTTCTGACGGATTGATCTTCACCAACAACCATGTCGTGAATGGGGCAGAGAAAATAATGGTGTCGCTCCTCAACGAAAATGAAATCGAGGCCACACTGGTGGGGAAAGATCCGGACACTGATCTAGCGATATTAAAAATCTACTCTGAAGGGTACTCTGTGGCCAAGCTGGGCAGTGCGGAGACGCTCCAAATCGGTCAATTGGTAATCGCCATTGGGAATCCGCTGGGGTATCAGCATACCGTTACTACAGGAGTGGTCAGCGCGTTGGGCCGCACGCTGCGTTCGCAAAATGGGATGCTCGTCGACAACGTCATCCAGTCAGATGCGGCACTTAATCCAGGCAATTCGGGAGGTCCCATGATCACGACAGAGGGCGAAGCGGTAGGCGTAAACACCGCCATCATTCAAGGCGCACAAGGACTCAGCTTTTCTGTCGATATCAACACGGCCAAGGAAGTGGCAAGTCAACTTATCAAGAATGGAAAAGTGTTCAAGGCATATCTGGGTTTTCAATTGCAAGAGGTAAGCATCATTCCCAAAGTCAAACAACATTATCATTTAACAAACGACAAAGGATTGTTTGTGGTGAATGTCGAAGAAAATTCGCCAGCGTCGCGCTCGCAGGTGCAGGCGGGAGATATTATCGTTTCATTTAATGGTAAGTCGGTACAGTCCCTGCATCAGTTGTTTAAAGAGCTTACCAAAAAAGAAATCCTGACCTTGGTGGATATTTCCGTTATTCGCCACACCGAGTTGTTGAATGTGAGTATTTCGCCGGTAGTGAAAGCGGTTTGATATCGATACTCTCGGGATCTGGCTTGGTAGGCAGAAAATCCCAGTCATACCATTTTTACATAAAAACATTAGGTTCTCCCATGGGGCTTTCTATTTTTGAGGTTCTAAAACCGAGACTCAATTATGAAGCGCCTACTACTAATTCTGTTTTTCTTTCCCATTCTTTTATTCGGCCAAGGTATTCGCTGGACGAAAGATGGAAACGCCTATTACCGCAACGAAGCCGGCGAAGTCAATCGCTATGACCTTCCCACCAACAGCAAGGCTACTTTCTTGTCGAAGGCGGATCTCACACCTTCGGGGGCGAGTGACCCCTTGAAAGTGAGAAGTTTCACGGTGTCTGACGACGGCACTCTGGTGCTGATATATACCAACAGTAAAAAAGTGTGGCGCCTCGATACGCAGGGAGATTATTGGGTACTCAATCGCACTGCGAAAACACTGACGAAGGTTGGGAAGGACAAGCCTGCGTCTTCTTTGCGCTTCGCCAAAATTTCCCCGGATGGAAAAAAAGTGGGTTACGTCAGTGACTTTGATCTATACATCGAGGACCTGGGTACCGGGCAGGCACAAGCTGTCACTTCCAATCATTCTCGAAAATTAATCAGTGGTACTTTCGATTGGGCCTATGAGGAGGAATTTTCCTGCCGCGATGGATTTCAGTGGAGCCCTGACAGCAAACATATTTCTTATTGGCAAATCGACGCCAATAAGATCAAAGACTACTACATGGTCAACACTACTGATTCTGCATATTCTAAAATAATCCCGGTGGAATACCCCACCATCGGACAAACCCCTTCACCCGCAAAAATTGGAGTGGTTGATGTAGCAACGAACAAAACCATTTGGCTGAACATTCCTGGCGATCCACAGCAGAATTATCTGCCTCGTATGGAATGGAATTCTGCCACCGAAATATTTGTACAGCAGCTCAACCGCAAACAACAGGAAACAAAAATCTATGCTTGCAGCGCAACCACCGGAGAGGCGAAGCAAATTTATAACGAAAGTGACAAAGCATGGGTTGATGTGTTTCCATTTTACACAAATACTTATGCATTGGATTTCCATCACCCATTCATTTGGCTCAATGCGAACAAAGAGTTTTTGTGGATGAGCGAGAAAGACGGTTGGGCTCATTTATACAGAGTGACAAAAGAGGGAAAGGAGACACTCATCACCAAAGGCGACTTTGATGTAATGGATTTTTTATATGCCGACGAGAAAAACAATGCAGTTTATTTCATGGCATCGCCGACAAACGCCACGCAGAAATACCTTTACAAGACCAAACTCGATGGCAAAGGTAAACTTGAATTAGTTTCTCCAGCGGATCAACAAGGCTCGCACGACTACTCCATCTCCCCGAATGGAAAATATGCGCAGCACAGTTTTTCAAGCGTGGCCACTCGACCCACGAACGAGTTGATTGATCTTGCAACCAATAAAGTTCTGAGCGGGCAAGAAAATAATTCTTCCCGTGGTTCTGCAAACCCTCCCAAGAAAGTGGAGTTCTTCAAAATTAAGACCGAAGAAGGGGTGGAACTTGACGGCTGGATGGTGAAGCCCACCAATTTTGATCCGGCAAAAAAATATCCTGTGGTGTTTCACGTGTACACCGAGCCCGCGTCACAAACCGTGCGCGACGCATTTGGCATGGGCAACAACCGCATGTACCGCGGCGACATGTCTGCCGACGGCTATATTTATATGTCGCTTGATGGAAGAGGTACACCGGCACCCAAAG
Organism: Cyclobacteriaceae bacterium; assembly: GCA_035492075.1. GTDB lineage: Bacteria > Bacteroidota > Bacteroidia > Cytophagales > Cyclobacteriaceae > ELB16-189. The sequence goes on along the minus strand of DATJJP010000047.1, from coordinate 25,281 downwards.
GACGTGAATGGCGCAAATCCATTTACAGAAAAATTGGACAGATCAACATCAAGGATCAGGCGCTTGCTGCCAAAGAAATTCTAAAATGGCCATTTGTCGATGCGGACAGAATTGCCGTGTGGGGATGGAGCGGAGGCGGATCGACGACGCTTAACTTGATGTTTCAATACCCTGAAATTTACAAGACAGGAATTGCGGTGGCGGCCGTTGCCAATCAACTCACTTACGACAATATTTATCAAGAGCGCTACATGGGCTTGCCGCAGGAAAATCTAGAGGATATTTTAAAGGGCTCGCCTGTTACTTACGCGAAAAACTTAAAAGGTAATCTCCTGTACATTCACGGTACGGGCGATGACAATGTGCACTATAATAATGCGGAGATGTTGGTCAATGAGCTGGTGAAGCACAACAAGCAATTTCAATTCATGGCGTACCCTAACCGTACCCATGGCATCAGCGAGGGAGAGGGTACCAATTTGCATTTGACCACATTGTACACAGAATACTTAAGAAAGAATTGCCCTCCTGGAGCAAAATAAATTTCGTTGTTGATTGTTCGTTATTCGTTGACCACGACTACGAACAACCAACGACGAGCAACGAAAAAAATAAAATGAAAACATCACGCAGAAAATTCATCCAAGCATCAGCGCTATTGGCTTCTACTACATCAGTGGGCAAATTGTTTGGCCAGTCTCAAAAAGTGACAAAACCCATCGTAATATCTACTTGGAATTTTGGCGTCGGCGCCAATGCCGAAGCGTGGAAAATTCTATCGAAGAACGGACGCGCGTTGGATGCGGTGGAAGCTGGCGTTCAGGTACCGGAAGGTGATCCAAAGGAGACGTCCGTAGGCCTCGGTGGCCTGCCTGACCGCGATGGCCGGGTGACGCTTGATGCGTGCATCATGGATGAGCTTTCCAATTGCGGAGCGGTTGCTTGTCTTGAACACATCGTGCATCCAATCTCTGTGGCGCGCAAAGTGATGGAAAAAACTCCCCACGTGATGCTGGTTGGCGATGGAGCGCTGCAATTTGCGTTGGCCAATGGATTTAAGAAAGAAAATTTGCTGACCGCTGATTCGGAAAAAGCTTGGAGGGAGTGGTTGAAAAAAGCAGAGTATAAACCAATCGCCAATATAGAAAATCATGACACGATCGGTATGATCGCCCTTGATGCACAGCAGAATTTTTCTGGGGCCTGTACAACCAGCGGAATGGCTTACAAAATTCACGGACGTGTTGGAGACTCACCAATCATTGGTGCAGGCCTATTTGTGGACAATGAAATTGGGGCTGCTACTTCGACGGGCGTGGGAGAGGAAGTGATTCGTATTTGTGGGTCCCACTTGGTAGTGGAGTTGATGCGTCAAGGTAACTCACCGCAGCAAGCCTGTGAACTTGCGGTGAAGCGAATCGTGAAGAACCAGCCGAAGAAGTCGAAAGAGATTCAAGTGGGCTTTCTGGCACTTAATCGAAATGGAGAGATGGGTGCGTATGCTTTGCAGAAGGGCTTTACTTATGCGGTCTATTCAAATGACGTGCCGAATAAGATTTTTGAATCAAACGCTTACTACACCTGATGCATTTAGAAATTGTCGTTTATAATGTGGACTCGGCCCTGCGCGCACAGGAAGGCCGTGCAGACCGAATTGAATTATGCGACAATCCCGCCGATGGCGGTACGACTCCGTCTTATGGCATCATTGAATGCGTAAGACAGAATCTAAGTATTGATGTGTTTGTAATGATTCGCCCGCGCGGCGGTGATTTCCATTATTCCACATACGAATTCTATGCGATGAAACGAGACATCGATCAATGCCAAAAGTTGAGTGCCGATGGTGTGGTACTTGGGATATTAAATCCAGATGGAACGATCGACAAAAAAAGGTGCAAAGAGTTGATTGATCGGGCACGGCCAATGAAGGTGACGTGCCATCGCGCATTTGATATGACGCGAGATCCTTTTGAAGCACTCGAAGACTGCATTGAAGTTGGCTTCGACAGAATACTTACCGCTGGTCAACACGCAAAGGCAATTGATGGCGTGGATCTTATAGCTGAGTTAATAAAAAAAGCAAGCGGACGAATTGCCATCATGCCCGGTTCTGGCGTAAATGAAACTACCGTCGAAGAAATCGTACGTAAGACGAAGACAAAAGAAATTCATTTTTCTGCTACTGCCTTCCGCGACAGCGAAATGAAATTCAGGAACCCAAGCATCGCCGGCATGGGCGACGAGGAGGGGGCAGAATTCAAATTACGCTCCGTTGATCCCGATCGCGTAAGAAAGATGAGGTTGCTTGCCGAGCAAAATGAGGTAAAATAAAATGGCCTAAGGCAAGGCAAATGCTACATAACTATCACCCGCCTTCGTTCCTAGCTTCCCGCCACCGCAAGCGATGACAACGAATTGTTTTCCGCCCGCCTCATAGATCGCAGGCGTAGCGAAACCAGGCGCTGGCAATTGCGTTTCCCACAGAAGTTTTCCGTTGAGCTTATTGAAACACCTAAACTTTCCGTCGGGAGTGGCTGCTATGAATAGTAATCCGCTCGCCGTCACCACTGGTCCGCCGTAATTTTCCGATCCGGTGATGATTCCCTTGTCTTTGAACTTCTTTATTTCTCCCAGCGGAATTCTCCACTCGATTTCTCCGGTAGCTAGATTCACGGCGTTCAATGTCCCCCACGGCGGCGTAATGCCAGTGTAACCTTCCTTAGTTAAGAATTTGTTGTATCCAGTGATATTGTAGCGTAGTTGCCGGAACGAATCGACCGCTACCATGGGAGCTACAAATTCTTTTTTCTGTTTTGATTTCAGGTCGAGCACGAATGAGGCAATAGCTGATCTTTCCTCAGTAGAAATATTTTTCATTGCGGGCATCATCCGTCTCCCCGTGCTGATAAGATCAAATAAGGCCTGCTCAGAATATTTTTTATTTGCTTCCACAACGGAGGGGTAGTTTCCGGTTCCATTTCGGTCTGGGCCGTGGCAAGACTGGCAATTTGTTTTGTAGAGTCGTGCACCCGCTTCTAAGTAATTTTCCTTTTTGGGTTTATCGTATTTTACCTCCGTCATCTTGAGCATCCAGGGCATTTCATTGGCATTCACAAACAATAGCTGCGAGGCTTTGTCGAATGCTACGCCACCCCATTCACCACCACCGTCCAGACCAGGGAAGAAAATGGTCCCTTGGAAGGTCGGTGGCTGATACATGTTGCCGTACTTGTAAGTGGCCAACCTGCTTTTGAGATCTTGATAAGATGAATCGGGAACGAGGTTGTTCAGTTCAGCCTCCGTGAATGTCTGTCTGGCAAATGGTTTTGGGAAGGTGGGAAAAGGCTGCGTTGGCCATAACTTTTCTCCTTTTAATTCCGAATCGTGAGGTACTTCTCTTTCTTCGATTGGATACACCGGTTTTCCCGTTTCCCGTTCTAGCAAAAACACAAATCCGTTCTTCGTAGGTTGAGCAACGGCCTCTATCTCTTTTCCGTCTTTTTTAATGGTAACGAGGGCGGGCGCCGTGGGCAGGTCTTTGTCCCACACGTCGTGGTGGATGGTTTGAAAATGCCAGATGTATTTTCCCGTGGACGCATTCAACGCAAGTACACAGTTTCCGAAAAGGTCCGTTCCTATTCTTTTTGCCCCATAAAAATCGAATGACACTGAACCCGTGGGAGCAAAAAGTATTCCGCGTTTTTCATCCAAGCTAAATCCAGCCCACGAGTTTGCTCCGCCTAGATGTCTGTATGCGGTGGAGTCCTCCCAGGTATCATAGCCTACCTCACCGGGATGTGGAATCGTGTGAAAGATCCAAATCAGTTTGCCCGTATGGACGTTGAAAGCACGGATGTGACCCGGTGCAGCATCGCCTCCCTCAGAAACACGCGAACCGATGATATACAGGTCTTTGTAAATAATCCCCGGCGAAGTGGCTGCGACATATAGATCAGAGACATCTTTACCTAATCCTTCATGCAGATCGATGGAGCCGTTGTCACCAAATTTTGGGTCGGGCTTACCCGTGAGTGCATCGATGGAGTAAAGGAAAGAACCGGCGGCATAAAAAATCCTTTTCTGCTGCTCGTTCTCCCAATAGGTGACTCCACGATTATTGTTCAGTAGGAAGCGCACAAAAGACGGGAACCTCACCTTTTGCTCGGCCTGCGGATCGAAGACCCAGACTTGTTTTCCTGACGCTGCGGCGACGGCAAAAAGTTTTAACTGAGGAGTAGTTCCATACAGTACATTGTCAACTACGATAGGATTGCACTGAATTTGAGAATGGTTCACGGTATCGGCATCGCCGGTATGATACGTCCATGCCACTTGAAGTTGACTGACGTTAGCGGTGTCTATTTGAGTGAGCGAACTGAAACGAATGTTTTCTTTCGATCCCCCCGCGATACGCCAGGTGTCATAATTCCTATTTTTTGTACAGGCGACGACGCAGCAGGCGAAGAGAATGGGGACGAGCCTTTTCATAAATGACGTTTAGGGAAAGTTAGAAAAACACTCACATAAGTTGGTCTTTTTTTTTACGATCAGGGAGAAATTAAAAAAACCGTCCGAAGACGGTTTTGTGGAAATGGTGTGGAGAATATCGGATTCGAACCGATGACCTCTTCCATGCCATGGAAGCGCTCTAGCCAGCTGAGCTAATCCCCCGAGGGGTGCAAATATATTTCAAATTATAGTTTTGGCAAATTTACGTGCAGGCCTACTTAATAATTCGCCTCGCCCCTCGAAAACGTTTGATAAAATAGTCAGAATAAAGATTAGCCTCCATCACGCCCAGAGACGTCGAAGCATGAATGAATTTCACGTTATCGCTTGCTTTGATTTCCGTTACAATTCCTACATGGGTTATTACCCTTTTCTTTTTTCCAGTGGCAAAGAAAACAAGGTCACCCGGCTTTAACTCTTCCTTCTTTATTTTTTCTCCTTGCTTTGCTTGCACATCGGCTGTGCGGGGGAGTGCAATGTCGATAGACTGAAACGCACGGCTCGTCAGCCCAGAACAATCGATTCCGGACCGCGATGTTCCGCCCCATAAATAGGGAGTGCCCGTATAGGAACGTGCCGTTTTGATGACGGTAGAGACTTGGTCTTTAATTCTGGATTTTCTAGAGGAAGCGCAGCCGGTGGCGACTAACGCCAAGAAGATTAAAAAATATAAATGCGTAATTTTATGCCTCACTAAAAAAATGGCCTCCCGACACAATCGGGATGGTATTCAAAGGTACGAAAATGGAAATAGTTAAAGAAATAAAACCTGTTGTCAGTGAGCAAATTGTTGATTCATTCAAGAAAGTCGTGGGTGAGTCTTTTGTATTTATTGATGAACCCAAAAGAGCGGAATACGGGCACGACAAAACGGAAGACTATCAATTTACGCCCGACGTTGTAATTACGCCGGCCAACACGGCAGAGGTTAGCGAACTATTAAAGATCTGTAACAAGCATCAGGTTCCTGTAACGCCTCGGGGCGCGGGCACAGGTCTTAGCGGTGGTGCGCTTCCGATAAAAAAAGGAGTGGTAATCTCCATGGAACGATTCAACAAAATATTGAACATCGATGAACTGAATTTACAAGCAACTGTTGAACCTGGCGTTATCACGGAAGTGTTTCAGAATAAAGTAAAAGAGAAAGGTTTGTTTTATCCACCTGATCCTGCCAGCAAAGGTTCTTGCTTTTTGGGAGGCAACCTGGCCAATAATTCCGGCGGACCGAAAGCAGTGAAGTATGGTGTAACGCGCGACTATGTCATCAACATGGAAGTTGTATTGCCTACCGGCGAAATCATTTGGACCGCCGCGAACGTGCTTAAGAATTCCACGGGCTACAATCTTACACAACTCATGTGTGGTAGTGAGGGTACACTAGGCATTATTACCAAAATTGTTTTCAAGTTGCGTGGTAATCCTCAGAAGACAGTATTGATGATGATACCCTTTATCACCAACGAAGAAGCCTGCAAGGCCATTGCTGCCATTTTTACTGCTGGAATAGTGCCGTCTGGCATGGAATTTTTTGAACGTGAAGCGGCCGAAAAAACATTTGCTTATTGTGAGAAAGTACTGAGCAGCCCGGTCACTACGAAGTTGACGGATGGCATGGATGCTTATCTGCTTTGCGAACTTGATGGGAACGATGAAGAACTGCTGATGCGCGATGCCGAACGAGTAATGGCTGTTGTTGAAAAATTTCAGAGTGGAGAAATCTTGTTTGCTGAAAGCGCGGGGCAAAAAGACGAGCTGTGGAAGATCCGAAAAAATATTTCACCCGCCGTGAACTGGTTTACGCTTACCAAGTCAGATGATGTCGTCGTACCTCGCGCCAATTTGCCCAAGTTAATTGTAGGTATAAAAGAAATAGGCAAACGTTTTGGTTTCAACACGGTTTGCTTTGGTCATTTGGGCGATGGCAACTTGCACGTGAACATTTTGAAAGAGAACATTTCCGACGAACGCTGGGAGAAAGAAATCCCCGAGGGTATTGGCGAGATATTTAAGCTGACGGTGAGTTTGGGCGGAACTCTTTCAGGGGAACACGGTATTGGTATCGCTAAGCGACCTTATATGCCGATAGCGATGAGCGAAGTGAACTTGAACCTGATGCGTGGCATCAAAAAAGTATTCGATCCGAATGGCATATTGAATCCGGGAAAGATTTTTTAAAAATTCGTTGGGTGAAACCCTACCTCACAAAGCCGATTAAGATTCCTCGCTTCGAAGAGTCTGCTGGCTTTTATACCACGCCCTTGCGCTCCAGAACGATGAGCAAAATCAAAGGGAAGGACACCAAACCCGAACTTCTCTTGCGTAAGGCACTCTGGGCGAAGGGTTATCGCTATCGAGTACATTATAAAAATGTGACAGGTAAACCGGACATTACGATCACGAAACATCGGTTGGCCATTTTTGTAGATGGGAAGTTTTGGCACGGCCATGACTGGCAGGAAAAGAAAAAGCAGATCAAGTCGAATGCGGGTTTTTGGATTCCCAAAATCGAAAGGAATATGCAACGCGATCAAGAAGTCACCCTGCGACTTGAAGCCGAGGGGTGGACCGTCATCCGGCTATGGGAAGACTTTATTTTGAGGGATTTGGCCGCCTGTGTAAAAACGATAGAGGCTTATGCTCACACTGATTTTCATTTGCGCGACAATTTTGACGAACCCTCTGATTTCACCACCTTTACTTAACCTTAATTAACCTTTGCCATGAGAAAACTGTTTGCCCTGTTCTTAGTTGCAGCTGCATGTTCACCAGCAAAAAGAGAAAGCGATCAAGGGCAGTCTGAAACTTCAATGGCTGCCACGCTCACAGAAGCTCAAAAGTCCGATGGATGGAGGTTGATCTTTGATGGTCAAACCATGAATGGGTGGAAAATTTTCAAGGATCGCAAAAACAACACGTGGGAGGTAAAAGACGGAACGCTCCATTGCAAACCTGTCAACGAACAAGTTCAGGGCGATGGCGATGAGCGTTCGGACCTGATGACAACGGAAGAATTTGAAAACTTTGAATTTGCCTTTGACTGGAAGATTTCAGCTAAAGGGAATAGTGGCGTGATGTTTAAGGTGACGGAAGAATTCGAGCAACCTTATTATTCGGGACCGGAATACCAAATGATCGATGACACCGGGTATTTACCAAAGCCGACTGATAAACAAATGACAGGCGCAAATTATGACATGCACGTTGTGGAGAGTAAAACGCTCAAGCCCGTAGGTGAATGGAACTCCTCTAAGATTGTGGTCAATGGCAATCACGTTGAGCACTGGCTGAACGGTCAAAAGATTGTAGATTACGAATTGAATTCTGAGGATTGGAAAAAACGAAAGACTGAAAGCAAGTGGAAAGAAGCGGCCGGTTATGGTATGGCGAAGAAAGGGCACCTTGATTTGCAAGACCACGGTTGCGAAGTTTGGTTCAGAAATTTAATGGTTAAAACACTTTGATTAACATACGATCAGGAACGGTAATTGTCATCGGGGTCTTCTTGGAGGCCCTGATTGTTATGTATGCAGTTGCCATCAATGGTTTTTCTCTGGAGGCGCTGCACGTAACCACACGTTTTTCTGGTAGGCTTTCTCTGCTTGCGTTCAGTTTGATACTTCTTTTATATGACAAGCGCGGAGTGATTCGTTTGGATGTGGCATTTCTGTTATTTGCCATTCTTCACGGCATTCACTTGGTGGAGCTGTTGTCCTATGTGGGACTTGCGGGCGTGGAATTGATTCCATTAAGAGTGGCGGGTGGCTTTGTGGCGTATGCTATGATTTTCGCCATGCCGTATGCCGTGGCTCAACACCACTCTGGAAAATTATCACACAAAAATTTTAACAGAATTGAGGCCGTCTATTTCATTTACGTGTGGCTCATCTTTTTCTTGACTTACCTTCCTCGAGTGATGGGTACACTACCCAATGTTGGCGGCACTTTCACTGAGCACGTTATCTTGTTTTCGTGGGTGATCTTATTGGGAGTAATTAAATTAGTAAGTGTGATCGGCGATATGCTGCCGGGTTAAACATGTGCGGAATTACAGGGATCTTTGCTTTCAATCTAGTTGGTAAATTTAATCTAGTCAATATCGCCTCGGCCACAAAAGCCTTGAGCAAACGCGGGCCTGACCATCAGGATATTTATCATGACAATTTTGTCGGGCTAGGCCACCGTAGACTTTCCATCATAGATACGAGTGTGGTGGCGCATCAACCCATGTGGGACGAGTCCAAGCGCTATTGCATTATTTTCAACGGAGAAATTTTCAATTTTCAGGAATTGAAAAAGGAGTTGGAGGGCAGGGGAGTGACTTCTTTCTTTTCCCACTCCGACACGGAAGTTTTGCTCAAGCTATTTATTATTGACAAGGAACAATGCCTTAACAAACTCAATGGTTTTTTTTCATTTTGTATTTACGACCGCGAAGAGCAATCTTTTTTTATTGCCCGCGATCGGTATGGGGTGAAACCCTTGATTTATCTTTTCGACGAAGATAAATTCATTTTTGCTTCAGAGATGAAATCGGTGCTGGCATACGGAGTGGAAAAGGAATTAGATTACACCGCCCTCCACACCTACCTTCAACTTAATTATATCCCCGCGCCACGTACCATTTTTAAGAATATCAAGAAGTTGATGCCAGGGCACTATGCTAAAATTCAAAGTAGAAAATTGGAAGTAGCGAAGTACTATTCGATCCCGCTTACGGCGAATGACGAACAAGCAACAACCAAAAACTACGAACAAGCGAAAGAGAAATTCAAAGAACTACTCGATGCATCGGTGCAGCGAAGATTGATCTCCGATGTTCCGCTCGGTGCATTTTTAAGCGGAGGCATTGATTCATCGGTACTGATTGGCCTGGCCGCCAAGCATAAACCCGATCTCCATACTTTCTCGATTGGCTTCAAGGACGAAAAGTTTTTTGATGAAACCGACTACGCGAGGCTTGTTGCCAATCATTTTAAAACAGAGCACACCGTTTTCTCGTTGACTAATAAGGATTTGTTCGAACATGTAAATTCTATTCTGGATTACATCGATGAGCCATTTGCTGATTCTTCAGCCATCAACGTATACATCTTGAGTAAAGAGACTCGCAAATACGCAACTGTTGCCTTGTCTGGCGATGGCGCTGACGAATTGCTTGGGGGTTATAATAAGCACGGCGCTTTTTATCGGGCAATCCACGCCGGAGCGAAAGAATCGTTTGTGAGCTCTATGTTACCGCTTTGGAAAATGATGCCAAAATCCAGAAGTGGATTTGTCAGCAACAAGACCAGGCAATTCCAGCGTTTTGCTGAGGGAATGAAATTGTCGTCGAGGGAGAGGTATTGGCGCTGGGCCGGTTACGCTACGGAGTCAAAGGCATTCGAATTATTTTCGGAACAGTCGCGAGCTAATTATGATAGACAAGAGTTTGACTCATTTAAACAGGATCTATTGACAACCCTTCCGGAAAAGGAAAGTATCAATGATATTCTGCTCACGGATTTCAATGTAGTGTTGCCGAACGATATGCTCATGAAAGTCGATTTGATGAGTATGGCCAATGGACTCGAAGTACGCTCTCCTTTCTTGGACTATGAACTCGTGAACTTTGCATTTTCTTTGCCAGAAGAATTCAAAATCAACCCTGAAATAAGGAAGCGAATTGTTCAAGATGCCTACAAAGATTTTTTGCCGCCAAAGCTTTACAATCGACCTAAGAAAGGTTTTGAAGTTCCGTTGCTGAAATGGCTTCGAAGGGACATGAAGTCGCTCATCAAAAATGACCTGCTATCTGAAAACTTCGTAAGGGAGCAGAATATCTTCAACTACAAAGCAGTAAATAGACTTAAAAGGAAGCTTTTTTCTCTTAACCCCGGTGACGTGCATGCGCGCATTTGGGCGCTCGTGGTGTTTCAATGGTGGTGGAAGAAATATAACAGCAACAAGACTTAAAAAAAGCCGCGATTTTGGAGTGCCTAAAACTCAGCTAGCTCCTTCAAGCTACTATTTGCGGCTTCAATAACTTGGTCATTCTTTTCTTTGGTGCCAATTGCGAGTGCTTTTTTATAATGATCCCTGGCAAGAGAAGAGTTATTTCTTTTTCGTTCTACACTGCCACTGCTTATCCAAACATAAGGGTTTTCTGGAAATAGTTCCCTGGCAACAGCAAGGACATCGGCCGCACTACTCAGGTCGTTCATTTGCTGAAGATTTTCCGAAGCATTAATGAGGAGAGGTGGCGAGGGCTCAGTGGCAAGTTGCTCAAAAAAAGTTTTTGGGTTATCAATTAGACGCTTCGATCCCTGCAGTTGAATTTTGTCAACGACTCTGATTAGAATGTTTTGTTGCACTTTCCGCAATGGCTTTCCCCACAGCAGGTTAAAATAGTTGCCCGTGATCGAATACCCTGTCCCATACATGTTGCTGCACATTACGACAATATATTGACTTTCTGGTTCAAAGAAAACGTCGATGGAAAAGCCTGCGCCACCGCCGTTGTGACCTACTATTTTTTTGCCGCAAATGTTTCTATCGTTAATAATTTGCATTCCATAAGCATAATGACGGCCCTGACTTGAGGCATCCACTGTGTGATTTGCTGTTTGCTGAAGTAGCTCCGCTTGTTGATCGAAGAATTTATTCCCCAAATACGCCTGTAGAAATCTTAGCAGGTCATTTGCGTCTGTAATCCAACCTCCAGCCGGAGTGGCCTTAGGGCTTAAACTGACGTTGTACGGAATTGCTTTTGAGCTGGAAAGGTTATAGTACGGTTGGGCTTCGTCTGGAGGCATTAGGGTGTCATTCAAATGATGAATTCTTTCCATGCCCGATACCCTGAAAATGTTTTGCTGAATTGCATCGTCGAATGGCATTCCATCCAACTTTGCGATTATCTCGCCTAGCAAAAAATACCCCCAGTTGCTATAATGGAATCTTGTTCCGGGTACTTCAAAAGCCACACCTTGTTTCTCTAGAAGTTGTTTTAGTTCGTTTGACGAATATATTTTCCTGAAATCATAGCTGGGGTCATCCCATGGGCTCATCAGACCTGACGTGTGGTTCAGTAGTTGATGGATTGTTATCTTGTTCGCGTTTTTGATTTTCCAGTCTGGTAAATATTCCGTGATAGTTTTGTCGAAACTTATTTTGCCTTCCTTGACAAGCTGAATAATTCTAGTCGACGTAAACATTTTGCCAACCGATTCAGTTTTAAATAGCTTGTCAGGAGTCATTGGAATTTTCCTTTCGATGTTAGCGAAACCGAACGCGCCGCGGTAAAGAATCTGTTCACCTTTGGCTATCAGAACAACTCCATTGAATTTGGCTTTTTGATATTCTTCGGTTAGGCTATCCAAGCGAGCGTGTAGAGCGCCTTTGTTTTTTTGTAGATTCTGAGCAACAGATGCTAACGCAATAGTTTGCAGTAGAATGATAAATATGGTCTTCATGTTGGTTGGGTAAATTGACATCGTTCAAATAATCATCCAACGTCAAAATCCCTTAGTGGTTCAACTTAAAGGACCGCATAAACATGCTAATTTTTGGCAGCATGTAGTACCCCACAAATAAAAATGAAGGCCGGGGCCTTTAACGGGTTGTTACTTCGCAGGATATTTCTTGAGTTGCTTCACATCGTTAGCGGATGCAGGCTTGAAACTCACCGCCGCTCCACCTCCAGATGCCAGTTTCAATTTCAAGATTGTTTTGTTTGTCACGACGAACTTTTGGATCTGGTATTCCATCGGGTTGTCTTTCCAATGAGCTTTGTCTCCATCAAGGTAGAACGTGGCCACATAATTTTTGCCCGCGTCGAGGAAACTTAGGTCCGCCACGGCAAGGCGAATATTCTCATCGGTGATCGCTCCTAGAAACCAGGTGTCTTTTGCTTTCGCCTTGCGAGCAATGGTGATGTAGTCGCCCGGCTCGGCTTCGAGAATTTTAGTGTCGTCCCAATCGACGGCCACATCTTCGATAAACTGAAATGCATCCATATGTTTTTCATAGCTCTCAGGCAGATCTGCAGCCATTTGCAGCGGACTGTACATGGTGAGGTACAATGCCAATTGCTTGGCGAGTGTCGTATGCACCTGACTCACACTCGATGGATTGTAGTAGTTGATCTTGATCTGAAATATTCCAGGGGTGTAGTCCATCGGGCCACCGATCAATCGAGTAAAAGGTAAGATCGTTTCGTGATCGGGAGGATTGCCACCGCTCCAAGCATTGAATTCATTTCCTCTGGCTGCTTCGCAAGCCATCCAGTTGGGGAACGTTCTGTGCAACCCTGTCGGACGGACGGGCTCGTGCGCATCCAGCATGATTTTATATTGAGACGCTTTTTCTGCAACTCTATTATAATGATTGATCGTCCATTGACTGTCATGATGTTCGCCACGGGGAATGATTTTTCCGACGTATCCTGTCTTGACGGCATCGTACCCATTTTTTTTCATGAACTGAAAAGCATCATCAAGCCTTCTGTCGTAGTTCGTTACAGACCCCGAGGTTTCGTGGTGCATAATTAATTTCACGCCTTTTGAATTGGCATAGGACTGCAATTCAGAAACATTGAAATCAGGATAGGGAGTGACGAAGTCGAACACTTCCTCTTTCCATTGGCCGAACCAATCTTCCCAGCCCACATTCCATCCTTCTACCAATACTCCAGCAATGCCGTGTTTGGCAGCAAAATCGATATAACGTTTGGTGTTTGCCGTATTCGCTCCGTGACGACCGTTGGGTTTTAGTTTATTCCATTCGGTGTTTTTCAAAATAAGATTGGTGGTGTCCGCATAATTCCAAGTGGCTTTGCCCACATGCATTTCCCACCATACGCCAACAAACTTCATGGGCTTGATCCAGCTTACGTCTTGAATTTTGGTTGGTTCGTTTAGATTTAAAATGATTTTTGATGAAAGAATGTCGGTAGCCTTGTCGCTGACGATGATTGTTCTCCAGGGCGTATTGAATGGAGTTTGCAAATAGGCTTTGTTGCCTACGCCGTCGCTCACCAAGTGAGAAGTAAGTGAGAACACATTTCGATCGATCGCAAGAATCATCGCTGGATAATTGATCAAGGCAGCCTCGTGGATATTGATGTAAAGCCCCTCTTTAGTCTTCATCATCAACGGAGTCTGCACGGTATTGGCAATTGGGAATCGAGCCGCTATTTCATCCGCTGATTTCATTCGCTCGGGGGTGATCTCACTCAAGTTGGTAGTATAGTAGCTGTACTCGTTGGTGTCATAATCTCCGGGAATCCAAAATGTCTTGTGGTCGCCTGTTAAATTGAATTCTGTTTTTTCATTGGCGACAACAAAGTGAGAGAGCTTTTGTTGATTTGGGAACTCGTATCGGAAGCCAAGGCCGTCATTGAATAGCCTGAATCGCAGGCGAATGTTTCGTGACGTTTCTTTTTGAAGAAGAGTGATCACTAGTTCGCGGTAATTGTTTCGGATGGTTTTCACTTCGCCCCAAACCGGATTCCAGTTCTCGTCGACCGCTGAAGAATCGATTTTTGAAATTGAAAAACCTGCCAAAAGGTTAGGCTGCCCTTTCAGTTCCAGCCCAAGCTTACTCGATTTAATGACCGATGCTTTGTTGAACATTAATTGATAAAATGGCTCGCCGCTGCCTGATACAGCAAAGGATAGTTTTAGTCTTTTGTCGGGCGATTGGATGTTTTGCGAAAAGCCGAATGCGAAAATGAAAAGGAAGAACATCGAAATGAGGTATCTCATAAGTAAGGGTTATAGGCTAAAAATAGATTTTTATACGGCAATGTTAAAGGGATGGCAGGTATTTAATCGCGGAAACGTTTGCAGGGCGCAGGTGTTGATTCTTAGTTGGTAGTTGATAGACCGACGGGGTGTTCTCTAAACAACTAGAGCCAACTACTTTAGTCCCTCAACGAATCCAAATAAAGCTCTTCCACTTTTTTCCTTGCCCAAGGTGTTTTACGAAGGAACTTGAGACTCGACTGGATGCTTGGATCGTGATTGAAACAGTTGATACGGATGATGCTGCCTAAATCTTCCCACCCATACATTTCCACCAAATGATTCAAAATCATCTCGAGCGTCTTTCCGTGCAAGGGGTTATTTGGTTGAGGCTCCATCGGCGATAACTTGGTTACGCTTTTTATTCTCAGTAACCGAGTGAATTATGGTAAATACAGATACTATAAGTAAGGCCAAAGGTAGCTCATCCAAATTGATATAATAGCCTTGTAAGAAAGTGTACACAATCATCCAACCTGCTCCCATTACCAACAATATGAACATAACGAACGCAATAAATATATTTAAAGCAAGCCATCGGGTCCTGCTGAAAGTCAATAACAGTACTGCCAGTACGCACAACAAGAATAGGATAAACACCCTTGATACGTCGCTGATTTCATTTATAAATATCTTGTTGTCGAGTTGGGAAACAATGATGGCGGAAATTTCCGTGTCATACGTGTCGGGCTCAATATGATCATAACCGTAATATCGATTCATTGGTGTTACTCTGCGTTCATCAAAATAATAAGCACTGTCTGTGAAGTAATCACCGAGATAACCAATCAATACCGTTTTTCCTGAAAATAATTCAGGTGTGAAAACAACTGTTTCCAAATAATAACGGTAGAAGCTCTTTCTGGCCTCTACAAAATCGATCAACTCTACGTCCTCTTTTCTTTTGGCTATTTCTTTTTGATGAAATGGTGGATTGGAACGAAAGTCAACTTTGAATTCAAAGTAATCGGTATTGTCGTGCTTAAAATGAGTTACAGAATTATCATCGTTGACAATTCGGCCTAGCGTCCCTGTCTTCCTTTCGCATTCAGCGAATATAACATTGTCATTTCCTTCGAATGACTTCTTTAATTCCAAGACATCTCCTTCCAAATGGCACGGATTAATGCCAACAACTGCAGGATGGCAACTTAGTAATGAATCGATTTTCAGTTTGACTTCTGTGGACGATAGTTTTCCGGAGTTCAAGATAATAATTGACTCATCCCCGTAGCCTGTTTTAAGCTTAAAAAGATGCTCGCGTATTTCTTGCATCACATCCAGGTTGAACAGCCTGATATCAAAAAAATAATACAGGCCAACTACGAAGAGCGTTGTGAACGCAGGTAAAAAATATTTTCTCACTCAGGATTTTAATAAAAAAATAAAACTCCGTAAATCTTCCAGCCCATACATTTCCACCAAATGATTCAAAATCTTACGCCTTGCGTCTTAAGTCTAATATCTTGGTTCTATTTTCACGATCCAATCCACTTCCTGAATTCAGGCGCTG
This sequence comes from Cyclobacteriaceae bacterium, assembly GCA_035492075.1. Taxonomy (GTDB): domain Bacteria; phylum Bacteroidota; class Bacteroidia; order Cytophagales; family Cyclobacteriaceae; genus ELB16-189. Next base: position 9,477 of record DATJJP010000047.1, on the reverse strand, counting down.
TCTCTTTGCTCACGTGAATATCTTCTTTTATTTCCGGCTTCAAAAAGACCTGAATTTTTCCGTTGTCGGGTTTGAAGCGATCGATCGCTTTGTGGCAAGCCAGGAACTTGCGGTTGATGCGGAAGAAATGATTTGCCATATCGCTTTCCAATTCCGCCAGGTTTTTATCAACGATCATTTGTCTTCCGGCAAAGTCGCGCACGAAGACGATTTTATGTTCGCTGAAGAAGTAGGCTATCTCATCGCGGTTCAATGCCACAAACTCAGTTCCTTTTCTAGCCACAATTCGGCCGGTTGCGTTAGGCTGCTGTTGTTGAATAATCTTTTGAAGATTCCCTTGAAAGAAATGCTGCTCGAGGTTTTTGACTTTTTCCAGCGAACGCTTCAGTTTTTCTTCCGTGATTGGTTTCAATAGGTAATCGATGGAGTTGAATTCGAAACTTTCCATCATGTACTTGTCGAACGCCGTGGTGAAGATCACCGGGAACTTGACAGGCTGTCGACGAAAGATTTCGAACGAGTGGTCGTCTGAAAGTTGAATGTCGACAAAGGCAAGGTGAGGTTCTTTGTTTTGTCGGAGCCAATCAATCGTTTCTTTCACACTTCCCAATGAGGCAACGATTTGAATTGACGAGTCGAGCGCCTTTAGCATGTTCAAAAGTTTGGCGCGAGCGGGTAGTTCATCTTCAATGATCAATACATCCATATCAATTGTTGATGGGAGTCAATGGAAATTGAACCGTGAATTTATCATCTTTTACTTCTGCGACAATACCTTTGCCAGTGACAAGCCGAAAGCGTTCATCCAGATTTTTCAGTCCGATCTTGGATGAATGCGCCCTGGTTTTCCTTTCCCGCATAGAGTTGGTGATGATGAGACTGCCCTCTTGAACATCGACATCGATATACATCGGATTTTTTTCGCTGATCTCGTTGTGTTTCACCGCATTTTCAAACGCTACAAATACAGAAGTGGGAGGGATGAGAAAATCTTTCCCCATTGTTCCGTTGAATCTCTTTTTGATGATGAGCGAGTTTCCGAATCGCAAATGAAGCAGGTCGGTGTATTTATGGGTGAATTCCAATTCATCGTCCAGCAATACGAGCGTCTGGTCTTTCTGGCTTAAAATGTACCGATAGACTTCCGCCAGATTTTCGGTGAATTCAAAGGCAACCTTTGGATCGGTTTTGATCAAATGAGTAAGGGTATTCAAAGAATTGAACATGAAGTGAGGATCAATCTGGTTCTTCAGTGCTGCCAATTCTGCCTCAGCCTTGGCGCGCTGCAGTTCGGAGTTCTTCACTTGTTCGTTTTGCTGTTCCTTCACCATGAAGACGGTTTCATAAACATGTGTCACAAACAAAACGCAGATGACATTGACCAGCGCCACAACAATAATCACATCCCATTTGATGGCACTAAAAGCAGCCATGTTGTACCACATGCAGATCCAGGCAATGGTGAGGGGTGTCGTGTAAAAGATATTGTTCATGAAGAGCAACACCAATTTCTCGATGGGCTTGTCGAACCAAGTGAACCTTTTGCGGGTGCGGAAAAGCAAGTAGCGATTGCCTTGCCAAATCAGGAAGGCAAGCAAAATAAAGTAGAGGTACCCGAGCCAATACGTGGTGTCACGAAATGTGAGCGGACCAAAAAGCCCTGTGAGATTTGGAATGGCGATGCCGAAGAACGGGATGCCAATCAATCGAATGGTATTGTCATTCAGTTGGACTTCGCTCGCTTCGTTCTTACTTGGTTCCACTTCAGTTATGTTTTTTTCCGATTCGGTTACAGGTTCAAAATTCGCATTTATAAAGTTCGCAATTTCAACGTGTAATAGGAAAATATTGCATGTCGCGAGAATGGCGCGGCTCATGCTCTGCCAAGGCGCAGCACAGTTGCGCGTCGGAACGCGTGTTTCTTTTGGAAAGCTCGTAGTCGCGCAAACAGGAGTTCTTCTCGCTACGCGAGAAGAACAGGGATTCCGCAGATAACGCGTAGCGTTATCTGCCTTAGTGAGCGCGAGCAGTTGTTGTCCACGGTAGTGCGGGATGTTTGTCGCGCGTATGAACAGGCTCATGACATAGAAATGGACCGGCATTAGTTCATCGTGCAGATGCTTGGCCGGAGCTCGGCACAGTTGCCCGACGAGAAGCGTATTGCTCCTGGAAGTCGTGTAGTCGCGCAAACAGGAGTTCTTCTCGCTACGCGAGAAGAACAGGATTCCGCAGATAACGCGTAGCGTTATCTGCCTTAGTGAGCGCGAGCAGTAATTGTCTACGACAGCGCGAGATGCCTGCCGCTCGTTTGGAGTGGCCTTACGATCTGCGGGATAATGCACTCGTTATGCCGCGTCAACACAGGTAATGGATCTACACTTTTAATTGATAGCGACAACTGAAATTAACCATATGAAAACTAAATTAATCGTAGCAATACTAATGACAACCTCCGCTTCTATTGCCCAAAACTTCAAAGCCGAACGCGTTCAAAAGTCCGCGTCGTTTGTGGCAAATGCATCCATTGAGAAAGTCTTTCCATTATTTGGCCCCATCAGAGAAAAAGAATGGACAGAAGGATGGGAGCCGCAGATTGTTTATTCAACCAACTCCGAAGTCGAAGAGCACATGGTGTTCAAGACCTCGGGTGGACATCATGGCGAAAGGGAATACTTGTGGGTGTTGACTCAATTCAAGCCAAAGGAATATTTCGTAGAGTACACGGTGTCCACTTCTAACCGTGTTTGGTTCATCAGCGTCAAGTGCGAACCAAAACCTAAGAGCACGAAAGTAATCGTCACGTATACTTTCACAAGCCTGACCGAACAAGGAAATCAACTAAACAAATTGGCTCTTGAAAAGATGTACGCCCACAACCTCAAAGACTGGGAAGAAGACATCAACTATTATCTTACCACTGGCAAAAGAAAATCACATTAACACTTATGAACACGTCTTTTAAATTATTGATCACCTTTTGGCTCCTGACGCAAATCGCCGTCGCTCAGACTGCTAAAGAAAAAATCCTCAGCACGTCGATTGAGGTGAACGCATCCGTCGACAGTGTGTGGTCGCGTTGGACTACCGAAAGTGGAAGAAGGAAATTTTTTGCTCCATCCTCCAAAATGGAATTGAAGACACTCGGCTTCATGGAGATTCTGTTCATGCCTTCTGCACCCGAAGGCCAGCGTGGAGCTGAAAACAATCGCGTGCTCGCCGTGCAAGACAAACAGATGCTCAGCTTCACGTGGGATGCGCCGCCACAATTTCCCGAAATCAGAAAGCAACGAACAGTAGTCGTTGTGCGCCTGGAGAAATTAGGTGAGAAGAAAACAAAAGTCTCTTTGAACCAAATGGGCTGGGGCTCCACTGCCGACTGGGACACGGTGTACGGTTATTTTACGAAAGCATGGAGCACGTTCGTGTTGCCCAACTTGAAATATTCCCTGGAGGTCGGGCCGGTCGACTGGAATGACTTCCCCAACAAACTCCCCAAAAACCTTCTTCCCGCAACTCTTTCTAACAACTAATCATTAACAACAAACAACTATGGACGTAAAACTCAACTACCTCGCCATTCTCGTGTCTGCGATCTCCACCTTTTTGTTGGGCGGACTCTGGTACTCACCTGCGGTGTTCGGCAAAGCTTGGATGAGAGAAAATGGCTTCACCGAAGAAAGCCTCAAAGGCGCTAACATGATCAAGATATTCGGCATCTCGATTTTGCTCGCGATTATCTCAGCAATAAACCTCGCGATGTTCATGGGCCCTGAAAGTGATCCGACCATGGGAGCGCTGTGGGGATTCCTTGCAGGTGCAGGCTGGGTGGCCACCTTTGTAGGTATGCATTACCTCTTCGAAAGGAAATCGTTTATCCTGTTTCTGATCAATGCAGGATTCAGCGTGGTGGCACTGACGATTATGGGGGTGATACTTGCTGCTTGGAAGTGAGATGAGCGGTTAGCTTTTGGCCGTTGGTTTTTTAGCTAACAGTCAAAAGCTATTTCTCTGACTTGTCGAGGTCGCGTGCTTTTATATGAACTACTTTTCCGTTTCTGGAAATGACTAATTCGCCGTCCTCTTTTTTCGTCTTTTCGATAAGGCGCTGAATGGAAAGTTTTACACCTTCGGTGACTTTATCAATTAATTTATCAGCCTCTGCTTGACTCATTTGCTTTCAAGTGATTTCCAAATATCGCTATTATGAATAAGAAATTCTTGCCCTTTCCCGCCTTTAGCAATTAAGGACGGAATGCTCTTTGAGTTATCGTAAACTACCCAGGTATCAACTTGATCCTTATAAAGACTGAAGAAATTTGCTAAGCCTCGTTTGTATCTTCTTTCGATAACCTCAGGCTTGATATTGTGCCCGCCCTTTTTTACTCGATCGAGAACTCTGCTTTTCGCTAGGTCAATCGACTCCAGCCAGAAATAAATGAGTAAGATGGAATAACCCTTTCTTTTTGCATTCGTCAAGAGAGGAACATAGCTTTTGGTGGCAAGAGTTGTTTCGAATCCAAAGTCCTTTTGATGTGCAATCAATTCTTTGATGCGATCAAGCATAATTCTCCCCGCTTGAAATGAAACTGTCTCGGGTTGAAATGGTGATAGCCCTCGTGCGATTTCGTCCGCATTCACAAACTCCCTGCAGTTCAGCATCTCAGGTAGAACGGTATAAGACGTGGTAGTCTTACCCGCACCATTGCAACCGGCAATAACGTAGAGATTGGGCATCACGCAAATTAACGAAAAGGATGCGGTTGATATTGGTTGTTCGTGCTTCGTTGATTCGTTGTTAGGGAAACTAGACTTTTCCGAATAACCACCAACGAACAACCAACATCTATTATTTACTTGCTATCCCGCAAAGTCACCGTCCGATTGAACACCAATTTTTCCCCTGACGAATCAGGGTCCAAACAAAAGTAGCCCATCCTCAAGAACTGGAAGTGTTCGCCTGTCTTGGCGTTCTTCAAAGAAGGTTCTGCGTAGACGTTGTTCAGTATTTCCAGCGAGTGTGGGTTCAGGTGATTTTTGAAATCATCTTCGATCGCGTTCATGTCTTCCGTGTTGAAGAGACGTTCGTATTGACGCACTTCTATTTTCACTGCTTCCTTTGCACTCACCCAATGGATCACACCCTTCACATGCACACCCGAAGTATCGTGTCCACTTCTGCTTTCAGGGATGTACGTGCAACGAAGCTCCGTCACATTTCCATTCGCATCTTTGATCACCTCTTCACATTTGATGATGAATGCACTCTTCAACCGTACCATCCCGCCCGGAGACAGCCTGAAATATTTCTTCGGAGGATTTTCCATAAAGTCATCCTTCTCTATAAATAATTCTCTTCCAAAAGGCATCTCACGCACACCCGCTCCTTCGCGCTCCGTGTTGTTTTCCGTGGGCAGCATTTCGGTTTTGCCTTCAGGGTAATTCGTGATCACCACTTTCACAGGAGCGAACACCACCATGCGCCTGTCGGCAATCTTATTTAGATGCTCACGCACACAAAATTCAAGCAAGCTCAAGTCGATCAGGTTGTCGCGCTTGGCTACGCCGATCTTGTCGCAGAATTCGCGGAAGGCTTCGGGCGTGTAGCCACGTCGGCGTGCGCCACTAAGCGTGGGCATGCGCGGGTCGTCCCAGCCGCTCACCAGTTTTTCGTTCACCAGTTGCATCAGCTTGCGCTTGCTCATCATGGTGTAGGTCATGTTCAGTCGCGCGAACTCATATTGTTTCGATGGGTAGATCTCCAGCTTCTCGATGAACCAATCGTACAGCTCGCGGTGCGGCACAAACTCCAGCGTGCACACACTGTGCGTGATCTTCTCGATGGCGTCGCTCTGGCCGTGGGCGAAGTCATACATGGGGTACACACACCACGTATCTCCTGTGCGGTGGTGGTGCGCATGTTTGATGCGGTAGATCACCGGGTCGCGCATAAGCATGTTCACGTGGCCCATGTCTATTTTGGCGCGCAACACTTTCGCTCCGTCCGCGTGTTTGCCGTCCTTCATCTCGGTGAAGAGTTTCAGGTTCTCCTCGATGCTGCGATGGCGGTATTGATTGTTGGTGCCGGGTGTGGTGGGCGTTCCTTTTTGCGCGGCAATCTCCTCGCTCGTGCTATCATCCACGTAGGCCAGGCCTTTGTTGATCAGCTTCACGGCAAAGGCATACAGCTCGGGGAAATAATCCGAGGCATACAGTTCTTCGGCCCACTCGAAGCCGAGCCATTTCACATCTGCCTTGATGTTCTCTACATATTCTGTGTCTTCGGTGACCGGGTTGGTGTCGTCGAAGCGCAGGTTGGTTTTGCCTCCATATTTTTGGGCGAGGCCAAAGTTGAGGCAGATGCTCTTGGCGTGGCCAATGTGCAGGTAGCCGTTGGGTTCCGGTGGAAAGCGCGTGGCAATCGTAGTGTGCTTGCCCGCCTTCAGGTCATTCTCAATGATCTCTTCAATGAAGTTCAAACTTTTCTCTTCGGTCGTCATGTTCTATGATAAAGGATCGTAAAGGTAAAAAAAACTAGCCTCTAGCTGCGAGCTCCGAGGCTTCTAGTTTTGCAGGTCTCGATTTTGAATTTTGAACCTTGAATCTCGAATTCAGATTTGGCGTCCTCCCCGCCGAGGCGGCGGGGCCGGGCTGTCCGCTATACTCCTCGCGCCGCGCACATGTCCACACCGCTGTGGGTGCCGCTCCCATCCCTGGCCGAACAAGCAGCCTATGAAAAACTATTTCGACCAATTGGCGATACTTAGCCTTTTGATTCTTTTGAAGTGCTCGGTATTGTTTGTGACCAGCTCCAGACCGTTGGTGATTGCAATCCCCGCAATCAGTGTATCCGTGTGGCCAATCGTAGTTCCTTTCTTTCTTAAGTCGGCCTGAATGGCGGCTGCAACTTTGGCCATGCGTTGAGTCAGAGGGATAACCTTATTTAGAGAAACAAATTCTTCGAATTTCTTTAGTTGCCGTTTTGCATCCTTGTACAACAGGCCATTGAGAATTTCATAGTAGGTGATGATACTTAGATTGATGAAGCCGTGTTCTTCAAGATAAGCGTCTACGTGGGCAATGACCTTCGGATTTCCTCTCATGAATTCGGAAAGGATATCCGTGTCGAGCATGCATGGCTTCATAATTTGGTGGCACGATCAAAAAGCTTTGCCCTCGATTTTTTAGTATGACGAACAAAGGCCGTGTAGTCCTTCTTGCTCATGCCACCAAACGAGCCACCATACGAAAGTATTTTCTTGCGATCTCCTTCCCTTTGCTTAGAAGTAGGTATCAGTGATTGAATGAATTGATGCAACTCATCCAAGCGATCAGCGGGGAAATCTTTAAGTTCTTTTAATATGGTATTCAATGTCATTGAAGCGCGATATATTATACAAAGATAATCAAAAAGAGAGGCTACTTCCTCTGGCCTCCATCCTCAGGGATTCATAGATACGTGGCTAACATATTCTTGTTGTTTGATCCTCCGCCGTCGTAGATGGTTGGAAATGAGACGTGGGTACGTATGATGTCTAGGTTTCCACTTCTATCCCTGGCCGAGATTGTGTATTTCCAACTTTTCGTCTGGTCCTGGTGTCAAAGGAACAGGCAATCACTTTAAGCCTAAGTATATGATAAAGAATTTATTTGCAGTGCTGACGTTGTTCCTGTCGCTTGCAGGCTGTGCTTATAATGACATTACGCCTGCTCAGGAACCCCTGCCGTTCGAGAGGGGCGAATTTATTTTTGGAAGAACTGACGGGCCCGACCAACCAGCACTCGCACCTTACAACGTCTTCAAACTCGCGGGAGGCAAACTCTATGGAGCCTACATTCTCCACCATCTCAATCCCGATTCTCTCGAGCTATACCCGATGCAAGTCCTTTCGTCCGATAAATACCAGATCGCATCAAGCCTCCGTTCCTTACTGCCGGAGAAAGTCTTTTCAGAAACGGGAACGCTCATCGGACGGATTAACATTGACTCGGGCTACGACTTCATCAAGGTTTCGCTCGAAGCGGGGGCTACAAAATTCTTTTACATCGGCGACGCAGGCTATCCCGACTACCTCTCAGCGTTTAAACAAGCCTTAGACGAGGACTTGGTCAAATTAAGACAGTGAGCAAATGTGCCTGTGGTTGGTGACAATACCAACCACAGGCAAAGTGACAACACCAACCACAGGCAAGGCAAAAGGGAAAAACACCCATCACAGGCAAAGCCTCATAGAAAGAGCAAAGGTTTTTCCAAACGGGAGGAATTATCTCGGCAAAGTAAAAATTCATAATTTAAGTGTGACTACCTGAGAATCGCGGACTACCGGTTGAAAGACAGAAGGCCAGCATTCTCGTTCACGAAACAACACCTGGAAAATGATTTTACGTAAAGCCCGGCCCTCTGAAGCGAACGACATCTGGGTCATCTTGCAGCAAGCCATCGAACAAAGAAGAAAAGATGGTAGTGGGCAATGGCAAAATGGATATCCCAACGAGCAAGTAGTTCAAGACGACATCGCCAAAGGGCATGCCTACGTGCTGGCGGACAAAGATGTGATCATTGCGTACGCGGCCATCATCTTCGAGCGAGAGCCTGCCTACGATCATATCGACGGCAAATGGCTCAGCGATGGCGACTACGTGGTCGTGCACCGGGTGGCCACTTCCGATGCAGCCAAGGGCAGGGGAGTAGCCGCTACTCTTTTTGAGATGCTTGAAAATTTATGCCTCGAGAAAAAAGTGTACAGCATCAAAGTGGACACCATCCACGACAACTTTCGGATGATGAAGCTGCTGGACAAATTGCATTACACCTATTGCGGTCAAATTTTCTTCCAAAACGCCTGGTGCAGGGCGTATGAAAAAGTGCTTCACTAACTCATTAGTGAAAGCCTTCGGTGGCTTTCACACCATTTCGTAATCACTGGTTTCCAGCTTTTGGAATTTGGCACTTGGACTTTGTTTGTTGTTTGATGCGCACCTTGATGTTTAATTGGCGTCCCCCGATGCGCATGCCAGCGCACTTGCTATCGGGGCCTGGTTGCCTGCCGGGAGGCAGGTACGCTATATTCCTCGCGCCCCGAGGCGGAGTTTATCCCGCACCTATCGTGGGTGGGTGCCGCTCCCATCCCTGGCCGAAAGAGCATTCTAAGTAGCCGCGGCCTTCAGGCCGTGGATTAGCAATGAGAGAGGAACAGCGCCACGTATAAAATTATTTCATCCATTGTCACGTCATGGCGCTATCGTAAGATGAGTTTTGAAAAACGTGTGAACCTTCCCCCGCCCTCGTTGGTGTTGCGCTCCGCTTGGTCGTTGGTGCTACCCGCCCTCGTTGGTGTTGCGCGTTAGGATGAGAAGTGGGTCACCAACGTGACTCCGCTTGGTCGTTGGTGCTCTGCCCGCATGCTGTCCACAACACCAACGACGGCCTGGCCAATCAGCTCGTATGCTGTTTGCGGAAATAGAAAATCGTGAATTAAC